>JBEKHB010000001.1:0-151820 GCA_050012495.1 Syntrophorhabdales bacterium
GACCAGGTCCTCATCAACCTCGCCACCAATGCCAGGGATGCCATGCCTAAAGGCGGGAGGCTCACGATCGAGACGGGGCGGGTCGTGATCGATGAGGAGTTCAGGAAGATCCACGGCTACGGGAAGCCGGACGCCTACGCCCTCATCCTGGTCACGGACACGGGTACGGGCATGGACGAGCGGACGCAGGAGAAGATCTTCGAGCCCTTCTTCACTACCAAGGAGCCGGGAAAGGGCACGGGTCTCGGCCTCTCCATCGTCTACGGCATCATCAAACAGCATAACGGGTACATAAACGTCTCGAGCCGGCCGGGGGAAGGAAGCGCGTTCCTTCTCTACCTGCCGGAGGTGAAAGAAACACCACGGGAAGCGAGAAGCGCCGTTCGTAAGGCAAAGGGGGGAAGCGAGACCCTCCTCCTTGCGGAGGATAACGCCGACATCCGCGCGGTCATGTCCGGTATCCTGAGCATGTCGGGGTACACGGTCATAGAGGCCGTGAACGGACGGGATGCAGTTGAGAAGTTCAGTGAGCATAAGAACCAGATAGCATTGATCATCCTCGATGTCGTGATGCCGGAGAAGAACGGGAAGGAAGCCTACGAGGAGATACGGACGATGAGGCACGACATCAAGGCGCTCTTCATGAGCGGCTACACAGCCGACATAGTCCTCGACAAGGGTGTTTTTGGCGAAGCTCTTGACTATATCGCGAAACCGATTGCGCCCAACGACCTCCTTCATAAGGTGCGGAACATACTCGACCGGTAGCCCCTCTCCCGGGGCGCGCCGGACAGAAACAGGGGAGATCGCCCACTGAATCCCATCTGACGCAGACATCCGGCGGCGGGCATCTGTCGCAAAGATCTCTTCGTGGACTCGCCCGGCGCCTCAGACCCGGGCTTTCATCAGGTGTGACAGGCTCCCGACTTGGAGTCCGTCTTTGCGGCCCTTGAAGTACCGCATATTGATCTTTTCCTGCCCGCTGTCCTCGACATATCCAAAGCCCATGGCTCGCAGGTCTCTTGTCAGCAATGCGGGATCGAAGAATGTCTGCCACGGCTCCCCGGCTGACGCTACCCGCCGCGCAAGCTCATCGAAGCGCGACCGTTGAGCAGCAGTCAACAACGACGGCGAGAGCATATAGTCGAAGACGACTCCGCTTCCTGCCGGCGCCGACGCGATAAAACGTAACGTCGCGGTCACCGCCTCGGTCGTCAGGTATTGCGTCACGCCGAGCCACGAAAAGAATGTGCATTTGCTCGGATCACAGCCTGCACTCCGCAGCCCCCCTTCGAGCGTCTCAGTTTGAAAGTCAACCGGTGCGAACGTGAGATCATCCGGCAGTGCGATACCAGCCTCATCCAGGCGTGTTCGCTTCCAGGCCTGCGTCGCAGGGCGGTCGACTTCAAATACGTGCAGCGTACCATAAGCATGCGGGTTTCGGTAGGCGAACGTGTCAAGTCCTGCGCCCAGAATGACATATTGACGCACCCCGCGCCGAACACCGAGTGCAAGCTCATCCTCTGCGTATCGACTGCGTGCAGCGACGAAAGCTCGCAGGTAAGGCGACAGCGGCGCGGCCTCAGATTGACGCGGGTCGGCTTGCAACGGCGAAGCACTCTCTTTGCCGATAATACGAAGTGCGAGAGGGTCATCAAAAACCTTCGGATCATCCAGAAGCTGGTGTGCAGCGCGTCGCATTGCAACGCGCTGCGCCGTAGCACTCGGCCGGTTATGTTTCATACACAACATCCTCCCCACCCACCGCGCCGCTCTCTCTACGCCAGGCTTCTCAATATCTCGATCCCCTTCACGATAACCGGCTCGCTCGCGGCGAAGGAGATGCGCACGTGGGATTTTCTCCTGGAAAAGACACTGCCGGGGATAATAAACAGGTTATGTGCGAGCGCCCTTTCGACGAAGGAGTCGCCGTCACCGCCGGGAACTTCCGGAAATATGTAGTAGGCGCCTTTTGGTTTTACTACGCGGAACCTGTCCCTGATCCCGTCGTAGATAAGATCCCTTTTCCTCCGATACGCCTCGATCACATCGTCCATCGGATGATCGAGGGCGAAGACGGCAGCTTTCTGGGAGACCGAGTGAACGCCACTGAAGACGTACTGCAGCATGGTCACCATGGCATCGATGATATCTTTCGGTCCTGCCACGTAGCCCACACGCCACCCCGTCATGCCCCAGGTCTTCGAGAACCCTCCGAAGGTGAGGACGTTCTCACACAGCTGGCCGAGACAGGGTGGCGCGCTTTCCCCTTCATAAAAGAAACGCTCGTAAATATCGTCCGAAAAGAGGAGGATATTCTTTTCCCGCGCGATCCGTGCAACCATCTCCAGCTCCTCCCTCGAGCAGACGGCGCCTGTGGGGTTGTTCGGGCTGTTGATGATGATGATCTTTGTCTTCTTCGTGATCGCCGGGCGGAGCAGTTCTTCCCTGAGCGTGAAGTCCGGGTAAGTATCGAAGAAGACCGGAGTGCCTCCAAGGAGGCTAGTCTGGTACTCGTACATCACGAAAGAAGGGTCGGGAATGAGTACTTCATCGCCGGGGTCGAGGGTGACCATCAGGGCAAGGAGGATACCGCCTGTGACGCCGGGCGTGATAACCACATCCTCGCAGAAGATGCCCCTTGCCTTCAGATACGCGCTCAGCTTCTCGCGCAACTCGGGTATGCCGCCCGAGGGCGGGTACTTGTTGAACCCCTTTCGGGTCCACTCGACCGCCTCTTCCTTGATCGGCACGGGCACGTCGAAATCGGGCTCGCCCAGACTCATGTTGACCGGGTCCTTTGCCTTACGGGCCAAGTCGAAGATCTTGCGGACACCGGACGGCCTGACGCGCTGTACCCGCTGTGCGAGCCACATATGTCCTCCCGATACGCTCGCCGGCACTGCCATGGACTACTACCACTTTGCAGTCGAGGGCTGAGGTGCACCTCACCTCCACCTCAGCCCCAAAAGTTGCAGAATGTATGCAACCCGGCATAACATTGGCAGTCGAATCGTCGCGCGTTACGTGCAAACCCGCTTCAGGTCCCGACAGAGAAGCGAGACTTGCTCATCCTCCATCGGTGCGTCCTGCAGCTTTCCGGAGAGGTAGGCGTCGTACGCGGAGAGGTCGATCAGACCGTGGCCGCTCCAGATGAGCAGGATCACCCGAGGCTCGCCTTCTTCTTTTGCGCGCTTCGCCTCCTCTATGACACCGGCAATGGCATGGTTTGTCTCCGGCGCCGGCACGAACCCCTCTGTCCGCGCCCACGTAAGTCCCGCGGCGAAAGTCTGGTTCTGGCTGTAGGCCCTTCCTTCTACGAAGCCGTCGACAATAAGCTTGCTCAGGAGGGGCGCCAGACCGTGATAGCGCAAGCCCCCTGCGTGGATGGGAGCAGGTATGAAGCCGTGACCGAGCGAGTGCATTGCCATAAGCGGCGTCATACCGGCCGTGTCGCCGAAATCGTACACATAAGGACCCTTCGTCATGGTGGGACAAGACGTGGGCTCGCACCCGATTACCCTGGTCTTCTTCCCTTCCGTGATCTTGTCGCGGACGAACGGAAAGGCAAGTCCGGCGAAATTACTGCCGCCGCCCACGCAGCCGATCACCACGTCCGGATATTCCCTCACCTTCGCCATCTGCTTCTGCGCCTCAAGGCCCACTATGGTCTGATGCATGAGCACGTGGTTCAGGACGCTCCCCAGAGAGTACCGCGTCTCTTTGGAGGTGACGCAGTCTTCAACCGCCTCGCTGATCGCAATGCCGAGGCTTCCCGGATGGTCGGGGTCCTGTTCCAGGAATCCCCGCCCCGCAGCGGTGTCCGGACTTGGACTGGGGACGCACTTGGCGCCCCACGTCTCCATCAACATGCGGCGATACGGTTTCTGGTTGTAGCTTACCCGCACCATGTACACCTTCAATTCGAGCCCGAACTGGTTGCACGCAAACGATAGGGCGCTTCCCCACTGCCCTGCACCCGTTTCGGTGGTCAGCCTCTTGATGCCGAAGATCTTGTTGTAGTAGGCTTGGGGAATAGCGGTGTTCGGCTTGTGGCTGCCGGCCGGGCTCACTCCTTCGTGTTTATAATAGATGTGGGCAGGCGTATCCAGGAACTGCTCCAGACGGTGGGCCCGGTAAAGCGGGGTCGGCCTCCACATGAGAAGCTTTTCCAGCACGGGCTCGGGTATGTCTATCCATCGCTGGGTCGACACCTCCTGTTCGATAATATTCATTGGAAAGATGGGGGCGAGATCGTCCGGCCCCACCGGTTGACCTGTCGCCGGATGGAGCGGGGGAGGGAGGGGGGTGGGCAGGTCTGCCTGGATATTGTACCATTTCGTCGGGATCTCATTTTCCTGCAGCAAGATCTTTGTTTCCATGACTCCTCCTTTTATCGGTTGTATAGACCCTCAATCCCGCACCCACCCCACGATGAGGAGGGCCCGAGGACACGTGAACATTGCATCTGCCGAGGGGCAGCTACGGCTATGTAGGGGCGCATGCCAGTATTTTATAGTATCCGCAGACCAGGGCAGATGTCAAGATGAATTTCGGCTTGACAAGAGGATTATAGGATGTCCCAAGGTGCTCTCCCGGCGGCAGCACGCTTGCGCTCCCAGGTGGCCATGCGGTAGGATATAGCGTGCTCTCTCTCGTCATCATCACCAGAAACACTAAGCACCTCGCTGCCGGGCTCCTCTCTTCCCTGGAGGCCGATGGATCGATAACGGTCGCAACAAAAGAGGTGATCGTGGTCGATAACGGATCGACGGACGGGACGGAAGACCTGATGACCTCAAGATTCCCTTGGGTTCTCTATGTAAGGAATTCCGAAAACAGGGGGTTCGGGGCTGCCGCAAATATGGGTTACCGACGCTCCTCGGGTGAATTCGTCCTCTTTTTGAATTCCGACACACGCCTGCTGGAAGGAGAGACCATAAAAATGCTTGCCTTTATGGAACAAGACCCGTCAATCGGCATTATTGCGCCTCAGCTCGTCTATGAGGATATGAGGCCGCAGCGTTCTTTCGCACAGATACCCTCCCTCGCCCTCGAGCTTGCGCCCAAGGCGGCGCTGGAGGCCCTCTTCCCCAGCTTCAGGACAAAGGGTGGGGCCCATTCTTACCCTCTCGACGTGGCTTCACTGATAGGCGCGGCCCTGATGGCGAGGAGGCAGCTCCTTGACCGCCTCGGCGGGTTCGATGAGAGATTCTTTTTTTTTCTGGAAGAGACAGACCTGTGTCTCCGCGCGAGAAAGATGGGTTCCAGGGTCGTCTTCTTTCCCGGGTCGAAGCTCGTCCATTTTCAAGGGAAAACAGTAGCGCAATCCTGGATCGGGGGGAGGATAGAATACTCGATCTCCCTCTATAAATTCATCAGGAAGTACCATTCGGGAAGCTATTACGGCGCGTTCGTTCTGGTGAGGATGTGCAAAGCCCTCCTGTTTCTTCTGCCGGCGACGATAGTCCCCTTTGTCCTCTGTAGTAAACAGATCAGGAGGAAGTACCGTTATTACGCGCAACTTCTCCTGTGGCATCTGCGCGGGTGCCCGGCTGGCGCCGGACTCCGCGTCAGCTCTCAAGGATAAATAATACTTCCAACGTTACCCTGTATTCCACGATCTTTCCGTCTTCTACCTTTGCCCTCCAGTCCTTGACCTTGATGCCTGTTATGCCCCTTAAAGTCTTTGAGGCCCTTCTGAAACCGACCATAACCGCATCGTCAAAGCTTTTCGGAGAGCCTGCAACGACCTCTGTCACCCTCGCTACCCTTCCATCCATTTTTATTGTCCTCCCTCACGGTCACTTACACCTCTTACAAGCTAACAGCGTTGCAGGTCTATGTCAACATTTTCCGCACAGCCGAAGGAGTGGAGAGGGGATTATGCCCCTGGTTTCATAGACCTTGACATTGCCCCGCTCTCCCTTTAGTATATATGCGGTACTCAAAAGAACAATGCAAGGGATTATACGCAAAAAAGCACAGTTATTTGTTCCATTGGACTGACAGGCGTACAGGGGGCCGGTCTGGTCTCCACTTACGACCGTGCCCGCAATTTCTCCGCCCTAGCAACGCGCGAGCCTCCTCCGGAATCCGGCGCAGAAAGTGTGCGGCCGGATTTTTTGTTTCACAGGAGCTTTCCATGTCAGATTACACGCCAATGTGGTTGAACCCGGGCCTTGACCTTAAGGCCACGACGCGTTCCTGTGCAGACAATGAAGCCCATCTATTTTGACAACGCCGCCACCTCGTGGCCGAAGCCGCCCGCGATGATCGAAGCGATGGCGCGGTTCAATGAATCCATCGGCGGGAACCCCGGCCGCTCCGGGCATCGCCTTTCCATTGAAGCAGCGCGGGTCGTCTATGAGGCGCGTGAGCGTGTAGCAGAGCTTATCGGCTCGCCCGATCCCCTTTCCATCGCATTTACAAAAAACGCCACCGAGGCGATCAATTGCGTTCTTTTCGGCCTGCTGAAACCTGGCGACCATGTCGTGACTTCCGGCATGGAGCACAATTCGGTGATGAGGCCGCTGCGCTTCCTTGAACGACAGGGGGTTGAGCTATCGATAGTTCCGTGCTCGCCGGCAGGAGTTCTAGACCCCGGCGATGCATTGCGCGCCATGAAGAGGAACACGTTGGCCATCGTGGTGACCCATGCCTCGAACGTCACGGGGACCCTGTTTCCCCTGGAGGACCTCGCACGGATAGCCCACGAACGGGGGAGCATCTTTGTCGTGGACGCCTCCCAGACCGCAGGGAGCGTTCCCATCGACGTGATTCGGACAGGTATGGATATCCTTTGTTTCACCGGTCACAAATCCCTCCTGGGTCCCCAGGGCACCGGTGGATTCTATATTCGGAAAGGACTTGAACAACGCGTCCGGCCCCTCATACGGGGCGGTACGGGGAGCGCATCGGAGTTTGAGGAACAGCCAGATTTTCTTCCGGACAGGTTCGAGTCAGGGACGCCCAATGCGATAGGACTCGCGGGGCTCGCCGCGGGTATTCGCTTCGTCCTCGCGTCGGGGATAGAGCGCACCCGCGAAAAGGAGATGCACCTTACCCGCCGGTTCCTGGAGGGGATGGCAGGGATACCGGGCACAATCCTTTACGGGCCGCAGGATGCCGGGCAGCGCACTGCCGTCGTCTCCTTCAACGTCCGGGGAATAAGCCCGTCCGAGATCGCCTTCGAGCTCGACGAACAGTTCGCCGTTCTCTCCCGTCCCGGGCTCCACTGCGCGCCTGCGGCGCATCGCACTATAGGGACCTTCCCCGAGGGGACGGTGCGGTTCAGCTTCGGCCACTCTACTACGGAAGATGAAATCCGGCGCGGCCTTGAGGCCGTGGCGCATTTGAGCGCCGCATATCACACTGAGATAAGGAGAAAGTGATGTCTGAATTGGTAGACGCAAAAGGACTCGCCTGCCCTGAGCCGGTCATTCTCACCAAAAAAGCCCTGGATGCACACGATGAAGTGACGGTCCTCGTGGACAACGCAACCGCCCTTGAGAACGTGAAGCGCCTTGCGTCGATTTCAGGGTGCGCGGTTGACGTCACTGAAGGGTCCGGCGGCATATTCCGGATCGACATCAAAAAAGGACAGGGCAGTAGGGCAGCATGCGATGCATCTCCGGAATGGACGCACCCCCTGGGGCCGCCGCACGCTCTGCCCGGACCTACGATATTCGTGATCGCATCGGGCGTCATGGGGCATGGAAACGACGAACTGGGGGCCCTTCTGATGAAAGCCTTCATCCACACAGCCATCGATCTGGAACACCGGCCCGACATGATGATCTTTTACAACACGGGGGTAAAGCTTGCGGCGCATGACTCCGGCGTGGCCGACGACCTGAAGGCGCTCGAAGAAAAGGGCGTCAGGATACTCGTATGCGGCACCTGTGTCAATTTCTTCGATCTGGGCGGTAAGATCGGCGCGGGGACCGTATCGAATATGTACGACATTGCAGGCGCCTTGTCGACGGCGGGAAGGATCGTCAAGCCATGAGAGAGGATAGGATTTACCGGGTGGCACTGTTCGACTCCGTGAGCCACGTGATGAAGGCGGAGAAGATACTCAAGGAAGCGAACATACCCTATAAGATCATCCCGGTGCCGAAGCACATAAGTACCGACTGCGGAGTATGCGTGCGCTTCCTCCCCGAGCAACAGGAGACGGTCATGGAGGCGCTCCGATTGCATGTCCACGTGAGCGAGATACACGAACTGTTGCGGTAAGCAGGTTCCAACGGCCCTACACCTTGAAGTTCTGAACAGCCCCCTCCAAACGTCTCGACAGGTCGGAAAGGCCCTGATGGTATTGATCATAGCGGCTATTTCCGTCGTGGAGATGGAGGTCCTCTCTGCGAGTTTTCAACAGGCTGTTAAGTGTTGACCCGCAGTATCCGACAATATTGTATCACGCAGGTCCGGCCGGAAGAGAGCGTGAGAAAAAACATAAGAGGAGATTATGGGAACAATCGGTTCAGGCATCCTTCTTGAAACAGGGACGAATGAAGTGGAGATCCTGGAACTGTTCATCGACGAGGGCGGGTACACGGGATATTATGGGGTTAACGTCGCGAAGGTTCTCGAGATCATCACGATGCCGGCGGAGGTCATGCGTCCTCCCCATTTGAGAGGCTCCTTTGTGGCAGGGATTTTTAACCATCGCGACAGATTGGTTGTCCTCATAGATCTGGCCGCATGGCTGGGAAGGACGCGGGCGGAGAACATGCAGCCGAAGGTCCTGATCACGGAGTTCAACGGTATCGTGACTGCCTTCCTTGTATCGGGCGTGACGAGAATACACCGGGCCACATGGAGCGACATCAAGCCTCTTGACGGCTACACGGAGGACTTGAGCAATTCCGTGACCGGTGTAATAACGTTGAATGGGAGACTCGTCTTTCTCCTGGACCTGGAAAAGGCGATCAGCGATGTCGACCCCCGGTTGGCGATATCCGCTTCCCGGACGATTGCGAATACGGTCACCGGCGACTACAAACCCATCCACATATTGCACGCGGATGATTCCCTCGTCATCCGAAAGACAGTCAAACAGCGGTTGGAGGAGAATCGCATCTTCGCGGTCGAGTCCGTGGCGAACGGCGACGAAGCCTGGTCGCACCTGGCTGAGGTGAAGAAAAAATGCGGCGCCAATGGGGAGACGCTGAGCACGTATGTCGATGTAGTCCTGACCGATATCGAAATGCCCGGGATGGACGGATACCGTCTCTGCAAACTGATAAAGGATGACCCGGAGCTCAAGTCGATGCCGGTCATCCTCTTCTCCTCTTTGATCACGGAAAAGCTGCTGCATAAGGGAGCGGCGGTAGGGGCTGACGGACAATTCTCGAAGCCGGACCTGACGTTGATGCGGTTCATAAAGGAAGCGGTGGAGAAGAGAAGAGCGGCCGAGCAACCCGAAGGCTCTCGATTGGAGAGGGGTGGGGTCGGTCAGCCGGGTTGACGAGGCGGAAACAAGGCGGTTCCTACACGGTGTTCCCACTGATACCGAGTTGCATTCAAAGGCACATCGAGGTTCCTTCCCTCCATCACGCGACCCCCAGAAGCTCGCCGATCCTCTTTGTTTCCGCCTCGATCCGGCCCGCCTCCTCCCTGAGGATAAAAGCCTCGGGGCCGAGGTCCGCAGGCGAGTTGTCGATGAACCTGTCCGCCTTCATGACGAGGTCGACCAGGGCCGTCGGGTTCTCCAGCCTCCCGTGGTGCGTCTTGATGACCTCGGAGAATTCCTCGGGGAACCTCCACTTCACGGACATGAAGTGGCCTATCTCCTGGTGGTCGATGCCAAAGGCCTCCCTCTCGAGGGAGGCGATGTCCCTCCCCTTGTCCCGCGCCTCCTCGGCGAGTTCGCGGTACCGGTCGCCGTACATCAAAAGGGGCACCTTGCCTATGTCGTGGAGGATAGAGACAGTAAAGACCTTCTCCCGGTCCTCGGTCAACGTCTTTCCGGCGAGGATCTTCGCCGCGCAGGCGACGGAAAGCGTGTGTATCCAGTGGGCTGTGAGGTCGGCCTGGCTCAGCTTCCACTGGTGCAGCATCTCCTTGAGGAAGACGACGACGCACATAACAATCCTCTTTATCTCGTCGAAGCCTATGGCCGCCATGGCCTTTTCCAGGTTGACTATGCGCGTCCCCCTGCCGAAGTAGGCAGAGTTGGCGATGCTGATGACTTTCGAGGAAATTGCCTGATCGTACTTGACGATGCCGAAGAGCCGGCTGAACGACGAATTGTCATCCGCCAGTACCCGGAACACCTCGTCGATAATCGCGTTCAGGGTAGGCAGGACTTTTAACGCCTCCGCCTTTTCGAGAAGGTCCTCCCTTGGTGATAAGGTCTGCACGTGACCGGTCTTTCCGTCCGTAAGATTCAATCCGGCCTCCCGGATAGAGACACTGTCGCTTTTTATCAGCCGTTCTTACGGGAATCGTGACAAACAAGTGGTGGGCGGCTTTCTGCGTGTGCTGCCGATGAAGATACGGCTCAGACCTTTTTTTTCTTCGCCGGCCCGTCGCTTGCTTTTATCCGACAACAAAGACAGTCACGTTCAGTATCCATGCCTTTATCGAGAACTTCTGCATATCCACGGAAATTGCAGAAAAGCTTCGCATATCCACTCAAATCTACTTTCTAGCTGTCCTCCCCGTCCCCCCGGCTTTGCCTGCCCACTATATACCACTTAAAACAGACCCGTGCAACAAAAAAACAAACCGCTTCTTGTCACCCCTGGTTGTCACTTTGACAGCGAAACAAGAATAGTGGAAAACTTGAGAAATTCACCCAGCCGCCTACCCCCGCTCCCCTGCCAACACGAAAGCATAATGTACTACAGTTTTACTACGGTTTTGGTGTATACTCTTGGAAATCGTTGCGCCCGTGGCTCAGATGGATAGAGCGTTGGCCTCCGGAGCCAAAGGCCGCAGGTTCGAATCCTGCCGGGCGCGCTTAAGAAATCTCACTTGTCCCATTCATTTTTGTGGGGTCCGGCTACGGGGCTGAACACGAAGGTCCGCCTATAAAGACGCTAACGGATGCGGCAGCCTGTGAGGCGAATCACATGAGGAGAGGCGTCACCATGAAACTGAATGCGATACTCTCTGCTCTCTTTCTTGCCTTCATCACATTACTTTTTTCCGGTGCGTCGTACGGCTTCAAACAGGCAGACCTCGACAACCTCCTGGCAACGAGACAGTGTGCCTTTTGCGACCTCAAGGCTGCCCGGCTCGCCGACGTGAGCCTACCCGGCACCAGACTTTCCGGCACCATCCTGTCCGACGCGGAGCTAACAGGCGCCGACCTCTCGCAAGGCAACTTGCGAAATGCCATGTTTGCGCGGGCAAACCTGTCGTGGGCAAACCTGTCGGGCGCTGATCTTTCCCGCGCTAACCTCTCCCACGCCCGGCTCTTGCACGCCAATCTCTCACACGCCAAACTGATAGGCGCCGACCTCCCCAATGCCGATTTATCCGACGCTGACCTCTCGGACGCCGATTTGTCCCGGGCCGACCTCTTCGGCGCAGACCTTTCGCGGGCAAACCTCTCCGGCGCGATCTTGGCGGGCGCCCACTGGCCGGACGGGACAAAGTGCTCCGACGACTCGATAGCAAAATGCACCAAGGCACCACCGCCGCCGCCCACGGGAGGTATGTTCTGATTCTTCTGTGCGTTACTTAAGGCCGGCTCCGCGTCTTTCGCACCTTGGCGGTGCGGCTTTCCCCTTTTCCGGCCTTATGAGGCACGCGCCGGTCAGCCTTATGGACGGCGTGTTTTGCAAGGGCGGGCTTCGCGTCCAGGGAAATACGGTGTCTTTTCGCACTCTTCAGAGTAACGATATCATTTTCATCATCCGCCGAAAATGCGATCTTCTCGCGATTCCCATTACCGGCGGCCCTGGCATCGACGCCGGCATCCCGTTTTCCGGGAGCAAACCGCGGGATGTAGAGGACTTGTCCCCTTGCAAAAGCCAGGTGATCTCCACCTTCATTCACGAGCATGAGGTCTGAGCGCGAAACCTGGTAGCGCTTCAGGATGCCCGCGAGGGAATTCCCCTTCTTCACCTGGTATTTCACCACCCCCACCACCTGCCCGCCACTTTCCAGCTCTGCTTCGAGTCTCTCGCTGACCGCATCAGGACTGTCGATTCCAGGAACCGTAATCTGGTACTCCTTCCGATTGGGCGGCGTAATACCTCTTACAATTTCGGGGTTAAGCGCCTTTATTTCACCGACATCCAGGGACAGGGTGCGGGCGATTCTTCCGAGGGCCACGCCGCCGGGAACTCCGACTTTCATCAACTCGTAGACAGGGGGATGACCGGTATCGGCAAAGCCGTACTTTTCCGGATCTTTCGCAATGAGCGCGGCAGCGATCAATTGAGGGACATATTCCTGAGTTTCTTTCGGCAATGTCTTATATTCCCTCAGCTTCCAGAAGTCCTTCGTGTCGTGTCTCTCGATGGCCCTCTCCACTCTGTGTTCTCCGGCGTTGTAGCCGGCCGCGGCGAGATACCAACACCCGAACCGGTCAAAAAGCTCTTTCAGATACCGGCCTGCCGCCGCTGTCGATTTCTCGAGGTCGCACCGCTCGTCCACCCAGAAATCCACCTTGAGGCCGTATCGCGCACCGGTCTCATGGATAAACTGCCAGGGTCCCCTTGCTTTCGCGGGCGAATAGGCCTTCATGTTGAAGCCGCTCTCTATCATCGCAAGATACACGAGGTCCTCGGGAAGCCCGTTTTTCTTGAGGATGGCCCTGATCGTCGGCACATACCTCTTTGCGCGCTCGAGCCAGCGCGCAAAGACTTTGCGCCCGGTCCCCGTAAAATACTTTATGTAGAGGTTGACCGCGTCATTCAGGACAATGGGTATGTCGAAACCATCGGAGACGCTCGAGGCGGCGAGGGATTTCCGTATTGTCTCAAGAATCCTGCTTTCTTCTTCAGTAAGCTCGTTCTTTCGATACAACGCATCCTCGCCAACGTCTTCCCTGCCCTCATTCTCGAAGGTCCGGATCCACGGCGCCCGGGAAAAGAGAGGGCTATCGGGAAGCGCATCCTGAGCATCCTCGCCCTGCCCGTTTCCATAACCGGCCGGGCAAGACCCTCCCACGGCCGGCCGGTCTCCCTCATCCTGCAGAGAGAGTGCCTGAGAACAATTCAACAGAAAAAGGGAAGCGACCATGAGGGCAATAAACACGGGCCTTAGCATATCGCATCGAGGATACCAGATGAGGCCTGATGCGTCAAGAAAAAATGGCCGGCCGTAAGAGGCAGGACCACCTCGAATCTGCTCCCCTGGGAGGCGGGCCAAAAAAAGGGGGCGGGAGAGACATCCCGACCCCTTGGCTATCATCGCCGCTTCGGCCTCTTGAGCTACGTTTACACCGGCCTTTCCCCCACCGTGATTTCACCACCCACCCGTGCCTGACCATGCCGGATAGGGCGAGACAAAGAAGAGGTCGGCTCCGGGGATGAAGGCGCGGGCTCCCGCATCATAAACACAACGAGGGCAAACGCCAGCAACAGAGAGACAATGATTATGGCTGCCCACGGCAATTCCTGTGGCTTCCTGCTGTTCCGTCTTACGGCCATCGCACCATGCCCGTCCATCTTTTTGACACGTAGTATGCCCCTCCACCCGCAATCAAGACACCTGTACGCCTTTTTGTCGAAATGCTTCATGATGCGCTCTCTCAGGTTTCTCGTCCGGCTCCGCTTTACGCGGGTGGAGCTGCAGCGTGGACACACAGTTTTCGTCTTGTCCTCCCATGAGGCATGACGAAGCCGATGTGGCTTTTTGTGCCCCTTATCGTTTTCCCACATATTGCGCCGGTACATTCTTGCCGTGCGCTGTCAGAAGATCCCGATATCCTTGCACCGTCCAGGAGAAAATCTCACCTTTTGGCCTGAAGGTAGGCTCCTTGTGCAGCCCTCCCCATTCTCCGACCCATAGCCAGCTATCCCCTGCCCTCACCCTTGCCTGGCAGTGACTCTTCCAGACAAAGGCGCCCCACAGGAGCCCGTCGAGACAAAGCATGTAGCAGGCCACTCTAGTTTGATACCCTTCCGCGGCATATTGTTCTGCGTCGATAATTGCCTTCTCACGGCACGTAGAGCATGAGGGAGCCACGACGAGAACGAGAAATAGCAAAACCGATATCCAATTTGGCTTTTTGCGAGAAGGCCGGGGGCCACGGTCACGATGTGCGCCCCCGCCTCGAGCCACTCGATCACGTGTATTATTTCCCTGGTTGAGCCGACGATTATTTTCGACTTGAGGCCGCATCGGTCGAGATGTTTCCGCCTATCCGGACAGATGTACCGATGACCTCCCGGTAGGGCGTATATTCGGGAATCATCCGTTGGAGCTCTTCTTTGATTCCCCGGGAGTTGCCCGACATGGCAAGCTGTACGAGGGCTTTGACGCTGTCACGCAACGGCTTCATCGAGTACCCGTTCCGAGATCGCAGAATCATGATTTTGTCGTGGCTGGTCGGCATGAAATCCTCGCCTTCGGTCGCCAACTCCTCGAAAAGCTTCTCACCAGGCCGCAAACCAATGTAGTTAATCTCGATGTCCTCATCCGGCTTGAATCCGGAAAGTGCTATCATTTCGCGAGCAACGTCGTCAATTCTCAAAGCAGCGCCCATTTTCAAGACGAATATTTCTCCCCCTTTTCCAATAGCTCCTGCCTGGAGGATCAGGCGGCAGGCTTCGGGTATTGTCATGAAGTAGCGCTTCATGTCTTTGTGGGTGACCGTCACCGGTCCACCCTGGGCGATCTGCTTCTTGAAGAGAGGGACCACACTTCCCACGCTCCCGATGACGTTGCCGAACCTCACCGCCATAAAGCGGCAGTGGTTTTCCGCGGAATAGGCCTGGGCAAGAAGCTCCGTGAGCCTCTTTGACGCGCCCATCACGTTTGAGGGCCGCACTGCCTTGTCGGTGGATGCCACAACGCACTGTTCCACTTTGTTCTCGATGCACAACTGAAGGAGCGTCTGCGTTGCAAGCACGTTGTTATAGACGGCCTCCCAGGGGTGAAGCTCCATCATGGGCACATGTTTGTAGGCAGCGGCATGAAACACGACCTGGGGGCGGGTCCCGTCGAAATACCTCTGCATCAGGGACCTGTTCTGAAGCGCGGCAAGAACCGGAGTGATGGCGATAGAGGGAAAAGCCGCTTTCAGCTCCATATCTATGTCGAAAAGGCCCGACTCGTTCCTGTCCAGGAGGACCAGCATGGACGGCTCGAACTGGGCGATCTGCCGGCAAAGCTCGGAGCCGATGGAGCCCGCGGCGCCGGTGACCAGCGCCCTGCGGCCCGTCAGGTACCGGCCGATTTCGTTTACATCGATCTCCACCTGCTTTCTGCCGAGCAAGTCCTCGTACCGGACGTCCCGAATGGCGCTTACGCTCACCTTGCCCTCTATGAGCTCCCCGATCCCGGGAACGGTCTTAAAGGTCACGTTGGATGTAGTGCAGAAACCGACCAATCTTCGCATCTCTGCGGCAGTGGCGGAGGGTATGGCAATAATGATCTCATCCACGCTCAAGTCTTTCACCAGGCGGCCCATAGCGCTCACGGTCCCGAGTACGGGTACCCCGTGGATGGTCCGTTTGAACTTGGACACATTGTCGTCGACAAAACCCACCACCACATAACGAAGCCTCGGATTATCTTTGATCTCCCGGAGAAGCTTCTCCCCTGCGCTGCCCGCGCCGATGATAACAAGCCTCTTCGTCGGCGCCCACGCGTCGCCGTTGCTATCGGTCAGGTCTCTCTCCCGCATGTAAGGGACGATAAGCCGGATGCCGAGCCTGAACCCCCCGAGGAACATGACGCTCAGGAGGAAATCGATGATAAATACACCCCGCGAAAATCCCACAAACCGGTGGACGGCCAGAATGATGAAAAGGATGGCGGCAGAACTCGCCGCGATCGCTTTAAGGAGGTTGAGGAGGTCATGTATGCCCGTATACCTCCACATCCCCCGATAGAGGTTGAAGTAAAAGAGGGCGATAAGCTTGAGGGGCAGTATCCATATCACCGTTGCGAGGAATGTATGCAATTCTCTGGATGGAAGCCTCACGTCAAACCGGACCAGATAGGCGGCAAAGTACGCCGCGACACTTAAGACGGCATCCGCCCCCACCATGAGCCAGAAATTTCGACGCCTGGTTATGCTGAACATCACTTCACTCCTTCGATGTGTGTGTTCCTGCGGGTTAATTTCCGGATGTCTTGACTCAGTGCGCATGCCTTCACAGGATCTTCTTTGCTGCTCAAAACCTGTTCGTTGTCTTGATAATTGCTGTGACAACCCGTTCCAAATCGCCTTCCGTCATCTGAGTGCCGGACGGCAAACAAAGGCCCCTGGCGAAAAGCTCTTCGCTTACCTCTCCCCCCACCAAGCGAGCTGGATATCTCTGACCCGGCTGCATCTGCTCGTGAGTCCTCCCTTTGCCCTTTGCCCTGTGGTTTACTTCGAAGACAGGCTGCATATGCATCGGTTTCCACACGGGCCGCGATTCGATATTCTCCTTTTCAAGAGTCAAACGGATGGATTCCCGGTCAACCCCGAATTCCTTCGGATCGATCAGGATAACGGTGAGCCACCTGTTCGACTTCCCATAAGGCGCTTCAGGCATGAACGTTATTCCGGGCAGATCGCCGAGGGCGTTCCGGTAGTAGTCGAAGATCTCCCGCTTTCTCCTCACCCGCTCATCGAGCACCGTCAATTGGCCCCTTCCTATGGCCGCGACAATGTTGCTCATCCGGTAGTTGTAGCCGATCTCCGAATGTTCATAATGGGGGAATGGGTCTCTCGCCTGCTGTGAAAGAAATCGAGCTCGCTGAATAAAATCTTTGTCTTCCGATGCGAGCATTCCTCCACCGGAAGTCGTGATGATTTTATTTCCGTTGAAGGAATAGATGGACGCTGCGCCGCCTACCCCTGCAGAAGAGCCATTAAAAGTCGCCCCCAGGGCCTCTGCCGAATCGATGACGACCGGTATGCCGTAGGGCTCGCATATTTGTATGATCCTGGCCAGGTCGCAACTTTGCCCGTAGAGATCTGTCGGCACCACCGCCTTCGGTAGGGTGCCCGTTTCCTTGCACCGGAAAAGCTCCCCGGCCAGCAAATCGGGGTCCATATTCCAGGTTGATCTATCCGAGTCGATGAAGACCGGCCGTGCCCCTCCAAAGAGAGTCGGTGTAATGCTTCCGATGAAAGTGTGGTCCGACACAAAAACCTCGTCGCCCGGCCCAACTCCCAGATTGCGCACGGCGAGATGCATCGCGGCGGTCCCGCTGGAAAGGGCGACCGCATAAGGGATGCCGATCTTCTCGGAGAACTCCCTTTCGAAGGCATCCACCATGGGACCAAGGGGGGCGATATAGTTGCTCTCAAAGGCCTGTTTCACGAATTCGATCTCCCGGCCGGACATGTGGGGAGGGGATAGATAGATCCTCTCTTTCCCCACGTCACCCATGGCGTTTCTTCTCCATCTCTTTGATCACTTTCACTGGAACCCCTGCGGCTATTACATCATCCGGTATGTCCTTGTTGACGAAACTGAATGCGCCGATCACCGCATTCTCTCCCACGGTTACACCGGGCATAATGACACTGTGACTCCCTATCCTGCAATTTTTTTTGAGAACTACCTCCCCTTTCTTTTCATCAATAGTTGAAATTGAATAGATGGAACAGTGTGAGCCGATTTGAACAGAATCTTCGACTATCACGCCGAATTCAGCATTTATGTAAGTGAAAGCTCCAATGTCGGTCCCATGGCCCAATTCGAATCTCTCCTTGTGCTGCACCACCCAGTTGTATTTCGTGGGCTTGCCTTCTTCGATTAAGGGGACCTCCCAGTTTTTGAATCTATCCATAGCCTGAAGCCGGCCCTATGACTCGGCGGCGGTCCTCTTGAACTCTTCCATCGTGGCGTGTCCCGGCTGATTAACCCCTTGTCGTCTGAGTAGTTTCCACATGGTCAACCCTAGGATTTTTAGGTCTAAGAAGAATGAGCGATGATCCACATACCATACATCGAGTCTAAACTTGTCTTCCCAACTTAGCGCATTCCTGCCATTTACCTGCGCCCATCCTGTAATACCCGGCTTTACCTCATGCCGCCGCGCCTGCTCTGGCGTGTAGCGATCCAGGTATTGCATCAATAACGGTCTCGGGCCTACGACGCTCATATCTCCCTTTAACACGTTGATCAGCTCCGGCAGTTCGTCCAGACTGGTACTACGGAGGAATCTGCCGAACTTTGTCAACCGTCGATGATCCGGAAGGAGATTACCAGTAGCGTCACGATCGTCGGTCATGGTGCGGAATTTGTACATTAAAAACGGTCTGCCGTGGAGCCCGGGGCGGATCTGGACGAATAATACCGGCGCGTTCAGAAAGACCCGTATAAGAATTGCGATGGCACACACCAAGGGGCTCAATAGGATCAACCCTAATGAAGCGATGAACAGGTCAAGGGCGCGTTTCATTAAGCCAATCCCATCGCCTTCATGATGACAGCATTTACATTTTCCACGTCATATTTTTCCTCGGCGATCTCTCGACTGCGCTTGCCCATACGATCAATCAGCTGCGGGTCCGTGATAAAGCGTTCCATGGCTGCAGCCAAAGCCTTCGCGTCCTTGACCGGCACCAGGAAGCCATTCTCGCCATCTACCACCGTCTCACGGCAGCCTGGCGCATCGGTCGTCACGATTGGACGCCCCATAGCCATAGCCTCGAGCACCGAGCGCGGTGTTCCCTCACGGTAGGAGGGGAGTACGTAGACACTGGCATTTCGAAGAAATGGTCTCACATCATCTGCGGTGCCTAGATAGTCGATCATGCCTTCTTGCTGCCAGGCTCCAACTTCAGATCTCGAGATCGCGGACGGATTGCTGTCAAGAGGGCCAAGCAGTCGGAAAACGGCGTGTGGATGGGAGGATTTCACTTCACGGGCGGCTTCCGCATATTCCACAACACCCTTATCACGAAGCAGCCTGGTAATCATCAGAAATATCGGCCGGGTATCAACAGGCGCCTGAGCGTAATAGCGGATATCCACACCAGAGCCGTTGATCAGTGTGGCGTTTCTTTCTTTCACAATGTGTAGGCTGACAAACAGCATGAGATCGTCGGGGTTCTGGAAAAACACAGTACTGTTTGTCTTCAGGGCTGCACGATACAACCTTGTGACCAGACCGTTGACAATCCGGCGCTTAATGGTCCCGCCAGAAAAGGCATAGCCAAGCCCTGTGATGATTGAATAGGTAACCCGAACCCCGGCAAGATGGGCAGCCAACGATCCGTATATTACGGGTTTGATGGTATAGGCCAGAATGACGTCCGGCTGAAGCACTCGGAACCACCATACCAGCCTTATGAGAAATATCAGGTCCTTGACCGGATTTATGCCTGCCCGTTCAACTGGCATGACGCAGTACCGCACTCCGATATACTGTAGGGCCGCTTCTGTGGCCGCATCATGCTCAGGCGCACAGGCGATCACCTCGTGGCCTGCTTTCGAAAATGCGGACAGGAGCGGGCCACGGAAAAGCACCAGAGACTTCGCATAATTGCCCAGGACTACAATTCTCACTGAGCCTCCAACCATGCCTGAAACATCAGCACATCCCATAGGTGATACTGCCAGTTGTGATTACCTGTAAGATGATCACGCCACATGTCCCGGATAGGCCCGGGGTTGAAAAAACTTTCCTTCTGTAAGCGCTGTTTGTCGAGCAGTGCCTCTGCCCAGTCACGCAGAGGCCCCCGTATCCAGGACCCAATGGGAACACCGAAGCCTGCCTTGGGTCGGTCTGTCAATTCTTTAGGGACGTATCTATTGAGGATCTGGCGAAGCAACCACTTACTCTGGCCGCTCCTGACTTTCATAGAAAGCGGTACGCCCCAGATAAATTCCACCACCCGATGGTCAACGAATGGCACACGGGATTCCAGGCTTACCCCCATCGTCGCCCGGTCTAACTTAGTCAGGATGTCGTCGGGCAAATACGTAACCAGATCGAGATACATCATCTGTGCCGTAATGTCCCCTGTGTTGAGCCACTGGGCAGGCGTTGATACACTGGTAGCAGGTTCCTCGGCTCCCAGAACAAGATATGCGGGTTTTTGCCAGTGTGAAATGAAGCGCCAATACATTTCCATTGGGTCGCGGGCATCGAGGATACTGGCAAGCTTGTGCAGTTTGTCTCCTGGCGTCCTTTGTTTAAAGGAGTCGGGTAGTATTAACCGGGCGGCATTGAAAATCCAATCCCATGTCCTGGGCGAGACGGTTTCTATCGCCTTGGCCGCATACTTTCTGACCGGTTGCGGGAACCATCGCAGTTTGCGCCAAATCCTCTGCCACCAAAAATGGCGGTTATATCCACCGAAAAGCTCATCTCCGGCATCACCGGTCAGGCCTACCGTTACGTATCTTCTCGCCAATTGCGAAACGAGAAACGTGGGTATTTGGGAAGAGTCAGCAAACGGTTCATCGTAGAGGATGGGAAGCCTGGGAATGACTGCCATCGCGTCTTTAGGTGATATATATAACTCAGTATGATCCGTCCCTAAATGCCGGGCCACTGCTCTCGCATCCATCGTTTCATTGTAAGCTTCCTCGGTGAAGCCGATGGTAAAGGTTTTTACAGGACGCGTGCTCTGCGCCTGCATAAGCGCAACGATTGTGGATGAATCGATTCCACCGGAAAAGAGCGCGCCCAGAGGTACATCGGCAATCATCTGCTTGCCAACGGCATCGCGCAGCAGCGTTTCGAGAACGTCAGCAAGCTCTTCTTCCGTCCCCGCAAACGGGCTTTCCAGACCGTGCTCGGCAACAGTGCGTGCCGACCAATAGGTTGCCGACTCCGGATATTGCCCTTCACCGGCAGCATCGGTGATCGTGATGGTGGTACCTGGGATGAGTTTACGAATGCCTTTATGAATAGTATAGGGGGCGGGGATGCAGTTGTGCCGCAAGTAGAGGGCAACAGCATTGCGATCAATATCGGCATGAAAGGCAGGATACGCCCTTAAGGCCTTCAGTTCTGAACCGAACAGGAAGACATCACCGCACCAGCCGTAATACAACGGTTTTTCCCCAATGCGGTCACGTACCAAGGTCAGACTGTGCTCCTGCCTATCCCACAGTGCGAAAGCGAACATACCGACAAACCTCTTCAGTGCGGCGTCTATACCCCAATGTTCAATCGCGAAGAGCATAACCTCCGTATCAGACTGACCCCGCCAGTCATGCGGTGAGAGTGAATCCAGCTCTTTTCTAATAGACAAGAAGTTATAAATTTCACCATTGAAAACGATAACATACCGACCGGAAGAAGAGTGCATCGGCTGATGGCCGGTGGGGGAAAGATCGAGAATGGAGAGGCGGCGATGGCCAAGCGCTATTCCAGCAGCCTGATCATACCAGATGCCGAAGTCGTCCGGACCCCGGTGGGACAGGCACTCTGTGGCGAGCCGCAAAAATTCCAATTGATCTGCGTGAAACCCTCTTTTTCTTATGAATCCGGTGAATCCGCACATGTGGTTAAACTAGTATTCCTTAACTACTGATTTAAGCAATGTTGCAAGTCTGCTTGAGGTGACCTGCACACAGTAGCTATTTTCAACCTTTTCTCGACCGGCCCTTCCCATGAGTGAGCGCAGAGACTCATTACCGAAAAGGATCCGAAGTGACTCCGACCATTCGTCTAAGGTCGAGGCAAGAAAACCGTTACTGCCATGGTCGACGATCTCTTGATTAACGCCTACGGGAGATGCGATAACGGGCTTGGAACATGCCATGTACTGGATCAATTTATATCCGCATTTACCGCGTTCCCAGGGACTGTCCGGCAAGGGCATGATTCCTACATCGAAATCGTAAATATCGGCGACTTCAGTCTTATCCGACCACGGACGAAATTGCATCGGTACGCCTTCGACCTTTATATTGTGTGCCCCAATGAGGACAAGCTTAATCCGTGCTGACAAACCGGATATTTCGGCAAGTACCGGTTTGAGATAGCCCAAATATCTTTCCGTCACAGGTGTTCCGATCCACCCAACCGAGAAATAATCCTTTTCCGTCCGGGGAAGGAGACGATACCTATCCAAATCGATTACTGTTGGAAGTACCTCTACGCGTTTCGCGCCTGCCTGCCGCGCCTGTCCCGCCAAATAGCTGTTTCCAGCTATCACCAGCGCAGCATGTCGCATAACTGTGTCAATCTTCTTTCCCAAAATATTGCGGAACGGGTTCTTTGAATGTGTGTCGTAAGTGTGGAAAACTGCATCGTCATAGTCAACCACGTACGGAATGCCCAGTCGTGCCAGCAGTAACTCTGCGAAAGAAGGCAGCCATGGGAACAATTCTTTTTCCACGAGGAGCAAATCGAATTTGGAGCTTTTGAAAAGTAACATAAGCCTGTGTAAATAGGCAGAGAAAATGCGCGTAATATTCAAAGGTTTTTGTGTGTACAAATTCTTCAGATAATTGTTGTCGAGCAAAGGTGCAACAGTCACGTCGATACCTGCAGCCTGCAAAAACGGCAGATACTGAAGAAAACGCATCCTGCTGCTCGCTCCAAGGTTTTCGTATCGACTGAGGAGAAGGATCTTCACGGGAAATTACGTTTCATCCCTGTAACAATAATACCGGGCAGAGCCTTCGAAAACATCTTGTATGCCGTTATAGTTTCGGCGACATCCTGGACCGAACGCCGGCCGATCCCCAGGGCTAACCGCGACAAAGGCTCAATGAAGGCCGTAGCCAACATAAGCGATGTTGCACTGAACCAACTGAAGTGCTTATATCCGTATAATACCCGGCTGCGTAGCGAATAAAATAACCGACCTGCTCTTATTTGTTCCGACGATCCCCCGCCCTTGTGGTAGGCTTGTGCTTCCGCAAGATAGAAGCATCGGTATCCGACTTGTTGAGCCCTACGTGAGAAATCAACCTCCTCAAAATAAACAAAGAACCTTTCGTCAAACCCTCCTAAACTTTCAAATAATGAACGTCGTACAAAAAAGAAAGCGCCCATTACTTCATCAACGTAGCTATTCGAGGCATGATCCCATTCCGTCATGAAGTGGTTTGGGAAACAGCTCGGGAAAAGCTTGTCAAGAGCAAGCATTTTAACAATAAACCGGCCGGCAGTGGGGAAGCAGGCACAGGTTCGTAACACAGTGCGAGTGTCGTCAACAAGTTGGATACCGACTATTCCAACTGCCGAATTCTCCGAGTTTCCCAAAAAATGAATCGGCACAGATAATGACTTTTCAAATAGTAGTGTATCCGGATTCAGAAAAAGGATGTAATCAGCTTTACCGTCTTTTGCCCCCCGGTTACACGCGGCTGCAAAGCCCTTATTGTCAGAATTGAGGATAAGCGCGATTGGTAAATTTATGTCCTGCAAATCGGCAACAGAACCATCCGAAGACCCGTTATCCACTATTACCACCCGACTCAAGTCAAACTCCATTCGATTCGCCGTAAGGATGGACCGTAGACACTCCCTTAACAGAGGTCCCGCGTTCCAGTTTACAATGACCACATCCAGGGTGTTTTTCATGGTTTGTTCGGTAAGTCAGCCTGCACGACAAAGCTCCAAGCAATACCCCCGCATTTCCTGCACCGGCAGCTTATGGCAGCCTGTTGTCAGATCTAGGACCAAGAGCGGCCGCAAAAGAGCTCCGTCCTCGTCCGCCATAAAAGGGTAGACGGCAGAGCACACACGTGAAGAATACCGCCTGTATCCAAAAACTTAGTCCGGTAAAAAAAAGCTCACCGGCACTGCTTGTCACTAAACTCCCGAATGTCAACCCGTATAGAATTACAAAGGGAGCGCTATAAGCTGTTGCTTTCTTATAAATCCATGTTGTAATAATTCCGAGACAGAACATAATGATCGCCAATCCAGTTACGCCAAAATCCGTGTAATAAGGATAATACATTGTGTATACATTGGTTGGCGATGGCACAAACGTGAAACTAAGAATTCCGGAAGGAACGACAACGGTCGGATCAAAAGCTTTGGCAGCAGCCTTAAAAAATCTAAAAGTTAAGCCAGTAGTCTCACCCAGATTATCAGGTGCTCTTACAACTTGATCAAACGCTACCGGTCCGCTAAGAGCATACACCAGAGCACTCTCCGCTATGCTCGCCAAATTTTCTGTGGCACTTTGATCCTGCGAGCCCCCTTTCTTGAGCAAGATGGCAGGTATAGAGAAAACAAGGGAAAAGACTATCAATCCAATTATTAAAGTCTTAATTCTCAACCTGCCCGCGCGAAGCGAGGCCATGCCGATGAGTCCGAAAATAAGTACTATGGCACCGGACCGCGCTGCCGAAAACAGATGATAGGTTAATGTTATGGCAGCTAAAGTAAAAAAGCGAGTTCTTTGAGCACGCGAGCCATCATCCATATAAAATGAAGTAAAGGTAGCGAAGGTAGCGAGGGCAGTCAAATAGCCAAACATTCCGAAGGCCTGGTCCCGCGGAACGTCAGTGGCGGTTTGCATTCTGAGGCCCGTATAAAACTCCACACCTATCCCATGCATCATACTAAGTCTCTGTAAGCGCATCCAATAAAAGGGGAACGCCAGGAATAAGACCGCTATTGTTATATCGATGACATGCCTTAGAAATGCTTGCTGGTACCTTGTTGGCGATCCGTGGGATACGTCTATTCCTCTAGAGAAACGGAGGATTAATAGGCCGCCTAAGCTAAACATAACCGCACCGAGTAGATATATCATTAAAGTTTCTTCTGAAATTCGATCAAAAAAACCTCCGCATAAGAATAGAGTAAACATCAAGACTGTCCATAAAGTTGAAAAGAGTGCAGGCGGATACAAGACCGATTTTCCTATTCTGGCGTTAGCCCAACCCAGTATTCCGAGTACAATAACAAAAACGAGAATCATTTATCTGACATCCATAAATTGGTTGTTAAGCCTGTTGATACGCCACCGCTCCAAAAATGTTGACAGAACGAGGCACACTACTAGCATTGCTGTCGCCTCTACCCGCTTTTGGAGAGAGCTTTCTTTATGGATCAACCGAGTATATATCCGCCAAACATCTCGATATGATCGAGCAACCCCATACCGATATAACGCTTTCTTCAAATATTGAGCGGTAGAAAAAGGATCATGCTTGAGAATGTCCTTATGGTTTTCTAAAATCATCTCATAGGACCGAGCGATATCACGGGACCTAGCGATTGTGGTTTCCGCATTCGATAAGTTGTCGGATTGGCGGTGGATGACCCTTAGCGGCTTATTAACCGCCAGAAAGTTAAACCTTTTTGAAATTTCATAAACAAAAACCTGCTCACATCCCCGCAAACCCTCAGGAAGTAAGAAATGGTCAAACACTTCTCGTCGGTACACATAAATCATCTCACCACGGCGTAAAACGCCATGACACAAAATATCCCTTTCGTCAAGCACCTTGCCATCCGCGACCTGAACATTTTGTTTGCCCGTAGCAGCGATGACGCATGGAAACAGGGCAACACCAATATCATCGTTTGCATCATCCATGACCCCTATCATGGATCGTAAAGCATCCGGGCATAGTTCATCGTCACTATCAAGAAAAACCACATAGCGGCCGAGAGCCAACGCTGCACCAGCGTTGCGAACTGCATTTACTCCCCTGTTGTCACGAAAACGCAAGTAAACAATGCGTGTGTCCTTAAACCCATCGACAACATCCTTTGTATCGTCCGATGACCCATCATCAGCAATTACCCATTGGAAATTAGCCTTCTGGTCCTTAATGCTCAGCCACGCACGCGGAAGCAAGGTCGATCTGTTGTAAGTAGGGGTCACTATAGAAATGTCTACCATTCTCTTTCGGTTCTTCCGCTCGATGCGTACTTTTCGCTTGAAAAAGATGTGAACATACAACCCAATAAAGAGAAGCAGCCAGCGTCTCTTATCAGAGGGGAAGTATATCCACAAGTCTGTTGTACCATGGATTCGGTCTCGGCTACACGCATGTAATGACAGCATATGAGGAGGGCAAGGCGATCTTTACCATGAGGCATAACATTAAATGTCAGTGGACGGAATATTAGTCATGTAATCCGTCTAGTTGATCTATCAAAGCTCACTTGTCAGCATATCGATCGGCAATGCGCGCCCACCGCTTGCGTTGCGTTGCCCGCGGAAGACTCCAGAATACTCGACTGCGCAATCCATTATAAATCCGTCGCCACATCTCTCTTCCCTGCATGGCTGGCCGATATTTAAGGTCAATGTCGATTCCTGCCTGCCGGCAAACCTGTCTGCCCCACGGCAACCACTGGCCGCGTTCGACACAATGCTGATATTTGATAGCCGGTTGCCATACGCACCATAGCGGGTCAGGCAAGTTGGGGCTGCTACCGCTACCTTTAAATTCGAAATCCCAAATGCTGTACTCTGGTTTGAGCAGCGACCGTAATGTATCGGCCTTCCAAAACGAGACTTGGCTGGTAATTCGATAAGGGTCACCCGGCACCACCCGCCCCAATTCGGGATAGCCTTCAACGGGTTCAGAAGGAGCTGGATTGGGTGCTAGCCGCAAGCACCCCACGCGATTCTCGACAGCCACCTGCGCTAATCGCACCACTCGAGCCGTCTCGACCTTGTCTTCGATAAGAAAGTCTTCTAAAAAAGTAAGGACGTACGGCTTGTCAAGCGTGTCTAGCAATTGCCGGAGTTGTGTCCCCCATGTGACTTCATCACCCGTTCTGATCGAAATGACGCGCGAATCCTCATATGTCTGATGATTCGTACCCAAGTACACCTGAAACGGACAATCAGGCCACCATTTCCAGAAGAATGTGAAGAACGGTTTCCACAAATCTGCATAACGGTCATGCGAAATGACAATCAGCGGAATGTCATGCATTTCTCCCCTCCTTCAAAAGCTATGAACAGTCTCATAATACTCCTGTCATGCCGGCCTTGATCCGGTACTAGGAAGGGCCCGGATTCTGGCAGCAGCCTGAATGACAACGCATCGAATAATTATGAGACGGCTAATAATTCCTCCAACTGAAAGATGATTTGTCCCGGTGCGGAAACAGATTAGTCAGTCAGGATAACGGCATAATTGGCGTACTGGAAGTTCTCCAAGGCAGGCGTGTAGTGCAGTATACGTCGTGCACCAGTTGGCCCCAGTTTATGAAACTGATAACGCGGATTGACCTCTTTCACAAATTCCCAGACATCACGTAGCAAGATAGAGGCATCAATGTAAGTGCCACCATACTCAAATTGAATGGCGCGCACCTGCCCTTGTCGGAGTGACTCACGCATCCCTCTTAAGACACTCAATTCGTGGCCTTCCGTGTCGATCTTAACCAGGTCGACTTGAGTCAATCCCGCCCTCTGGCAGTACCGGTCGAAGGTATCAATCTGGATCGCAACAGTCTTCAGTTTTTGATATTCTGGCAGGCTTGATCGGACGTACAATGAGTTAAGACCGCTCTCTTCCCCTTCGCCGGCGACATGCAACATCGCTTGACCGGGAGCACCCCCCAGCCCGCAATTATTGAACACAACCCGGCCAGTGCACTGTTTCAATAATATCCGGCTTTGCAACAGCCGAAACGTGGTCGGGCTTGGCTCAAAGCAATGAATTTGAACCGTAGCATTGAGTTGCAGGGCCAACGCGGTCCAATCGCCGATATTAGCGCCAACGTCAAACGCTACGCGAGCCTGCCTAAGCATTTCTTGTAAGAATCGCCGCTCGCCGTTTATGGCGAAATCAATCTCTTGCTCACCGTTATGCAAATCGACAATTCGCTTGGACACCCGATAAACCATGGGAACCCTGGAGACATAGTACAGTCCCAACTTAATGCTGCGTTTGAGTGGCGTTACCAGATCGTTGTTCATGGACACCAGTTCCCTTACATTAGATTACATTACTTGGTCTTACTGAAGACAAACAAACCACAGCCACAATCACATCGGCGGGCAGTCTCAAACGAGGCATTCGCCACAATTCTCAATCCCTGATCCTCAATCAGGTGAAATTCCTTCAACTGAAGCGGGCGAATCGCTTCGACAATAGTTTGCGGATCAAACACCCGATGCGCGTCGAAACACAGATGTTCTCGCCCAACCGGCGTAGATAAGAGTAGAATTCCACCGGGCGCCAACACGCGCGCTAATTCTTGCGCGGCCTGCAAGTAACCATTAGGATCAATCGGACCCCCATAACGACCAAGTCCAATATGCTCAATGACATGCAGACAGCTCAAACTTATAACACTGTCGTCGTCAAACGGCAGATCGACAATTGACCCCTGTCGAAATTCAACATTCTTTACTTCTGAAGCTAAGGGCCGGAGGTCAACGTATACAACTCGACTAAAGACGAGCAAATGGGCAATAAAGCCATCCAGACGACTTCCGACATCGACATGCTCAATCACGGGTTGTTCGTAAAGATACTGGGCCGCCCAGAGGTCTTGAAAGAAGTAGTGTCCCTTTGCCGTTCCGGCACCAGCAAAACGATCCGCCGATGTATATAAGACATCGCCTATCTTTATTCCGAACCGCCGATCCTGATTTCTCCTGCTATATTGAATCCAGTGGATTACATAGTATGGAACTGCTCGGCATCGGTTAATAAACGCCGCCGGATCAAATAAGAAGGAGCGGAAACAGTAATACAGCTGCTTTAGCGTAGGACTATCCGAGAATCTCATCTCTAAAGAACCAGCCGTAGTTGTCACAGAATGCCCTTCGTGCGTAGCTCTCAATTTGTGATCTTGAGACTGGCACCAAACCACTCTTTAAGCGGTAGGCCCTATAGCCGCATTTCCAGAACTCCTCAAAGGTCGCCACAAAATCCTGATTAATCTCCAACCTATTCTGCTGCAAGCAAATCTCGACGAACCACATGGGTTTAGGCGATTGCACCAACAGCTGCTGAGCCCCTTGTAATACGCCGAGTTCGGCCCCCTCCACATCAATCTTGATCAGCAATCGCTGCTCAAGAAATCTCTGGCCTACCGCGATATCCAACGAAGTTAATGGAATAGTTGTTGCCTCGCCAGCAGAGGCTGAATGCCCGCCACCCCATTCATTTAGCAATGATGCTCCTGTCGCTTCACCATATATGGTGGTCAGGCGCGGTGATCTTGCCAATCCCATTGGCCAAACCTCAACATCCTCAAAATGATTCGCCTTCAAGTTGTATAGCAACACCTTGAGATTCGCGGGAAGCGGCTCAAAAGCCATAACATGTTTGCCATGCGAGCGAGCTAAGACCGTGTACATCCCTACGTTCGCCCCTACGTCAACAAACACATCGATTCTACTCAAGAGTGAGCTTATCCAATTGATCTCTAGCTCCTCATGGGCTCCCCAGTGACCTCCACCGGGCATTGCAAAGTAAAACCCAAGCGGCGTCACCTCCGGTCTCAGCTGTCTGTATTGCCACCATCTACGGATGCATCTAGCTGTACGCGTGACTACCGGCAATCGCGATCTTATCACTCCTCCTAACTGCAGCCTCAGAGACTGAGAACGCTTCATGTTCGTTTCCTGCTCTTGACGATGAAGATCAGTACCAAATAGAACATGGCTCCAGCCACGTCGGCCCAAATTACGCCGCTTATCCCGGCTATATTTGCGCCAACCAGAACGGCCGAGGCGGTCACTATTGCTGTCGCACTCTTGGGTATAATAAGTGGATGGCTCTCAGTCCCTGTCAAAACGATGAAAGATGCAATCTGTCCGCACCCCGATAGTCCACCCGCTAAGATGGCAACAGGTAAGAGTGCTGAAACATCGCGAAAGTCTTCGGCAACAAAAATCGAGAAAATCTCCCGGTGAAACAATCCGGCCCCAACTAAAATGAGCAACGTGACTATAAACATCGATAGCAACAACATCATGTTTAATCGGTCTGCCCGAGCTCGCCGAGAATGGTCACGTCCATCACCGGCGAGGCTATATAGCACGGGCACTCCCATTTGGGTTAAATAATTAGAGAAAATCGCCATACTGGCTAATCCAAGCTGCGCTAAAGCCGCATACTGTCCGACCGCTGCTGTATTGCGAATGATTCCCAACCCCCACCGCTCAGACGAAGATTGCAGCCATGCAAAAATGCCAAATACCGAAAAAGGCCAGGAATAGCCTTTCACTCTGCGCACCCAATCGGTTATCCGATCTGGATGGTCAGCTGCCTGTGTCAGTAGTGTATGATGGCGATAACGCTGATATTGCCAATACTGCGAGCTAAATACGGTAATGGAAGCTACGGCGTACGCCCACATCGCAACTGTCGCGGATGCCCCCAACACTACAAAAAGCACAACGGCAAACAATAGACGTAGCCACTGACTCAGGCCTGCATGCCACGCGACTATGGCGCGCTGTCTTACTGCATTTTGCATTCCGTCCAGAATTGTCGACAAACCGGTGAATCCACCATATACCAAGGCGCCAGATGACAACCTCCACCATTGACTCTGACCGGTTATCCACATGAGGATGGCGATGCAAACTGCGAGTCCGATTAAGATAATCGTTCGTTGCCACATCGTCTTCCAAGCCGCCTGCATAAGTTCGCACGCCTGCTTGGCCTCAAGCGAAGCACTGAAGAAACGCATGACAGCTTGGCCAGGACCAGCGAAAAAACAGTTTCCCAGCAGGAGCGGTGCGGTAAGGGCTAATGTTAGCACACCAAACTCAGACGCGCCTAGCATCTTGGTGAGTACCTTTAACGCAACCAGACTTCCAACGACCGAAGCTGCTTGGCCGATACCAACCCATACAAATTCACGGCCAATTTTTAGGTAACGCGTCGAAAGTACTTCCTGTAGAACAGTCATATATCAAATTCTGTAGGCAGGCATGGGGTCAAATCTTTCCTTGACAAGGAGAAACAGATTGGGATGCTGGTTGTGTTTTGGCTGTCTGATTTACGCTTTAATAACTTCAAAGCTCAAAGGAACTGCGTTCAGGCGTGAATGGGTGAATGCGTTAAAGCGCAGATGCGGCCGTCGTTCGAAACGATTCAGAAGTTTCTTGAGCTTTCCTCCATTTTCCACGGTCAGGAGATTTTGGAAGGAAAATATTCCAACAAGAGCATGGCTAAATCGTGTCGCCGTAATTTCTCTCAGTAAGGCACATAATGGGCTTCCTGGTTAGGTGATTCAAGGTTTGTGAGGTTTTTATTACCATCGTACAACCCACTCATCAAATTCACGAATTTATTGCTGCCCACATACAGATGTTCTATCTTCGTAGTGGGTAGGTTTCGGAAGACTGCCCTATATTGCGGTCCGTTTTCCTTTGTATTGCCTATAGAATTATCGGTAATCCTTATATTGTTCGCATAATAGCTTTGGGGTGGTAGAGTTGAATATCCGTCGTGGGCAAAGAAAATGCCCGTGCTATATTCCCGACTTTGGACGCCTTCTCCGCAATCGAATATAGTGTTTTTTGTGATATCTACATTAATGCTTCCCCAGGGGGAGCCGATAAATGTTATTCCGCCTCCTGTCACCCCACTATTCTGTTTTGGGTAATTTCCGTATCGTGCACCGAGTGAATGACCATGCCAACACCGCGATATTTATCATTGCGCCGTAAATTACTCGCAATATCATTGTTGGTAATTTTTAGGCCTATTATAGGTCCTGCATTGGCATAAGCGCTACAAAACGTACGCTGTGCACCATTTGCAATCTGAATGCCGACACATTCGCCGGCCGACATTCTTAGAGTTGACCGGTTCAAAAGTATTGCATTGGAACTGATAACGACGTTTTTAAGGGGTGTCGCTGTCAAAAAGAAAGAAACACCCCGAGCACAATTATGCATGCTATTTTCCTGATCGATACATCGGATAGATTGTTGCCTCCCATCATGTGAGCGGTGCTTTCATTATCGTTTTGATTATCTAGCATGCGATTCGCAAGTTTGAGTATCGATTGCTCGCCTCTTCCAGCTATAGATAAATTTGAATGCAAGGTTAGAATGCGATTTTCGAGATAATTTCCTTGAGTGGTTATTTTTCGCAATATGTAAACGCCTTCTGGTAGATGAATGTTCGCGGCAGCATCTATGGCTTTTTGAGTTGCATAGGTATCATCAGTATACCCGTCACCTTTTGCCCCCCACCATTGAGGATAAACGTTCTGACTGGCAGTTTTGAAGGCAATGGCTCCATCACCAACAAAAATACGTGCAATGGGCGCTAAAAACTTGCCATTGATGGTTAATCTATGCGGTGCCGGGATGGTAAGGCAGGCGCCCTCTTCCAATTTAAGCGTAATGTACTCCGGAACTTCAAGATCTGTCGTAATTGTCCAGTTGCGGGAAGATAACACTAACGTCTGGCGATCACGACTTGCTTTACTGCTAACACTTTGTAAATCATTCGGTTTGCTCCCTTGCAGGGGCTCGCTTGTTGCTGAAAGTGAGAAAATCAAAACACTAAAGAAACCAAGAATAAGCACGGCAATTTTAATCAAAAGAATTCCTCGGACCTTCCGGGATAAAGGCGTGAATAAAAACTGTTCTCTCCCGAAGGCTAGACCTTTATCTCTTGCCATAATAGGGGATTACCTCTTTTTTTGCTCCCTTGTTGGCGGGCGATAGTTCCAGCGTTTTCTCGTAGCAAAGCCCAGCTTCCTGGCGACGACCCAGCATCTCAAGGATATCCGTGAGGGCGATCCTGTACTTCGCCACAGTACTGGTTTGACTCGAGTAGTCTTGTGTTTGTTTTCACTGCTGAGAACAACAGAACGTTGGAGTCAATGGAAGTAAAAACACGATTTGAGTTGTAGGGTGTTGAGACCGGACGTATTTTAGTCTTCCGCTTGCTTGTTCGACTGGCCGGCATCCGCGTCAAACCCTATTCCACCGAGGGAAGGAGGCTGATACTGAAATCCTAAACCCCGGGCATCGGGAAGCAGTCAACGCCACGTGCTATAATACTCCAACACCTTCTTCTTTGCCTCCTGGTTTGCGGGGGATAATTCCAAGGCCTTTTCATAGCAGAGCCTCGCTTCCCGGCGCAGGCCTTGCTTTTCATACACCTCGCCGAGGGCCAACCTGTAATCGGCAACGCGGGGTCTGGCGACGACCAAGGACGACAGTTCCTCCCGCGCCAGATCGAGCCGGCCTTGACGAACATGGAGATCGGCAAGGAGGTAGTTGAAATCCTGGAGGACGCTTTTCTTTGCTTCCACCTCGATCACCCCCATTTCAGGGGGAGAAAGGCTTTCATCGGCGAGTATCTTCTTCCATGTGGAGATTGCCTCGACCCTCTCGCCCAGCGCGAAGCAGAGCGCAAGCTTTTTGATGGCAAAGGGCCAATCGACAGGGGGCTGTATAACAGTTCGTTTCAACCAGAAGACGGCTCGATTTGTGTCACCTTTCTCGGCGGAGATTGAACCGAGGGCGAGACACAGATGCGGGTCGGACACAAGCGCGTGGTCAAGGGCAAGGCTGAGGTTCAGATTCAACTCCGCCAGATTCCTGTAAAGGAACCTTTTTTCTTCCGGGATCTCAGGAAGGGCATCGGACAGGTAAAGACCTGTTCGAAGGTACGTTTCAGGCCGGCTGGGGTTCAAAGACAGGGCCTTTTCGCACCGCGCAAGACCTTCATCGATCCGGCCATGTTTCCCTTCAACCTCGCCCCGCAGCACCCAGGCTTCGGGGTTAATTGCATCGACGCATACGGCCCCGCGCACCGATCTATCGGCATTCGGATCATTGATCGCCATCAGTGACCGGGCGAGAAAGGTCTTGTAAGCGGAGGAGAGAGGGTCGAGCATCGATAACCGTTGCAGGATCAAAAGCAGAGTCTCAGGTGTGTAATGGGCGGCGGGAGACGGGCAAGTCCAGAGAGAACTCGAATCAATGGCAATGACCAGCTCGCTGAAGCATCTCACGCCGGATAGGTAGACCAGGATGGACAAAAGGAAGGTGAGGAGAATCCTGGCCACTGCTCACTCTCTTATATCCGCGTGAATTTCCCCCGGGTAATTACGCTCAAACCCGATCCTGCCAGGCCCAGAGGCTCGATGATCAAATCCCAACGTGAGATCGGCGGGAGGTGGTGCGGCCACGGCCTGTCCCTCCACAGGTTGCAGCCCGGTTTCCTGGTCGCCGCCTTCCGCTCCCCTGTCTTTGTCAGAGATTCTGCTACTGATGTTCTTTGTTTTTGCGCCGTAGTCGATCTTACGCTTGTTGGCTTTGACCCCCTCTGTGCCCGGTCCGGGCGTACCCTGGGCATCGGCCGGACTTGCCGCCGAGTCGAGTCTGTCGACATCCAGCATATTCTCAGGTGCATCGGCGGTCTTTCCGCACGTATCCGCCGTATTCTCGAATACAGGCAGATTGGGCAGGACCGGAAGACGCATTTCACCTGCCATACTCAAGGTGGAAAAGAGAAAGACGATCAGCGGGGCGCATAGTGCGCATCTTTTCATCCTCTCCGAACGCATCGGCGCCATGTCCTTACGCTCCATCCTCTCTGCTCCACGAGAAAGACGTATGTACTACCCGCCACGTAAGGCCCATGATCAAAAAAAGCAGCATGGCGTTGGCCGGGATCTGGAGGTTGAAGTCGGCCAGGGAATGGACGAGCAGGGCCACGATGGCAGCCAGGCCGCTAGCCCCGAGGAATATCGAGTACCGGCTGCGGCGTGTAAGCAAGGCGCGAACGGAAGAGGCGAGGAACAGAAGAAAGAATGCCAGCCACGGAATGAAGCCGATCAGCCCCACTTCCGAAAGAAACTCCAGGTAGTCGTTGTGGGCGTGGTCCATGATCATTGCGCCAAATTTCTGCGGCTTATAAGGGGGGTACGCAAGCTCATAGGTACCGAGCCCGGTCCCGGTGAGGGGAAAGTGCTTGATCAACGTAAAGGTGGTTTGCCAGACGAGAAAGCGGTCCTCGTAGCTGGTTTCAATCGTCTGCCAACGCTCCTCAACCGGGGCCAGGCCTTTCCACATGCCCCAAAGGCACCCCAGACCGAGCACGAGCGCCAGGACAATCGGCAGGGCCGCGTGGCGCGTTTTTGTCGCGGCCATCAGCAACAGGACGAAGAGCACGGCCGCAGCCAGGCTCAAGTGGGCCATGCGCGACATGGAAAAGATGAGTCCGAGGACCATGACGATGATCCCCGCAAACAGGAAATAGAGAAAAAGGAAACGACGGGCCTTGACGCGTGAAGTGATACCGGAGACAAAGAGGCCGATCGAAACAGGTATACACATGTTCATAAGCCCGGCGAAATGGTTGCGGTTGATATAGGTTCCGGTTACACAGTCTATGCAGTACTTTTTCGTGAACCATAGAAGAGAGCCGGAGTGATTAAGATAGACATAGAGGCCGTATATCGCGTCGGCAAACCCAATGATGAAGACGGCGACAAGCAGCCGCGTAATCGAAGAATGAAGAAGTGGGTGAGGAAGTGTTGAGTGTTGAGTGTTGAGTTTTGAGTTTTGAAACCAATAGGCTGGCGAGGGACGGAATGGCGAATCCTGAGGCGTGAACGTGGCGACGACAAAGAAAATAGATGCATAGGCCAGCCATTTCAGGAGAGCGGCGCTCGTGGCGGAGAGGCTGAGACTCAAAGGGAGCAGAGGGCATAGAGCAGAGGGCATAGAGCCGGGACCGAAGGTTGGAGCGAGACCCAGGCGCTGGTAGAGGCCGGCGGCGTTGGGAGACATTTTCTGGAGAAATGAGAAAGGCAAAGGCGCCATCTGAAAAAGACAAAAGAGAAGGAAGAGGAAGAGGGGAAACATGAGCCACAGGGTGCGGTGCAAATAGGAAGAATGTGTTGAGTTTTGAGTTTTGAGTTTTGAGTTATCGGAAGAACGCGACATTTCCGCGTCGAGGCGGGAAAAGTCGGTTGTCCAGAGGTGCAGAAGAAGTAATGAAAAGATCAGAAGCTCCATCGCTGAGTAGGTAACGATGTAGACCGAACCAACGGCGGCAGGAGCGCAAATGATGAGCATGATTAAGCCGATGAGAATGATAGGGGAAGAGAACATTAAGAGCCGTTCACTTAGAACTCAAAACTCGACGCTCCGGAAGCCCTGCCTAAGAAGACGCGAAAATAGCCCCGGCTTCTTAGGCAGGGCTTCCGGAGCGTCGATGTGTTTGCCGGCGATGATGGCGGCGGGATACTCTTTCACGAGTTTGTGCGCATATTCAGCGCCGATGAGAGATGAAGCGAGCTTGAAGGCCTTCGAGAGCACAGGCGGTCGCCTCTTGGCTGAATGTGCATCCGACGCAATCACATGGACTAGCTGATATTTGAGCAGCTCCTCGGAGCACTTCCGGATCTCGGGACCGAAGTCTCCGGTGAGGCTCATGGCCGTCAACTGGACGAGTCCGCCTTTCTCGACCCAGTTCCGCACGATGTCCGTCTTCCCGTGCACGGCGGTGTTCCGCTCCGGGTGCGTGAGAATCGGGGTGAAGCCGGCAAGGGTGAGATGGAACATCCATTCGATGTACCTGGGCGGTATCACATGCCGGGGGAATTCCACCATCACGTACCGCATGTTGTCGTTTACGGTCAACACTTCCCGGTTCTTTACCAGTGAATCGAGATGCTCGTGCACGTGTATATCTGCGCCGGGCAATACCTCTAGAGGGATTTTGCCCCGCTCGATCTCTGCATTCAGTGTGCGGACCCCGTCGAAAATAACATCGGGGGTGGTATTGTACGTCCCGTTGGGTACGTGCGGCGTGGCAACGATAGTCGTGATCCCATCACGGGCTGCGACCAGGCACATCCGGACTGCCTCGTCGAGGTCCTTAGCGCCGTCGTCAAGACCGGGGAGAATATGGGCGTGGAGGTCGATCATGCGTGTGGCGTCACCGGATCGATTTCACTACCTATGCCTGCTGGTCGGGCTGTTTGCTCCCCTTGTTTCCGGAGGGGGATTTCCTGGAAAAAAAACCTTTTTTGGGCTGGTCCCACTCGTGACGCTTGCGCGTTTTCTTGCCCTCGCCGTCGTGGCCGTAGTAATCATAGTAATGGTAGTAGTAGTGGGAGTAGTGGGAGTAGTAATAGCTTTCCCGGCCGATATCTATGTTGTTCAGGACAGCGCCTATCACCTTCGCGCCGCTATCTCTCATGACCCTGGACCCGTGTTGGGCCGTTTCCCTTGTGGTAGCGCCTCCATGGACCACATAGACCACACCGTCCATAAGCTTGCTCAACACCACCGCGTCCGTGACCGAGCTTATCGGGGGGGAATCGAGGATGATCTTGTCGTAGGCGCCCTTCATCTGATCGATAAATTCCGCCATCTTCTTCGAGCCGAGGAGCTCCGCCGGGTTGGGAGGCACGGGGCCGCAGGTCATGACATCGAGCTTTTCGTGCAGGACCGATCGATAAATGTCCGGCTCCTCACCTACAATGACGTTGCTCAACCCTCGACGGTTCTCCAGGCCGAAGACCTTGTGGATCTGAGGCTTCCTCATGTCTGCGTCGACGAGGAGGACGGATTCCCCGGAATAGGCGATCACGAGGGCGAGGTTGGCAGTGATGAACGTTTTGCCCTCCTTCGGGATAAAACTCCCGATCAGGATCGTTTTGAGGGGGGCGTCGGGTGACGAAAAGAGCACGGCCGTGCGCAGGCTGCGAAACCCTTCCGCGACCGTGGACTTTGGCTTATGGTGCACGATGATCTCCGGGCTCGACACTTTTTGCCCTATCTCTTCCATAAAGTTTATCCTGGGGATGAGGGCCAGGCACGGGGTCTCCAGATACTTCTCGATGTCATCGGGGGTCTTGAGGGTGTTGTCGAGGTACTCGAAGAAAAAGGCCATGCCGCAGCCCATGAAAAGACCGACTACAACCGAGAGTAGTATATACTGCAGGGGCTTGGGCCGGGCGGGCAATATCGGCACTTCGGCCCTGTCCACGATCCTTACGTTGGTAGTCCCCAGCTCGCCCGCCACGCTCGTCTCTTTCAGCCTCTTCAGGAGGTTCTCGTAAAGCTCCCTATTCTTATCCGCCTCCCTGGCGAGCACGCTGTACTCTATCGATCTTTCACTCAGCTTCTGGGTCTCCGCCTTTTGGCCTTCCACGGCGATGCGCGCATTGGCTTCCCTCGCCCTCGCGATAGCCAGCTCGTTCTTGATGGAGGCCAGCACGTTCTGTGATTCCGACTTGATCTTCTGCCGGTTGGCCTCGATCTCCGATTTGAGCTGGGTCATTTTCGGGTGCTTTTTACCATACTTCTGGGATAGCTCCGACATCTGTGTGACGAGCCTCGCCTCGTTCTCTTTGAGCCTCTGGATCAGGTAATTGTCCATCACCTGGGGCATGGACTCGATGGGTACCCCTTTTGAGAGAAGGTCCTGCACCTCCTTGTAGCGCGCTTCGACCTCAACCCTCCTCGTCTGTTCGTCGACGAGCCTGCCGGTCAGGCCGCCCAGCTTCTGCATGGCAATGTTTTCTTTCTCCTTGTCCCCCTGAAAGGGAGTGATCTGCACGATGCCGTACCGTTCTTTATATGCTTGCAGCGCCTGTTCCGATTCCTCGAGGGTCTTCTTCTGCTCCTCTATCTGCTTCGTGAGGAAGTCCTTGGCCTCACCGGACGTTTCACTCGCCCATGCAATGTTTTGCTCGATGAACCCCTTTGCCGTCATATTGACGATGTCTGAGGCGAGGTGCCTGTCCGTGCTTTCGTAACTGATATCGACAAGGCGGCTGTTCCTGATCGGGTCAATTTTCAGGCGCTTTGATAACTTATCTGCGAGTAAGGTTTCTTTGGCCTTTTTGTCCAACGTCGAGCCGTGCTGCGATTTCGGTGGATTGAACACGGGGTTCTCTGACAAGTTGAGCGCCTGGATCACGCGCAGGGCCAAAGAGCGGCTCTGGAGGACCTTGTACTGGGTCTGGTAGAACTCCGTGCTGTTCACATCAACCGGCAGAAGATCCTGCATGTTGAGTACTTTTGGCGCTTCCCTTTCAATCAGTATCCTTGTCGTTGCCTTGTATACGGGCGTCATGACAAAGGAAGCGATGGCAACCGTACCGACAATGATTGCAAAACAGACCAGGGCAGGGCGACGCCACTTGTAGAGGGTGCGGAGATAGTCATAGATGTGTGTTTCGTTGGTTTGGCCGGGAATGTTCATTTAAATAATCCCTCCGGGTGCGCGTTCACTGCTCAAGGCTCAGGGTCACATGGAGCCGTCTGTCACCAGAAGCTTTCGGGTACGACGATCGTGTCGCCCGGTTCGATGAGGTTTTCCATAGTGAGGTAGAGGTCCACCTTCTTACCGTCCTTCTCCCTTACCGTCTTTGCCTTTCTTTTGGCAGCCTTTTCTGTAAAACCACCCGCCGTGCTGATGGCGTGCAGGACGGTCATCCCCTTCATGAAGGTGTACTGGCCCGGCCGCTTCACTTCTCCCGTCACGTAGAATACCTTGATCTTCGGTACAAAAATGGTATCGAGGTTAAGCACCTGGATGTTCTGGCTCCTCTCACCTTCGAGGACGTCCCTGAGCCTGACTTTGATAAGCTCGGAGGGATCGGCCTGATCAGGCAGAAGCGGGGTTTGCACTCCGACTTTTTCCTTGGGCCTGACGATCATGATCTCCTGGTCCGCTTCCGGCTTTACCCCACCCGCCATGGCTATGGCCTCCACAAGGAGGGTCTTTCTTGTCAAAGGATATGCCCCGGGGGAGTTAACCTCTCCTATGACAAAGATCTTCTGGCTCCTGTACTCGGTCACTTGCACGCTTACCTGGGGGTCCACGATGTACCCGTCCGCGAGCATCTCCCTCAGCTTCTTTTCTACCTGAAGCTGACTGAGGCCCGTGACCCGAAGCTCTCCGATAAGGGGAAAACTTATTTTTCCCTCTATGTTGATCCGCGCTTTCCTTGTCAGATCGGGATGATCCCAGACCGTGATCGAAATCTCGTCTTCGGGGCCTAGCACATAATCGGCATCGGCGAACACGGCGGAGGGGAGGAGAGAACAGAGAAGGAGAGCCGCGAGGGCGACGCAGGAGGCGCGAAGCACGAAGACAGATAACGAATGACGAACGACGCATAACGGGTTCTTGCTATTCATGCACTTATTCACCTGTTGTGGTATGTGAGCCAGGGCCCGAAAGGCCGGGTGCCGGTCTTTGCCTTAGGGAGTAAGGATAATCTTGAACATTATGCGGTGGTCGGTATAGGAGTACTGATCAAAGGTGGAATGTGCATCCCTGTACTGGTATTCGAGCCTGGCCTGAAGCCATTTTTGTATGTTGTAAAAGGCTGCGGCTCCGCCGCTCCATATCTCGTCGCTGCGCTTTTTCAGCGCACCTGTGACAGGCTCTGTCAGGTTGTCGATATAGGCGCGTTCCTGATAGGAGATTGCTGCCGTGGCGCCTATCTTGCCCGTGAAGAAATGCTGAAGGGTAAGGGTCATCAACGTGTTGACATAGGAAGCGTTGAGCAGCATGGTATCATCCGCAAGGGCGCGAAGGGCGTCAAGGGTCAGGCTTGTCCTCGCGTCAAGGTCGTCAACGAGCTGGCCGGCCATGATCCAGTTGCGGGGACTGTTATCCCTGCCCGCCACGGTCGTGTCAAACTCCTTCCAGCCGTAGCCTACCTTGAAATTCCCCTTCAGCTTTCCCGCAGGGTCAAAGGCAACACCCAGATAGGCCAACCGGTCCTTGTGATCTGCAAGACGGTCGGAGACGAAGTCCTTGGCGGCGTAGTCGTACTCGACCAATCCCGACATGCGTGGGAGGAAACGATAATAGAGGCTTGCACCGACGAGATTATTCGTATATTCCGCGTACCGGTCGCGATACTCGTCGAAGGCCAGATCCTCGCGGTTATACTTCGCCTCGATCTTCCACCTGTCCGCAAAGCTGTAAGCGGCAGCGGCGTTAAGGAAATTATCATGGAAAGGCATCTGGTGCGTCATTAGCTGGATACGTTCGATGGTGCTTTTTGTAAAGTTGTCTCCCAGGGTAAACTCCAGGCCGCCCGGCGCAACGAGATGGAGAAGCCCGTTGGCCCGGTGATCCTGGTAATTGTTCGCCGAGTACTTGGCGAAGTCGACGAACCCCACCTTGTAGCCGAGGTCGAACGAGCTCTGCCCGAAGAGGTACTTGAGGCCCATACCGGGGGTGACCGTGGTGACGTAGTCCGACTTCTTGTCCGATTGCGTCAGAAAGAGATTGCTCCTGAACATTTCCTGGAGGTCAAGCTCGGGCAGAAGGGTAAAGTGTCCGTATTCTATTGCGGCGCCGGCCGGCCTCAGGAGCGAAATCGATAACGCGCAGATGAGCAGCCCCAAAGCAAGGATTCTTTTCAGCCGGCCCATGTTATGCTCCTTTATAAAACTCACTGAACTTTACCTGGAGGGACTTGCCACGCCACCGCCGCCGGTTGCTCCGATGCCTGCGGTGCCGAACGTTGTTCCACCCGGACCCACTCCGCCGGGGGCCGGTCCTGCCGGAGCCGTAGTGGCGACCAGAATTGCCATATCCACGGTAGACCGGGAGATGCCATCATTCAGGGCAGCTGTTCGCAGATTATTGAGGAGACCCACATTACCGCTGACCGCAGTCGCGGCACCGGTGATTACGGAACCGGGGTTGACCCCCGGAATGCCCAGGGCGGCTTTGAGGACGTCGATCGCCCGGTCCGGCTTTGCCTTCACGGCCGCATGGACGATGCTGTACGCCGACGTTGCTTTCACGGCTATCGCTTCACGGATTACCGGGATACAATCAGCGCCGGCGGCTATGCATTGGGTAACGATATCCTCTATGGTCACGTTGGCCGTCAGGGCGTTACGTATTACCTGGGACAGGGGCATGCCCGTCGCCATATCGCTTCTGACATCAGCTCTCGCGTGTGCATGGATCGAGACAAGGAAGATAAGAAAAAAAAGTGCGAATGATAGTTTTTTCACGGTACCTACCCTCCTCGTAGGGAATATCGCGCCAAAAAACACCATCCGGGAATGAAGCCGGCCATGCTGACCGGTCAAACCGGAACTTCCCTCACAGCCTGAGGCGACATGCCCGCCCTTGCCAACAGGTAATGGCTCCCGATTGTCCTGGATAGCGGGCTCCACACGTTTATCGGCCGGAAAGAGCCTAGTTCCCGTAGACCAGTTTCACGATCGAATCCCGGTATATCCGCAAAGACCCCTTGACCTTGATGCCTTTAATTGTCCCCAGCCGATGCCAACGATATACTGTCTTGAGAGAAACGCTGAGGAATGAGGCAACGTCATTTGGTCTCAAAAGAGTTTTATCGGGTAGATCCCGATACTTCACGTTATCCACGACACCTCCGAAGCCATTGTGTTAAACTCGTCAGTCATCGCTCGTCACTTCCTGCGGCGGCAAGTGGGCTCGCTTGTTCCGCGACCTTCGCTCCACATGTCGAGGCGGCAATGAGATGCAGCAGACTTTCGGGATCAAAAGGCTTGAAAAGGAAGGCGCAAGCGCCCCTCTGAATCGCATCCTCTCTCACATGAACGTTTGCTGTACCACTCATCATGATTACAGGGATATCCAGGTTCTCTCTCCTGATGTCTTCGAGTACTCCAAACCCGTCAGGAGCCACGCCCAAGTCCACATCCAACACCACCGCACTGAACGCCATCAGCCGGAATTTGTCGATCGCTTCCCGGCCGTTCGATGCCACTACTGATTTGAGGCCGGCGGCTGTCAGCCAGGAAGAAAGCAGGTCAGCAACCAGATTGTCGTCGTCTACCAGCAATATTAGTGACTCGTTGTTCTCCCCCACAATATCTCCCCAGGATGCCGTCTTGAACGGCGTATTTTCCACCCATCGCAAATCGAGGCCACTCTCTTCTTCGATGAAGTCCCGGAAACGGGACGCTGTTGCCACTGGTTCGGAAGTGCCGCGGATACCATAGCCATGCAAGGCACATCGGCCAACCGGCTTTTAGACAGGTGATACCGGAGGCAATGACATGAGTCCGGATGGTGGGCAAACTACCGCCTGGGATAGCTTATCAACGGTCCATAAACGCCAGGGCTGCCACAGTTGCTATCTTTCGGCACCGGACCTTTGCAATAGAGTCAGGATCGAGCCACGGGTTATTCGAAGGGACTTGTTGATCCTGACCCCCTCGATCAAACCAAGCTCAAACCAACGGTAAACAGTCCTCTCGGAGACACGCAAAAACGACGCCACTTCGCTGGGCCTTAACATGGTTCTCGGCGGCAATTCTGCTTTCACGTTCAGCTCTTTCACGCTGTCTTTTTCCTCTGAACCGAGCATATTATTCACCGATATAGGGAATGATACCATCCGGCGAAAAACCGTGTCTAAGACGCATGGCGGCAATGTCGCTACTGTCTGAAAAGTTTACAAAAATCCGCGATGGGTACGAGACAGCCTATAAAGAGATTCTATGCGCAGTAGTCATCACCCCGGTCACAATAGAGCAATTGCGAAAGGCTCACCCGGCGCGAAAAACCGATGAGGGACGATCCAGGCATCCCCACATCACTTCGTTTTCGTTGATTTCTCGCAGGGGAAACTTCGAGTGTCTGCCTCTTCTTTAGATGGCTACAGCACGGAGATGCATGATTAAAGAAGCCACGGACCGACCCGCCGCCTTCTCTTATCCGAGTCCCACGTTCTTTCCACAAGACAAAAAGTCGACGACGGAGGTGCGCAACACCCTGACGGACCTGTTTAACTTGACGCTTTCCATCAGTCCCATGTCACACCAACGATAGACAGTCTTGGCTGACACGCCTAGATAGGCGGCCACCTCCGCAGCCTTCAACAATCTTTTCCTTGGCATATCATCCAGCATAATTTCGTTATTCTCGTTTGCCATTGCCTCCCCCCTATGGTCACTCTAAGACTGATTTCCAGCCGCATCGTGTGTCTTTCAACATTCCCAGGGTCTTTGCAAACAGGCATCAGGCTGATAGCCTTTCAACAACGCTATCACAATTCGGACATCTAGTGAAGGGCTTTTACGACGTCCTCCTTGTGTCCCTCCAACCCCCTTCTGACCTCCCGCACTTTGTCCCGGCCGAACAAGATTTTGCCTCCCTTTCATATAGACTCCCCGGCGCACGGAATTCTTCCCTTAATTTCGCTCCATCTTCTGAAAATCGACAAGCCGATGCCATATCCTTCGCTGCCACCCACGCCCAACGGGTGCGGGGCCCGACCCGCAAGCGTGTACCCCGAAAATTCAACGTTGTCTTTATGCCGCGTCAACATGTTTTACAGAGTCAACGATGCCGCCAGGAACTGTGGCGGCCTGGAATTTCTTCCATGAAATCGTTGAGGTAGTAATCACGGAAACCCCCGGTATTGCGTTCAGGCTATCACACCCGCTCCCGCTGTAAGTGTAAACTGCGTCGACATGTCTATCACTATCCTGCGCTCCCATCATAAAAGAACTGCTGTCCGGCCCCCTTGCTCGGACTCACCTTGAGTGGAGTAGCGCGGCCCGCCTCATTTCAGAGGGTGATGTATGTAAAGGACCGGGACACTGCGCACGAAGTTGCCGGGCCTTTTCCGGAACCTGTTTCCCGCACCGGGCCGCCGCTCTCCGTGATTTCAACCACTTGGACGAGTGGGCACCTCATGTGTGCGAGAACCTGCCATGTGGCATGCTTATTGTAAACATCGGATTCGAGCGCAAAGGCAGTCTGTCAAGGTCATTCATCGTGCTCCCTCTTTTTAGGTCCTGTAAGCGAAGGCAGTTGAGGCGCGGTAACTGGCGCCAATGAAGACATCCGCGGAGGAAGTCAGTGCTTCAGCGGGAGGACCGGGGCATGCAGATGACATATCTGAAACGCGTGAACCACGCACCACGGGCATTCATCCGATGGCGGTAGCCTATCCGTAGTACGTCGTCTCCTTAAGGACTTAGCATATGGAGCCTACTATGCAGGCGGAATCTTCAAGTTTGGCGGTAAATCAGGGGAACCGCAGCGAGAACGAACTCGCACTGCAGGGTTTTCCCAGGCAGAAGTTGTTTCTTCTCGCGGGTGATATGGGCTCGATCCTGGCGGCAGGCCTCGTGACGTCCCTGAGCGCCGCGGGGTCCGTGCCGGCCATATCGTCGCTGCTGACAATTCTGGTGGTCTCGGTCATCTGTTATCCGGCTGCCCTCTATGTCTTTGACATGTATAACGCGGAACGTTCTTTCCACCGCGGAGACATGGTAAAGCGATGCCTCTGCGCGATACTCCTGGGCGGCGCCGTTTCAGTCCTCTTTAGCGCGGTGGTCGGAGAACACGCCATCGCCAGGGGCCAGCCTCTCCATATGGCCATGTTGTTGGCCCTCTTCGCCGGTTGCCGCTACGCCTACTCAACGCTTTCGCAAACCACCCTCGTAAAAAAACCTGTGCTGATCGTAGGCGCGGGCGATACCGGCCTGGCCATCTATAATATCCTCCGCTCCCCGGCCTCGCCTTATACCGTGAAAGGGTTCGTGGATGACGACGGAGCGTCAGCAGCCTGGGCCTACCCCAAAATAGTAGGCACCACCGACCGTGTGACAGAGCTTGCCGGCAACGTCGGGGCCGCTTCCGTGATACTTGCCATTCCCGGAGACCGCTCAGCCCGGCTCACCCGGCGCATCCTTCAGGCACGGCTGCAGGGGACAGTAATTGAAGAGATGGCAGACGTGTATGAGCGACTTACCGGCAGGGTCCCCGTGGAGCACATCCAGGACGAGTGGCTCATGTCCGCTGAAGGGTTCGACATCCTCCATAAAGCCTGCCTCCGTCATGTCAAGCGTTTTTTGGACCTGGTGATATCGGGCTTCCTGCTTCTCCTTACCTTCCCGGTGATCCTGGTTGCCGGCCTCCTGGTCCATGTAGATTCGACGGGTCCCGTCTTTTATACCCAGGAGCGTGTGGGAAAAAACGGAAAGGTATTTAAGGTTTTCAAGTTTCGCTCCATGAGAGTGGACGCCGAGAGCCAGGGCGCCCAATGGGCCGCCGGTGACGATCCCAGGGTCACCCGCGTAGGGAAATGGCTGCGCCTCTACCGCATAGACGAGCTGCCGCAGTTGTGGAACGTGGTCAGGGGCGACATGAGCGTGGTAGGCCCTAGGCCGGAACGACCTGAGTTCGTGCACTTCCTGGAGCAGAGGATCCCCTACTATAGCCTTCGGCATTATGTCACACCGGGGATCACGGGTTGGGCGCAAGTGAGCTTCAGATACGCATCATCGGTAGAGGACGCGCTGAACAAGCTTGAGGCGGACGTCTACTACATAAAGAACATGTCACTTCTCCTCGACCTCAAGATCCTGCTAAAAACTATAGGGGTGGTCTTCCTTGCACAAGGGTCACGTTAAGCCGGAAAGTGTAGTGCCCATGTCGGAGCATGAAAGCCCCGTGGTTCGCCTCGTGAAAAACACTACAAGCCCCATCGTGATGACCGTCGACCTTGAGGACTGGTTCCAGGTCGAAAACGCGAGGTCCGCTTATCCGGTCGCCACATGGGACTCTTGTGACCTCCGTGTAAATCTTTATACAAAAATCCTCCTCGATATCTTTGACTATTACAATATCCACTGCACCTTTTTTGTCCTTGGCTGGCTGGCCGAAAGATGCAAGGGCGTCGTCCTGGATATCCAGGCCAGGGGCCATGAGCTGGCATCCCATGGATATGGTCACCAGCTTACGTATGAGCTGTCGAGGGAAAAACTCCGGGAAGACCTCTATAGAAGCAAGAGTCTCCTCGAAGACATCACGGGCATGCGCGTTCTTGGCTACCGCGCCCCCAGCTTCTCGATCACCGACAGGGTCCTTGAAGTCCTGAGAGAACTCGACTACGTCTACGACTCCAGCTACAACAATGCGGCCGTCAACAAACGCTACGGGAAAATCGAGGGGCAATGGCACGCATCGTCGACAGGCCACCTGATGGCGCGGAACGGAATTTTAGAGCTGCCCGTCAGCAACCTGAATATCGACAGGCTTGCCTTGCCCTGGGGCGGCGGGGGTTACTTCAGGTTCTGGCCTTTCCCCCTTTTTAAGTGGGGGGTCAAGCGTATCCTGAGCACCCAGGGCAGTTACCTCTTTTACTTTCACCCCTGGGAGCTCGACTCTGTTCAGCCAAAGATCAAAAATATCGGCATCACAAAAAGGTTTCGCCACCGCGTAAATCTTGTCAACACATTTCATCGCATCAATCTGTTTTTCTCTGCGTTCAAACATTGCCGGTTCATTTCATGTACCTCCTTCATTGAAAATGGATAGACAAGAAGGTCTGGGGGAAGCGCAGGAGACGCGCGCAACCTCGGGTGCATATACCGGCAAAAAGGAGCGAATTCGTTCGCTCTCTTCGATCCCATGGCGTCGTAAAGGAATCGGACACTGTAAAAGAAACCGTCGCATCTTTTTTTACGGTCGGACTTCCGGCAGGACCGCTCACCTCATGTGATATCGGATACTTAGAAACACAGCAGGCGGCATCTTTGACAGCCGGCGCCTGGCACATTTATTGTAACCACGCATATCAAGCGCAAAGAGACCTGAATCCAAGGTGTTCATCTTACGCGCTGTCAGAACCAATGCAGGCGAAAGAAGTCCGGCAGGGCGAGTTGCTGGTTCGTCCACATGCGTACGGGCGAGATTCATCCCGCGAGATGCGCTGCCGTACCTTTAGGGGAACATGGAAGACGCAAGTTCATACCGCACAAACCTTTTCCAATGGCGGTAGCCTGCCCGCATGACGCCTTTTTCAAGAAATGAATCCACACCCGCGAGGGGTGACAAATGAAAGTGCTGGTAACGGGTTCACACGGGTACATAGGATCAATTCTGGTCCCCATGCTCTTGAGAGAGGGGTATGAAGTTCTGGGATTGGACAGCAATCTCTATGAAGAGTGCGTATTCGGGGACGCGAGACCCGACATGCCCGGTCTGAAGAAGGACGTCCGTGATGTCGGGCCTTCGGATCTGCGGGGAGTCGATGCGGTAATTCACCTCGCCGCCCTGTCAAATGACCCATTGGGCGATCTCAACCCTGAGCTCACCTTTGAGATCAATTACAAGGCGTCGGTCCGTCTGGCGCGGCTCGCAAAGCAATCAGGGATAAGCCGCTTTATTTTCTCTTCGTCGTGCAGCACCTACGGGGCATCAGGGGATGAGATGCTGACAGAAACAGCTCACTTCCACCCGGTAACCCCCTACGGTGAATCGAAGGTCTTCGTGGAAAGGGATATAGCGGCCCTTGCGGATTCGACATTCAGCCCCACCTTTCTGCGAAATGCGACCGTCTATGGCGTCTCCTGTAGAATGCGCTTCGATCTGGTATTGAACAACCTGGTTGCCTGGGCAGTCACCCGCAGTCTGGTATACCTCAAGAGCGATGGAACCCCCTGGCGGCCCATCGTCCATGTTGAAGACGTGTCGCGCGCCTTCCTGGCAGTCCTGAAGGCACCGCGTGAGACCGTCCATAACCGGGCGTTCAATGTGGGGAGTAACAGTGAAAACTACCGGATCAGCGAATTGGCAGACATCGTGAAAGAGACCGTGCCCGACTGCCGTATTGAATTTGCGAGCGACGCGGGCCCGGACAAGCGCTGTTACCGGGTGGATTTCACCAGGTTTGCCGACACATTTCCCGACTATAGGCCACAATGGACGGCCCGGCTGGGGGCCGGCGAGCTTTATGCGGCATACCGGAAGACAGGGCTGGATCTCGATGACTTCGAGGGGCCCCGTTTCAAGCGCATTGAGCACATAAAGAAGCTTCTGAACACCGGGCGCCTGGACAGCACCCTCAGATGGGCCGGGCCCCGGGCAAAAGACCATGTCCCAAGGGAGACCCTCCATGCAGAAAGATAAGGATGCGTCCGTCAGTTACGGGACCGGTCCCGCAACCGACGGGCAACAATTGACAGATAACGTCCATGCCAGTTGCCGTTTCTGCGGCACGCCCCTCTATCAGACTGTCGTGGATCTCGGTATGTCCCCCCTTTGTGAGAGCTATCTGCGACAGGACCAGTTGAACGAGATGGAAGCCTTTTATCCGCTCCACGTGTACGTCTGTGACAACTGCTTCCTCGTTCAGCTCGAGGAATACGTGTCTCCGAAAAAGATATTCACCGAATACGCCTATTTCTCTTCGTATTCGGCATCCTGGCTGGAGCATGCCCGCTCTTATTCGAGAATGGCTACGGAACGTTTTGGCATCGACGACACCAGTCTCGTCGTCGAGCTTGCGAGCAACGACGGCTATTTACTGCAATATTTTGCGAAAGCGGGCATTCGCGTCCTCGGGGTTGAGCCGGCCTTGAACGTGGCGGATGCGGCCTTGAAGAAAGGCATCCCCACCCTCACAAGGTTCTTCGGCGTCGAGCTGGCGAAAGAAATGGCCTCTCTCGGCCAGCAGGCAGATCTCCTCATCGGGAACAATGTGCTCGCTCAGGTCCCTGACCTCCATGACTTTGTGAAAGGCATGCAGATCGTGCTCACACCGAAGGGGGCAATCACCATGGAATTCCCCTATCTTATGGAACTCATCAAAAAAAACCAGTTCGATACCATCTACCACGAACATTTCTCATACTTTTCATTTACCACGGTCGAAAAAATCTTTGCCGCTCATAACCTGAAACTCTTCGACGTGGAAAAAATTCCCACCCACGGCGGTTCTCTGCGCATTTACGCCTGCCACGCGGAGGACGGATCGAAGCAGGTGAACAGCCGCGTGGAGGCGCTCAGGGCTCACGAAGAAAAGGCGGGTGTGAAAACCCTCGGTTACTATATTTCCTTTTCCGAGAAGGTGAGAGAGACGAAGCGAAAGCTGCTTGAGTTTCTCATCTCCACAAAAGAGCAAGGGAAATCGATTGCCGGGTACGGCGCCCCCGGAAAAGGGAACACCCTTTTGAATTACTGCGGCGTCAGGTCGGATTTTCTCGACTATACGGTTGACAGGAGCCCGTACAAACAGAACAAGTTCCTGCCCGGCACGCACATCCCCATTTTCGATCCGGCAAAGATCGACGAGACGAAGCCTGACTATCTGTTGATCCTCCCCTGGAACTTTAGGGACGAGGTCATAAAACAGATGGCCCACATCCGGAGCTGGGGCGGTAAGTTCGTTGTTCCCATACCTGAGGTGAGGGTCTATCCGTGATTTTTACCGAAATAAAACTCGGAGGGGCCTTCGTGGTGGAAATCGAAAAGCTGGAAGACCGGCGCGGCTTCTTTGGCCGCACCTGGTGCCGAAGGGAATTCGAGGCTCACGGCCTGAACCCCCAGCTTGTACAGTGTAGTGTTTCCTTCAACACGAGTAAATGCACCCTGCGAGGCATGCACTATCAGTCTGCTCCGTACCGGGAGGCAAAGCTGGTCCGCTGCACATCAGGCTCTCTCTATGATGTGGTCGTCGACCTCCGCCCGGAATCACCGACATTTATGGAATATTTCGGAGCGGTGCTGGAGAGCCGGGACAAGAGGAACACGATATACGTCCCCGAAGGGTTCGCCCACGGGTTCCTTACCCTTGAAGAGCATACCGAGGTCCTTTATCAGATGTCGGAGTTCTATGCCCCTGGGGCCGCACGGGGATTCAGGTGGAACGACCCATCCTTCGGTATTGAGTGGCCGGAGGCGCCCCGTGTCATCTCGGACCGCGACGGGGAGTACCCCGACTTTACCGCACCGGGAGGGCCCGTATGACCGGCCGCCGAATCCGGGCGCCATTCGCGAAAGATGCCCCCGGCCGTGACATGCATACGTTTATAGCCGACCTTTATCCCCTCTGCAGGAGCATCACGGGCAACGGTCTGCGGGAGACGCTGCGCCGCATACAGACCCACATCCCGTTGACAATCCACGAAGTCCCAAGCGGCACACACGTATTCGACTGGACCGTGCCCAGGGAATGGAACATCAGGGATGGGTGGGTGAAGAACGCTCAGGGGGAGAAAGTGATCGACTTCAGCGCCTCGAACCTGCACGTGGTCAATTACAGCGTGCCCGTACATAAAAAAGTTTCGCTTCCGGAGCTGCGGGAACACCTTTTCACCATACCCGAATTTCCTGACTGGATCCCTTACAGGACCGCCTATTATCATGAGAGCTGGGGGTTCTGCCTGAGCCACAACCGTTTGAGGAGTCTGAAAGACGAAGAGTACGAGGTCTATATAGACGCCACCCTCGAACAGGGGCGCCTCTCTTACGGAGAGTATTATCTCCAGGGGATGAGCGACGAGGAGATACTCATTTCCTGCCACACCTGCCACCCGTCGCTCTGCAACGACAACCTGTCCGGCGTCGCGTTGGCCACCTTTCTCGCAAAGCATCTCCGGACACTTTCCGGCCCCAGGTATTCCTACCGGTTCCTTTTCATGCCCGGCACGATCGGGGCCATTACCTGGCTTTGCCTGAACGAACCGCAGATCGAACGGATCAGGCACGGCCTCGTGGTCGCCTGCGTAGGCGATTCCGGCCCATTCACCTACAAGAAAAGCCGCCGGGGAAATGCCGAGATCGACAGGGCGGCAACGCACGTGCTGGCGCATTCCGGCCGCGAATACAAGATCGTCGACTTCTCTCCCTATGGATATGACGAGCGGCAATTCTGCTCGCCCGGCTTCAACCTTCCTGTCGGTTCCCTGACCCGGACCCCCTACGGCCGCTTTCCCGAGTACCATACGTCAGCCGACAACCTCGACCTGGTCCGGCCCGAAGCCTTAAGCGATTCCTTTGCGGTCTACCTGTCACTACTGGAGGTCCTGGAAGAGAATAACACCTACGTCAACACAACACCGAAGTGCGAGCCCAACCTGGGCTCACGGGGGCTTTATGGGGACACAACCGGAGAGAAAGAACGGCTCAGCCTGCTCTGGGTCTTGAACCAATCGGACGGTACGCCTTCGCTCCTCGATATAGCAGAGAAGGCAGACCTGGACTTCAGCCTCATCTCAGCCGCAGCCGACGCCCTGTCGTCAAAGGGGCTGCTGCGGGAGAGGAAGCCGGAAAGAACCGAGATTGCTCTGGCCTCCGCGGGCAGTACCGATGGCAACACAAACCCCGCTCCTTGCAAAAATTGTGAGATGCTTGAATAAAGAAGGAGGTGCTCAATGAAAGTGGTGCTCTTTTGCGGCGGTCTTGGCACAAGATTGGGAGAATTGACAGAGGACGTTCCGAAGCCGATGGTGAAGATCGGGTACCGGCCCATACTGTGGCACCTCATGAAGTATTATGCCTATTACGGCCACAACGAGTTTATTCTTTGTCTCGGCTACAAGGCCGACAAGATAAAGGACTACTTTCTCAACTACAACGAATGTCTTTCGAACGACTTCACCATGTTAAACGGGGGAAAAGACCTCCATTTGGAGAACTGTGATATCGCGGACTGGAAGATCACTTTTGCGGACACGGGGTTGCGGTCGAACATCGGCCAGCGTCTCAAGGCGGTCGAAAAATATCTGGACGGGGACGAGCTCTTTCTCGCCAATTACTCGGATGGACTCACAAACCTCTATCTGCCCGACATGATAGATTTCTTTGTGCAAAGCGGCAAGCTAGCCTCCTTCCTCTGCGTAAAACCTTCGCAGAGCTTTCACGTAGTCTCAATGAACAAGAGCAATCTCATAGAGGACATACAATACGTTGCCAATACGGATATCACGATCAACGGCGGCTATTTCGTGTTCAGAAGAGAAATATTCCAGTATATCAGGAACAACGAAGAGCTGGTCGAAGAGCCGTTCAGAAGGCTGATCGAGAGGGAACAGCTCCTCGGATACAAATATAACGGGTACTGGTGCATGGATACCTTCAAAGAGCACCAGGAGCTGACCGACATGTACCATAGCGGGCACGCGCCCTGGGAGGTGTGGAAGCTCAACGACGAAAACGGGCGCAGGGAGATTGCGCGTGCTTAGGCTGAACTTCGAAAAAGGTGACGGATCACCCCGAAAGCTCCTGTGCCTCGGCGCGCATGCGGACGATATTGAAATCGGGTGCGGCGGCACCCTATTGCGGCTCTGCGAAGAACGCGATGGTATAGAAGTCCGCTGGGTCGTATTCGCCGCTTCCGGACCGAGGGCAGCGGAAGCGCGGCTGAGCGCCTCCCTCTTTCTCGAAAAGGCATACCGAAAGACCGTCACCATAAAACATTTCAAAGATAGCTTTTTCCCCTTTCAAGGCGCCCGGATAAAGGAGTATTGTGAAGACCTGAAAGCGTCGTTTTCTCCCGACCTGATTTTCACTCACTACAGAGGCGACCTTCACCAGGACCATCGCTTCATCTCGGAAGTTACATGGAACACATTCCGGGACCACCTTATCCTGGAGTACGAGGTGGTCAAATACGACGGTGATCTGGGAAATCCCAATTTTTTTATCGGTCTGGATACGGAGACCTGCCAAAGGAAAATTAATGCCCTCCTGACCTGCTTCAAGACACAGGCCGCAAGGAAATGGTTCTCGGAGGAGACGTTCTTGTCGATCCTGAAGCTCCGGGGCGTTGAATCGAATGTGCCGGGCGAGTATGCCGAGGGCTATTATTGCCGAAAAATGGTTTTCCAGGGATGAAAACAGAAAGCCAAAAAAACTGCTATCGCAAATAAAAAGGGGCACGACCATGATACACCTGCAACAACCCGCGTGGGTCTACCTGGGTGGAAAGATGAGACCATGGCATGAGGCCGTCCTGCATATCTCAAGCGAGGCGGTAACCCGCGGCCTGAATGTCTACGAGGGTCTCAAAGGCTACTGGCAGGAAGATGGGGTTAAATTCGGAATAGTCGCCATGCCGAGGCACTTCGCCCGGTTGCAGCGCTCGGCCCGGTTGTTACACATCCCCTGTGTAATGGGCTATGAGGATTTCGAGCGGGCATGCCACGAACTTGTCCGGGCGCTCTATGAGCCGGAGAGGGATATGTGGATTCGGGCCACTTTGTATGTAATCGAAGGCCATTGGGGCGAGGGCACGGTGGCCGACCTCGTTCTGACCGCATACCATCAGGACAAAGCGCCGCCCGCGCCGATTGACATCGGCGTGAGCACCTGGCAGCGAGCTGCCGATAACGTGCTGCCTCCGAGCATAAAAACCAGCACCAACTATCAAGTGGCGCGCCTTGCACGGATAGAGGGGCGTAGCCGGGGCTACTCCGAAATGATCCTCCTTAACCAATGGGGCCGCGTGGCTGAGGCAACCGGTGCGGGTGCGCTCATGGTGAAAAACGGTAAGGTTATTACCCCGCCGCCTTCAGAGGGGGCGCTCGAGAGCATCACGACCTGGATTATCAGGGACATCTGTGCATCGATGGGCATCGAGTTCATCGTAAGGCCGATCGACCGGACGGAGCTTTACATCGCCGACGAGGTGTATCTCGCGGGCACCCTTGCAGAGATAACTCCCGTCCGCCGCATCGACGAGTTTCCGCTGCCGCCGGACGGCCCCGTTCTCGCGCGGGTCGCAGCTCGCTACAGAGCAGCCGTCCGGAGTACCGACCCCCACCAGGCGGTCGACCTTTCCATAATCCCCGGCCGGTAGCCTGAGTCCTGCCGCAAAAGGCGGCCCGCAGCGAAACTTTCGTTTCCTAGAGCGAATTCATAAGGAGATGGGGGCTATATGATGGAATCGATAGGAGAAATTATCAAATACGGCGACCTCCTCTATATGATGGTCTGGAGGGATATACGGATAAAGTACAAGCAGTCGGTAATCGGGATCATGTGGGCCGTGTTCATGCCGATGGTCATCGTCGGGACGGGCATATTGGTAAGATACGGTTTTGCGCTGGCTTCACACGCGCCTGTCGATTTCAATGATCTGGCCGCGGTATCCGTGAAAGCGGTACCCTGGGCATTTTTTGTCTCCACTATCCGTTTCTCGACCGGCAGTCTTGTGGGGAACCCCAACCTCGTGACCAAGATATACTTCCCGAAGATCATTTTTCCGATTTCCTCGATGTTTTCGCAGATGTTCGATCTTGCAATTGCCTCGGGCCTCCTGGCGGTAGTGCTGGCTTTCATGCGCATCGGATTGAGCGTCCACCTGCTGTGGGTCCCCATCCTGCTCGCCCTGCTCGTGCTGTGTGCGACAGGTATGGGAATACTCTTATCCGCGGCCAATCTCTTTTACCGGGACGTGAAATACCTGGTGGAGGTGGTTGTCACCTTTGCCATCTTCTTTACCCCGGTATTCTATGATGTGTCCATGTTTGGAAAATGGGCGTACATCTTCCTGCTTAATCCCCTGGCCCCGATCCTTGAAGGGATCGCTGCCTGCGTGGTGCATCACCGGATGCCTCAGATCGAGTGGATCCTGTACAGCGCGGCCGCGTCCCTGGCAATATTCGCGTGTGCATTCGCGTTCTTTACGAAATTGGAACCGCTGTTTGCGGAAAGGATTTGAAATGAAGACATCTGAGACCGTGCTCGAAATGGATCATGTAGCGAAGAAATTCAAGAAAGGGGAAGCCTTTGATTCCCTGCGGGATCTTATACCCGCGCTGTCCGGCAGGGTTTTCACACGCAAGAAAAGGTCCCTGGCCGAACACGAGTTCTGGGCCTTAAAGGACGTATCATTTCAGGTGGCCAGAGGAGAGGCCTTCGGGATCATAGGGCCTAACGGCGCAGGGAAGAGCACCATCCTCAAACTGCTGTGCCGGGTGATGAAGCCGACCGAAGGGCGCATAGTCGTGAACGGCACCATGTCGGCCCTCATCGAGGTGGGCGCCGGTTTTCATCCTGACCTCACCGGCCGTGAGAATATTTTTCTCAACGGCGCAATTCTCGGTATGAAGAAAGAACAAATCAGGAAGAGATTTGACGAGATCGTAGAATTCTCGGGTCTTGCGGATTTCATCGACACCCCGGTCAAACGTTACTCCTCCGGCATGTACGCGCGCCTCGGTTTCTCCGTGGCCGCCCATGTAGACCCCGATATCCTGATCGTCGATGAAGTCCTGAGTGTGGGCGACCACTTGTTCCAGGTGAAGTGCGGACAAAAAATGAAGCAGATAAAAGAAGATGCAGGCGCCACGGTAATATTCGTCTCTCATAACCTTAGGGCGGTAGCCGAGCTGTGCGACAGGCTGCTTCTTCTCGAACGGGGTGAATGCGTGCAGCTGGGGCCTCCCGGCGAGGTGATCAATTCCTATTTGAACCGAATCCTGCAGCGGCCGGTCTCCTTTACACATGGGGTGGGGATATCGAAGGTCACGGTCCGCGGGAGGACAGGTGAGCAGGTGCACTTCGAATCAGGGGAGAAAGCGTGGATCGAGATCGAGGTATGCGCGACGAAACACGTCAGCGGCCTTGGCCTGGCAATCGGGTTCAAGACCCAGGATCATTGGAGTTTTTTCGACACCTCGACAAGCCGGCTCGGGAAGAGGACGTTCTCGGTAGGGCCGGACCGGACCGTCAGGTACACGTTTGAGCTCGATCTGCACCTGGGTCCGGGCAGTTACTATTTCGACGTAGCTCTCTACCGGTACGACGCCCAAATGATTTTCGACGAGTTCCTCCAGGCGGGAACGCTGATGATCAGCACCGAGAAGGCTATACATGGGATAGCGAACCTGTATCCCGTCGCCTATGAGCAAGATGACATCTCCGACACCTTCGAATTGATGAGGTCGAGACCCGGCGTGGCATAGTTCAACAATAATAGGTCGACTATGACCCGGAGGGCCTCATTCTTAATTCAGGGATAATCATGGTTACCGATCACACATCATTGCCGGACAACTCACAGGACAGGGCCATACGTAAAGGCTAAAAAGGAATAAGACGGGAGGGTGCGTATGTCAGGCATGCCTTGGATAAAGAACATGGGCAAGCAGATGCTTGCGGCGAGATGCGCCGCCGCTCAGGGATTGCGCGTGAAGCTCTTTCGCGATTGGCAGCCGGAGCTCGATGAAGCCCTCGAAAGCTTGCCCGAGAACGAACTCCTCCCTCACGATCTGTTCCGCTCCCTCATGAAGATGACGGACCCGAAAATGAGACAGATAAGTCTGATCAGGGAACATGGAGTGCCCGTCGCTTTGGCCGGCCTCAGAAACAGGTGGGGCTATTGGGAGCCCGTCACGCAATGGATTGTGCCGGGAGTGCTCTTCCCCGTAAAAGAAGGCTATATGTCCCGGGTGCTGCCGGCCCTTGATCTCCAGATTCAAATCGCGTGGTGGAGATGGAACGAGCCACCGCCAAAAATGGATTGCATAAAACAAATAAAAATGACGCCTACCAGGGGCATGTCCTGTTCCGAGGATTTTGAGCACTACTGGCGCCGGTCAGGCCACATGAAAACTATTCAGAAGGCGAGAAACAGGTGCAAAGGCTTTGAATTGAGGACTAACACACCGAATGCCGCGGAATGGACTATCAGGAATTGGGATGCCAAGTGGCGCACACCCGGGACGGGAGAGTCCCCGGACCTGGCCGAAAGGCTCCTGGTTGCCCGGTGCCTGGAAGAACGGGGACTGCATCACACGCTCCTGCTTTCCGACAAGGACGAACCGGTCGCCGGCGGCACCCTCATGGCAGATCGCAACGAAGTCGTGCTGCATTGCAACTACCGCAATCCGAAGTACGACTGGTACAGTGTGATGAACCGGCTCGCAGAGTTAACGTTCTATTGGGCAAAAGAAAGGGGATTTACAAAAATTGACATGGGCGGCTCTTTCGACTACAAGGAGAAATGGGCGCCGGAGGCCGGCCAGAAATGGGAGTTCACCGTGTGCCCCGAATATGTCCTCTATAAAGGACGGATATCCGTATTTGCGGGGAAAGTGCGGAACGGACTGAAGCGCTGTTCCGGAAGACCTGCCTCATTGAATCCATCTGCGAGCTAAGAGGTTCTCCATGTCCTATCCCGCACCCACATTTCAGCCGCTGCCGGTGAGCCCCCGTGGGGTCCGCCCGGAGGGCAGCCCCCGGGAAGCCAAGGGCCGGCCGCGAATCGGGCTCCTCAGCCCCTATACGGGTTCCAACCTGGGCGACGCCGCCATCATCGAATCGGCACGGACCCACCTGCTGCGGCTCTTTCCCGACGCCGGGATGCTGCTGATCGTCCTTAACTGCGGCCGCGCCTCAAGGGCCCACGGCCTCGACTCCTTTCCACTGACTGCCGTGCCCCGCGCGTTTTATTTTACCGTGGCGGATGCGCTGCCCGCGGAGGCTCCCGTCGGCGACGGGTCGCCGCCCGCCCGCCCGCCCGCACTTCCCGGAGGGATGAGATCCGCTCTCAAGGGAGCGGCAAGGCACGTCCCTCTGGTCCTGCCGGCAGCCCAGCGGCTCCGGGACCACCTTCATGGGGCTGCGCTCGAAGCGCTCCACCTCATGGAGTCGTGGCGCATGGTGAAAAGCCTGGACTGCCTGGTAGTCGTCGGCGGCGGCCAGTTCGACGACGAATTCGGAGGACCCTGGGCTCACCCCTACTCGATGTTGAAGTGGACCAGGCTAGCCGCGAAAGAGGGCGTCCCTGTCTCTTTTATCGGTACAGGGGTGGACAAGCTCCGATATCCTCTCAGCCGTCTATTTTTACGCAACACCCTTTCCAGGGCACAACGCGTCTCTTTGCGCGATGCGGGGTCTCTCGACATGCTGCGCCGTATGGGCATCCAAGGCGATCTCATTTACTGTCCTGATCTGGCCTTCGGGCTCGCACAGCCCCGTGGTGATACGCCATTTCCTCACTCGTTACCGCCGCAGCGTCTCACCATAGGTCTCAGTCCTATTGCGTACGGTCTTCCCGGCAGTTGGCCGACAGATCTTTTGGCGCTTTTCAATCGATATTGGCGAGAATGGGAGTCCTTCGCGGTTTCCCTCCTCGACTCCGGTCATGCCGTCTCGCTCTTCTGCACCGACGACGCAGACCTTCGATTGACCCGGCGGCTTTATGATCGGCTCAAAGTCATGCCCAATGTCAATGGCCGCGTGCATCTCCTGCCCGGGCTCAGTCTCCCCCGGCTCATGTCCGGACTGAAGACGTTTGACGCCGTCGTCGCAAGCCGCCTGCACGGGTGCCTCCTGAGCCATCTCTGCGGGACACCTGCCCTGGCGATCTCCTATCGCAGGAAGGTAGCCGCGCATATGGCCGATATGGGACAAGAACGCTTCTCTCTGGATTTCGAAAACTTTACTGCAACGGAAGCACGCCGGTCCCTCTTCGACCTGCTCGGAGACCGGGAGGCACTTTCAGCCTCGCTCGCGCGCGCATGCGAGGTAAAACGCAAAGCCGTGGAAGAGGAATTCGTAGCCGTGGGCAAAAAACTCACGTTAAGGAGCGGCAATAAATGACGGTGTCAAGAACCAACAGGTCCGGACGGGCCAAACCGGCGACGGACGGGCCCCTTGTCGCTGTCGTCACGCCTTTCTTCAATACCGCGGCGTACCTGGACGAATGCATTCAAAGCGTGGCCGGCCAGACCTACACGAATTGGGAATATATTCTGGCGGATAACTGCAGCACCGATAATTCGGCTCATATCGTGGAAAAGTACGCGGCATCCGATAAGAGAATCCGCCTGATCCGGGAGGTCGAATTCCTGGGACAGACCGAGAACTATAACCGGGCCCTTACGTATATATCGCCGGGAAGCACGTACTGCAAAATCGTTCAGGCCGACGACTGGATCTATCCAGCCTGCCTGGAGGAGATGATCGAGGTTGCCGAATCGGGCCACAACGTGGGCCTGGTTTCATCCTTTACGCTCTATGGAGACCACGCCGGCCACGGCGGCCTGCCCCTCGCCGGGGGACCGGTCTATCCGGGCACGGAGGCAGCGAGGGCTTTCCTCCTCAAGGGCAAGACCCTCTTCGGCTCGCCGACCTGCGTCATGTACCTGAGCGATGCCGTCCGATCCCGCGAGCCGTTTTTTTCCACCACCACGCGTTATTTCGAGGACACCGAGGCATGCCTCGACATACTGCGGGACCATGAGTTCGGGTTCGTGCCACAGGTGCTGAGCTTCAACCGGCGCGACAACGACTCCATCTGGAGCGGATTGAAACAGTATAACCCCTATGTCCTCCACGAGGTCATGCTCCTCCACCTTTTCGGGCGCCATTTCCTCGACCGGGGGGAGTTCGCCCGGCGGCTTCGTCAGCTTGAAGACGTCTATTACGACTTGCTCGCGCAAGCCGCTCTCAAGGGATATGGGAAGGACTTCTGGGCGTTTCACCTCCAGGGACTGGCGAGCGTCGGGCAGAAGGTCAACTACGGAAAGGTCGTCTTCCGGGCCTTCCCTATCATGGCCTACTCCTTATTGAAGCCGCAGCGGGGCGTCCGTGCCCTCTGGCGCAGGTGCTTCAGGGCGAGTGGCGAGGTGGCGAGTGGCGAGTAAGAAATTTAACGCAATGGGTTTCACTCTGAACCCGTCTTTCGGCACCCATCACGCAGCACTCCTCACTATGCACTGTACGGAGGGGTAACTCATCATGCCGGCCACACTAAGCCTGCCATCGACCGAATTCAGTCATCCGAAATCATATGCCTGGCTCTACAGCGGGGATTCGAGCGTCGCCCACTTCTTTACTACGCGGTTGCGCATAATCCTTGATCTGATCCGCGACTACGAAGGCGGGAAAGTCCTGGACGTGGGTTGCGGGCCCGGTATACTGATAGGCCGCCTCGCCGAGAGGAACCGCGTAGTCGGGTTGGATATATCCCAAGAAATGATACGGGAATGCGCTGTATCCCTCCGCGGCTCCGGCTCGGTTTTTTTGACGGGAAGCGCCGAGGACCTGCCGCTGCGGGATACAACATTCGATGTCGTGGTCGGAATGGGCGTACTCGAATACGTTGCAGACGCGCACAAGGCCCTGGGCGAGTTCAGCAGGGTGGCGAAGAAAGGCGGCATGGTCGTCGTATCCATGCTGAATAAAATGAGCCCTTACAGGCTTTGGGAGCGGACCGGCTGGGGCTGGACACAGTCGATCAGCAAAAAGCTGGCGAGAAGACCGGCCCCCCACCGCGACGAGCTGCACCTCCTCTCGGAGAGAGGGCTGCGCGGGCTGGCCGAATCCAACGGTCTTGAAGTCGACGATGTGGTCTACTATGATTTCAACCTGTTCCTCCCTCCCCTCGACAGGTACATGCCGCGAAGAGCCATGAGGATGAACAGGCGACTTGAGCACTTTTCCAGCAATTATCTGAAATGGATCGGTACCGGGTTCGTCGTCGCGGCCAAAAAAAAATAACCCATATCCGCTTTTTAAAAAGGGAAAAGAGGGCGGCCTTTATGAACAACCCACGCATATCGGTAATAATCTGCTCCTGCAACCGTGCGGCAGGTCTTTCCGGCCTGTTCAACGACTTCAGGGCCAAAAGCGCCGGCCTGCCCGCATCCGCATGGGAGATATTGTTCGTCGACAATGGATCGACGGACAACACCGCTGAAATAGTTGATCGCTGCGCGCTGGAGTTGTCCCTCCCCCTTCGCTACGTTGCAGAGCCGCGCCGCGGCAAATCTCACGCCCTCAATAGGGGGGTGGAGGAGGCCGCAAGCGGCTTCCTCGTCTTTACAGACGACGATATCATACTCGATCAGGCATGGTTTGCCGAGGTTCTTGAAGCATCGGAAAGGCAATCCTATGATATGTTCGGCGGCAGGGTTATCGCCGTACTGCCGCCTGGCATGCCTCCATGGCTGCTGGATAAAAACAACAGGCCCCTCGTCGGCGGTCCTTTGGTGACCCACGACCAGGGGGACGACGAGCGGGAATACGATGCGTCCATGCATAGACCCATAGGCGCAAATATGTTCATCCGTAGAAAGCTGTTCGAAAAACTCGGCCTCTTTCGCACAGACCTCGGTCCCCTTGAGAGAGGCGGCGTCTATGGCGAAGACAGCGAGCTGGCGCTCCGCTTCATGCTGGCGGGAGAAAGGGCGCTCTATTACCCCAGGGTCATCGTCTATCACCCCATTCTTAAAGACAGGATCCGCAAAGCTTTTTTCCATCGCTATTACTTCAATTGCGGCCGGGGGAGCGCGCGCTTTATGGACCCGATCCCCGGGACCACCCGCTACTTCAACATTCCACGATACCAGTTGCGCCGCGCCTTCGTCGATCTTTGCAGGTTCGGGCTGTCGGACGTTTTCCTTCCTCCCGGCGAGCGGTTCCGGCGCAAAGTGCAGCTCCTCTTTCTCTTCGGCATAATTGCGGAATATTACGCAGGCAGACAGCGCCGTGTCCCCCCTCCCGTCGCTGAACCGCACGAAAGCGCAAGGCCGGCCCCGGTCCCGAAGAGCGTGGCAGCTGAATCGCGACCGGCTGAGGGACCCCTCTTCCCCTTCGTAGGGGTGATAGGTCTTGTGCCTGACGTCTGGGGTGATTACTGGCAGGTCCGCCAGCACGTGCTCACCCGTCTCGCCCGTTACTTTTTTGTCGTATGGGTCAATCCTGCCCGCTCCCTGCCGGAGGACCTCCACGAAATCTGTGCGCAAGAGGGCATTGACGAGGGGCCGCAAATGGCAGGATTTCACGTGTATACGCCACAATTCAGGCTGTCAAAGATATGCCGCCCCGGACTGCTCGCAGACTTCTTTTTCGATCTTCGCCTGCGACAAGCACGCAAAATCCTCGAAAAAAAAGGATGCAAGAAAATAATTACCTATATCTGGCGGCCCGAGTATGAAAGGGCCCTTTCCTCCCTGCCGGGCAACCTCGCCTGCTATCACATCGACGACGAATATACCTTTTCCGAGGAGGAAGTGCCGACGGACCCGGTAGAGACAAGGTTGATCAAGAGAGTCGATCAGGTCTTTGTTCATTCCCAGGGGCTGTTTGAAAAGAAGGGGGGACTCAACCCTCGTACGATGGTCGTTCCGAACGGGGTGGACTATGACGCCTACGCACTCCCCCACGCGGAACCCGCCGATTTGCGGTCCGTTCCGAAACCGAGGATCGGCTATACGGGCATTCTCAAGACACAGCTCGACTGGCCCCTTCTCCTGCAATTGGCACGCAGGCATCCGGAGTGGTCGTTTGTGTTTGTCGGCCCTCGCAATGGCTCGCAAACTGAGATCTTACGATGGGTAGAAACACTCTTAAGCCTTGCGAACGTCTACTTCCTGGGCGGCAAATCACCCCGGTCGCTGGCCTCCTACCCCCAGCACTTCGACGTGGCTGTCATGCCGTACCGCGTCAATAGTTACACGAACCACATCTATCCGTTGAAATTGCACGAGTACCTGGCGAGCGGCTGTCCCGTCGTCGGCTCTAAAATCCGGTCGCTCTCCCAGTTACAGGACGTGGTGAGGCTTGCCGGGACGGCTGACGAGTGGTCCGCCGCGCTCTCCGATGCGCTCTCTCCCTCAGCCCGCTCCGGAAAGGCGGTGGAGAGGCGCCGGATGGTTGCGAAGGACCACGACTGGAACCGCATCGTGCACACCATTGCACTCGCGTTATGCACGCTTGCAGAGCCGGAGAGTGCGCGGTTCATGGAGAGGGCCTCTCTCCAGCAATAGAAGAGATACCGACAGAAAAGGAGTACAAGCGGTTGATGAGAGTCTATTCTCTGCCCCCGGTGCAACATAAGGTTTCCCTGTCCTCCGTCATGGACGCATATACCCATGCGCCGAACGCGGAAGGGGACGGCTTTATGGAATCGATGAGGAGTTTCCTGGGTACGGAACATCTCTTCTATGTTTCTTCGGGCAGGGCGGCCCTGTGGCTCATCATGAAGGCCCTGTCCGCTTTGAGGCCGAAAAAGGAAGTCCTCATCCCCGCCTACACCTGCCCGGCCGTTCCCGCGGCCATATTGAAGGCCGGCCTGAAACCCATCCTCGTCGATATAAATCTGACGGATTTCGGGTTTGAGCATCAGGACCTGGAGAAGAAGATCGGAAAGGAGACCCTTGCCGTCGTCGTCGTTCATCTCTTCGGCTATCCCGCGGCCATAAATCCAGCCCGGAAACTGTGCCGCGAAGGGGACGTCTTTCTCGTGGAAGACGCGGCACAGGCCTTCGGCAACACCGTGTGCGGTTTTCCCGAAAAAAAACTCGGGCTCCTGGGTGATGCGGGGTTCTTCAGCTTCGGACGAGGCAAACCGATAGGCGCCCTCCATGGCGGCCTCGCGATAACCGGATCTCCTGAGATCCATGAGCAGGCTAAAGCCATATACGGGCGACTGGATGGAATTTCCTCCCTTGGCGGCCTCGCTTCTTTTGTTGCCTTTCTCCTTTCTTCCTGTCTGTCCGATCCCCGATTGTACTGGATACCCCAAATGATGCCGTTCCTCCGTCTCGGGGAGACCCATTTCAGCCCGGACTTCCCTCTGAAAAAAGGATGCAGCGGTGTTATCCCTGTTCTCGATCTGCTTTTCCGTTCTCTTCAAAAGGAAAAGCAGATCAGGGAGGAGAATTCGTCCTGGTACCGGCACTACCTCCTGCCTGCCTCAGGCAGCGCCCTCTCTTTGCGCGACCGATACCCCTACCTCAGGTATCCCCTCCTCGTGAGGGACTGGACCTTAAGAGACAAGCTCCTTGGTCGCCTCTCGTCGGAAGGGACGGGAGCAGCGGGTCTCTATCCCTGCCCCCTCAATGAGCTGCCGGATCTTAAAGAACGCCTGGACGACAGAAGGCGCTATAGGAATGCAGGGATACTGGCCCGGAGTCTCATCACCCTGCCCGTCCATCCCGGCGTGACCGCAGGGGCGCGCGAAAAAATAGGGCGGATCGCGCATCAGACCATAATGGAGGCTTCCACGCAATGAGCGTCCGTATCGCAACCACCGGAGATAAGGAAGCATGGGACGACTACGTAGCCACGAGCCCGCGCTCGAGCGCATGGCACCTGTGGGGATGGCGGAAGGTGATCGGGAAGACCTACGGCCATACGCCCTATTATCTCCTTGCAACTGATGAATCGAAGATCGAGGGCGTGCTGCCGCTCTTTCACCTGAAGAGCCTTCTCTTCGGGAATATGCTGGTCTCGATGCCCTTCCTCGACGGCGGGGGACTCCTCACCGACACGGACGACGCTGGGAGGAGCTTGCTGCTCGAAGCCGTCAACATCGCGCGCCGGACAGGTGCATCCACCATTGAGCTGAGGCACCTTGAGCCCCCAACCTGGCTGGCCGGCCCGCTCCCTGGCGGGATCCCGACCCACGGTCCGCGACCCTCGAAGGTGCGCATGCTGCTGGCGCTCCCCGGCTCATCCGAGGTGCTGGTCAACTCTTTCAAGGCAAAATTGAGGAGTCAGATCAAGAGGCCCTCGAAGGAAGGATGCCGGGCCGTCATCGGCGGCATGGAGCTTTTGGACCAATTCTATCGCGTGTTCCTGGTTACTATGCGTGACCTCGGGTCTCCCGTTCACTCCAAAACGCTCTTTGTCCGGGTGCTTCAGGAATTTTCCGGGAATGCACGGATCTTTCTGGTGACGAAGGAACAGGCGCCCATCGCCGGCAGCCTCACTATCAGTCTGGGCGACACCGTAGTGAATCCCTGGGCCTCCTCCCTCAGGGCATTCAGCGCGTTGAGCCCGAACATGCTCCTCTACTGGACCATGCTCGAATTTGCCTGCAACAACGGCTTCAGGTTTTTTGACTTCGGCCGGTCCTCGCCGGATGGAGGGACTTACCGTTTCAAGGCCCAGTGGGGCGCTGCGCCCGTCCCGCTCAATTGGGGTTACATCTCTTTGTCAGCGGATAAGTCCCCGGCGCCGGTCACCGCTCAAAGGAACAGGCTCGATAGGTTTACGCGGTATTGGAAGCGGCTGCCCGTCGGTCTCACCTCGGTTCTCGGTCCTGTGATCAGAAGGCAGATAAGTCTCTAGTCCGGACGACCATGGAAAAACTCTTGATCATCTCTTATCACTTCCCCCCCGATTCAGCCATAGGAGCAGTCCGCCCGGCAAAATTCGCCAAGTACCTGCCCGAATTCGGCTGGAAACCCATAATCTACACCGTAGATGAAAAGCATTACGAGTCATGCGACGCCTCCAGGTTCGAAGACCTCCTGAGAGGGATCCGGATGTACCGCGCCGACCCCTTTCCAGGCCTTCTTCAGCTCTATTCGGGAATAAGGTCGCTGAGCACGCCCGCGACAGCACAGGAAGGCAAAGCCGCAAAGAATGAGATGGGCCGTCCGGGCTTTCCCAAGAGGCTCATCAGCTCCCTCTTGCGCCTGCCGGACGAGCATCAGGGCTGGGTCTTGAGCATAGCGGCTCATGGGAGGCGCATTTTGAAGGAACACGGCGCCAGGGTATTTATGACTTCCGGTCCTCCCATGAGTACGCACCTCGGCGGGCTTCTGCTGAAGAAGATGACGGGGGTCTGCTGGATAGCCGATTTCAGGGACCCGTGGACGACCATGCAGGAGTGGAAAGACGAGGCATTTCGATCGGACGCGGCCTTGCGGATCGAACGATGGCTCGAAAGAAAGACGGTGAGCGCGGCGGACGGCATCGTCACCACGGCCCCCAGTGTCACCCGGTACTTTCAATCGCTCCTCCCCCGGGAAGAGAGGGGGAAGGTTATCACGATCACCAACGGTTATGACAACAGCGATTTCCAGGGCCTGCCGCAGCCTGAGGCAAACCCTCCCGGAATGCGCCTCACCCATGCCGGCTCTCTTTATCTCGGCCGCAATCCCGAGCCCCTTTTTGGCGCCCTCCGGAACCTTATCGACAAGGGCGCGATCGGCTCATGTGAGGTCCAGGTAGATTTTATCGGTGATCCGCATTACAGCGGCGCCCCGCTTTCCGCCATGGTGCAAAAGCATGACCTCGCACAGACCGTATCGCTCTCAGGGAAAATGGACTCCCGTGCGTGTTTTCAGAGATTGCTGGACTCCCGGGGCCTTCTGCTCCTTGCCCAGGACCAGCCACAGGAGATACCCGGAAAGGTATTCGAATACCTGCGCCTTAACAAGCCGACGTTGGTGATAACCGGTGAGGGCGACACAAAAGATCTCCTGCTGGATTTCCCCAATTTCTTCCTTGCCGATCCCCAAAAGCCGGGAGAGATAGAAGAAAAATTACTGGAGACGATAAGACACATGAGGAGCAAACGGCGCACCGGGCCGCAGGGCGGGATCATGCGGTATGACCGCAGGGCGCTCACGGCCGAACTCTCCTCATGGCTATCCGCAAGGAGGTTCTCGTGATGAAATCGACTACCGCTCAAATCCCTCTCACCTACGCGCCGGAGAGACTGACCATCCTGCTGGGGTTGTTCTATTTGTGGCTGTTCATGGTGCTTGACCGGCCCCAGGATTTCTTCCCCCAGTTGCAGGCGGTCAGGCCGGCACTGATCCTGGGCTGCCTGCTCGTGCTCTTTTTTCTGCCTCAAAACCCGGCAGCCGCACTCAAATCGGTCCTCACCGGCAGACAGTCGAGGCTTTACGTATGCCTCCTTGCCGTAATGGTGCTCGGCATCCCCTTCTCGCGCTATCCGAGCCGCTCTTTTCACGCCGTATTCATCGAACAATCGAGCAACGTGCTCCTCTTCTTTTTCCTCTATGCCCTGATCGATTCGGTAGCGAAGCTGAAACGCGTCCTATTTCTCGCGGTCGTCAGCGCAGGGTTATACTCCGCGTTTTGCCTGGCCAGGGGCACCTTTGTCGACGAGAGGCTTTTTTTCGGCGACATGTTCGACCCGAACGACCTTTCCTTCTTTGTACTCAGCTTCCTGCCCTTCGGGTGCCTTTTCCTCACCGGGGAAAGCCGTCTCCGCAGACTGCTCTCGGCCGGCGCCCTTGTTTCCGGTATCCTCCTCATCATATACAGCGGCTCCCGGGGCGGCTTTATCGCCTTTGCCGTTGTGTGCGGCCTGATGGCATTTTCAAAAAACCGCTCGATCACGCGGTCAGCCAGGCGCATCCTCCTCCTGGCGGGCATACCCTGCATCCTCTTCATGCTGCTCGGCACAGGCACGTCCCGGTATTCCACCATTTTGAACCCGGAAGGGGATTACAACTATTTTGACGAAACCGGACGGTTAGCTATCTGGGAGAGAGGTATCGATCTCATGGCGTCGAATCCCGTCACGGGCGTCGGTGTCGGCTGCTTTGATGAAGCAATTGGAGAGGAAAGAAAGGCAGCAGGGCTTCTCCCCAAATGGCAGGCAGCCCACAATGCCTTTATACAGATAGGGGCAGAAACGGGCATCCTAGGTCTTGTGCTGTTCACTGCCATGATTCTCAACGCCCTTATCGGTTTTGCGCGGGTAAAGAAGGCGGCGGCGGTTGACCTGATCAGGATCGCGGAAATGGGATTTATCGGTCTCATCGGCCAGGTCGCGTCGATCACGTTCCTCAGCCAGGCATACTCTCCTTACTGGGTATTCTACATGGTGCTGCCCTTCGTGCTGCTCAGGCTGTCGGCTCACGAAAAACCGGAGGTCCAACCTTGTTCATAAATGCGAGAGCAAGGCACACCGCGGAGAACCAGTCCGGCGACCTGTCGGCATGGGGCCTGAAAACAAATGAAGAGGGCCATCTTTCGGTAGACGGGCGGGACGTCCTCGAACTCATCCGCCGGTTCGGGTCGCCCCTCTTCGTGGTAAGCCGCCCGCGCCTGGAAAAGGACGCTCTTGAGATAAAAAAGGCGGTCGAGGAGCTCATTCCCGGCTCCATGGCGTTTTACTCCTACAAGACAAACTGCGTGCCGGCCATCCTTAAAGAGATCCATACGCTGGGCCTGGGGGCCGAGGTGATTTCCCCCTATGAGCTGTGGCTCGCCGCAAGCCTCGATGTCCCCGGCAGCATGATCGTCTATAACGGCGTAAATAAAACGGCAGAGAGCATCGCTATGGCGGCGGAAATGGGGGTGCTCGCAGTAAATGTCGACCATGTCGAGGAGATTGAGAGGCTCTATGGAGTGGCAAGAGGGCGGAAAAGGAGGATCGGCGTCGGGATCAGGCTCGCTCTGAAGGCTTCACAATTCGGTATGGAAATCGCGAATGATGAAGCCATGGACGCATGCCGGAGAATCTTGCGGCTGTCGGACTACCTCGACCTCAGGTGCGTCCATTTCAACGTGGCGAGCAATGCGAAAAACGCTGCCTTTCATAAGTCCTGTGCGCTTCGGGCAATGGAGTTCATCGCACAGGTCAAAAAGGAAACGGGAAGAGAGATCGCCTGTCTCGACATAGGAGGCGGCTTCGGGGTACCCACCAGCAAAAATATGTCCGGCGTGGAATACGCCCTCTACCGCGGCCTGGGCCTGCCGCCCTCCCCCCCAAAGCCGGAAGACGCACAATCTATCGGCCTGTTCATGAAAGAGATCGCGACTGTCCTCAAGGGCTTTTGCGCGGACAGGAACGTGTTGTTGCCCAAGCTCCTTGTGGAGCCAGGCCGGTTCGTCACAAGCAGGTCCGAGACGCTCCTCACCACAGTCCTCACGATAAAGAAGAAGCCCGGCGGCAAGACCTTTGCCATAACTGACGTGGGCAGGTTGTCGGTGGGGTTCCCCTGCGATTTTGAATATCACCGGCTCTTCGTCGCGGACCGGCCGCATGCGCGGCCGGTCCGATGTTATCAGGTGATGGGGCGGGTATGCACCTCGGCTGACTGGCTTTTCAAAAACCTCTACCTGCCTGAGTTGAAGGCGGGGGATGTACTGGCGGTCATGGACGCCGGCGCCTACTTCTCTTCCTATTCATCCAATTTCGCTTTCCCTCGTCCCGCTATTGTGATGGTCTCGGACGGCAGGGAGAGCATCATCAGGAAAGAAGAGAGCTTCGAGCACCTCACGGCGGTGGACAGGCTGGATACCGGGTTGCATTCAAAGGCACATCGAGGCGGCGACGAAGAGCCGACGCAGGCGTACGTCGTTGTACGTCAAGGAAAGCGACGAGGAGCCAACAAAGATGGGGCGAAGAAGGCGACCTGGTATGACCCGGGCGCGGAGTTTCATCCATTGTCCGTGCAGCCGGCTGCAAGGGAGGGAACGTGTCATCAGTAATCGTGACGAACGGCAAGAACAGGATCGCCTACAACATCGTGCGGAGCCTCGCAAAAAAAGGGATAAAAGTCTACTGTGCCGATTACGTGCCGCGAGCCATGTGTTTTGCATCCCGCTTCTCCAGGGGCCATTTTGTCTACCCCTCACCGTTCCGTGATCAGGCGGCGTTTATCAAATGCCTGGTTGAGAATAGCGGCCGCCTCAAGACGGACGTGGTCATACCCGTGCACGAGGAAACGTTCGTGCTGGCTAAATTCATGCACCTGCTTCCGAAAGAGATGAAACTTGTGCTCCCCGATTACGAAAAGGTCCTCCTGGCCCACAACAAGGACAGGTGGACCGGGATTGCGCGCGAACTCGGCATACCTGTCCCGCCGTCCTGTTCCATCGATGAGGTGAGAAGGGGCAGCGGAATCGCCGGAGCGTTGCGCTTCCCGGTCCTTATCAAGCCCAGCCAGGGGGGAGGCGCGTGGGGCATAACGCAGGTCGACTCACGGGATGACCTGCTGGCCATGGTCGAAAGGGAGACATATCTCGACCGGCCGTGGGACCGCTTCTTCGTTCAGGAAAAGATAGAGGACCACGATACGGTCTGCGTGGCGATGCTGGCAAAAAAAGGCGGGATACGGGCAAAGATCGCCTACAGGCAGATCAGGGACTTCCCCGCGAAGGGCGGTCAGGCCACTTTTCGGATAAGTCTGCATCACGAGCAGGCGGAATACTACTTCCAGCGGCTGCTGGAAACGCTGGAGTGGCACGGGGTCTGCCAGGGGGATTTCGTTGTCGACAGAAAGAGCGGCGTCCCCTATCTTATCGATATCAACCCGCGATTTTGGGGATCCCTCACCCAGGCCATCGCCTCGGGCGTCGACTTCCCCTATCTCGTTTACCGGATTGCAATCGATGGCGACGTGGCGCCGGTCACGGATTTCCGGGACGGGGTCATGACGCGGTGGGTCGGGGGCGACCTCATGACCCTTCTCCCCTCCCTGCGCCTTGCCAAGGAGAAGCTGAGCTTCCTCCACCACTTTTTCTTTCCCGGCGCCGGTCCGGTTGTCTACGATGACTGGAGCGCCGCCGACCCTCTCCCGTTTTTTGTCTGGGCCCTTGATGCCCTTGCCAGGATGGTCAGCCACCGTTCGCTCACTCCGGCCCCGCACGATGCCCTGGAGGGGGTCTGGGCATGACCTCGATGAAAAAAGACCACCGCCCGAGGATAGCGTATATGGTCACACCGGTGACCTTTGGCGGCTGCGAACGGGTGAGCATGAACTATTTGAGGGTCGCCGACAGAGAGAGGTTCGATATCACCCCAATCCTGTTCATCCGTCCGTGGGAGGATGAGCCCCTTTTTGCGGCTGAGCTGAGAAGCATGGGCTACTCCTTCCATTCAGTCCCTGTCGGCATGACGCTGACGGGAGACTACCTTCGCTTTGCCCGTGCCGTCAGGATGGTTCTCGCCATACTCCGGCTGCACAAAATGGATCTGCTCCACACTCACGGCTACTTTGCCGACATTGCCGGCTGCATCGCGTCCCGGATCACACGACTTCCGCACATTGCCACCTCTCACGGGTTCATCAATACAGAGAAAAAATTGCGCTTCTACAACCGCATCGACTGCCTCGCTCTCAGGTTCAGCGAGAGAATAATCGCCGTGTCGGAGGGCATACGTCACGACCTCGTCCACACTGGTGTCCGTCCTGAACGGATCACCGTGATACCGAACACGGTCGGCGCCGGTACCCCGGTTAACGGCAACGGCAGGGTCAGGCAGCTTCTCGGGCTTGGCAGGGAGGAAACAATTGCCGGATACGCGGGCAGGCTGAGCGTCGAAAAAGGGTTGGCCTATCTGCTGGAAGCGGTCAGCATCCTGAAAAGCCGGGGCGAGAAGTTCAGGCTCCTTATCCTTGGGGACGGTCCGGAACGGGGTGTGCTTGAGGAGATGACCCGGATGAAGGGCATTGCGGACATGGTGATCTTTGCGGGTTTCCAGGCTGACGTTGAAGAATGGCTCGGCAGTACAGACATCTTTGTCCTCCCCTCCTTGACCGAAGGCGCTCCGATGGCCCTCCTGGAAGCCATGTCCCTGGGACTTCCCGTACTCGCGACGGCAGTCGGAGGTGTGCCCCTCATGGTAGAGCATGGAGTAAACGGCTTGCTTGCCGCCCCCGGCGACCCGCAAAGCCTTTCCGAGGGGCTTTCCCTGCTCCTCCGCGATCCACCTTTTCGCAGAAAATTGGGCCGGGCGGCGCTCGACTTCACGAACGCCCATTGCGACATCATTGGCTGGCGGGAACGGATAGAAAATGAGTATGCGTCTCTCCTCACGAGCACATCGACCGTAAGAAAGGCGGCGACTGCATGAGTCTCCAATCCTTCACGTCAGGCGGGCTCCAGCTCCTTATCGCCGCGCTTGCAGCGTACATCACCGCGAGCACCGGCTACCTTCTGGCCCTCGCCCTTGCTTATCGGGTAGTGCAAGAACCGGAAAAGCTCATCGCCCGAAAGACGTACAAATTTGCCGTCCTCGTTCCCGCCCATGACGAAGAGCTTCTCATTTCCGGCCTTTGCGAGAACCTGCGCGCCCTTGACTATCCTCAGGACCATTACCGGGTCTTTGTTGTCGCCGACAACTGCACGGACAGCACGGCCGAGCGCTGCCGCGTCTATCCGGTGAATCTCCTCATCAGACGGGACTTGTCAAGAACGGGGAAGGGGCATGCCGTCGCATGGGCCCTGCAGCGGATACCGCTCGACGGCTTTGACGCGGTCTTCCTCATTGACGCGGACACCCTTGTAAACAAGCATGTCTTGACCGAGCTCGGCATGCTGCTCGACCGGGGTGAACAGGCCATCCAATGCTGCAACTCCATCGGCAACCGGGACGAGAGCTGGTTCACCCGCATGCTTTTTGTGTCGCGGACCATCAACAATCTCCTCTACCATCACGCCAAATACAAGCTCGGCCTCTCCTCTCACCTCATGGGAACGGGCATGTGCTTCACCGCCGCGTTGATCAAAAAGAAAGGGTGGACAGCGTTCACGATCGGCGAGGACTGGGAATACTCGACACAACTGGCGGAGGACGGGGTCAGGATAGCCTTTGCAAAGGACGCGGTCGTTCGTCATCAGGAATCGAGATCGCTTCACCAGGCAACGAGCCAACGGTTGCGGTGGTCCAGGGGCCGATTTTATGTTTCCGCGAAATTCGGCACAAGGTTGTTCTGGAGGGGGCTTTCGAGAAGGGACCCGATTCTCTTCGATGCCTCCCTCCCTCTTATCTTCCCCAATTATTCTTTGCTGGCAAACCTGACATGCCTGACCCTGATGCTCTGTCTGCTCCTGCCCCCAGGCGCCTTCAAACTCCCTGCCCTGGTCCTGGCACTTGGCCTCATCGCAGGGCAGGCTATCCTCTTCATTGCGGGGGTGTACCTCGCGGGGTCGTGGGCGACCACGTGTAAGGCCCTGTTGTATGTCCCACTCTTTCTGTCCTGGAAGTTCCTCATCGACTTCCTGAGCATCACGGGGTTGTACAACGGCAAAAAATGGGTAAGGACCAAAAGATACGCCGTAAAAGAATAGACGGAAAAACAACAGACATGACCGGAAACGGCAAAAAAATCAATCTCCTTTTTGTGCTGCTTCAGATGGCAACCGGCGGGGCCGAAAAGGTGGCCCTCACGATCGCGGAACACCTCGACCGGTCACTCTTCAGGGTCCATGTTGCCGGCTTTGAAGGCGGCGCTTTAAGGGACAGATTCAGCGAGGTGAGCGAGGCCGTCTTCCAGGTTCCGAGAAGAAATGGCCGGGATCTGAAGACAGTGCTTCTTCTCTCCAGGATCATCCGGGAAAACCATATCGACGTCATAAACTGCCATCATTACGCCGCCTTCTTCTATAGCTGGCTCGCGGCCCGGCTGGCGCGTGCGGGCACGATCGTCTACACCGAGCATTCAGCCGGTGAAGTGGAGGATATCCGCCATATTCACAAATTCCTGTGCAGCTCCCTATTCTTTAAGAAAACCGGTGCGATAGTGGGCGTTTCCCGGGAGATTGGCGACGCCTTCAGCACCAGGTTTCCCGGGCACGGGAGGTTGGTGACGTCCATCCCGAATGGGATCGACGTGCAGAAATTTGCAGGTACGGGCAGGAGAGAGCAGGTACGGAACGCTTTCGGGATCGCGCCGGATGATTTTTTGATAGGGACAATCGCGAACTTCCGCCGCGTAAAAAACCACCTCTGTCTCTTGCGGGCGTTCACTCTCCTGGGGGCGGCCCGTCCCGGGACCCGGCTCGTCTTCGTGGGCAGGGGTTATGCGGACGACGGGGAAAACTCGGAGAAAGAGGTGAGAGATTACGTGCAAACCTATGGATTGGAAGACCGGGTTCTCTTCGCCGGATACCGGGAAGATATAGCCGACATTCTCGAATCACTCGACCTTTTCTGTCTTCCGTCGGTCTCGGAAGGTCTCCCCGTCAGCGTCCTCGAAGCCATGGCCGCAGGCGTCCCCGTAGTGGGAAGTGACGTGCGGGGCATAAGAGAAGTAGTGCGCCACGGCCGCACGGGACTTCTCTTCCCCTCGAACGATGCGACGAGCCTCGCCCGCGCCATCGAAAGCCTGATAGGAGACGTGCGGACGCGAACCCGCCTCACGGAAGAAGCTTTTTCCTACGTGCGGCTGGAGCACGACCTGCGGCCATGGATCGCACGATACGAAAACCTTTTCCAAGGGTCCTTTCATGCGTAAAACCCCCGAAAGCGGCAGAGCATCAACCTCCTTCACCCTACAAACGGCATGTATCCACCGCACCAAAGCTCCGCCTATCTGTTGTCCGGGCATACGACATATGCGACAAGACCGGAAAGTCCTGCCCTTCGCGCGATAAAGGAGATGATATGTGCGGTATCTTTGGAATAGTAGGCGACGCTCCTCTCGAAGCACAGCTCAGGCGCTCACTCGCCACGCTGAGCCATCGCGGCCCCGACGGCAGCGGGATCTTTGTCTCGCCCGGTGTAGGGCTCGGCCATCGCAGACTGAGCATCATCGATCTGGAAGGCGGCACGCAGCCCATGTTCAACGAGGACCGCACCAAGTGCGTTGTCTTCAATGGAGAGATTTACAATTTCCCGGAGCTGAGGAACGAGCTGCGTGCCAAAGGTCATCGCTTCACCACCAGGAGCGATACGGAGACCATCCTTCATGCCTACGAGGAGTGGGGAGAAGCCTGCGTCGAGCGGATGGCGGGCATGTTCGCCTTCGCCATATGGGATGAGAGAGAAAAGGTGCTCTTCCTGGCGCGGGACCGTCTGGGCATCAAACCACTCTTCGTCGCGGATTACGGAGGCAGGTTCTATTTTGCCTCGGAAATCAAAGCCATCCTCGCTGACCCGGCTTTCCCCAGAGATATGGACTATACAGGGGTCGCCTGCTACTTTTCCCTATCTTACATTCCGGCGCCCCTGACCGTTTTCCGCCGCATAAGAAAGCTCCTGCCGGGGCATACCCTGACCTTGCGCGATGGCCGGGCACGCACCAGAAAGTATTGGGATATCCATTACATCCCGAATAGGGACCGGAGCGAGGCGAGCACTATTGAAGAGCTGATGGCGCTGCTCGGCCATGCGGTCCAAAGCCACTTGATAAGCGACGTGCCCATAGGCGCCTTTCTAAGCGGAGGGGTGGATTCGAGCACCGGGGTTGCCCTGATGAGCAGATTCAGCACCCAGCCCGTCAATACCTTCTGCATCGGCTTTGGCGGGAGCACCGGCAGCTACCTTGACGAGCGCGGATACGCAAGAATGGTGGCGGAGCGGTACAGGACGAACCACCGGGAGCACGAAGTCGAGCCGGCAGTAGCGAGCCTCATCGACACCATGGTGCGGGCCTTCGATGAGCCCTTCGCCGACGACTCCGCCATTCCTTCCTATTTCGTATGCGGCGTGGCCCGTCAGGATGTGACGGTGGCCCTCTCAGGCCTCGGCGGCGACGAGGCATTCGCGGGATACGAGCGATATTTGGGGATGAAATTGAGACGGGCTTACAGGAAGATACCCGCGTTCTTAAGGGAAAACATGATCAGGCAGGCCGTCGAAGCGCTTTCGGAGGCGCCGGGCGGACATTATACGGTGAACCACATGAAGCGTTTTGTCCGGTCGGCATCCCTTCAGCCTGATCAATCGTATTACGGATGCCTGAGCATCCTGAATGACAGGATCGAAGGCGCCTTCTTTTCCGACCCGGCGGCGTTTAGGCCTCATCTCCAGGCATGCCGCGACATGATCTCCGGCTATTTCAACAGTGACTGCGTCTCCGGCGCTGAAGATTCTCTTGACAGGGCTTTCTACTGCGACATAAAAACCTACCTGCCCGAGGATATCCTTGCGGTGACGGATAGAATGAGCATGCACCATGCCCTGGAGGTGCGCGTTCCCTTTCTGGACCACAAATTTCTGGAGTTCTGCGCTACCGTCCCGCCTGAATTGAAAATCAAGGGGCTCGCAAAAAAACACCTCTTGAAAAAAGCGGTCGCCCCTCTTCTGCCGAAAGAGGTCCTGTCCCACCGCAAACAAGGGTTCGTAGGGCCGATGACCATGTGGCTCAAGAACGATTTAAAGTCCTACACGCTGGAGGCGCTGTCGAAGGAGAACCTGGACAAGCATGGAATCATAAACTACAGGACGATCAGGCAGGTTATGGACGAGCATTTCTCCGGCAGGGAGATACACGATACCCTGATCTGGGCTGCCCTCATGTTTCAGAAATGGTTCGACCTTTACATCGAGCAGGCATTGCCCGGCAACACGGCCCGGGAAGAAGCTGAAGGCCGTCTCGCGGTTGCGTAGATGAGCCGCCTCAGTCTGCCCCTGAAGGAGATCACATGCACATAAGAGCCATGGAAAAAATTGCTCTATATGCGGAGTATCTGCGGCTGCCTTCCGCCCTCAGAAGCGAATTCCGAAAGGATTTGAGGGAGCCGGGCGAAAGCGACCCGGGTGCGGAGACGGTGATTGACCTTGGGGTGGAATGGCTTTACCGTGCGCAGGACTACTCGGCATCCGGGGATGGGGGAGTCGCCCGACACTTCGAGCTCCTGCGGGGTTGGGACGGCTCTTATCCCGAAACCACCGGCTACATTATCCCCACCCTGCTTAATTACGCGAAGGTGTTCGAAAAACAGGAGGCCCTGGGCAGGGCGCGCCGGATGCTCGATTGGCTCGTTTCCATTCAGTTCCCCGACGGCGGGTTTCAGGGAGGCGCCATAGGCTCACGACCCCGGATGCCCGTCACCTTCAATACGGGCCAGATACTGCTCGGCCTGGCTGCGGGAGTTCAGCAATTCGGAAGCGTCTACCTGGACAGCATGATACGGGCGGCAGACTGGCTGGCGAAAACTCAGGACCGGGACGGTTGTTGGCGAACGCACTCGACTCCCTTCGCAATAGAGGGAGAAAAATCATACGAGACACATGTCGCATGGGGCCTCTTCGAAGCAGCCCGTCTCGAACCGGGAAGGGGGTATGGCGAAGCCGGCATGAGGAATGCCTCCTGGGCCCTCACGTGTCAGCGGGAAGACGGGTGGTTCGAAAAATGTTGTCTCACCGACCCTTCCAGGCCGTTGACCCACACCCTCGGATATACCCTGAGAGGACTCGTGGAAGCCTACAGGTTTTCCCGCGACGACCGTCTGCTGAAGGCGTGCGTCAAAACCGCGGACGCCTTGGCGAGGATGGTCAGGGAAGACGGTTTCCTCACCGGGCGGTTTTCTCGCGGCTTTAAGCCTGCCGTATCCTGGTCGTGCCTCACGGGCAGTGCGCAAATCAGTTGCTGCTGGCTTATTCTCTATGGAATAACGAGGCTGGAAAGATACAGGGATGCCGCCCTGAGGGTAAACCGCTTTCTCAGGCGGACCATTGCTGTCGGGGGGCCGCCCGACACGCGGGGCGCCTTGAAAGGCTCTTTCCCTGTGTTCGGTGATTATTGCAGGTACCAGTATCCCAACTGGAGCACAAAATTCCTTATCGATGCACACATGCTTGAGCTCGCTTCCGCGAATAAACCCGGCGGGGCCGACGAGGTCCGCCCGGCTCGAAGAGGCTCGAGACAAATGGAGCCGCTACGTGGGTAAGTTTCTTGAGGGGCGGCAAAAATACGGCTTCCTGCGCTATAGCCGCAGGGTGCTGGCCAAGCAGACCGAGAAATTGTTCTTCCGCCTGGACAAGCATGCACTCGTCACCTCGTTTCACGAAGTCGGGATCAAAGGGGGCGACAAAGTTTTCGCGCACGTTTCGATGAACCGGATGGGTTATATCGAAGGGGGGGCAGAGACGGTAATCAGGGCCCTGATGGAGGCTGTGGGCAGCCGGGGGTCGATATTCATGCCCTCTTTCCCTATGGTCGGATCGATGGAAAGTTACCTGAACAGCGGCTGCGTCTTCGATGTGAGACAGACACCGTCTCAAATGGGAGTGGTATCTGAAACTTTCAGAAAATGGGAAGGCGTGATTAGAAGCCTTCACCCCACGAATTCCGTAGCCGGTTGGGGCAAGGATGTAGAATGCTTTCTCCGGGACCATCATAAATCTCCCACCCCTTTCGGTCATGACACACCTTTTGGGCGCGCAGCGGAGTGCGACGACACATATGTGCTTATGATGGAGACCCACATTCATAGCCTGCTCCACCATTTGCAGGAAAGGACCGAGTTTCCCAATCTTTTTCTCCCGGGCGTCAAGGAGGTCCCCGTTATCGGATGGAACAGCGATCAAAAGATAGTCTCCACCAGGGCAATGCGACCCCGGACTCCCTATTTCATCGCAATCCCGTCATCCCGGGCGGAGACCTGCGCGTGGGTTATACTCCACGACTTTGCCCTTATCTTCCCTCACCGCCGTCTCAGCGAGCTGAAGGGGATGGGATACCTTCTTGACGGTTATCCGGGGCTTTTGACAAGAAGAGCACAATTGGAGCGGGCGGGTATCTTCCGGTCCTTGAGGGTCGGGAGAGGTGAGATAGGACTGCTCCATATACGCGGGTTCTTAAGAGAAATAGAGCCCGAGCTGCAAGGTCTCTTGCGCGAATTCTCGCCCTGCTACAACGCCGATGAGATTGATGCCCTCGATCTCCCCTATTCTTAGAGCCATGGAAGCCCTCTTCTTCATACTCATTTTTTTGAGCGCCTACCCTTTCGTGGTATATCCGGCGGTCCTCCTCCTCATCTCCGGGATCGTCCGTCGTCCGTGGGAGGAGGGGGAGATACGACCGGCAGTCACGATCGTCGTCTCCGCCCACAACGAAGAGGCGGTGATAGCCCAAAAAGTGCGAAACTGTCTCGACCTCGACTATCCGGAGGGCGCAATCGACATCATCGTTGTCTCCGACGGGTCGACAGACAGGACCGACGAAATCGTCTCCTCTATAAAGGACCACCGCGTCAGCCTGGCTGTCTTCCCGCGGCTCGGCAAGACAGCGTGCCTCAACAGGGTCGTCCCGTCCGCCCGCGGTGAGATATGCGTTTTTACCGACGCAAATTCCATGTTCCCTCCCCATGCCCTCGCAACCGTGGTCGGGAGCCTCAAAGATCCGACGGTCGGGGCCGTCACGGGATGGACGGAATACGTGAACCCGGAAAACGGGAGGGCCGTGACGGGACTCTACTCCGGATTCGAGCGATGGATGAAGCACCGGGAAAGCCTGGCAGGCTCCTGCGTGGGGGCTGACGGCGCCATTTTCGCAGTCCGTAAGAGCCTTTTCCGGGCTTTGAGAGAGGATGATATTAACGATCTCGTCATCCCCCTGAACGTCCTGAAGGCGGGTAAAAGGGTAGTGATGAATCCAGGCTTTTTTTGCTATGAACAATCGGCGCAAGGGGCCTACGGCGAGTACAGGCGCCAGGTAAGGATCACGGCCAGGACGCTCACGGCCCTGCGGAGGAATATGGGCTGCATGAACCCTTTCCGGTTTGGCCTCTTTTCCTTTTTCCTTATAAGCCACAAAGGGATGAGACTGACGTTTCCCTTCTTCATGCTTGGCGCTACGGCAGCCTGCGCCCTTCTTTACGAGGGCCCGGGCTTCTTTAAAGTTTTTTTGTGGTCCCAGGCACTCGCGGTCGTTGTGGCCGCATACGGGCTGCTGCGAAAAACGCAGAATCGATTCATCGGTATCGCAGCTATCTTTCTGCTTACGGCTTTTGCCCACCTCGCCGGCTGGCTCCGCATGATCCGGGGGGCATCGGATGTCATATGGCTGCCAAGACACTAAAGGGAGAAGGTGATGAAGAATCCTGGGCCACGAAGAGGGCTCGCATTGAAACCCGCGAAGCCTACCAAAGGAGGATGACATGGAACAAAGTCTTGGGATAAAGGACATACTCAACCTGCTCTTTAAACACAAACGCGGGATAATGGCCATCTGCTGCCTGGCAGCCGCGGTGTCGTACGGCGCCTCGAAAACAATCCCAAAGCCTTACGTCGCAAAGGCGGTCATCATGGTCAATCCCGGAAGGGAATCTATCCCTATTTCCGAGATTGGGGACACGAGGCTGCCGGGGCCGACCCCGGAGACGATTATCAATACCGAGATGCACCTGATTACCGGACGGGAACTGACCCGGAACGTGGTGAACACGATAGGCGTCGACAACCTTTACCCCCGGTTGGCAGGAAGGAACCTCCCGGCAAGTGCGACGCAGGAGTTGGCCGCTATAGATCTCAGCAAGAACCTGGAGGTGCAAAAAGTCGCCGGGAGCAATCTGATTGAAGTCAATTTCCGGCACGAGAATCCCCAAATAGCGGCAAAGGCATTGTCAGCCCTTCTCGAAGGGCTGAAAGACCGTCACGTTCAGGTGTTCAGTACCGCCAACTCCGGGTTCCTGGAGGAACAGCTCAAGTCGTACCAGGAGAAGCTGCAGCATTCGCAGCGTGTTCTGGGCCGGTTCAGGCAGGATCACCAGCTCGCGAGCGAAGAACAAGGAGATCTGCTGGCCGGCAAGCGGGCCGATCTGGAGTCGACACTCACGCAGGAGACAAGCAGGCTGGCTGAACTGGAGGAGAAACTCGCATTCCTCAAAAGCAGGCCGGGCGTCTACTTCACCGCCGCCAGCGAGCTGAGAAACCAGCTCAACCTGCTCCGTAGGAAGGAACAGGAGCTCACCCAGAAGTACAAAGACGAGAGCCAGCCTTTGAGCGCCCTCAAAGACGACATCAGATTGGTGGAGAAGCAGTTGAAAGAACAGGAAGACAATATGCGCAATACGGAGTGCTTCAAGGTGGAATCGGAGATAAAGCCGCTCCGGATCAACATCGACGACCTGAAAAAGCAGATTCAGCAGGTCGATAGCAAGACCCTGACCTTCGGCAAGAACAGCGTGGAACTGCAGGACCTCAAACGGGAGGTTGCCGCGAATGAGGCCAACTATTCGATATATCTTAAAAAGGTTGAGGAGGCCCGGATCTCGGAGAACATGGATGAGCGGAGAATGACAAATATCACCATCGTACAGCGGCCGGCGGTCCCCGCGGTACCCGACGGGCAGAAGAGGACGAAAGTCTTGAGCGTGGGGCTCCTTATGTCGCTGGCCCTCGGTTTTGGCGTCGCCTTCATTTTTGAATCTGTCTCGCAGACCTTTTTGACGCCCGAGTCCGTTGAAAAAAAACTGAGCGTCCCGCTTCTCGCAACGCTCGAACACAGGAAAAACAAGGAGGTATGACGTGAAAAAATTATTGTTCCTGCTCGCAATCGCGTGTGTGCCCCTCGCCTGCTCCCCTGTTGCAATCAATACAACCGATCATCAAGCGCTTGACAGGGAAGCAAGGGTCTCATCTCAGCCGGAGACGGAGTACAAGATCGGGGTGGGCGATGAGCTCGATATCAAGTTTGCCTACAACCCCGAGCTGAACGAGCGCCTTCCTGTAAGACCGGATGGCCGTATCTCCGTGCCTCTCGCCAAGCAGATAATGGCGGCAGGGCTCACCACTCAAGAGCTCGAGGATCTTCTCGGCAAGAAGTATGAGACTGAGCTGAAAAGGCCCGAGGTGACGGTGATCGTGCGCAGCTTCAACGCGCAGAAGGTATTTGTCGACGGAGAGGTCTTCAGGCCTAGCCTCGTCCCTCTCATGGGACCCCTGACCGCCCTTCAGGCAATAGTCCAATGCGGCGGTTTTAAAGACACCTCACGCCTGACCGAGGTGCTCGTGATAAGGAGGACGAAGGAGAAACCGATTGTCAGCATTATAGATTTGAAAAAATTCCGGCATAATACCGACATAAGCCAGGACATATTGCTGATGCCCTTCGACATTGTCTACGTGCCGCGTTCGAAGATCGCCGAAGTCGACGTCTTTGTGGATCTGTACATACGTCGCTTGATCCCGTTCCCGCTGCCGCAGGTGATTCCCACACCGACGTATGTCTACCCGGCTTATGCCGCACCGGCGTACTAACATGTACCTCAACTTCTACTACTTGGCCAAGGAACCCTTTCACGTCACGCCGGACCCTGAATTCCTCTTCTTGAGCGAGAGTCATAAGCAGGCGTTGGCGGCCATTATCTACGGCGTGAAAGAGAAAAAAGGGTTCGTGACGATCACGGGGCCCGTGGGCGCCGGTAAAACCACGGTTCTCCGCACGTTCCTGAAGCAGTCGGATCCGGCCCGGTTCAAGGTCATCTACGTTTTCGATCCGGCAGTGCCTTTCTCCACGCTCGTTGCCAATCTCTGCCGCGAATTCGATGTGACGCCCACGCCGGACGACATCCCTCATATGACGGAAATGCTCTACCTCGCCCTTGCCGATCAGTACAGCAAAGGCCGTACCGTTGTGCTGGTAATCGACGAAGCGCAGAATATGCCCATCAAGACATTGGAAAGCTTGAGAATGCTCTCGAACTTCGAAACGACCGAGGACAAGCTGGTGCAGATCGTTCTTGCCGGACAGCCGGAACTCGAGGAGCTGCTTAAGACGCCCTCCCTTGATCCGCTGAGGCAGCGGAGGGCCATACGCTCGGTCATCTCTCCCCTCACAAGGAAAGAGAGCGTCAGTTACATAGCATACCGGCTCTCAAAAGCCGGGGCAGCCGATACCGCCATTTTCAGGAAAGCGGCCCTGCGGATCCTCGTGAAGCAGGCCGGGGGCATACCCAGGACCATCAACATCCTTTGCGACAATGCTCTGGCCACCGGCTATGCGTATCAGAAAACGCGTATCGATGCCGCTATAGTCCTGGAAGTCATCAAAGATATGGAAGGAAGGAGGCGGTCGCTCTTCGGAAAGCAGGGACTCGTAACCGCCGCAGCGGCCGTGGCGGGATTATGTGTCGCGGGCGCCCTTCTGCTGGACCCCTCCCCTTTTGTTGCCTTCAGCAGGGAGGAGCGGCAACCGGTCTTTTCCGCTGCCGCCATACAAGCGCCGGCGCAGTCTATAGCCCCAAAGGACGGTGCGGGGCTGGAGAACGTTGTCAGGCAAGAGAGGGATGGCCAAAATGGCAAGGCGATGAGCGGAGTCGTCAGAATCGTCAAGAAAGGCGACACGATGATCGATCTGATCCGGAATGTCTACGGTGCGCGGGAACCCAGGCGGATCGATTTCCTTCTTGGTAAGGTAACGAAGAATAATCCGCATATTAAAAACCCGAGCCTTATTCTCGAGGGACAGGAAATATTTTTCCCGGACATCAAACGCGAAACAATGGAGGCCAAGCGATGAGCAAACTGTATGAAGTGCTTGAAAATGCAAGCCGCGAGCGGGAAAGGCTGGAGATGGCCGGGATGCCCGTGATCCCTCCATGCAAGCTTCCAAGCCGGAAAACCGACATGGAGATGATGGGCCTTTACCAGGCGATGGACACGGCCCTCGGCAGGAAGACAAGCCGGGTCGTACAATTCATCGGGACGCAGGCAGGGGAAGGATGCTCGACAATAGTGCGTAATCTTGCCGGCGCGGCAGCCGCAAACGTGGAAGAGTCGGTGCTTCTTCTCGATCTTGACCCCCGACCTGCATATAGTGACGTGACCACCGATGCCGCATTCCAATATCACCTGGAAAAGCTCAGCATCCAGGCGGCGCCGCTCGATAAGGCATTCTGCCAGACGGAACAGGGGAATCTCACGGTAAGCACCTTTTCCCCAAAGTCCGACCCTATCCTCGCCCTCCTCGACATGTCCCATGATGATGGTTTATGGGAGCGGTTGAAAGAGCGGTTCAGCCTGATCCTGATCGACGCCCCGCCGGCGGCTGTTTCGCACATGGGGTTTTCCCTCCTGGGAAGGTGTGACGGAGTTGTTCTCGTCGTAAGAGCAGAGAAGACCCGATGGCCGGCGGCGGTAAGTGCAAAGGGAAGGGTTGTTCGAGAGGGCGGCAAGATCATTGGGGCGGTCTACAACGACCGGCGCCACTACACTCCCCAATGGTTGCGGAAATACCTATAGGGGACAAAAAGACGAAAGGCAGGCGCGAGCTGCTGTCGGCAACGCCCCCCTGTCGAACTCGCGCCTTCTTTCGCCTTACTATCACGCACACTCTCGTGACGCAGGTGCACCGGCCGTTTTCTGCACACTTATTGACAATTCCGGTCTCTATGATATACTAAGCCCAACGTGGGGCTGTAGCTCAGCTGGGAGAGCGCATGACTGGCAGTCATGAGGCCGAGGGTTCGATCCCCTTCAGCTCCACCAATTCTTTCAAAGGTTTTCGGCCCTTCCTTCAGCCCTGATTTCTCAAAATCGGCCTCCCCCGGCCTCACAATCTCGTCAAAGCCGGTTATTTCCTGCTCAAGCCGGGATGATATCATGCACAGAAGCCAGTCGTCATACTGTCCCGACACTCTCCGAATGACGAGCGCGGGTCTCAGCTTGCCTTCCTGTTAGTCTGTTTGGGGAAACCGGAAAAGGACTGTCCGGCCTTCGGCGATCATCAGAACGATTCTTGAAGATGGCCAAGCGAGTATGGCGAATTCTCATCCTCCATATCCCGCATTGCAGACGATAAAGAAAACACCGACCAGTCCTTGTCCTCGGCCCTCGCCTTCAGGTACCCCACGAAGTCGAGCACCTCTGCCTTTTTAGACTCCGGCAAATCCTGTATTTCCTTTATGGTCTTATCTTCAAGGCTCATCGTCTTTACCTTCCGATTGATAGCATATTATACGACCTTTTTCAAAAACTTTCATATTTCAGGTTGAATGATCACCATGAACATGCCCATCCATAGTCGCCGTTGCTCTCTTCCGGGCACCATACGTAGCCGACCCGACCGGCCACGGCTTCGAGCCAGAACAGCGCGTAATCCTTTGCGGGGATGCTCATGGGAACCCATATCACCTCTCCCTTGATCTCGATCCCCAGGGAACAACGGTACCGCCTCTCGTTCAACTCCGATTCCATCTCCTTCCCCACGTACTTTGCCGGATAGCGGGCAAGGTTCGTCTTCTTCCACTGAAAGCCCTTTCCGGTTTTCCGGTATTGTACATCGATGTTTCCTTCTCCGACGATGCACTTCCGGAGCGATCTCAGCAAGGACACGTCCTGGAATCCCTTGACCGCCAGGTGGAAATGATGAGCCCCCCGTCTCCGTCGTTCAGGTACCATCACAGACGGCCACGAGATAAAGAAGGTATGGAGGGGTGGTAGATGGTAACTCGCTTTTCTTAAGTACTATTCGATTCCTGACTCCCGGCTATTCCTTCATGCGCTCTTTTCTCAAATCCCGTTTCAGGATCTTGCCCGCGGCGTTTTTGGGCAGCTCTTTGACCAGGAGATACTCTTTGGGTACCTTGAAAGACGACAGGCGCGACTTCAGAAAGAGCTTCAGCGTGTCCGGCACAATCGACGCGCCGGGTTTCGGGATAATGAAAGCGACCACACGCTCACCCCACTCTTTGTCCGGAAGGCCGATTACCGCACACTCTTCGATTTCGGGCACGGCGTACAGGGCCTCCTCTACCTCCCGGGGGTACACGTTTTCGCCCCCCGTGATGATCAGGTCTTTGATTCGGTCGACTATGTAAACGTAGCCGTCGGGATCGAACAGACCTACATCGCCTGAGCGAAACCAACCGCCTTCCCAGAAGGCCCCGCGGGTCGCCTCGGGGTTATGCACGTAAGCGGTCATGACACTGCGGCCTCTGATGCAGATCTCACCCTCGTGCCCCTGCTCCACCGGATTCCCTGAAGTATCCCTGATCTGGACTTCCACCCCGTGAACGGGGTCTCCTACCGACCCGACCCGGTGTTTTGCGGGATAATAATGGTTGAAGGTCACGGGCATGGCCTCGGTCATCCCGTACGACTCGAATACATCGAGGCCGGTACGCTCCTTCCATTGCTTGACGATTTCCATGGGCATGCTCGCCGCTGCCGAGAAAGAATAGCGCACATTCCCCAGCTTTTTCTTCAGGTCGTCAAGGCCAAGAAGGCGGACATAGACCGTAGGTACGGCGAAGAACTTGGTTATCCTGCCCTCCCGCAGCACCCTGAGCACGTGATCCAGGTCAAAAGCCGGCAGCAGCTCCAGACAGCCGGCAGTAAGGATGGTCGAGTTCATGATATGCACCTGACCGAACACGTGGTTAAAGGGGAGAAAACAGAGGGCGACGTCGGTCTCGACCGACCGCTCGTAGTAGGCAATGCCGTAACTGGAAAAATTGATGCCTTCGTGGGTCAGCATAGCGCCCTTCGGAATACCTGTTGTGCCGCCGGTGTAGAGGATTGCCGCGGTGTCGACCCGGTCGCGGTCGAGGGCGCTGAATCTCCCTGAGTCACCCGCCATGAGAGCCTTAAGCTCCATGTCTCCGCCGGAGCAGATAACCTTTTCGAGCGCGCCGTCGCTCTTTAGCCGCTGCAGCTCCTTGAGTTTGGCTTCCACACTGAAAATGAGCCGCAGTTTCGCGTGGCTCACGAGTGCCGTCAGCTCGTCGCCCATGAGCACGCTGGACAACGTGACCGCCACTGCCCCGGTCTTGAGCACGCCGAAGTAGAAGGTGATCCAGTCTGCTGAATTAGGGGCACAGAGGCCGATATGATCGCCCGGCCTCACGCCGGTCTTGACCAGAGACGCTGCAATCCGGCTTGCCCGTGCGTTAAGCTCTCGATACGTGATCTCTCGCTCATTCTCCCTGATAGCCGGATGGTCGGGAAAGAAAAGGGCCGATCTTTCCAGGTTACGAGCAAGATTCATAGCGGATACCCCCTGCGTCCCGATTTTGTCATGTGTTTCCTCCTTTATTATATGCCATGCCATCCTTGCGAGCGCGTTTTTTTAGCCTTTCGGGTGCGTTTTTTTTCAACTCCCGTTTCAGGATCTTGCCCGCGGCGTTCTTCGGCAGCTCTTCCACCGGGATATATTCTTTCGGCACCTTGAAAGCCGAGAGGCGCGACTTCAGGAAAGATTTCATAGCCGATCTTTCGAGGTTGCCTGCGACGTTCATGGGGCCTCCTGGAAAAAAGGGTTGCCGGATGCCATTGGTATAAAGATTTAAATATGAAATATTAGCACATGTCAATAAATTCTATAGAATAAAGGTTGAATTTATTTGAATAAAGATTGACAACAAAAACAGGTCTGTCATATCCTTAAAGGAGATGGCAGGCCCCAGGTTCAAACCGATCAGACAGTCCAGGATTTCAGAAGAGGTAGCTGAACAGCTCAAGCAGTCGATTCTCCTCGGTCAGTTCAAGACCGGGGAAAAGCTGCCTTCCGAGCGGAAGCTCGCCGAAGAGTTCGAGGTCAGCCGCGTGGCGATCCGCGAGGCTTTGCGGACACTGGGCAATTCCGGTTTTGTCAGCACCCGTCAGGGGTCCGCGGGCGGCGCTTTTGTCACCGAGCTCACCTTCGAGCAGCTTACCAATACCTACCTCGATCTATTCCTGGCGAACAAGATCTCGGTCCCGGAGCTCTACGAGGTGAGACTGCTCGTCGAGCCGGAGGTGGCCCGCTCCGCCGCGCAGAACGTCTCGTCAAAGTACGCCGGCCGGCTCCGGGCTGCACTGGATGTGGAGGAGCTTCCCCTTGCAACCCTCACGGACGACGTCGACAGAAAGTCGGCGGTCCACTTCATCCTGGCGGAGATGTGCGGCAACAGGTTTTTCGAAGGTCTGGTGAGGTCTATGATGAGACTCACCAAGCAGGTGGTGGAGGCGGTAATCCCGGACACGCGCCACATGCACCCGAGCGGCTTGCACGGGCGCGTCGTGGAGGCGGTCCTCGCCGGGGACGGCGAAGCGGCTTTCGCCGCCATGCGCCGCCACGCCATCGAATTCGGCGATCTCCTCAGCAAGATGGAAAACGCATTCCGCGACAAGAATTCCCCTCCCGACAAGGTGAGACAAAAGTGACGAGGGTCTCCTGCATGCCGAGATAGGCTTGCCTGACGACGTCGGACCTCAGAAGGTCTTCCCCCTTATTTTTCCGTTGACACGGTTTTTCGATCCGCCGGAAGGCCGAAAATACTATTTGACACGGCAACCCGCTCCATGGTAAAAAAAATGTATGGATTTATATGCAGTGGAAATGACTGCGATGCGCGATGTCTGGTGGTGGGATAGCTAACCGGCTGTCCCAGTGAGAGAGACCGTTTAAGCCCTGGGATGGTTGGATCCCGGGACTTAAACGGTTTTTTTTAGCCGCTTTGAGGCCCCGAAAGCCCGAAGCGGCTTTTTTTGTATGAAGGGAGGCGGAATGCACAGGTTATCAGACGATCTTCAGAAGAAAGCAGACCATGCCGATGGGGAAGGTCCGGCCTGCATGACCGAGGAAAGGAAGCAGAGGACCCACGGGAGGAAGACCGGGGAAGACGAGGAACTCCGGATAATGCAGCACTTCGTCAGAGATTTTATCGAGCGGCCGGACGACGCAGGGCCGCTCTGATGAAATGGCGGGCTATTTCTAAAGGGCCTGTATCAGGCAGCTTTTTGCCAACAAGTGACAAAACAAGGCATGCCCGGTTCCCAGGGTAAATTGGGATTTGTAAATGCGTGTGCCCTGACTCATCGAGAAAAGGTTCTTGACAAAGAGACGGATGAAGGCATAAGGAAGAGGTGATGAGGGATGTGGAATGGGGCAAGGAGTGTGACATGAGTGGTTATCCGGAAATCCGGGAGAAATTGACGACCGTTGAGGAAGCGGTCAGGCGATTCATCAAGGACGGCTGCCAGTTGGCTCTCGGAGGATTCACCGTGAACAGGAACCCGATGGCCCTTGCGCGCGAGATCATACGACAAGGCGTAAGAGATCTCCATATCGTCTGCCATTCCCAGGGCCAGGCGCTCGATTTACTCATCGGCGCCGGATGCGTCAAAAGGCTGGAAGTGGCATATGGTGCCAACGGCCGTTTTGCCTCCACGTGTATCCGCTTCAGAAAGGCAATAGAAAATGGAGAGATAGAAGTCGAGGATTATTCCAACAACCAGATGAGCCTTCGATTCCTCGCCGGCTCCCTGGGCCTTCCCTTTATACCGAGCAGAACGGGATTGGGAACCGACATCGTCAATAAGGAGGGATTCGGGTCCGAGACGAGAAAAGAAGCAAAGGTAGCGCGGAAAAAGCTCGTCGTCACGAGCAACCCCTTTGCTGAAGACAAGGATGAAATCATCCTGCTCCCCGCCCTTAACCCCGATGTTGCCCTCGTCCATGCACAGTATGTGGGAGACGATGGCACCGTCAGGATAAAGGGCCTCACCTTTGCCGATTTGGAGCAGGCAAAGTCTGCCGATACGGTGATCGTGACCTGTGAAGAGATCGTGCCGAAGGCGTTCATCAGGCTCGACCCCGACCAGAATTCGCTGCCGCCTTTCCTCGTCGACGCGATAGTCAGGGTGCCTTACGGCGCCCACCCCACCGCATGCCGCCTCTTCTACGACTACGACCCGAAGCATTTGAACATGTACAAGTCCGTGGCAAAAGAGGACGACACGTTCAGGAAATATCTCGAAGAATGGGTTTTCAGCCCGAAGAGCCAGGCGGAGTATCTGGATAAGATAGGGGGGGCAGGGCTGATCAATATCAAGGCAAACACGATCATCGGTTATGCGCCCGGACTCGACCGGCGGTAAGGAGGCAAGACCAATGGGTGAGCATACGGAGAGGGAGATGATGGCCATTAGCGCAGGGAGACTCATCAAGGACGGTGATATTCTTTTTGCCGGAACCGGGGTTTCCATGCTTGCCGCAACAGTCTCAAAGAAGATCCACGCCCCTCGATCAATTGTCTTTTTCGAGACAGGTGGAATAGACCCGTCGCTGGACGAGCTCCCCATGGCAGTTGCCGATTCAAGGGTCATGGACGGCTCTGCCCTCAACTCCGGGCTGGTTGATGCCTTTTCCATAGTCGGCCACAGGAAATTCCATTCGGTAGCCTTTCTCGGCGCAGCACAGATCGACAGATACGGAAATCTCAACTCCACCTGTATAGGCGATTATAAGAAACCGCGGGTCCGCTTCCCCGGAAGCGGCGGCGCCTGCGACGCGGCCTCGCTCGCCTCCGGGGTCATTATCTTCATGCAGATAGGGCGGAGCAGGTTTGTTGAAAAGCTCGACTATCTGACAAGTCCGGGCTGGCTCGAAGGCGGCGATTCCCGAAAGAATGCGGGATACATTCGGGGAGGACCTATCGCGGTAGTGACGAACGTGGCTGTATTCAAATTCCACGAAACGACGAAGGAAATGTACCTCGCCGAGTATTATCCGGGGGTAAGCGTCGAGAGCATCACAGAAAATGTAAGCTTTCCCCTCGACGTATCGCGGGCTGTTGAGTCGGCGCCGCCGGGCGATGATGAGTTGAGGACCCTGAGGGAGGAGGTCGATCCACAGCGGCTGATACTCGCATAAAGACGCGCGTGTTCCATAGCCAGGCGCGTCCCGGTCCGGTTGAAGACGGGGGAGCGGGAGCCAAAGCTGTGAAAACATCCCATTTTAGTAGTGGCGGAGAGAGAGGGATTCGAACCCTCTTACCGTCAATGCCCGTGCGGGAATCCGGCGAGGAAGGCACAGAAAAGGAACAGAAGCACCCGGCCATGGCGAAGATTGTCAACGCTCTTTACAGAGAATCCGCTAAGCTGCGTCGATCCCGACGACTCCCCTGATATCATACTCCCTGAATATGTGCCGCATGTTTATTATCAGCTATTTCTGATCAACGCCGCTCTTCAGGATCAGGTCGATCAGCTCGGTCTTTTTGCAGGCTTCGGGCGATTTCTTCTTGAGGCCGAGATCCTCGCCATCGGCCACCGCACCTTCGGCCTCGCCTCCCTCAGTATCTTTGGTGATGAGAAAGCAAAGCTCTATCTCGCCGGCACCCACGGTTTTTTTCTTGAGATACTCCTCGTGGAGTTGCCAGTCAGGAGGGACCAGCGCCTCTCCCTCCGCTCGTTCAATGACCTCATGGACAAGTGGTGCAGGCTCGCGGGCATAGCGCGCTATACGCCGCATGCGCTCAGGCACACGAAGGCGCAGCGAATCATGCACGATTCGCGCTACGGCACTCCTCTTTACGAACCGGCAGCTCCGGCACAGGTCGCTCAGCTCCACCTTGGTCTGCCCCCAGCCAAACAAGGAGATGCAGCGGGTGGGGGAAATATAGATGGGCTACGTGAATAGGCACAGAAAAAATATATTCTTTGTCCCTATTTATTTGTCTTTCACAAGCGGGTCGGATTTTCTTCCCATTTGGCGATTTTGCAAAGGGTTAAAATGGCAACAAGTTGTGATTTGACAAGGGGTTTGGCTTTCTTACCATTCAAGGGGATCAGGCAGGGTTCTGACCTGTGTTTTGACCCCTGCCACCCCGCTCGCTTGTATCGTTATATACGCGAGGGAATAAAAAACAGTAGAAAAGTGAAATTTATACCAGGACAGGAAGAAAAATGGGGGTCAATTTTATGGAGGTACTGATAATCTTCTTTTATGTTTACTTCCCGGCAAGGGGGTGTATTCGTAACATCATAGAATCATTTGTATTGTACTTACTCTTAAACATTACCAATGTTTATGACCCCACCCCCCCTATCGAAAACTTCCAGTTCCAGAGCGCCGTGCCCCCCCACTACGCTCAAAAAATTGGGGAGAAAACGAAAACCGATTTTACGGTTTCCACGGTTTTAGGGAAAAAGCGTTCCACGGTGAAAGTTGGCGGTTTTGCTCACTTTTGTTATTTTAGGCGCCCAGAGCGGGGAGGTGTCGGCAACCTTGCAAAAAATACAAAGTTTCACGTCGATTGCACCTATCGACCATCACGAATAGGAGGGGGTAACCATTGAAGACGTCACCGGCCATGCATCGCGGAATCGGGGCCCCCCGAACGCGACCACCCGAAATTCGAGCGGGTCAACCAATGACGGACGACCTGGAGAGGTTCTCACGCTATCTCACCATCCTGCGGGGGGTGTCGCCCAGGAGTGCGAGCCTCTATACCAGGCAGGTCGAGGCCTTTCTCTTCTGGATGGAAAAGGATGGCCGCACCATGGATCCCGCCGCGATGAGGCGCGAGGACGTGGAGGATTTCTTCGAGCACAACTTCTACCGGCACGCCACGCTGAAGAAGCCCATGGCCGAGGGCAATTCCAACGCCACCAGGAACGCCAAGCAAACGGCCCTCGGTCATTATTTCAAATACCTGCTCCGCGAGAGGATGGTCGCGGAGGACATCACGGCCCTGATACCCAGGCCCAGGGTCGACTACAGCGCCGTTGAGAAGTTCACGCATGGGGAGGTACAGCGGTTCTTCGCCGCCGCGGACATCACGAAGGAGAAGGGGCTGCGCGATGCCTGCGTTTTCATCCTGGCCGCCTTCGGGGGCCTGCGCGCAGGGGAGATCGTGGGGTTGACCCTTCAGAGCCTGATCGAGGAAAGCGCGGGCAGTCTGGATATTCACATCGTCGGGAAATTCTCGAAGCACCGCCAAATCTATCTCTGGAAGGCGCCGTCACGTCTGCTTTTCCTTTGGCGGTCCGTCAGAATCCTGCAGGGGGCCCGATCGACACACCCTCTCTTCATCACGTACAGCCGGGGGAGCCATCCCAGGGGGAACAGGCTGACGATCCACGACCTTGACAAGATGGTTAAGACCTACGCCAGGGTGATAGGCGCCGAGAAACCCAAAATCTCCATGCATATGTTCCGGGCTACCCACGCATCCGATCTCCGGCACATCGAGGGGTACGATACCCCGGCCATAGCGGAGCGCCTCGGCCACCGCAGCATCGCCACCACGGACAGATATATCCCCACGAGGGGGAGAATCCACAAGACGTATGCGAGCCTCGCGGCGTACTGGCGGGATGTCACAGGGCTGTGGGGAGGGGCAGAATGAAACGACCGTACCGGCACGAATTCGTCTCGTCAGTGTGGCCGCTGTTTTTCTGGTTGAGATGCGTGAAATGCGGCGAGGAATTCAGGCGGGAAAAAGGTTGGCAAACGCAGACGGGACCGTACTACGGTGGCCATGGCGTTATTTTATCCCTCTGCCACGGGTGTGCTCCGACAAAGGAGGACGCCGAGCGAGTGCTTAAGGAGATCGCGGAGACGAAGAGAAAGGCCCGGCTGCTGGCTCCCACCACCGATGGCGCCCGGCCGGCCGGCCAAGGACGGTCCAAGTGAAATCGGAGACCCGCGATGACCTCGACAGGCTGTTCCACCGCCTCTGCACCGACTTCGGCGAGGCATCGGGGAAAACAATCATCAGGACGATCATCGAGGAGCTTGGCGGCTTGCGCCTTTCCTTCCCCGACATGCGGGAGATGTCAAGGGAAGAGCGCGACATGCGGGTGCGCGCCAGGTTCCGGGGGAATAATTACGACGAACTTGCGAGCTACTTCAGGCTGTCGCCCAGGCAGGTGCGAAATATCATCAAAAAGGGGAAATAGAATGGCCGACAAACACCTCATCATTGACAACCCGACCGGCTTGCCCATGCTGCCGCTCGACGAGATCCACGTGTTCCAAAGCGACCTCAAGCTGCCGCCCACCCCGACGGACATGGACAAGCTGAAGCGCAGCATACTGGATCATCACCTCTTCATCGCAAAAGCCGTTTTCTTCGAGGACGGGATCGCCTACACCGAGGACGGGCACCAGACTCTCTACGCCCTCCACGAGCTTCAGGCGATGGGGTACACGAAAAGCACGGTGATCACTTACGCCATGGAAGATGGCCGGTTCGTCGAAAGGCAGCGCGTGCCTTACGATACGATCATGATCCCGTACCAGATCATCGTCCCCCAGGGCGACACTCAAGACGGCCGGAGAAAGGACGCCGCCGAGAAGCTCCTCCAGATCAACTCGCGGTACGCAAAGATCAATCCGGCATCGAACTGGCTCGAGCAACTGGGTTTCTCGCTGCTGGACCTCGACGACCTGCTCTCGAAAATCTCGGTGCCGGACTTCGACATCCCGGAGCTTACCGAGGATGACGAATACAGAAGGGAGTTTGAATCTTACGACAACGAGAACTGCCAGTATCCCATCGTTCCGAAGTTCAGCGAGAAATACGACGCGGTCATCATCGTGAGCGACAACCAGACAGACACCGCCTTTCTGAAGACCGTGCTCGAGCTCGGGAGAGAGCAGACGTACAAAAACATCGTCGATAAGAAGAACAGCGGTATGGGTACCAGCATGGTCATTACCGCCTCGCGTTTTTCGCAATTATGGAAGGGGAGGTAGTAGTCTATGAGACATGGACTGTTTTTAGGAGGCGGACGCAAAACCAGAACTTACCGCATCTGGGCCGCCATGCGCGAAAGATGTCACCGTCAGAATCATCCCTACTACAACGATTACGGCGGAAGAGGTATAACCGTCTGTGAGAGATGGAATTCTTTCGCAAACTTTCTTTCCGACATTGGCGAAGCGCCACCTGGTCTGACTATAGACCGCATAGACAACAACGGCAACTATGAGCCCGGAAACTGTAGATGGGCAACGATTAAGGAACAAAGCAATAATCGACGCGATAATGTCCTTCTTGAATATAGAGGGCAGACGCTCACAATTCCTCAATGGGCCGAACAAACCGGGATAAATGTAAAAGTTATTGAGGCTCGACTGAGAAAGCTAAAATGGAGCGTTAGCGAAGCCCTCACGCGTGAAGTTCATCACGAATTTGGCCCAAGAAAAGCGCAGAGGTCCGAGTAGGTCATGGAAATCAAGATCGTAATCCCCACGTATAAGCGGGCCGGCATGGTCCTTACGCACAAGATCGCCCCCCACGCGATCCTTTCCGTCACCAGGTCCGAGGTACCCGCTTACAGGGCACTCTACCCGAACGTGGAGATCGACGAGCACCCCGACGACGTGGCCGGCATGGCGATGAAACGTCAGTTCATTTACGACCGGTTCGGCGATGTCCTCATGCTTGACGACGACCTGTCCCAGGTGTCGAGGCTCTACGTGGCATCGAACAAGGTGCGCATCCAGAAGATGACGCCGGACGAAGTCTACGATCTGGTTCAATGGGCCGGCAACACCGCCCGCCTGTGCGGCTGCTATCTGTTCGGCTTCAACAAGAACCCGAGCCCGATCATCTACCGCCCCTGGCAGCCGATCAAGCTGTCCGGCTTCGTGACCGGTGCGGCAATGGGTATGCTCCGGGGGTCGCGCATCTCCTTCAACCCGCTGGTGAGCGGCAGCATCGAGGACTTCTACGCTTCGGGCATCAACGCCTATTACCACCGGCGGGCGTTCATCGACACGCGCTTCTGCTTCGTCCAGGAAGAGACCTTCAAACGAACCGGCGGCATGGGCGCCACCAGGACGATGGATGACGAGAAGGAGGGCACGCTGTTTCTGCGCCGGCAGTTCGGCAGCGTGATCTCGATGAAGGAAGGGATGTACGGCGGCGGCGCGAAAGGGGCGAAGACCGTGAACCAGAATCCGTACGGGCGCACCATGACGATTCCGTTCTGAGGAGAGGGCCTATGACTTTCGAGGAACGCAGATTGAAACTGGTCCAGTTCAATACGGACTGGAAGTACCCGGGGGAGCTGGAATTCCTGAAGAAGACGCTCGACATCCGGCAAGGCGAGTCCGTGCTGGACTACGGCTGCGGCCTCGGCACGGCGGTCAAATACCTTAAAGAGCATACTCTCGGGGAGATTGCAGGGTACGACATCGAGAATTACACCGGCGGACATCCGGACTGGTTCAGGGACCGTCCGGAGGGAACTTTCGACAAGGTCTACCTGATGCACAGCATCGGGACGTTCGAGCCCGTCTGGACCGAGCTTCTCAGGATCAACAGCCTTCTTAGACCTGGCGGGAAAGTCCTGGTCATCACGCCGAACAAAGACTTCATCACGCGGTTCAGGTACGAGACGCCGAAAGGGTTCATTGTGGACAAGGATGTCCTTCGGCACTTCACGTCCGACTGCCTGGAGTTCGCGCTGAAAGACTGCGGGTTCGTCGTCGAAAGGATCGGGGCGTTCGGACAGAGGCATGTTGACGGGATCTTTGAAAGGCTGTTCATAGAAGCGAGAACGGACGGACAAATACCGTGAACCAGAACCGGCGCACGACGATACCCTTTGAAGCATTCGCCACCGCCGAAAGCCTTCCCCGTTGCGGTCCTTGCTCCTGGCGCTGGGAAGAGCCTACGCAACTCACTCAGGAACAACGGGAGGACAAACAACCGCAGGGTACGCCGCTCTATTGCCGTCTGCTGTTCAATGCCTCGACTTGCCTTGGACCGTGTGCCAAAAATGAACTGCTGAAGCTGTGCCAAAATGAGGCTCATAAGGTTTCTGTGTACTTTCTATGCCTACGTGATGGCACACTTACACCTACGAAGCGAGGGGCGAGCTGGCAGCCAAGGATCACGCATTACCATGAAAAAGGAACGACAAAATCAGCCGTGACTGTAAGGAGTCGGCTGCATTGCCGGGTCATGTGCCAGTATTTGTGCACCTTTCCTAATATACCTTCTCCTTGATCCCGATTGTGGCTTTATACGCATTGCCGGCGATTATTGCAGTTTGTGCTACGCTCTTTTCGTGGTAGTCATTAAGGTCCTGTGGATAATCGTAGATGCCGTAATTCTGCAATTCGTTCAATACTACGGAGTAGTAGCAGGCCGCCGCCTGAAGAGCTTGGGTCATGTCCGGTACATGGCTTTTTAACCTGACTTCGATGTGCGCGATGTCTTTGTCCCGATAGCTCTTGATTTCCCTGTGGTAGGCCGACCATTCTTGTTCGGTCATACGAATTGCCTTCAGGAACTGCCTCTTGAAGCTGACAGGATCGTGCACGACTCGCTTCCAATGCAAGTCATCCTTATGATTCCCAAACAGGTGGGACCAATCCAAAATCGCGAGTTCAATGGCGTTGTTGTACATATGAATCCAAAAATTACGCTTCTCAGAGTCGTTAACGTAATCGCCGAGAACCCGATGAAAAGAGAGATTGCGAGCAAAGTCTCCGCACTTGGTCGCTACTCGAAAAAGCAGGTACTCTCTTTTGTCCATGCCCTTTTTCCTTCCTCACACAACAACAGGCCTAACCGGCGCGAAACCCCGCGGCCAATAACCTTCTAAGCTTCCGGAATGCACCGACCAATATGTCCCACGTGTTTTCGCGTCCGGTTCAGGTCATCGTTAGCCCATAAGCGCAAACTGATCGGAGACTGTACAGCATGGCGCAATTAAGCCATAGCGACGAGATATGATGGCAAATATAGGCCATACTTGTCCGAGTAGATATGGCCATCTGCTGAGTATCTATACGACGGCGGATGGACTCGTAGTCCATATCCGCGTAGTACAGATAGCGGAATTTCACCGCAAAAAGATTGACCATTCAGAGGGTTACACCAAGTCAGCGGAGTGGCGGTATGATTCATATATCGCTGTCGAGGGTGGGCAAGCAGGCCACCTTGCGTGATGTCTTCTAGATCTCTGACGTTAAGCCGGAATGGCTCGTGAACGATGTCTCTCAGTAGATTCTTCGGAATTTGAACGGATTCACTCTGAGTGTACCGGTAGGAGTCGATGACTTTTTTCATTTCAGATAAAGCTTCAGACAAGATACTGTTTGTACTCTTTGTAAGATCACTGTGGAGGGATCTTACGTATCTTTCTAGAATCTGCATGGAATTTACGTTTTGTGCATGATTATCGACCTTCTGGAAATCAGTGATCATAGGGCCCACTTTGTCGATGACGATGCTATTTGTTCGTGAGGATTCCAGCAGACTGGACTGAAGCTCCTCTAGTTTACCAATAGAGTCTTTGATCTGCCGCAAATCTCTCTCAATGCTGAATCCTGAAGCAAAAGATGATAAACCTGCAAACGATCCAGCTATGTTTAAACCGTTGAGCAGTAATTCCCACATCTCGGCACTCCTCCGTGGGGCTAACTATTTTTTTAAACTCAATATACATTTTCTCCGATTCTACGCTATGACCGACAAAGAATCAACAAAAAAGGAGGTCACAAAACGGCTCCCGGACGAGTCTCACTGCGTATAATATGAAATACGGCTTGGATAAACTTCCCGAGTTTAATTCGGCGGTTTTGTTATCCTGTCGGGTTTGAAGGTCATCGCCTTGCGCCCGGATAGCATCATTACCAACAAAAAGGCGGCGAGGGCGATGACCAGGCTGAATCACGGACTGCAGGAAGTTGTCCATACTTTACTGCACCTGCACCACTCGATGAAAGGCAATGACCTCGTCACTCGTCGATTGCCATAGATACTGTCTCTTGCGTTGAGCTTGGTTTCTTTGGGACTCTTGTAAGGGGAAATTAGCGTCCACGTCGCCCCGAGGAGACCTCCAGGAGCTCGCGGACAGGGCCCTCTCGACCCCTCCGGAGGGTGGAGAAGGCCCTTTTCTGTGTCCATCCTCCCCGACCGACCCCACAGGAGCCTCCGGGAAACGAGAAAGGGCAGCTCCTAAGGCTATGATACCCCCTCCCTTCTGGGAAAAGAGCCATCAGTTACTAACTAGCATCCGGAGGCCTACCGAGGATCCTGCCCGCGGTGGTGACGGCCGCCGCGACCTCAAGGCCTTCCAGGTCGACGCGAATCCTTCCCCTTTTATGGAGTCCGTCCTTACCGCGGCGGCTGTTTTGATGTCTAACTCGGGTGCCGAACACTTTATATATTCGTATGTAGATGGAACGACGGTGGCCGTGGCTACGGGCAGGAGCTGCGAGCCGGAGAAACTTTGATTTCTCGGTATACTATAGCGAGACAGTCGCAACAGAAAAGGAGAACGTTATGAACGGTACCGAAGGACAGGAAAAAAGAGCACTGCAAGAACTACGTAAGGAACTTCTAGAAGGTGGCTACATTGCCCACGAAACTGCCTCGGGCATCACGAGACAGATCATCGGCCAAGGGCTAGGGAGCCTAACGGACAACCAAAGAGATGTGTACCGCTGGTACATAGAGCTACTGTTCGAAAACGACGAGGTCCTGTGCCGGCGCTGCCAGAGCCCTATTACCGATCTCCCCATGAATGAACGTTATATGCTTATAAGAACCGGGTACTGCCCTCTCTGTGACTACCGGATGGGGAAGAATGATTGATTGTCCCGTGGGGCGAGGGGCCGACGCATCGATGCTCTACAGTCGGTCGATCCCCAGGGAAGATATTTTTCAAGCACATCGGAGGGCTGAATGGGCAGATTCCTCGGGCTCGGGGGTTCACAGATACGGAAGGGGTCTTTGGGATTCCCGACATTGAGTCGGAGCTGCCATCACGGGGATAGCCGTGGGGCAGCCGGTGCGCATCGGGTTGCTCAGCCTCCTTCCGGTCCCGATATCTCTTCTAGTCGCCGAGCTCCTCAAGCACATCAGCGAGCTGCTTATAGACCGGTGCCGGATCCCCCGACTGATGTGGCATCTTTCCGAGTCGGGCCGCCCGAAGGCGAGCCTCACGAGGACGTCGGGTATTACGGTCTCGGGGATCCCTGATACCTTTACGCCCCGATAGTTGCTGAGGATCGCCTGTATTATCCTCCTTCTCCTTTTGGATTCTTGCGGCGAGCCTTTCTGGCTGCGCGTTCCCGGCTTATCTTGATTCCCAACTGTTTGGTGGTATTTCTTAGCTTTTCGGGAGGCATGCCTATTAGAGGTGGGAGTCTGTCCGCATCTCTCAACTGATCGATCCATTTGGATTCGTTGGTTGCCAGTATATAGGCCAGGAAATCAGCCGCCTGCAAAGGAATGCCAAAAGGGTCTTTCTTGCTTAGAAAAGTGATTGAGGCCAACTTATGATTTGCGGGATCGGCTATGATATTGTTCATGCTTCTTGAGATGAATTCGGTGTTCGGCTGTCCGGACTCATATATCAAAGCAACGGGGGGGAGTGGCTTCTCTATCGCCAGATTATTAATCAATCCGGCGCACAGATGGGCACAGGTCGCATACGCATTCCCAAGCTGATTCGTGAACTTGTCAGATGTATTTTCCCTGAACTCCAGCGGGTTTACAGACCACGCCACTGGCAGTAAGCGCCTCGCGAGAATAGCATGGATTAAGGGGCGCTTGAGTTGTTCACACTCTGGGTCATGAGTGTGAAAGTACGGAATGCCAGCGTTCCTTAGATGAATCATCCACTCTTCTACAAACGACTTCCATGTTTCTGCATCACCGACCCAACCTGCCACCACAAGAAGAGATGAACCGCCATGCGTGCCGCTTTCGTCTAGATAAGCGTAGAGCACTGCTATCTCCTTTACGTTCTGCTCCATCTGGAAGGGATGCCAGTGGTTCTATCCTTTTGTCGCGGAACTGCAAGGGAATGTTGTTATTTTGTTGCCTGACGAGCCTCTGGTTCCGCAATCATTACCAATCGTAGCACTTGGTATCGGCTCCGTCGAGCAAAATCTAGCAGTACGGGAAGCTATGCTCACAGCGCCTCAGAAAGAGTTGGAACATTCACACAATGCAGGTGTCCGTCAGGACGGCCGGAAGAGGCGAGGCTGTCTATCGCACCCGGGTTTGTCGAAAAGGCCGCAACGATGTTATTACGCCGGCTCTTCGGCACAACGATAACAATAAAGCAAGAGTCCTTCGGCGGCGGAAGAACAAAGACCGTAAACCATACGGCCGCACGATGACCATTCCGTTCTAATCCGTGTCAAAAATCATGCCATAAAATATGACCCCTGATGCCAAATGGTTAATATTATCAAGTATTTACGAAATAGTCTACAAGGCCCTATAGTGCATTTTGCCGGCATCACCCATATAATAATACCTTGAATTTTTTCAAACGCTGATATACGAAAGCTGTTCTGTCTTACTCTCCCAAAGCTGTTGTGGCTGAACACCTCAAAAGGAGGCTATACTAAACTTCTGATTTAATATACAAGCTTTTTGCAAAAGATGTCTGCCGGGAAGCTGCAAAAAAAACAACAAATTCGTGTCAAAAACCATGCCTCAAGGTCTTTTTTACGAACAACAAAATAATGCATATATGCGTAAGTATTGGTGTTTTTCTCTTGACACCTATCTTAATATGCGAGATAATATAATTATGGAAATCACACAAAAACAGGAAACCAAGCAGGACGAAAACCGCAGCATCAGGCTCGCGGGCCGGTCCTTGAATCCTGTTAATCCTGGCGGCGGCCAGGTTGATGCCGGGACCTCTGACAGCCCGGATATAGTCCGTACCCAGCACACCCATCGGGCCGCTTAATAGCACCCAAAAGACTGACTGGGGAGCCTCACCAGTCAGGTGTATGCCACGAAGCAGTACGTCGATCCGGGAAGCGTGACCGGGGCAGCGACCCCATTCCCCCTTCAAATCATTCACTCTCAAAATCTATTGGAGACGCCAGACGCGACTCAATTCGCAAGCCGGACGATGAGCGGGCGAAAGCCAGCATCCACCTGATGAGGAACGGGCGAAGTCCTGAGACGGGCCGTAAGCCGGCAATAGCGCTCAGGCAGTGGTCGCCGGATAGTGTCCGGCTATGAAGATGGCCGCTACCAAGGCCGAAACCAAATCCGTTAAAAGGAGAGAGCAGATGAAAACGATGGTCGAGGAAGTTCAGGAAATGAGAGATCAGGCAATAAAAGCGTCAGAGGGTGACGAAGCTGCGGCGCAGTATCTCTGCCCGATGTTCGGAAGCTTGACGCAGGATATGTGCAAGGGGCTCACGATAGGTCTCAAGGTCGCGGTTGGTGTCATGTTGAGCAAGAATCTCAAATAGGGGGATGACGATGAAGAAGAAAAGCAGGAATAGCAAGCAAATCGTGATCTTAGGAGGCTATCATGGCCCAAAATCCAAGTAGGTGGAATCGAGCGGATGGGTTCAGGGTGCTGGAGGCGTTCGCCAGCGATCCGGCGTTTGTCGAACTGGCGGACTATGAGCTTACGGCGGAACACTTTCTTGACCTGGGCCTGGGCTATTGCCGGAGCAGGAAAGCAAAAGCGGCGTTCGCCAGGGTGATGAAGGAACGCTACAGCGTGGAGGTGCGGAATGTTTAAGAAGGTGATCGTGAAATACACGGAAGAAACTGGTCAGAACGTCCAGGAGCTGCTGCTTGAGCACGTCGGCTCCGAGGATCTCAAAACGGTGATGGTTCTCAGGCAGCGCCCTGCCACCCCTCACGAAGTTCTCCTCTTCCACGCCGGCTACGGGCGCATGATCGATTTCGAGAAACCAAACCCAGGGAGGATCGAGCGATGACAAGGGCTGACTTTCTCAACCTGGTACGTGCAGCAACCGAGAGGGGCAGCCTCGATGAGTCCGCCCCTCTCGACGGCATCGCCCTTCATCACGAGCGCCGGATGGTCTCGAAGGCCGGCGCCGTCGGCTTTCTCAAGTGGCAGGCTCTGCAATTCGACGGGACCTGGGATGCGGAGGAGCTTGAAAGGTGCGCGATCTACTTCCGGCGCGTCGATCTGGTGGAGGTGCTCGATGGACGATGATTGCGTTTGCAAGGGAAGAGGGTGGCTTGTGGTTGACGTTGATAACACCGGAACTCTCCGCGTGGAGAAATGCGACGCTTGCGACAAATACGAAAACGATAGAGTGGCCGAACAAGCCGCTCTGGAGATTCTCGCAGAGTTGATCCGGTAGGCGCGGGGGCGGCATCTCCCGCACACAGGAAAGGGACGCAGCCGAAAGGTCGCGAGGGTCCGCCTGGAGCCGCAGACGCGGCTCAATCTTTTTTCAGGAGGGTGTTATGGCAGAGGAGATCGGAACCATCGAAAAGGCAAACAGCAAGATGGCGATCAAGGTGCGCGTCGACGAGTACAACGGCAAGGCATACGCGGACATCCGCAATTACTACCTCAACGACGACGGGGACTACGCGCCGACAAAGAAGGGTGTGGCCTTCTACAGCGTCGAGGATCTCTCCCAGGCGATCCTCTTCCTTCAGGCCGCCCGCGAGAAGCTGGCTGCAACGCTGGCGAAGAAGGCAGCGTAGCCATGCAACTGATGACGAAGGCAATTGAACAAGCGGCACAGGCGCAGTATCCGAAGGGCAGCGACCTGGAGAGCCAGAAGGTCGTCGCCAAGTTTTTCAATCCCACCGGCGCGTGGACGTGGTACCTGATGAACCAGGACCCCGCGGACCCTGACTACCTGTGGGGGATCGTCAAGGGGTTCGAAGTCGAGATCGGCAGCTTCTCGCTGTCAGAACTGCAATCGTTCAAGGGGCAGTTCGGCCTGGGGATCGAGAGAGACCTGTATTTCACGCCGAAGCCGGCGAAGGAAATATGGGACAACCTGCTGGCCGGAAAACATGTCTAAGGGGGTGCGCCATGTTTGTGGAGATAGAAATAACGCCCCTCGGCTATGCAGCCATGGCGATCCGGTTTTTCAAGATGAGGTGGCAGAGGGAGCCGCTCTACAAAAACGCTACCAGAGGGCGGAACCAACGGAAGACGGTCACGCGCCACCCCGAGAACTGCCGGCGGGCGAGGATGTACGCCAAGATGGCCCGCGATCTTGGGTGGAGAGGATCGGCCGTACAGGCGTGTATGAGAGGCGAACCGACAACGAAGCGCGTATAGGAGGATGACATGGGTTTCAACTATCAGATGAAGACGAAGAAAGGATACGACTTTTTCGAGGTCGCAAGCACCCTTCAAAAGTCGATCCGCAGGGGCGACGAAGAGACCGCCCTTTATTTCGCGGTCGAGCTGTGCAATTCAAGCTACGACGAGTACCTCTGGAAGCGGCTGAAGGTTATCTGCTCCGAGGACGTGGGGATGGCTGACCCTCACATGCCCGCCACCATAATGGCGCTCTATCAGATGTATGTGGAGGAGAAGAGAAAGAAGGGCGAGAACGAGACGCTTTATGTGGTGCACGCAATCCTTCTCTTATGCAGGGCGCCAAAGTCGAGGCTGGTGGATTGGGCGGCGATTCATTATTGGGAGTCGCACGAGAGGACGGAGATGGCGATCCCTGACTACGCCTTCGACCGTCACACTCAAAAAGGCCGGAAGATGGGGCGCGGCATCGACCACTTCTATAACGAGGGGACGCTGCTGGCCAATCACGTCGAACAGCCAAAAGAAGCGGAACTCAAAGCGAAAGCCATGGACGACGAGTTGCTGAAGAAGCGCAGCCTTCAGGGCCAGGCTTCCGGGCTGTGGGATAAGCCATGATGGCTGTTGGGCCGAACGGCAAGGAGATCAGCGGCACGCTGGAAACGTTACGCGGTAGGGCAGGCGTTATTTTCCACGCCGAACCCATATCCGGGGAGGAACAAGAAGGCCACCTGTGTTTCTCCTGGGATGGTGGCACCGACGTTTTTTGGGACGAGCAGAAGACCGTCACAAACGAAAAGGGGCAGCGCATCTTCCTTGACGAAGAGGGCAACCAGTGGACCGAAGACGATATCACGCTCGAGGAGGTGGCCGGTGAAATATGACGTCCATCTGTTCCCAATCGTGCGCGTGAAGGTTCACGGCGTCGAGGCCGGCTCTCAGGAAGAGGCGATCAGGAAGGCCGAAGAGTCAACGGACTTCGACGACCTGTTTAATAAGGCGCCGGACATCGAGTATGCCGAAGAGGTCGCTTACTACCTGGTCGACGAAGTCGGGGATGAAGAGTACGAGCGTACCGGGTGGCATGACGGCGCTTTCACCTCTGACCCGCAAAAGCGGAACGTGAACGAGCTTATTGCGGCCCTCACCGATTGCCGGGACGCCCTCGGCGAATATCTCCAATCCGTCGAATCAGGCAAGGATGATGACGCAGAGAGCGCGTACCAGCACGCAGACGCATTGCTAAAAGGAGGTGGCTAGTGGGTAAAGAGACGACGCTATTCGAATCCATCCCGACGACGTGGAAGCAGTTCGAGGCGGCCGTCGAGCGGCTGCACTACAAGACCTATTGGCAGCGGTTCGGGAAAAACGACAGGCTGACCCTTCAGCAGAATTGGCATGACGACTTCTGGAAGCAGTACCCGCACCTTCAGAACCTCGACCTCCGCTATGGCATCGAGGTGGATCACTACGTTGAAAACACCGCGAACCTGAACGAGTCGAAAAAGGCGGTCCTTACCGTGGCCGGCGATCTCCTCGAGGAGGCGCGCAGAAGGGTGGAGCGCCTGGGGCGGCTGTGGCCGGCGCTGGAGGCCCTGGTAGGCAGGAACGCCGGCAAGAGATACGGCCTCATCGACATCAGGCTGGACACCCAGCGGATCGTCGTCACCGATCACGATTACGAGGTTACCGTCACGGACGATCTCAGGGTTGAGAAGGTCATGATCGAAACGCGCGGCAAGGCTGCGCGCGAGGATCTGGAACGGTTGATCGTTATGATCGACGCCACGAGGGATGAATACGAGCGGGAGCTACTCGAACCGCTCAGACAGGAGAAGAGCGATGGCGACCCTCAAAAGTAATCCTCGTAACAGGCTCGAAGGCGATTGGTTCAAGCCAGCCAAGTATCCCGAAGATGTTTTTGTCTGTCCCCTATGTGGCCGACCTGAAACGACGGGAGTTTATAAGAAGGAGTGCCACTGTTGGGACGATCAGAAGAAGAGCGAAGGAGGAGGTGAAGCATGAATCTGACGCAGGAAGACTGGAGTGAGATTTACAACGCGCTGGCATCAAAGCATGCGGCGCTTCAGGCAGGAGAGTATGGAGAGAGCGACGGCGATCTCAACGTGGAGGCGTGGGCCGCACACCTGCAGGAGATCATGACGAAGATCGGGCCGGACGGAGAGGACGCTTTCAGGGAGGTGACCGGTGGCTGAAACCATGATCCCTATCACCCTTATCTACCCCAATCCGAACCAGCCCCGGAAAGCTTTCGACCCCGAGAAGCTCCAGGAACTCGCCGGCTCCATCAGGGAGTACGGCGTCATGGAGCCCATCGTCGTCACTCCCAGGGGCGACCGGTACATGATTATCGCGGGAGAGAGGCGCTTTCGCGCTTCCACTCTCGCCGGTCTGACAGAAATGCCTGTCAGCGTAAAGGAGGCCGACGACAGGCTGGTGGAGGAACTTGCCCTCCTCGAGAACGTCCAGCGCCAGGACCTCACCATGATCGAGGAAGCCAGGGGGTACCAGGCGCTCATCGACCGGGGTATGAGCAAAGAGGAGCTTGGCGCGAAGGTCGGCAAGCAGGTATGGTTCATCGAGAAGCGGACGGCCCTCTTGAGCCTCTCGCCCGAGCATCAGAAGCTCGTGGAATCGGGGAGGCTGGACCACAACGAGGCGTACGAAATGACCCGCGTTCCGGAGGGCAAGCGGGTGCTCATTCTGAAAAAGATCATGGCCGGGGAGCTCGGGACCTACAACAAGCTCCGCGCCTTCGTGGACGGCCTGATTGCGTCGGAACGGCAGGAGACCATCTTCGCGCTCCAGGAATTCACGCCGGCGGAGAAGGCGGCTGTCGACCTGTTCGCCCTGACAATGCGAAACATCGACTCGTTCGTTTCCAAGGTCGAGAACGAAGAGGCTTTGAAAAAGGCGGCCTTTCACTCCGCGATAGTCGCGGACCAGCTTGACCTCATCATCAAGCACCTGATGAGATTGAGAAAAATCGTCCTGGCGGGCTCTGGCATCAAAGACGCCGTAGAAGCGGCATAGCCGCAGGACAAACCGCGTCCTCAGCATAAAAAAATAGCGAGACAAAAAGAATACAGGAGGCCTCATGGCGAATCTAGAGTTGTTTCGTGAACTGGCGTCGCTTCTCGCAACCCGCGAGAAGAAACAAATCGGCATCCTCACTGACAAAGGCACGGTCACCGCTATTTACGATCCGCTCTTCAAAACCGTCTCGTTCGGCGGCATGACTGTCCCTGAGAAAGAGTTGGGCTTCTGGATGAAAGCGGTTTACGGCGCCACCGTGAAGAAGATCGTCGGTGTGGAATGAGCTGCAAAGCGTGTACTCACTACAAGGGCAAGGTGAATCTCCCAATAAAGGATGCAGCAGGCAAGCCTCGGCGTCATTGGGTGATGGTCTGCCACATGATCGGCTATGTGGAGATTCTGCCCCCGAAGTTTGCCGGAGTCTGCACAGCATACGCCCCGCCCGTAGGGCGGGCAAATAAAAACTCAGGAGGGTTTCATGGCAAAGGTCACGGCATTAAAGCAGAAGCAGGAAGAGAAACAGGGATTCAGCATCGATGACATCCTCTCCACGGCAACGCAGCCGAAAGAAGCGAAGTCGTCCTCGAAGGTCCCGGTCCTCACCGTCGGCAAGGACGTCCAGCAGAAGCTCGCCAGGCTCCGCGAGATCAAGGAACTGCTCGACAGTCTGGAAAGCGAGTGGGATCTCCTCTCGGCAGAGACGACCGCCCAGGTCGAGCCTATGCGCGCCGACATCATCAAGCGCCTGGGCTATACGTCCTCAGTGAAGGCGCTCGACACGAACGGCCTGGCAGCCACGTTAAGCTGGAGCACGAAGTATTCGGCGGTCGATCTGTCGAATGCCCCTACCATCGAGGCGGCCATCGGCAAGGATCGGGCAACTCAGTTCTTCACCCGGGAGATGAAGATCACCGTCAAGGACGTCACCGAGGACGCCCTGCGGGATCTCATTCAGTCAGTCGGTCCGGAGCGGTTCGCGCAGTTCTTCGCGGTGGAACGCTGGATGTCCCCGACGAAGGCATACAGCGAGCAGTGGTACACGGCTTTCAGCGAGAAGGAGCGCACGGCCCTGGCACCCATCGTCAGGCAGTACAAGCCGAGCATCCGGGTGAAGTGATGGATGCCGACATCCGGCTTGCAATGCGGCTTATGAAGATGGGAGCCGCCGATTGGGAGAAAGCCGTCGATCAGACGTCTACAAGGGATCGCGACGATGTACGGCGTTACCTGGAGGGCATGGCAGAAAGAGCGGCGGCACTGGCTGGCTATATCGACGAACGCCATGGCTATGGCTGCGGAGATCAGGGGCACAAGGCGGCTGTAAAGCGGGCGAACAGGAACGGGAAGATGGTATGGATGCGGGTTTTCGGTTACAACGCCTATCACGATCTCACAATATGAGGTGCACTATGGTTGAAATGCGAGGCAGAAACGGGTGGTTTAAGCTGGATACCGCGTCCGTCCTTGTCGGATCGGCGACAGATGAGGTCTTTGTGGACTTCTATTCGAAGAAGACAGGACAGAATCCGCCGGTCATAATCACTGGAACGAAGAAGGAGGTGGAGACGTTGCTTCAAACCCTTCTCGACAAGGTGAAAGGGGGTGCTGGATGATGCCCTACTGGTTCCCCTGCAAACCCAACCGCCTGAGCCTGACGAGCGAGCTTTTTACGCGGCTCGACAATGACCCCGGCTGGATCGCCGAGGTCAAGAAAAACGGGTGGCGTTGCCTTGCCTACAAGGAGGGCGGCGTCCTCACGCTCTGGACGCGCCACCATACCACCATCAACGCCCCGCTCCCTGACATCCGCAACCTTCTGACAAAGATATTACCCGACAGATGCGTCATCGACGGGGAGCTGATCGAGAACAGGACGAAGGGGGTCAAAGGCATCTACTACGTGTTTGACATCCTGGTGCTCAACGGTGCGTTCCTCAACCTCCCACTGCAGGAAAGGCGGCAGCTTCTCGAGCCGATCATCGAGCTGGGCCTCCTGAAGATTTCGGAAAGGGGCGGCCATGCCGGCCCCATCGAACTGGCCCGTCAGTATCAGATCGGCAAGGTGAAACTCTACCATGAGAGCATCCAGGGCGAGGAAAACGAGGGAATCGTGCTCAAGCACGTGAACAGCGCGTACAACGCATCCCCTGCCCGCTGCCTACAAAACCCATACTGGCTGAAGGTCAAGCGCCTTGAGAAACACGTGACAGGGATGAATTATGGCAAGAGTGAATAGGTTTCAGCGCAGCGGTTGGAAGTCGCCGGTCTATCAGTGCCGCCTTTGCGCCAAGCTCACGAGAGAGACCGGCGAAGGCGAAAGCGACATCGAACTGTGCCGGTCCTGCAACGCCATGAGCGGGCAGGAGAACGCCCACAACGACGACGGGCACCCTGGGGCGTTCCGCGACTGCCAGGTGTGCAAGGACTCCCTGAGAGGAGACTGGAATCCCGATTTCAAGTTTTAACCCAAATACGCCCGGCCGTGGGCGAATCGCGGCCAAAAAGGAGAGTACATGAAAGAGAACACCGCAAAGAAAAAAATCCCGGTAACGAAGAAGGTGGCGAAGGCAGAGAAGGTCAAGAAGGTAGCGAAGGCTGAGAAGGTCAAGAAGGTGGCGAAGGTGGCGGCGCCTGTTCCGGTAGTGGAGGAGAAGGCCGCGCCGGCCGTGGAGACCGCGACCGTGGAGAAGACCGATCAGGCCCCCGCAGACGCCAAACTCTGCCCGAAGTGCAACGGCTACTACCCTGGGGATACGTGCCCGAATTGCTCCGCAGAGACGGACCTCCCCGAGCCGCCCAAGATGAAGACCGTGTACGGCGATATCGAAGGGCCTCACGAGGCGGAGGCAGCGGCGCCCGCCACTCAGGAGGAGGCGCTTGCCTTCGAGGAGCCCCTCACCGGCGCCAGACTCGACACGCACAATCTCCCCAAAGAGGAGCCGTTTGAGCCCCTGCACCTGGAATTTTCCAGGCAGGTCTTCATCGAGGCCATGAAGGTCGCCATGGACATCACGGAAAAGAAGAGCATCATGCCTATCCTTTCTCACGTCCATCTGAAGTCCGACGCTCCAAATGGCGAGTACACAAGCTGCACGCTGGAGGCCACGGACCTTCAGATAACCTGGGTCAGACGGATTCATGGCAAGGGCGATGCGGTGAACCGCTGCATCCCCGGCAAGCTTCTTATGAACGAAATCAAGGCGCTGCCGGATGGCGCCAATGTCGAGCTCACCTTCAGCCGTCACGCCGTCAGCGTGAACGGACGCTGCGAGATCCTCACCCCGGATGCTGAAGAGTTTCCGGAGATCAAGGTCAATGCCGGCGTCGAGCAGCCGGACGCGGTGCTGATCGAGAACCTGTCTGACGGGTTGAAGCAGGTGTTTCCCGCGATCTCAACAGACGAGACCAGGTACGTGCTCACGGCGGTCCTCATCGATCCCGAGCACGGCAAGGTGGTAGGCACGGACGGGTTCAGGATGCATTTGAGCGACATCAAGGGCCCGGGACCGCGCCTTCTCGTCCCCAGGGATGCGGTGAGGCTGCTCACGAAATACGGCAACAGCAACACCGTGTGGCTTCTCGACGAGAGGACGGCGTGCTTCGCCGTGGCCGGCGGGGTGATCGCCACCAGGCTGATGGACGGCAATTTCCCCGACTATGCGGGGGTGTTCCCGAAGAACCTCAAAACCACCATCACCTTTAACAGCGCGGAGTTCCTGAAGCTGCTGGAGGGCGCCCTGGCTGTTGAGGAGAGGGTTGTCCTCAGCCTCGACGACGGCCACCTGGGCCTTCAGAGCGAGAATGGCGTCGGCACGTATGACTGGAAGCTGGCAGCCGAAGTCAAAAACTACGTGGGGCCGAAAAAGAAGTTCCGCCTGGTGTTCAACGGCAAGTTTCTGGTGGAGGCGCTCAAGTCCTACCCGGCAATGCTTACTACCCTGGGTGCTCCTGACGGGTACGGTGCGTGCCTCATCAACGAGAAGGCCATCGTAATGCCGATCAGGGAATAATCACATGAGCCCGCCCGTGGGCCTTGTGTAAGGAGGGAGCAGAATGATCTACGCCATTGGGTATCAGAATCTCATCAAGGAGGCGATAGAGGCGGCATAACAAAAAGGGCGGGCTTTCAGGCCCCGCCCTTTTTTTGTCGCGTCGCCGTGTCGAGGATGGCGTATAAAGGCTTCCTTCCTGGAAGCCGCAACTTTGCCGATTCTGGGCACATTAAAGATTATTAGTGATAATCGAGTGACCGCTCTTGGTATATTTCTGCGTCCAGTGAAAGAAGCGAAGAACGTGCTTGTCGTCCCTCCTTCTAAATCCAACTTTCCAGCTTGACGGCTATATTTGACTACACTATAATAGGTCAGACCGTGAGAGGAGGTGCTCCATGAGCGGCTATCACAAGCGGGACCTTGGTACGTTTCCCATGCATACGATAAAGAGGGTCGACTGTCCTACCACCATCATACACGACGATGAGATAAAGAGGGTCGATGAACGCGACAGCGGCTTCAACAAGGCGGCCGTGGGCATCTACGGTCCTATCCTTGCGAGAGAGAGGCCGCGTTTCGTGGTGAAGCACCCTCTTTCAGGCGCCCTCGGCACGATGCAGGTATTCCTGCGGGGGATCGTGGACGGAATGGTGGCGGAGCAAAAGGCCCCTCTGCCGGAGGACCCGGCCGTTTTAGCCCGTCACATCAAGGAGACGGCCTACTTCCTCAGGGCCGATGCAGTCGGTATCTGCAAGCTCCCGTCCTATGCCGTCTACACCAACAGCTTCCCTCACGGCGAACCGGTCGAATGCAGCCATAAGTACGCCATAGCCATTCTCATCGACCAGGACTATCGGACCTCCCACGCGACAAACGGCCACAACTGGATCAGCAACTCGATGAGCTTCGTGGCCTATTCTGCATCGGGCTTTATCGCCTGTATCCTCGCCGACTATATCCGGAGACTCGGCTATCCGGCGAGGGCACACCATGCCCGCAACTACCAGATAGTCGCCCCACCGGTCCTGTTGTGGGCAGGTCTGGGCGAGATGTCCAGGATCGGCGACTGCGTGCTCCATCCCTTCATGGGTCCCCGTTTCAAGGCCGCGGTAGTGACGACGGATCTGCCCATGGCCGTCGATAAACCGATCGATTTCGGCCTGCAGGATTTCTGCTCCAGATGCAAGAAGTGCGCCCGCGCGTGCCCATCCGGCGCGCTCTCCGACGGCGGCAAGGAGATGTACAACGGCTACGAGCGCTGGCCCAGCGACATCCGCAAGTGCACCACCATGCGAGTAGGCAATCAGCACGGCTCCGGCTGCGGCACCTGTATCAAGGCCTGTCCCTGGAACAAGCCTTACGCACCGTTCCACCGGGCGGTCGGCTGGGCGATGCGCCATTCAGGCCTCGCACGGCGCGCGGCTGTATGGGGCGACGACCTCATGGGCTACGGCAAGGCCCATCCGGAAGAACAGTGGTGGCTTGATCTTGAGGACGTAGACAGGGTGATGCAGCTACCCAGGAAGGAGCCGGGCAAGCACCTGTGGGCCGCGGATGAGTAAGAACCGACTTAGAGACGCAAGGAGCGGGAACCATGAAGAAGACTTTGTCTGAGGGGATACCAGTGACGCCTCCAATGTTTGAGCCCCTTGAAAACAAGCGTTACTCGGAGCAGATTGCCCATGTGATCCGGGAGCGGATATTTACCCAGAACCTCGAAAACGGTGCAAAGCTTCCCGCAGAACGACAGCTCGCCGAGGAACTCGCAGTGAGCCGCTCTGTGGTCAGGGAAACGCTTCGGATGCTCGATGCGTCGGGTTACGTGAGCATCAGGAAAGGACCTCGCGGAGGTATTTTTGTATCGCAGGTTTATCACAAACCCATAAGCGATTCCCTCAAGAACCTTGCGGCCCATGGCCGGATATCAGTCGATCACCTCTTTGACGTGCGGCTCAAGCTCGAACCTTTTATGGCCATGGAAGCTGCGCGCCATGCGACCGACTCGGACATCGGGCGGTTGCAGGATTTGATGGCCGAGGCCGGTCAGTTCATTGATGACGCTGCCGCCCTGAAAGCAAGAAACATCCTCTTTCACATTCTCCTCGGCGACGCATCTGGAAATCCTGTGTCGGCGATGTTTATGAGATCGATTGCTGATCTCCTCAACGAAATAGCCTATAAGTTCCTGGACCTCTCCTGCGAGCGTGTGTTCTTTAAAACACATTTGCGGATCCTGGAGCTTGTCTCGCACCACAAGGCCCGGGAGGCTCTGAAACTGGTAGAGAAAGACATTCTTGACGTGAAAAGGAGGCTGAGCAAGGCATTGCAGGAGGACGACAAGGTGCAGACCTTATCGCGCAAATCAATAAAATAGGGGGGGGTATTTATGAAGAATCGCGTCTGCGTGAAACTGATAATCTTGATCTTTGTTGGAAGCCTCGCCTTAACTGCATACCCCGCCGCTGCGGAGCAGGTCATCACGCTCCGGTATGCGCATTTTATGCCGCCCATAACCGCACAGGCCATCAATTCAGAACAGTGGTGTAAAGAGGTGGAGAAAAGGACGAACGGGAGGGTGAAGATAGACTTCTACGCTGGCTCCACGCTGACGCCGGCCTCCCAGACTTATGACTCGGTGGTAAACGGCATCGCCGATATCGGCTGGTCTATTCTGAGTTACACCAGGGGAAAATTTCCCCTTACGGAGGTGATCGACCTCCCCCTCGGCTACAAGAGTGGCTACGTTGCAACAAAGCTCATAAATGCTTATTACGAAAAGTTCAGACCGAAGGAGTTCGATGAGACAAAAGTGCTCTACCTCCATGCCCACGGCCCGGGCATCTTGACGACCAGTAGGAAGCCCGTCTACAAGTTGGAAGATCTGAAGGGGATGAAAATAAGGTCTACCGGGTTGAGTGCGAAGATAGCGCAGACACTCGGCGCGGTTCCCGTCGGCATGCCGATCACCGAAACCTATGATGCCCTGAGGACCGGCGTGACCGAGGGGGTCTTGATACCGGTAGAAGCGCTCCGCCAGTGGAAGCTTGCCGAGGTAACCGAATATACCACAGAAGACTACGGTTCAGCGTACTCGACGGGCTTTTTTTGCGTTATGAACAAAAACAAGTGGAACTCTCTGCCTCCGGACGTCCAGAAGACCATAGAGGCAGTCAACCAGGAGTGGATAGAGAGAACGGGCCACCTGTGGGATTCCATAGACTCAGAAGGCAGAAAATGGGCCTTGAAGCAGGGGCATAAATTTATTCCCCTTTCAAAGGAAGAAGATGCACGCTGGAGCGAGAGAGTGCGGCCTATCTTTGACGACTACGCGAAAACAATGAAGCAAAAGGAGCTGCCGGGAGATCAGGCATTGAAATTCTGCCTGGACTATCTGAAGGCCAACCAGAAATAGGCGTGGAGCACACGATGTCTGCTTTTGACCGGCGTATGAAAGGTGGTCAAGATCAACAGACCAAAATAGGCCGGTAGGTCAGGCATGATCTAATTTTTGAAGGAGGAGGGGCTATGAGCGGTTACCATAAACGGGATTGGGAACCATTTCCCATGGACACCCTGAGAAGGGTCGACCGACCGACGACACTGATCGACGGGGAGAAGGTGCAAAGAGTGCGGGAGCGGGAAAGCGGTTTCATGAAGGCTGCCGCTGGGGATTACGGGCCTGTGCTCCAGAGAGAATTTAGGCGCTTCGTGCCGAAGCACCCCCTCTCCGGGTCCTTGGCATGGATGAGGACCGCCATGAAGCCCCTAGTTGACGGCATGGTCGCTGCCCAGAAAGCACCGATCCCGAATGATCCGGTGACCCTCACGCGGCACGTCAAGGAGACGGCATACTTCTTACGGGCCGATGCTGTTGGAGTATGCGAACTGCCCCCCTACGCGATCTACAGCCACAGGGTCGACTTCTTTAATCCCGCTGCCGGAGAAACTCCCACCGAGTTGAACCACAAGAATGCCATCGTCATCCTCGTCGATCAGGACTACAGGACTTCGCAGGCATACACGGGCAGCGATTGGATCAGTAACGCCATGAGCATGATGTCTTACGCGACATCCGGCTTTATTGCTATCATCCTCGCCGATTACATCAGACGGCTGGGCTATCCCGCTAAGGCCCACTATGCGCCCTATTACGATATGGTGCTGCCGCCTCTCATCCTCTTGGCAGGTCTCGGCGAGATGAGCAGGATCGGCGACTCGGTGCTCCATCCGTTCCTGGGACCTCGCTTCAAGGGGGCCGTGGTCACTACCGATCTCCCCCTGCTGCCCGATAAACCGATCGATTTCGGCCTCCAGGATTTCTGCTCCAAGTGTAAGAAATGTGCACGGGAGTGCCCCAGTGGCGCCATAAGCGACGGGGGTAAGGAAATGTTCAACGGTTACGAGAAATGGCCGATGGATAAGAAGAAATGTACGGGCATGCGGGTGGGGAACCAGAGGGGCTCCGGCTGCGGCACCTGCGTCAAGGTCTGTCCCTGGAGCAAACCCTATACCCCCTTCCATAGGGCAGTGAACTGGACCATGAGACATTCCGGGATAGCCCGAAGCATTGCCATCTGGGGTGACGATTTTCTCGGATACGGGAAGCCTGATTACAGCAGGAAGTGGTGGTTCGACCTCGAAGATGTGGCAGGGGACGGCATCTTGAAGATCCCCGCGAACAAAAGGAGTGAGTTCGAACGGAAGTGAACATGAAAGACCGACGATTACTCGGCAAGGTTCTACGTTCCGTTTGTAATATGGCAAATCGCCTTAGTATTATTCGTACAGTACGAGATTTATAACGCCAGCGTGCGGGGAGAGAGGCCCGGCCTATAGCCGGTTAAGCATACATGTAAGATGACCCCTGGGAAGGAGGCTCACGTATGGCTAAGCTCAAGGCAAAGATAGGCTCAGGGGAAGCGAGCCGCTTCGACCAGAGAAACACCATGTATTCACGGCCGAGGGATCCCGAAAAGTCCGATGCCAGAATACTGGACATCGGCAAGCGTCACTACAGCGTCAAGCACTTTGGGAAAACGCCGGGCTACACCATGAGGGATTGGTCTTTCGCCATGGCCATGTGGTATATGGAGCGATGGTGGGGCTTCGGGAACATGGTAGGAAATGAGGGTCTCTTTGCCTGGTTCCCGGACCAGGCGGAACGGGCATTACGGGACCGCATGGAACCGGGGGGTAAGTGGGAAGTTTCTGACCCTGAGGAGATGAGCCGGAACATCAAGAAGGCGGCCCTGCACCTGGGGGCTTCCCTCGTCGGAATCTGCAGGCTCGACCGGCGCTGGCTTTACTCTCACAGGTTCCACCCCCACACCCATGAACACACCCCCGTAGAGATTCCCGCAGAGTTTCAATATGCCGTCGTCGTGGCCCACGAGATGCCCTACGAGCTGATGCAGACATCCCCTGCCTACGGCGGCTTCGCATCGACAGGCCGGGGGTATTCGATGATGGCCTTTGTCGCATCATCGCTCGCCCACTATATCCGGAGCCTGGGATATCAGGCAATCCCTACCGGCAATGATACTGCGTTGAGTATACCCATCGCTATTGACGCAGGTCTTGGGGAACTGGGGCGCAACGGGATGCTAATCACGGAGAGGTTCGGCCCCAGGGTAAGGCTCAGCAAGGTGTTCACCGATCTGCCCCTCGTGCCCGACAAACCCATCGAGTTCGGCGTCGCCGAATTCTGCGCAAGATGCAAGAGGTGCGCCGAAGAGTGTCCCTCCGGCGCCGTCAGCCATGGCGAGCCGACCACCGAAGGACTCACCATCTCCAACAACAGCGGTATATACAAGTGGTACATCGATCCTGAGAAATGCCTCGACTTCTGGGCGCGAAACAATGGGAGCTGTGAAAACTGCGTCAGGGTCTGCTCCTTTAACAAGCTACCGGGCAGGCTTCACGATGCAGTCAGATTCTCCGTCAAGAACGCACCCTGGTTGAACCTCTTGCTTGTGCGGATGGACAAGCTCTTCGGCTATGGTAGGAGGGTCAAGACGGAGGATGTCTGGAAGTAGACAGGTGGGTCTACACCGAATTCGAAAGAGCACTTAGAGCCCATGCTAAAGGAATGAACACAATCGTTCACTCGCCGGAGAAGCCCGTGTGAGACGAATTGCAGGTGTTTTCAAAGACCGGGGGTCGCGGCTGTCTTCCTGAAATAGCTGGCTATTCCTTCGCCAGAAAAGGTGAACGTTTCTGGTGTCAATGGAGCAGTGGCACACATAAGCCGTACCACGGAAAACCGAGCCCTCTTGTTCTTGCTTTATAGAAATATCTCTCCTCTTCGGAAGAGAGGAGAGATATCGAATCCCTACCGCCGCTCTCCCAGGGCTTTGTCACAGACCTTCATGCAGACCGAGCAGGTGAGACCTGCCTGCCGATAAGCGCGGCAGGAGAACTTGTTCATGGCGTAGGCCATGCCGTCGCCGGGGACCTCGAAGGCTTTTGCGGGGCAGCTTGTCACGCACGCGCCGCACCCCTGGCAGAAATTCTCGAAAGCGCGGGGCGAAGGCTCCAGGAGGGCCTCCGTGATCAGGCAGGCGAGCCGCACTCGCGGCCCGAACTCCCCGGTGATCAGCAGGCTGTGCCATCCGATCCTTCCCATACCCGCAAGCTCCGCGACGTGCTTGTACGAGAGGAGGCCTTCCTGGAAGCGCTGATCGGTGGGCGCGATGGCGGGAAGTGGCAGGGAACGGTGCCGCGCCGCCGGAAGTATGCGGCCAATTCGTGCACCCCCCGGTTGAGCCTCCCGTTCAGGTACTCCGAATGCACCGGCAGAAGGTCGCCGCCGTGTGCCTCGCCTGCCTCGCTGGACGGCCTCAGAAGGTCGACGACCTCGCTGTATATCTCTCTTGCAAACACCACGACCGATCGTGCCGTGGGGAGGAGGGGAGAGACTCTCCGCTCAAGCTCCGCCGAACCGGAGCTTTCGATCGTCGTCGCCCCGGCGAGGTCGATTTCGAACCGCTCCTTCATTTCGTCTAGAAAACCCCTGTCAAACACCTCCATGCGTGTCCTCTCCTTGTTCTTACCCTTCCGGTCTCGTCATTCCTTCCCATGAAGGATCTTTCCCATCTGTTACTCGACGGCAAGGTCCTTGATAAAAAGGCTCGGGGACAAAATGAACGTGAAGATAAGACCCCACGACCTGAGGCGGCACTCGGCGACCTATGCAAGCCGGAACGGTATCCCCCTCGAGGTCATATCCAAAATAATTCTCCGGCATCAGGACCTCAAGACAACGCAGATGTATCTGGGTAGGATAAGCGAGACCGAAGCTCTGCGCTGGATGGACGTGCTCCACGGGAAATAACCGAACCCATACCGGGGCCTCATTTGCTTAGTTGCATCATTATACATGGCATTCCGTAGAAATCTTGAAACATCGAAAATCACCAGTTGCAGGTGGAAGAGAGAGTCACCCCGTAGGCATATAAAGTACGCATCAACCGGATGAGTTTTTTTCTGCCGAAACAAAATAGTGAAACGATCTGCCAGCGCATTTCACGAAATCGTGCTAAATGGTAGTTCATGGAAATCACTGCCGAAGTCATCAACCAGGCCCTCGAACTCGACGAGCGCATCCAATTCACCACCCTTCTCGCGCTGCTGAAGGAACGCAAGGTCCTGACATCCTCCCAGCAAAAAAAGTACGACGAATATCGGGCGAAGATCGGCAAATTCCTCAACCCGACCACGCCGGCCGCCGAGGAAGAAGTCGGGATTCCTCACCGCCTGCGTGTCAAACGTCACTACACCATGTCGGCCGAGGCCCTGGAGCAGCGCCGGAAGGTGACGGGGTCCCCCGCGAAAGCCGAAGCCATGCAGGGGAATCGCAATGCCTTCCGGCACGGCATGTACGCCCGTTCCTTCATCGCGAAGATGCGTCCCTGCAAATCGACCTGCGCCCGCTTCCCGTGTGAGCTTGTGGAAGAAGGGCAGACCGAGCCCGGCGAGGACTGTCTCGATAAGGCGGAGGTGCTCCATAACTACCGGGCCGTCCGCAAGGCGATCGAAGATAAGGACACGCTGGAGTTCAACGACCTGGCCGCCCTTCAGATAGCTAACGCCATCAGCGTGGTCAGCATGCTGACGCAAGACCTCATGCGGGACGGGCCCATGGTGAAGCGTGAGAAGCGCGATGGGAAAGGAAACATCATTGTCGAGTTTGTTCCTCACCCCACGCTTGCGTCCCTCCCCAAATTGATCGCGGACCTGGGTCTTACTCCTTCGGAATTTCTCATCACCCCCCGGTCGAAGTCCAGGTCTGACAGCGACAAGGAGGGCGCGCTCACGCTGGCCGACCTCATCACCCGGGCCGGTAAGGCCCTCGGAAAAGAGTAATGGGCTGCGCCACGGCCTTCACTCGTAACGCCGAAGATGATATTGATCCCCTCGAACTGGGGGACTTGGGGAAAGCCATAGTGGTCCCCAGGTCAGAGTTTGAGCCGTGGCTGCAAAAGCACGACTGGACATATCACCAGGTCGCGCGAGGCGACTTCCCGGCCCCCTACGCTTCTCTTGCAGACTTTCAGCTTGCGTGCATCTGCAGCGACCCGTACCTCTGGTGCAGATCGTTTCTCCGCGAGCCGGAGGACGCCGACCACGACACCCCTTACGGCTTCTTTCCCTACCAGATCGAATCTCTCCGCTACGACGGCAGCTGCATCCACAAGGACGCCTCCGAGGTAGGCAAGACGCGGGAGATCGTTGCCTGGGGACTCTGGAAATCCTTTTGCACCCCCAACGGCTCCGGTCTCATAGGCGCTCCGCTCCAGACCCACTTGGAGGAGATCATCGAGGCGATGTACGATCAGATGACCTGGGCGCCTTATCTCAAGACGTCTTTGGTCCGGTGGAGAAAGCACCCTCACCACGCCTTTTACTTCTCGAACCGTTTCAAGATCGACTTTCGCCCTTCCGGCAACGATGGGATCGCCTATCGGGGCGTCCACGCCAGGACCTTCGCCATCAAGGACGAGGCCGCGAAGGACAAGAACAAGCGTCAATGGTCCGAATTCTGGCGGGCCATCAAGCCGGGCTGTTCGGCCCGCATCTATTCGGTCCCGGACGGCGACCGGTCATGCGAGTTCTACAAGCTCGGCGAGCGGGCTGCCGGCAAAACTCAGGAGGTGGAAGATGAATCCCTTTCAGGCGTTTCAGCGCATATTAAGAAACTCAAATTTCGACTTTTTCAATGGCCGAAAAGCAATATGCCGAGTCCTTTCTGGACCCCGGAGCGAAAGAGGTTTTACATCGAGCAATTCGGTGGAGAGGATTCTCCGGAGTACAAGCACAACGTGTTGGGAGTCGACGGCGATCCGGAAGATACTGTCTTCCCGTGGCACCTCTTCCGGCTATGTATAAAAGACATCCCTCAATACCGCTGCCTGAAGATCCTCGCCGACTCGCACAACAATGAGGTAATCGTCAGCGGGTACCGCTGCGAGATCGCGGACGGCGCCGACATTGCGCCAAAGCAGGTGATGATGCTCGACAAGGTTTACCGCAGCTCCGCCTTTTTCGCTCTTGATGACGTAGGCGAGTCGGAATTCAGGCGGCTCATCAGGAGTTTTTTCGTGTATGTCGAGGGGCGGAAAGTCGGAGGGGCCGACCTGGGCTACATGGGCGACCCGACCGAAATAATCATAAAGTCCATCTACGGCAAGCGGGAGCGCACCATCGCCCGGCTGCAGCTGAAGCACGTCACCTATGACCAGCAATGCCAGGCCATAGACGCCCTCGACGACCTGTACGATCCTGAGGACATCTCCTGGGGCACCGACTTCGGCAATGCCGGCTCTGCCGTCGCGCACGACCTTTACGGCCTTCCGCAGTACGCGGACAAGAACTATGAGGACCGGCTGCGCGGATTCATGTTCGGTTCGACGACTGACGACATAGATGAGGAGGGCGAACCTCTTATTGATGCCAAGACCGAAAAACCCATCAAGGTCACGTTCAAGGAACTGGCCACCGATTTCCTGGTAAAGAAGATGCAGCATCAGGAGCTCGAGTACGCTCCGGACCCTGACTTCATCTTTTTCTACCCGAACCACACGTCCCGCCACGGTGAACGCCACCGCATCTTCAAGGAGCGCGACGATCACCTGATCGACGCAGACCGGCTGCAAAAGCTTGCCCAAATCATGGCGATGGAAGGGGAGGACATCTTCGCATGAGCTGGCTTATTCGATTTCTCAGGCTCTTGAAAGCTCGCGATGCGGGTCCGGGCTTTTGGTTCGATGAAGAGGTGGAGATAGACATCAGCAAGCTCGCCATTTCAAGATCGGGCCAGGTTGTACGCGCCGAAAGCATCTTTCCTCTTGATCGTATGGGGGTGACTACCGCGTGAACATCTTTAGCCGTGGTCTACATGCTCTTCGCAAGGCCCTCCCCGTTTTCCCCGGGGACGTCATGCCGGTGATCCCGGCAGGCCGCACTGCTTCCCCAGGCAGGGTGGCAGCTCCGGCCCAATGACGGCCAGGGTCTCCTGACCCCTTATTTTGCCAACTACATAGCCCGGAGGGTCGAACCGTGGTTCTATGAGTTCTTGCGGGAGGCCCTTCCCATCATTGACGCGGCGATCAGGCGGCTCGTCAGCCTCGACGGCCACATCGTCGTCAAAGGGAACAACGACGCGCTCGTCGATGAGATAGAGGAATGGATGAACAACGTCATCGTGAATGACATCCAGAAAGGACTCCAGGCATTTCACCAAAGTTTTACGAACGAAGCCTTCGAGCAGGGGTTCGTCCTCGGAGAGTGGGTCGTCAACGAGGAGCGCACCGACATCACGAGCCTCCGCACCGGCGATTCGAAATTCATCAGGTTCCAGCGGACGCCGACGGGCGTCAACATCTTCCAGCGATCCGATACAGATGTCAGCTTCCGGCAGCTCCGGAGGGAGCAGCTCATCTACTTCTCAATCGACAACGAAAATCAGAACCCCTACGGGTGGCCCCTCTTCCGGTCCTGCGAGTTCGTCGCGAAGATCCTCGCCACCATGCAGAACAGCCTCGCGAACGTCTGGGAGCGTTTCGGGGATCCATCCTTTTCGATCATTTACAAGACCTCGAAAAAAGACGGCATGGACCTGGAAGCCCGCCGCCAAACCCTGCAGAACGACCTCAATACCGCAGTCCGGGCAAAGCGTGAAGGCAAATCTGCCGACTTCGTCCGCGCTATCGACACCGCGTCCGACATCAAGCTCGACATCATCGGCGCCAACGGCCAGATTCTCGAATTCGAAACCCCCTCGCGCCACATCCTGGAGCAGATCATCGCAAAATCCGGCCTGCCGCCCTGGATGCTCGGCATGCACTGGAGCTCCACCCAGGCGTTGGCCGGTGTCGAGGTAGAGGTTCTCATGGCCGACATCGCCACCCGCCAGGCCGCGAAGATGCCGTCTTTTTACAATCTCATCCGGCAGCTGCTTCTGCTCCGCGGCCGCACCTGGAAGAAAGGCGACTGGTGGCTGGAGTGGGCGCAGGTCAACCTCCGCGACATAGTGAAACAGGCCCAGGCGCGCTTCATGAACGCCCAGGCCGATATGTATTATCTCCAGAACGCGGCGGCTGCTGGCATCACGCTGACGAGGGAAGACCTCTCCATCGGCAAGAAATCGCCGGACCAGCTCACGGTTCATAGCGAGAAGATAGCCTTGCCACATCATCACCACAGCGAAAAAGAAGTTCACCGCCCCACTGCCTGGCCCGCCCTCGACAAGATCGAGGACGCTTACCATGACCGCCTGAAAGCCGATTGGTCCGACCTCCGCAAGAAAGTCCTCGCGATCCTCGAGCTTCCCCACCGATCGACAAAGCAGGACGACGACGTGTTCTCTTATACTGCCGAGCAGCGCGCCGCGATAATGAAGGCCATGAAAGACCTCATCGGCGTCTATGACATCGACGACCCCGACTCTCCCATCCGAAAGTATTACGGCCAGGCATATTCGCTCGGTCTCCTGCAGGCGGCGTCTCTGATAGGACAGGACCGTCCCGTTCTCGACATCGTGAAGAATTCGGAAGTTTACGACAAGCTGTGCAAGACGGGGTTCACTTTCGTCAAAAACGACGCGACGAAGGCCATCGTCTACAAGATTCTTCCCGAGATGGAAGGCCAGGCCCTCGCGGGCGCAAATCCCCGGCACGTCGCTACACGGCTTGAATCTCTTTTCGACAATGCCAACTCCGATTGGGAGCGCCTCGCCCGCACCGAGATGACTTCGGCTGCGGAAGGCGCCAAGCTCGATGAATGGGGCGCGGAGGGAACCAAAAGGGTTGAGTTCGTCCCCGCATCTGACGCCTGCGATGAATGCCTCGCGCTCGCCGGTGATTACGAGATCGGCTCCTGTCCGATCCCCGGCACCGGCACACACACCAGGTGCCGCTGCAGCACGCGGCCGGCGGAAACATGACCATCATCGAGGCAAGGGAAAAGACGAAGGAAGGCAGGGTATACGGCGTAGACGGGCGGCGCGGGCACTTTCAAATCACTAAATCGAGCGGCCCGGAGTCAGATCGCCTCCCGCAAAGCGGGCAGGGCCCTGACTTCATCCCCCTCTGGGCGATATTTTCCGATAAGTGGGAGCCCGGCAAATAAGGGGAACCGGGATGCAAAGGGTTGGAGGACGACAAATCTTTCGGTATCCATTACGATCCTCTTGCCAGAGTTAAGCGCCTCCTGACCCGAATCCCGCGGGTTGAAAGAACTGTGCACCACGGGGGAAAGAGGGCATATCGCAGGGCCAAGGCACGAGCCGAGAGATTTTGAGACCAAAAATGCAAAAAAGAGGTATTGGCTGAAATGCCTGTAAATGCACATAATCCGTTGATTGATAAGGTTTTTCCGGTCTTCCCTGTGTCGGCAATTGTCAGTGATTTTTTGGGATTTCCTATGACCCATGGGCACAATTCCGGGCACAAAGAGATAGGTACCAGGGGCGGCTTTCGGGCCGCTTTTTCCTCTTTATGGTATTGCCAGCAGAAGACAAGGGCTCCCCCTATGCCACCGGGTCACGTCTTGGCTGGTGGTACTCAATGAATCGTTCCGACCCCGCTTTGCCCATGCAGTACCCTAATTAACGAGACTATACATGAAGGCCATCGGTTACATCCGAGTGTCCACCGAAGAGCAGGCCCGCGAAGGGATCAGCCTGGAGAACCAGCGGGCTAAGATCGAAACCTATTGCAGCCTGAACGACCTGGTGCTTACGGAGGTTATCGAGGACCCTGGCAGATCCGGCAAGGACCTCAACCGGGAAGGGGTGCAACGGCTCATGGACATGATAAAGGGCCGCAGAATCGACGCCGTGGTCGTCTATAAGCTCGATAGGCTCTCAAGAAGGGTAAGGGATACCCTAAGCCTCATAGACCTCGTAGAAAAGAAATCAGTGGCCTTCCATTCCATAACTGAGAAGATCGACACCAAGACCGCGATGGGCAAGTTCTTCCTGAACATCATGGCCAGTATGAACCAATGGGAGCGGGACACAATCAGTGAACGAACCCGCGACGCCCTCCACTTGAAGATTATTAAGAACGAGCGAGCCGGCCAGATCCCGTATGGGTGGGCCCTCGCCGAAGATAAAAAGACCCTCCTGGAGAACGAGGGGGAGCAAAAGGCCATATCCTTGATGAAGGAACTCCACGAAAAGGGGTGCAGCCTCCGGTCAATCTGCGAGGAGCTAGAGACGAAAGGCCATAAGCCTGTCGGCCACAAATGGCACCCCAAGACCATCGCGAGCATTCTGAGCAGGATAGCATGAGGGCATTTGACGCCCTTTTTGCCGCGGTAGCATTACGCGGGCCCCTTCGAAGAAATCATAGAAAAGATATTCCCGGCCGTTACCCACGGAACGGTGGGTAACGGGGACACAACCTACATTTGCGCGTCCTGGGCGGGCTGAGGATGTCTTCCTGAAGTGGTGTATTTAGAGGTTTTTCTTGCAGTGTGCGGATACAGGCGGTAAGTGCGCCATGACGTGGTGCATTTTATATACATGCATTGCTTGCTCGTTCTCGACCGGCGCATAAAGCGCCCTGTACCGATGGAGGAATCGGACAGAAGGGGTCCGCGAAGCTCTGCCGGGTTCCACCGGCTGGGGTTATCATCAGCAGAGCGGACTGAAATGTACCGGATTGCGGCCATCACCGTAAGGCCGGGCTACCGTAGGGTGTATGGTGAGTCAACGAATCTGTCATGGAAGCCTCTGTATTTATGTAACACCTCCCTTCGCAGTGTGATGGCGCGGGAGGAATGCGGCGTGATCCGGGTGGGTTTTACCGTCCCGCCTGGTAGGTGCGAGTAATCGTACCTGGGAGTGGACTTATTCCTTCTTGTTTCTCCCCAGGGCCGCCAGGGGTAAAGCAGGCACCTAACCATCCAAGGGTTGAGAATGGGAACATGGGAACCGCATCGTGTCCGCCTGTACACGCAGGCTATCCGTGGAGACCGGGGAAGGACATGATGTGGGACGGAGCCCTCGTAATAGTCTGAGGACGGGAAAGCCGCCCACATGGCGAAGGGGGGTAGGAGATCGGGGTGTTTCAAAGCCGGGGGAACGATCTGTGTACACAGAGTCAAGGGCCGTTATGGTCCTTAACCCCAACGTGCCGAAGAACGCTCTCAGCGGAGTAGCTGAGGTATGCCGTGATCTCTGGAGAGCCGAGTGCGTAACGAAAGGCGCATGCTCGGTTCGGGGAGGGGCTATGGGAAACCGGTGGTTGAGAGACCCCACGGCGCCCGTAGTCTACTCTACTCATTGACGTACGTGGCGTTGGCGAAGAATGTGAAGGTGGGGCAAAAAAACTGGTTTGCCCCAATTCTTTTGAGACTCTGAGGGAACAACAGAAATGCAAAGGATGTTCCCCCTGCTCCCCTCCAACGAATGAACCAACGTTCCCCGTCGCCTTTATTGACCGAAAATTCCCGATAGGTTGTCGTTAGCTATACTCTTCACTGTCTGCCTCTTTTCTCGGCGGAGTTTACTTGCATTTCCTAAAAATGCTCTATAGACTGCTATATCCGCTCATCATCGGTCGTACGTGCGTTTCCGGATTGACTCGAAGTCGATTCAGGAGGCGAGTATAAATGGTGGTTTTTGCCACCTTTGATCGCGCCCGCGTTCGGCCCTTAACGCCATCTTATCGCCTCTCCGTCCAGCCCCCTTGACTATTTGAGCTCTGCCGAAAGGAGCGTCGGGGAGGATCGTTGTCGATGACTTTGGCTCAGGAGCGTAGGGTTCGATGATCTATGGTTAGGCGCTTAACGGATTGACGGTGCAGACAGGCGATCTTATCTGCACGACGGATGGAGGCGGTCCCCGAAATGGAAGAAATCTTTTGGAGAATAATGGAAAAAGATATAGGGAAAGCATTCCTTTGCCAGAGGTCGAAGGCATTCTTCGACAATCGATATCAGGATGTGATTGCTTCCAGATGTCGTATTGATGCCCGTGCTCGGCCCACAGGCCGTCCATGTCGTACGACCCTTGAAAAATGATATGCGGGCAGGCTCTGTTGCCGAAATTGGGAACGGAGTTCTTTGTTATTGTGATATCGTGATTACCCACGAGGTACGTGACCGGTCTTGACTGAGCAATCCCTCGCAATTTCTCAATAATCTGAGGACGCGGCGCTGCACCGTTGGCGATGTCCTCATACGTAGGCGGCTGCACGCCGACTGGATAGACCCAATCATCCATTATATCCCCGACCAGTACGAGTTCCTCAAAGGAAGGGTCAGAGGCTATGTAATCCAGAAACTGTAAAAAAAGCGTCGCCTGTGAATCGGTGAACCAGTCGTACGCATGGCCGTCGCCGGGGCTCATATGGACGTCGCTCACAAAGACTCTCTTGATCATGTTGTTTCTCCTCTAAAGGATTGGTATAACCGATAAACAGCCGAACTATCTTCCGACCTCATCAAGCATGATTGATGCGGCACGGACGTGAGGCCTGGTCCGAGGCCGAGGATCAAGTCCCGGGTCTCACATGAATGAATCGGGCGGATCTGTTTTTGTGAAATGAATCTCGGCAGTGCTTGGGATCCTAAAAATGACATTCCTGTAGGGCACTATATTTCTCGTCTTTACGCATCATCAGGCCTCCCGGGAAGATGGCAGGACATCCTCGCGGATATCTTGCACAATATAGGCGAGACGATGGAGAATCCATATGTCGGCATAATTTTGGACTATTTCGTGAATAAGCTGGGCTTCAAGGAAGATACGAACATCACAACGATAGATGGCGGCACGATCACCATCGCCGGGGTCAGAAAGCAGTATGCGGATTTATCGGATAGATGGAAGAAGGGCAATCATGACTTTCCTGGACTTATCGAACAGTTTCTCATGGAGCAAAGCCCTCTTGGGCTCGATAACATCGCACCTCTCACAGCCACAAGGGGAAATAAAAAGGTCGTGATTTTCGGCCATACCCATATGGCGAAGATCGAGTATGTCTATACATGGGACGACGGTCCTCGTGGGCCGGAGAACGTTCATGAAGCCATTTATGCGAATTGCGGGTCCTGGTGTGAAAAGAACGCACAGTACACGTATGTCGTGGACGAATGGGATGAGGAACACAAAAAACATACTATTTCACTGATGACCTGGCCGGATCAGGCGCACGTGAAGGCGTCCTTCCTGAAGTGGTGTATCCATCCCTCGCCAGGAAAGATGAACATTTCTAACGGCAATAGTGTGGTGGCACGGTCGGCCAGGCACTGATCCGTTGCTCTCGACAAGATATTCTTGCCTTCGCACTTCGTTGATTGACAGCGGACACCATGTGGCGATATGATCACCAGGGGAGCACAAAACTTGGGAGGTTCGCGTTATCTCCGTTCCTTACGCGGAGGACTTCCCCTGACTTGGTTTATTATTTACGCTCATCCCGTCGCCGTCCCGGGCCGTGACCGGCGGAAAGGCAAAAATCAGGAAGGTGATATCCATGAAAACAATTCTTGTGATAGCGGCGCTGGACACGAAAGGGACGGAGATCGCATTTTGCAGGGAGCAGATAGAAGCTTTGGGGGCAAAGGCATTATTGATAGATGGTGGTGATGCGAGCGCGGAGTTTCTGAAGCTGTTGGAGGGCGCCCTGGCTGTTGAGGAGAGGATTGTGCTCAGCCTCGACGATGGCCACCTCACTCTTCAGAGCGAGAACGGCGTCGGTACGTATGACTGGAAGCTGGCAGCCGAAGTGAAAAACTACGTGGGGCCAAAAAAGAAATTCTGCCTGGCGTTCAATGGCAGGTTTCTGGTGGAGGCGCTCAAGTCGTACCCAGCAATGCTTACTACCCTGGGTGCTCCTGACGGGTACGGTGCGTGCCTCATCAACGAGAAGGCCATCGTAATGCCGATCAGGGAAAAATGAACCCCGCCGAACCGTCGACAAAAGGATAACAATATCAAGTATTTAAGAATCGTCTACAAGGCTCTTACGGGAGTTTTGCGGAGTCGGTCAATATAATATCCCTAGCCGACTTTTCAAAATGCAGCACACGAAGCATCTCAGGCGGGCCCCGAAAGGGGTCCGCCTTTTTTTGGTGCGCCCGGCAGGGCGCATCTGCTGATGGGTGTCTTGGCTGTCATTTTTCAAGTTATTTCAACAGGGTGACGATCGCTTGATTTTCGGTTTTGGTCGGTTTTACGCTGTCGACGCTCGTAGGTTTATCTGTCGAACTCTTCATCCCGAAAATCGATCCTCTTCTTTCTGACTCTGCGAGTGTATGCCGGAAGGCGGGGGGTATGAGGTGCTATCCGCATCTCTCTGGCCGAAACCCAACGGCGGATTCCGGTGACAGTTAACGAATCGCCCAATCCCGGCCGTCCATCATAAAGTCACAGATGCGGCCGATCGTTCCATCGCCCACCTTAATAACATATAATCCTTGATGTCGCAAACGCCGCTGGTCATTCCAGTCGAAGAACATGATCTCGTCTTCTCAGTGTTCGCGGCGAGAGCTATGGCGATGCTGAGTGTTCTTTTGCTGTCTCGAGGGCCGGCTCGCCATAGCTATTTGTGTTGACTTCTATACAGAAGCAGAAGATTATTAGAGATGGATAGTGGAAAAATAAGGGTACTAATAGCAGATGACCATAAGATATTTTGCGAGTCTTTAGCCCTCCTGATTGCAATGAAAGCGGGGGCTGAGGTAGTGGGAGTGGCCTACTCGGCCGAGCAGGCAATAGACAAGGTGGAACAACTGAATCCGGACGTCGTCCTGATGGACATCGAAATGGGTGGCCTTGACGGTATTGACGCAACAAGGAAGATCAAGGAAAAGCACCCTCGTACAGAAGTGATAATATTGACAATGCATGCTAACGATGACTATGTAGCTGAAGCCATTAATGCAGGAGCGAAGGGCTATGTACTAAAGGATTCTTCTTCCTTTCATATCCTCGAGGCCATCCAGGCGGTCGGCAAAGATGAGATTTTCCTTGACGCTAAAAGTTCTTATAAGATGTTGAAAATTCTTCAGAAGCAGGCCAGGACCACGCTAACAAATGTGGATCAAGCTCCGTTGGGGGAAAGAGAAATAGAAGTTCTCAAATTGATCAGAGAGGGCTATACAAACAAGGAGATCGCGGGCAAATTGTTTATAAGTCCCCATACGGTAAGGAATCACATAGCCGGCATTTTTTCGAAGCTCAATTGCAGCACGAGAACAAAAGCAGTAAGAGAAGCACAAAACAGAAAGTTGATTTGACTTATCCACTTTGTGCAAAATCAACAACATATAGAGACAGAAAGAGCGCGTGGCACCACAGGAGAGGTTGGAGTTGAGGGATCATGCTTCATCTGATTCTGTCCTGTTTACCAGCTTCACGGTAGAGGGGATGGCGACGCCTGCTGCCTGGAAGACCTTACCGGTCTCACCCCGAAGCTCGGTTCTGATGATCACGTCTTTCCCGACCGCTGACATTTCGATTTCCCTGAGATGATCGAGATCGCGGATCAGCCGGTCCCATTGGAGCTTCCAGCCCCTCTTCTCCAGTCGGGTCTTGAGCTCTTTCATGAGGATGAGTGCGAGGAAGCTGCAGAAGACATGACCTCGGATCGTCTCGGTCCTCTTGTGAAAGATGGGCCGTGTATTGAGCACGGACTTCATCGTCCTGAACGCTTGTTCGACCATCCACAGGTGTTTGTACTGCCGCGCCACGTGCTCCGGTTTAAGCGAGGTGTTTGTCGCAAGCACCCACTTGCCGTCGTAGCGTGCCTCACGGGCAACCTTATCCTCGTCGATGGTGACGGCCTTCACACAGCGAGAGGTCTGGTCGGGGAGCGGCTCGCCGAGCCATGCCATTGCCCGATAGAGATGGTGGAGGGCAATATCCTTTGTCCCCTCGATCCGGTAGTCGTTCTGCCATTCGTCGGCAGAGCGGTCGGAGCCCGTCTCGGTCAGGCGATGGAGGACGGTGAGGAAGAGGGCCCGCTCTGGGGGAACTGGAACTGGCGCCCGCGAAGAAGGTCCTCGATCACTTCCCGTATGCCGAACTCATCCCACAGACGGCCGAAGACGAGGGGTATGCCGGCCTTCGTGTCCCGTGCGGGCGGTGTCTCCCATTTCTCATAGGCATCGAGAAGGGCGAGCTTCTCGGAGAACCGGACGCCGGAGCGAAGCAAGCTGTCCATAGCCCCGCTTTCTTTGAGGACACCCAGACGACCGATCGTGGCTACCACCTCCTGTTTCACCTTTCCTTCCTCTCTCCGATTGCGGACGATCTGGAGATGCTCCCGGGGTCCCGACCGCTTGGTCCTGAAGAACATATCACTACTATGCCAAATATTATATTCCTGGCTGTCGGGTAAATAATCTCATTACGTGGCGCTACGGCAAAGACGGTTTTTCAGATTTCCGCCCGTAAACCCGCATCACTGCGTGGGTCGATGGGCAAAAATGGGGAAAAGTGTAGAAGATGGGTCAGACTCTGGCGAGTGCTTTGCGTAATTCACGCCGATTCCGGTGAAGACGCTTTCCTCTCTGCCGGACTGCGGGAACGTGAGAAGCTGCTTGACGGCACCCGAAGTGTGATCTTCGTGCCGGCATTTCTATCAGAATCAATTCTTAATGAACCCTTGAGGACTTTCGCTCTTTCTTTCATGAAAGCTAGTCCATACCGTTTAAAAGCAAGGCTGTTTCGCGACGTTCTTTGCACAACAAAACCAGTGCCGTTATCCTCTACCACGGTGACTATTTCCTTGGGGGACGCGCTTATCTTCACTCTTGCATAAGTTGCTTTTGAATGCCTGCCGGCGTTGAAGAGGGCTTCCTGAATGATGCGGAACAACGTCACGCCAGGAAAGCCCTTGATGTTCCCTCCTTTCATTGGCACATCCAGCACAACCGGAAGTTGAAACTCCTTTTCAAAAAACTTTACAAATGACTGAAGGCTGAATAACAAACCTTTTCTCTCGACCCAGAACAAGTTGAAACCGTGGCATACATCTCTCATGTTCTGAGTAGTTGTGTATAGCCACTGTTTAAGCAGGTCGAGTTCCTTTTTCATGCTCGCGCTGTTCTCCTTCGACAGTTCCTCGATGATCTCGAGTTTCAGAGGAACAATTGCCAAAACCTGCAATACTGTGTCATGGATTTCCCTCCAGAAATTCTGGCGTTCTTCTTCCTGCACTTTCATAAGCTTCGAGAGAAGCTGTTGAATCACAATCTGTTGAGATCTGAAACCCAGAACGCTGCTCACCCACAGATCTTCAAAGACAATGTATGTCAACCCATTCATGATGTTAGCGATTGTCTCAGGAAGAACTGAGGAATTTGATGAGTTTACTTCATCCAATACATGTTTTGTTGCTACGTCAACGAATGCACGCGTCTCTTTCACAATTTCGTGAGAGCTCACGTCCCTATCCTTGCCAGGCAGAACAAATCTTGATGCATATTCTAAATCGTTTTCGGTTTCGTCCAAACGATAGTCGCCGTTCTCTCCGCTCAGTGTCTCGATGAACCTGTCTAGAATAAAAGAAAACCTCTTTTTGACGGGGGTGCAGACCTCTTTCAAGAGCTCAGCATCTCTTTTCCTGGCATCTATGCGACTTATGTAGTCGCAATATTGGTCATAATACCCAGAGAGGATAACAGCTCTATTTCTGTCAAGTATTGCTGCAATTCTCTCTTTTAGCTTGGCATCGTCATGAGTGAGCAGATCTGAACCTGTTTCGGCGTACTTCATCATCTTGCCCGTTTTTCTGTGTAGTACAAAAATACTAACAAAAAGGTGCTTTTATCCTATTCACAGATTGTCGCATATCTGCAATAATTTAGCAAGGGAAGGGAGGCCGGTGTACGATGGATTACCAATTTTCAGATGAGGCGAAGGCCATGAGAGAAACGGCCCGAAAGTTTGCTCTCACGCGCCTCGCAGGTATTATCGAAAAAGATTACGAAGAGGGGACAATTCGCCGTGCTCTTATAGAAGAGATGGGGCAACTCGGCTTCTTCGGTTGCCTTGTTCCGGAAAGGTATGGCGGCACGGAAGCAGGTTACTTGTGCGCCGTGCTTGTGGCGGAAGAGATCGCTAAGGTGAGCGCCTCATATGCAGGATACTTTATGTGCCAGGCTGCTGGACCGCCCATGGCAATACACAAGTATGGCAGAGAAGACCAGAAAGAAAAGTATATCCGACGGATAGTCTCTGGGAAATCTTTAGCCCTCTTTGCAGCTACAGAACCAGATGCAGGTTCAGACATCTCTGCAATGCGGGCCACGGCCACGGAGAAAGGAGATTATTTCTCTCTCACTGGCACGAAGACTTGGATCACCAACATCACCATTGCAGACGTAGGGCTCATCTGGGCCTATACGGATAAGGAGAAGCGGCGGGACGGAATCTCCTGCTTTATCGTCGACATGGCGAATACCCGAGGAATTGACAAGAGAAAGATAGATAAGATGGGTCTTAGATGCTCCGAGGTCGGGGAACTTGCCTTACAGGATGCGGAGATACCGAAGGAGAATCTTCTTGGAGAACGGGGAAATGGCTATGAAATCCTGCTGTTCACTCTCAGCAACACGCGCCTATTCGCGGCTGCCAGGGCTCTCGGTGTAGCGGCCATATGCCTCGAAGAAAGCTTGAAATACGCCAGGGAGAGGATCCAATTTGGGCAACCCATTGGCGAATTCCAAATGATCCAGAATCAACTTGCGGAAATGTACATAGAGAATGAAGCCGCAAGGGCCCTTGTGTACCAGGTAGCTCGCGACAAGGACAGAGGGTTGAACAACATAACGGATCTTGCGGTTGCCAAGTATTTCGCGTGTGAAGCAGGAATAAAAGCAGCACTAACAGCCATGAAGGTTTACAGTTCCTACGGTTTTTCCCTCGAATACCCGATTCATCGATATGTGAGGGATGCTATGGCTTTTCCTATAACGGAAGGAACGGCAAATATTCAAAAGGTCATAATCGCAAGATCGATTTTGAAAAAATAGAAACGAGGAGGAGTTCGGCATGGCCTACAGCGATATGAGAGATTGGATAGCGAAACTGGAAGAGCAACACCAGCTGGCAAGGATAAGAACCCAGGTCGATTGGGATCTGGAGATTGGTGGCATAGCACGCGAGAACATGGATAGAGGGGGCCCAGCCCTGCTGTTTGAGAACATAAAGGATCATCAAAACACCATATGCCGGAAGCTTTTTACGTGCTCGCTTTCATCTTTCTCAAGAATTGCCCTTATGCTCGGCATGCCGCGGGACACGCCATACACGGATTTGATCCAGGTCTGGAGAGAGCGGCTAAAAAAACCGATCAAGCCTAGCATTGTCGCAAGCGGACCGTGTAAAGAAAATGTGTTGAAGGGTGACGATGTAGACCTATTTCAATTCCCCACTCCCCACTGGCAAAAACTTGATGGCGGCAGGTATATCGGCACCTTTCACGGAGTAGTAACGAAAGACCCTGATACGGGTTGGATCAACGTGGGCATGTATCGCCAGATGATCCATGATGAGAATACGACGACCATGTCCGTAGCTCAGGGCCAGCACATCTGGTTCCACTGGAAGAAATACCGCGCGAAGGGCAAGAACATGCCGCTTGCGGTCGCAATTGGCTGGGATCCTGTGCTGCCCGCTGTTTCCTCTGCCCCCGTTCCAACAGGAATGGATGAGTACGACGTAATGGGGGCGCTAAGGCAACAGCCTGTTGAACTCGTAAAGTGCGAGACAGCAGACCTTTACGTGCCTGCGACGAGCGAAATTGTTCTTGAAGGTGAGGTCATAACTGATCGCGCCAGCTTTATTCCCTGCGGGCCGTTCGGAGAATTCACCGGTCACTACGGGCCTGAAAATCTGAGACCTCCCTTTAAGGTCAAATGTATAACGTTCAGGAACGATCCGATTCTTCAGGGGACTATGGAAGGGATGCCCATAAATGAGGACCATCGGATGTGTTCGGTAAGCCATAGCGCGCTGATATGGGACCTCCTTGAAGAAAGAATGACGGGTGTTACCGGGGTAAACAGCGACCCAAGCACAGCGTATGCCAACCTCATCGTGCAGATAGACAACAGCTATTACGGCCAAGTTCATCAGGTCGCGGCAAACATATGGAGTTCCCACCTCTCCAACATGATGTGCAAGAACATTATCGTGTGTGACAAGGACGTGAACATATATGACCTGAACAGAGTCTTTTGGGCACTGGGTTACAGGGTTGATCCTTCCAAGGACATTATTCAATTTCCAGGTTGGATTAGCGCTCTCGACCCCATAGTCCATCCAAAAGACAGGTTGGGCCCGGGTGGGAATAAGGGGATAAGGCTGCTTATCGACGCAACAAAATCTATCGACAGACCTCGTACTGACGAATACTGGGGGGAAAGATTCGCAGTTGTTGCTTATCCCGATGATGCGACGATGACAAAAGTCAGGGCTGGGTGGGAAAAGTACGGGACATAGCTTCGAATCCGGACGGGAGGGGGCATATCATGGAGAACATCAGCAATCAATACTTCATTTATACTGACACAGGGGGGACTTTTACGGATTGCGTTGTTGTGGGTCCGGGAGGAGAGGTTATGCTAGGTAAGGCATCAACCACTCCAGAAAACCTGGAAGACTGTTTTTTCAGCAGCATATCGGCTGCTCTCGAGGGTGGTCCAAAAAGCCTATCAGATGTCCTAAAAGATACCAGGGTCATCGGCTACGGGACAACCCAGGGCACAAATGTGATTGTTACTGGTGCGGGTGCTCCAAATCTCGGCTTTATTACTACAAAAGGGCAGGAAGATAGAACGTACATAATGAGGTTCAGAGCGGCAGGCTTGGGCCCTATTGAAGGGATGCATCTAATAAACGCCGACAAACCACGTTTCCTTATCCCGCGCACGTCGGTCAGAGGGGTTGCCGAGAGAGTCGACTGCTTCGGCAAGGTTGTGTGTCGGCTGGACGAGAAAGAAGCAACAAACATGATTAAGGAACTTGTGGAAGATGAGAAGGTGGAAGGCATTGCTGTCGGACTGCTATGGTCATTCCTAAACAACAAACATGAACTGCGGATTAGGGAGATCATAAACGAGATGTATCCTGAACTACCCGTTGCTTTATCTCATGAGGTGAACCCGATAGTGAGGGAAGAGCCTCGATTCAGGACCACGCAAATAGATCTGTATATTGGAAAAGCGTTAAGGGTATTACTCGACAAAATCAGCAAAGGTTTGAAGGAAAAAGGATATAAGTACCCGCTATTGATCTTACAAGCAGCCGGCGGCGTGTCGCGGGCTGACGTAGTGAAACCGGCGAATACCCTACACTCTGGGCCTGTTGGAGGCCTGGATGGAATAGACTTTTGGAAGAAGGCTTACGGAATTGAGAATGTGATGGGTTCGGACGTTGGCGGGACTAGTTTCGATATTACGATATCCAGCAAGCGCGGTCCAGAGTACTTAAGAGAACCAAAAGTAGGACGTTATGAAATCTCTAACCCCATGATGGAAATCATCACCATAGGGGCTGGAGGTGGAACGGTTGCTAACGTAGATGAGGTCATTAAAGCGCTTGTGGTAGGGCCCGAAAGTGCAGGTGCCGACCCAGGACCGGTGTGCTATGGGAAGGGGGGAGTTACGCCCACGGTGACAGATGCGGATGTCGTGCTCAACAGAATAGACCCCAATTATTTTCTCGGCGGAAAGATAAAACTCGATAGAGATATCGCATTCAAGGCAATAGAGGAAAGAATAGCAAAACCTTTAGGTTTGGATGTATATCAGGCAGCACAAGGAATCATCAGCATCATCGACGCCAAAATGGGGAGCACGCTCAGAACAACTTTGGCTGGGCGCGGTTTGGACCCCTCCCAGTTCATCCTCTTCGCTTTCGGAGGGGCGGGGCCAACCCACTGCGCTGGATATGCTAAGGGCATTAACTTCAAAGAAGTCATAGTGCCGAAGACAGCCGCGGTATTCTCTGCGTTTGGGGCTTCAACGGCTGATATCAAACATAGACACGAGGGCTCTCCGTTTGTCATCATCTCGTCAATTCCATACAATCCGGTGACTTCGAGGTTCAGGAAGCAAGACTTAAAGATGGAAATGATCCCCGAGCAAACTCTGGAGAGGTTTAACAGCATGATGGAAGGATTGGAACGAGTTGCCCGAATCGACATGGAGCAAGAAGGGTATAAAGAGGGGTACGATTTGAAATACGAAATGTTGGCAAGGTACGGAGGCCAATTATGGGAAATCAGGATCCAAATACCCGTTTCAAGACTAAGGACTGTTGAGGAGTTCGCGAAGTTGCTCGAGGCTTACGAAGACGAGTATGAAAGGGTCTACACAAAAGGTGCCATGGTTCCAGCAGGAGGAATAGAAATAGTGACGGTGGCGGTTGAGGCGATAAAGGCGATGCCGAAGCCTCAGATCGTAAGCGAGCGGCTAGGAAGAAAAAATCCGGGTAAGGCAAGGAAAGGCACCAGAGACGTGTACTGGGATGGAAAGTTCATGAGCACCGAAGTGTATCAATGGGAATTGCTGGGGCATGGCAATGAGGCGAAAGGTCCTGCAATAGTCGAGTCGGTGAACACTACGCTGGTCGTGCCGCCTGGACAACGGCTCTGGGTAGATGAATACAAGAATGTGCATATGCCTTTGTGACGTATGTGAATGATAGTAATTCCTGAAAGGGGGCAAAAATGGAAACGATAACTGAAAAACTGGACGCTATCCCTTACGAAATATTTTACAACAGGATGAAACAGGTGATGGAGGAAGGGAAGGAGGTCCTGAGATATCTATCCGGTTCTACTATCGCCCGGGAGGCAGGCGAAGTGATGCAGGCCTTTTATTTGCCAACGGGCGAAGCTGTCATGATTGCGTGCGGCATACTCATGCATATCATGAACGTCACAAGGGTTATAAAGTACATGAATAGCAATGACTATCAGGCGGAGGGTATTGGAATATATGACGGGGATCATTTCTTGAATAACGATGCTTATATCGGAGGGATGCATGCGCCGGACACAGGGCTTGTGGCGCCGATTTTTTTTAGAGGAGAACTACTGGGGTACACGGCTTCTATTTCGCACACTGCCGAGACCGGTGGTATTGAACCCGGCGGGATGTGTCCGAGTGCTACCGAAGCGTGGCATGATGGGCTGCACTTGCCGGCAGTGAAGCTGATCGAGAAAGGTCGCATGCAAAGGGATGTGCTGGGTATGATTCTCAGATCCGTCCGGACCCCTCACGCCATGGAGGTCGACATTAAAGCGAGGCTGGCGGCAAACGAAAGGGTTCGCGCAAGAATAACAGAACTTGTCGAAGACGTGGGCATTGATTTCTTCAAAACAGCGTGCAGACAGCTTCTCGAAGATGCGAGGGCACAGGCAAGAGTAAAGCTGAAGGCGCTGAGACCCGGGACGTACGTTGCGCGAGTTTACAACGATACGGTTGGAGTGAGGGGGGATAAATTAGCGATTATTCAATTGGAGGTGGAGATCACAGAGGATGGGGAACTCTATATAAGGGCGTCGATAGTCTCGCCCCAAACACCGAGTTACAACAATGCGTATTTCCCGGCGGTAGAGGCAAGCGCCTTCTATATCTTACTCGTACAGCTTATGTATGACACGAGATGGAATTCCGCTATCTCCGATCTTGTTCATTTTGATATCTTGCCCAGTTCAAGGATAAATGCCGATGCCGATCAAAGTGTCGGATACGCGACCGTGGGGATCGCACAGACTTTTACCAATGCGCTTACAGAATGCTTGAGTCGGGCATTTTATTCATCGGGTCAAAAGGAAGAGACCGTCGCCGCACATAATGCCGTGTGCAATGAAATATGGGGTGGAATCGATCAACACGGACGTCGCTGTGGGAATGTTCTGTCAAATGCCTGGCCAGCTTCGGGCATGGGAGGCAGGTACCTAAGAGATGGCATAGATTCCTCAATCCAGTATTTCAATCCGTGGAGTTACACGGCCGATAGTGAGGGTGAAGAGGCCTTCATGCCGGTTTTACACTGGCTGGTTAAGCACAGGGCAAATTCAGGCGGCTTCGGCAAGTGGCGCGGGGGAAGTGGGGTAAAAGTTTTGGACATAGTCCACGGCTCTAATAACATTACTACTTATGCGATAGGAACAGGGGGAAAAATCCAGTTGAATCAGGGTCTGTTCGGAGGGTATCCTTCGGCCTGCGTGTACACGGATAGGATAGTTGACACCGATTTCGTTGCAAAGGCAGAAAGGGGAGAACGGCTGCCCTACGATTTCCACGAGGCCAGAGAATTACTAAAGGGGACTTATATCCCCGGAACGCCGACCATTCCGGCTCGGCTCTCGAAAGAGGGAGATATTCTGATGCATCCGAGTATCGGAGGTGCGGGGCTCGGTGATCCGATTGAAAGAGATCCAGAACTGATTATCAGAGACATAAGAAACGGACATGCCACCATAGACGTTGCTCAAAAAGTATACCGCGTTTCTATTGATCCAAAAACACTCACCGTCGACTACGAAAAGACGAAAGCTTTACGGGAGAGTAAGCAGAAAGAGAGACTGGAAAAGGGAGTGGCAGGAGGAGAATTCCTCGGGCGGTTGGTGGAAAAAAGGAAAAATAGAGATCTTCCTCAGGTAGCGCAGGATTTTATCAATGAGACCGCTGAGTTTTGTGAGGCGTTTAGGCAAGCTCTTGAGAAAGAAGAGAAAGCAAGTCAGGGCAGCTGGAAACCAGTCGGAAGAAACGGAAAGATTGAAGAAGAATTGTTTGACCTGACCATGTACGTCGGCATAGGTAGGTTGAAGGACGGGAGAATAGTCACGTATTGCAAAGAATGCGGATTTGTATACGGAGATGCTGGAGACAACTTTAAGTATTACTGTCTTGTCTACGAGCGTGATCCTTCAGAAATACTTCCAGGCGCGGAATCAAACGACAGGATGAGCCCGGACAAGGATTGGTGTGTTTTTAGAGAGTTTTACTGCCCCGGCTGTAGAAGACAAATTGAGGTCGAATCGACTCCACCCGGAACGCCTGTTGTTCAAAACTATCTCCTTTCCACAGACCGGCTATGAAAAAAGGTGCAGTAAAACAGATATGTCCCCAAGTTGGGCATTTCACCGAGAACCGGCATTTTTGAGCGCGACCGCAATTATTCTGGGAGGCATTCGCCCATGAGCACTCGGAAGCAACTCCAGGTAAGCGACAGGTGGAAACAATTGGCACTGACCAAGACTTGGTTCAACATTTTCGAAGAGACAGCAGACGCATTTCCCGAAGGAGAAGCACTTGTTTTCCTGGAATCAAATCAACGCTTTACCTATTCTCAATACAAGAAAAAGGTCAAGGAAATAGCGAAAGGTCTGTATGCAATAGGGGTGAGAAAAGGCACCCATGTCGGTATCTGGATGACTAACCGGCCCGAATGGATCTTCACTCGATTAGCCGTATATCAGCTCGGGGCCATAATGGTACCATTTCATACCCGATACAGAATAGAGGAAATGAAATATGTCCTGGGGCAAAGTGATACTGAAGTGCTTGTTATGGAAAGAAGCCTCGTGGGCAAAATAGGCGCGCTCGAGATGCTCACCGAGTTGATACCGGAATTGAGGGGAAAAGAGGAGGAAAAGGAAGACCTGAAGTCCGACGTGTTTCCCGCGCTCAAAAAGGTTGTTCTATTGGATGAGAAAAAACACCCGGGCGTGTACTCCCTCGATGAAGTGGTTGGGCTCGGCAAGAGCTTCGAAGATGAGCAGATAGCGGTGAGACATTTGCCTCAAGATACAATCCACATTATCTACACGTCGGGAACGACTGGTTTCCCCAAGGGCGTTGTCACACCGAATAGCTGTAGCGTATCACACGACGCGATATATGCGGAACTATGCAGCTTGACCCCAAGAAGCCGATTTCTCAACCTCATGCCATTTTTCGGCAACATCGGTCTCGATAACCAAGCCATCCCGCTTTTGGTAGGTGCAACCCTGGTGGTAGGACCGAGCAGGTTTGACGCAGAGCAGACGATGAAGGTGATCCAGGAGGAAAAGGTTACCTACTGTATATTTGTCCCCACCATGCTCCTGGATATCTTGAATCATCCGAGATTTAAGGACTATGACTTGGGGTCGTTTGAGAGGATAACGTGTTCCGGGGCTGTTGTTCCACAAACCCTAATACAAGCAGTAAAAGAAAAAATGGGTATCTACCTGATGAACATTTACGGCTTATCAGAAGCCTCGGGCTTGAGCACCTGGGTGCCCTATGCTGACACCCCTCAACATATCGAAAAATCTGTCGGACTTCCCATGCCCCACTGCGAGCTCGCAATACGTGACCTAAAGACAGGCGAGGTACTACCCTCCGGACTGGAGGGAGAAATCTGCACCAGGGAAGTGTTCCTGGGCAGCCAACACATGAAGGGCTACTACAAGAAGCCTGGACTCACAGCGGAAACGATTAAGGACGGATGGCTTTACAGCGGAGATCTCGGACGAATGGATGAGGATGGTTACGTGTACCTGACGGGGAGGGTGAAGGAGATGTTTACAGTGGGAGGCTTCAATGTGTCCCCTCCTGAAATAGAAAACTACATTTTGAGACATCCCGCGGTGGCAGGCGTCGCCGTGGCCGGAATCCCGGACAAAAGGCTGGGTGAGGTTTGCGGCGCCTTCATAAAATTGAAGAAAGGCGAGACGGCAACAGCAGACGAGATAATAGACTTTTGCAGAGATAAGATTGCAGATATAAAAGTGCCCAGGCATGTGTTCTTTGTGGACGAGTTTCCCATGAATCCCCAGGGGAAGATACAGAAGTTCAAACTCCGCGAAAAAGCCATAACGAATCTGGGGTTAAAAGAGTGAGCCGTTCTGTTCCTGATCAACAAAAAACATAAAGGAGGGAATTATGAAAACTACAAACAGATGGGCGGTCTTAATATTTTGCTGGTTGATATGGGGTCTTCTTTTCGGCGACAGAATGATTCTCATCTTCACGGCTCCGATGCTTCTTGACGAGTTTCGGATCTCACTGACGCAATTTGGCTTCGCAGTATCGTGCCTGACCATTTCGTGGGCGGTGATGGCGGGCATCGCAGGATTCATCTCTGACCGCGTCGGCCGCCGCAAGGTCATACTACCGGCAATGATCCTTTTTTCGGCCACGACCTGGCTAACGGGACTGGTGAGAAGTATACCTCAACTGCTAATCATTCGGGGACTCGTCGGAATTGGAGAGGGATCGTATTGGGGCCCTGGCGTATCTCTCATTAACAGTGTGTGGCCCGCAGAAAGACGCGGCTTCGCCCTTGGCTTTCATCAGACAGGCGCTCCGATCCTCGGGGTTTTCTTGACTGGAGCCCTCACGGGATGGATCGCACTGAAGTGGGGATGGAGAGCGCCCTTTGTCGTTTACGCTATCGCCGGATTTGTTCTATGCGCATTGGTCTGGGCGATCGTTGGGGAACCTAAAGAGAAAGCAGCGGATGCGAGCGATGCGAAGCACGTAAAGGGTAGTTGGAAGATGCTCTTTACGTCCAGAGCCTGGATTTTGAACTTAGTCATCATGGTTTTGGTCATGATAATGTACTGGTCAATAACCGCGTTTCTACCAATCTATCTCACAAAAACAAAGGGGATGAATATTGCCGTTGCCGGAGGCGTAGCAGGTATCACAGGACTGGCCGGCCTTTTCGGCATGTGGATCACAGGTCTTTCCTCGGACTATATTGGTAGAAAGGTAGCGCTAATCATCCCACTCATTCTGATACTAATAGGCATCCCTCTGGTGCTGACCGTTCACTCCCTACCTGCCATGATCGTAGCCTTAGTAATTTTGGGCTACGGAATATATGGAGCGTTCCCAATCACCCTTGCAATCGTTCCTGCCGAAGCATCCCCGCCTGAACTGGTTGCTACAGGAGTAGGATTGACTATGTTTATGAGTGAGGTTGCGGGAATAGTAGGACCGATCGTGGGAGGTCTTTTAAATGATTTTTGGGGAATTACTGCATCGTTCTGGTTAGCTTTCATTGTCACTATTGCTTGTATTGGGTGCGCAGTAGCTATGGGGGAAACGAAATACAAAGCAGGAGTCAGACTAGCGACTGCTGGATAATGAGTAAAGCGAACTGAAAGTGCATGCGAGGACTCTATCCGTCTTTCAAATAGTGGGTAGCACCAGACGAAAGGAGGGTGCGTCTTGACCAAGATGAAACTCATGGTAAGCGAAAGATGGCGGGAACTCTCGCAGAAAGACGGCTGGCCCGAGATTCTCGAATCGACTGCCCACAAATATCCTGACAGAGATGCCCTCGTCTTTTACGGTAAGAGGGTAACCTATAAGGAATATCTTAACCGGATTACGGCGTTGGCTAAAGGCCTCTATTCCATAGGAGTGAGAAAGGGAACTCATGTGGGGCTGTGGATGACCAACCGCCCCGAATGGTGCTATGCGCGTCTCGCGGTTTACAAGATTGGTGCTGTCCTGGTTCCCTTACATACCCGGTATAGAGCGGAAGAGTTGAAATATGTGTTGAGGCAGAGTGACACGGAAGTGTTGCTTATGGAAGACAAGTTCTTAGGAAAAATAGACGCGCTGTCCGTTGTAGAAAAATTGATTCCGGGGCTCAGAACATTCGGCCGAGGCGACATAAAATCGCCTGAATTTCCTCTTTTAAGAAGTGTCGTTCGTTTAGGTGAAACACGCCACGGCCAGTTATCTTCATATGCGGACCTCGTCGAAAGAGGAAAATCCGTGAGCGACGACGAAGTCAGGGCTTCTCACGAACCTCAAGACACCATACACATCATCTATACTTCTGGAACTACCGGGTTCCCCAAAGGGGTAGAAACGCCAAGTTCGTGCAACATCGCCTTTTGCACTATCAGAGCGGAACTTTTCAACCTTGATGATAATAGTAGATTTCTCAACGCCATTCCTTTTTTCGGGAACATCGGGATGTCAAACAATACCCTTCCTTTGCTTGACGGCGGCAGCCTCGTAGTAGCCGGGCCACAGTTCGATGCCAAGGAAGTGCTGGAATTGATCGAGAAGGAGCGGGTTACGCACACGAATTTTGTACCCACCATGCTAATAGACATTTTGAATCATCCTGGCGCAGAGAAATACGATCTGTCCTCTCTAAAGCGGATCGAGTGCTCCGGGGCCCCAGTTCCACAGGAATTGATACGAAAGGTGAAAGAACGACTTGGTATTTCGCTCATGAACGCTTACGGCCTTTCCGAGGCTTCGGGATTAAGTACCTGGGTCCCTTACGGAGATACGCCCGATCATGTGGAAAAGTCGGTGGGCCTTCCCCTACCCCATTGTGAGGCGGCAATTTTGGCCCCGACAACGGACGAGAAGCTCCCGGCTAACGTCGCTGGTGAAATATGTACACGGGAGGTCTTCCCTGGAAGCCAGCATATGAAGGGCTACTATAAGCAGCCTCAACTGACGAGCGAGTGTATCCGAGACGGATGGCTTCACAGCGGAGATCTGGGCTACATGGATGATGACGGCTACGTGTATATAACCGGTAGATTGAAAGACATGTTTACCGTCGGTGGCTTCAATGTCTCGCCTCCTGAGATCGAAAATTTCCTGATGAGCCATCCTGATGTTCAGAATGCCGCTGTAGTCGGCGTTCCTGACGAGAGGCTTGGTGAGGTAGGGGCTGCTTTCGTGAAGCTCAAGGAAGGCTCGAAAAGCAAGGAAAACGATTTGATCAAGTTCTGCAGGGGGCAAATAGCCGACATAAAGGTTCCGCGCTACGTGTTTTTCGTAACAGAGCTTCCCGTAACCCCTCAAGGCAAGGTTCAGAAGTTCAAGTTGCGGGAGAAGGCGGTTGAAGAGATCAACAAAAACCAGGCAAAAGGGGGATAACGGTTATGGCAAACGAAAGCTATATTACGTACATCGACACGGGCGGTACCTTCACCGATTGCATAATCGTAAAAGAAGACGGAAGTTACGTTACTGGAAAATCACCTACTACTCCTGACAAATTGGAGCACTGTTTCTTTGAAGCAATCGAGGCAGCATCTGCGAATCTTGGTAAGTCCATGAACGAAGTTCTGAGGTCGGCTTCCGTCGTTGGATATGGAACTACTCAGGGGACCAATGTAGTGGTAACCGGGCAAGGAGCGCCGAACTTAGGCTTCATAACGACTAGAGGGCACGAGGATAGAACGCTCATTATGCGGCTCAGGGCTGCGGGGCTATCGAGAAAAGACGGGATGCGTATTGCGAGGGCAGACAAGCCTGTGCCGTTAATTCCGAGAAAGAGGATAAGAGGGGTTGTAGAGAGGATCGATTGTAAGGGCAAGGTTGTAATTCCCCTTGATGAGGAGAGTGTGAAGCAAGCTGCAATGGAATTGATAGACGGCGGGGTGCAAGGCATAGCCGTAGGCTTGCTCTGGTCCTTTCTGAACCAGGACCATGAACGGAGGATAAAAGAGATAATTCAAGGTCTGAAACCTGATTTACCCGTTACCGTTTCCTCTGAAATCTCTCCGATAATCAGGGAGTATCCGCGTTTTACCGCCACCATGATCGACCTCTATATCGGGAAAGCGTTGAGGGAGCTCCTGGAAACAATAAAAAGCCGCTTGGCGGAGGCGGGCTATGAGAGACCCTTCCTGATGATGCAGGCCTATGGAGGATTGGCCCGGTCAGAAAGAGTAAAACCGGGCACAACTCTCCATTCGGGGCCAGTAGGAGGAGTTACAGGGGTGGATTTCCTCAAAACGCTGTATGGATTTGAAAACGCAATGGGAAGTGACGTAGGAGGAACGAGTTTCGATATTTGCTTTTCTCCCAAAGGCGAAGTCGCGATGCTTCGCGAACCTATTGTGGGGAGATTTGAAATTAGCAATCCCATGCGAGAGATAATGACAATAGGCGCGGGTGGCGGAACCGTAGCTTTCGTTGATGACATTACTCATACATTACGGGTTGGTCCGGAAAGTGCTGGAGCTGTGCCCGGACCTGCCTGCTACGATAAAGGTGGCATCGTTCCGACCGTAACCGACGCCGACGTAGTACTGAATCGAGTTAATCCGAACTATTTTCTCGGCGGAAGGATGAAATTGAACAGACAAAAATCGTTTGACACAATTAAAGAGCGCATCGCTGAGCCTCTGAAACTAGATGTGATGGAAGCGGCCGAGGCCATGTGCAAAATCATAGACGGCCTTATGCAATCTGCCATTTCCACAACGATGGCAACGAAAGGAATTGACCCCAAGCAATACGCCCTCTTCTGTTATGGTGGAGGAGGTCCCTCTCACTGCGCTGGCTATACTAACGGAATAGAGTTTAGCAAGGTCATTATTCCGTCTTTTGCAGCCGTCTTCTCAGCATTTGGCGCTTCGACTGCCGACGTAAAGCACAGATATGAGGCATCGCCGTACGTCCGGTTCAGGAATCTCCCTTATAATTCTGTTTCGTTGAGATTTGACTTGGACAAACTGAAATCGTTAAGTCAGTTGCCTTCTGAGATGATTGAGAGGTTCAACGCTATATTCGAGATGATTGAGAAAAGCGCTGATGCTGACATGGAGGCGGAACGTTTCCGAAGCGAAGAGATTAGGAAAGATTATGAGGTATCGGCAAGATACGTCGGTCAGTTGTGGGAGTTGAGATGTGCGGTCCGCGTCAACAGGATCTCTTCTATTGACGATTTCAAGAATATTGTGAGGGCGTTCGAGGACAAATATGTTGCCGCATATACCAAGGGAGCCATGGCCCCGAGGGGCGGACTGGAAATAATAGGAATTGCCGTTGAAGCATCAGGCACGACAGTCAAACCTAAATTAGTCGAGCATGGGCTCCAAGGTACGGATGCAAGCCACGCCATCAAGGAAGAGAGAGAGGTATACTTTGACGGAAAGTGGTGGGACTGCAAGATCTATAGACTGGAAGGACTAAGAGCCGGAAATGTAGTGGATGGCCCCGCAATAATAGAGGGCATTGACATGACGGTAGTCGTTCCTCCTACTCGACGAGTATCGTCTGATCAATACCGTAACTTTGTTATGGACTACAGATAGTGAGGAAACCGAGCTTGATGTGCAGTGCTGCTCTTGTCTTTAGGCGGAGCAAAAATGAGGAGGAAAAATGGTGGACATGAACAAAGGAAGACTCAATCCGAAGGCTGATCCGGTAAAATATGAGCTGTTTTACAATAGATTGGACGCAATCTTGAATGAAGCGAAAGAAGTTGTGAGATATCTTTCCGGGTCGGTCATTACGAGGGAATCCGGGGAGGTTCAGCAGGCCTTCTATCTGCCGGACGGTCAAGCAGCTCATATAGCCTGTGGCATCTTGATGCATATAATGAACGTAACACGCGTAATCAATTACATGAATGAAAATAGGTACTACGAAGATGACATAGGGATTCGAGATGGTGATCAGTTCATCAACAATGATGCATTTATCGGTGGGATGCACAACCCTGATACCGCGATTATTGCCCCCATATTTTACAAGGGCAAATTAATGGGACACACGGCGGCTATTTCCCATACGATAGAGGTCGGTGGGATAGAGCCGGGCGGCATGTGTCCCCGTGCTGTCGAAGCAGCTCACGATGGTCTGCATTTGCCTGCAGTCAAGTTAATTGAAAATGGGAAGATGCGCAGGGACATCTACAACATGATCCTTCGGGCTGTCAGAGACCCGGTGGGTGTGGAGCTTGACATAAAGGCGCGGATAGCCGGCAACGAAAGGACACGGCGGAAACTACTCGAACTGATCGAAGATGTGGGACCGGAATACTTTACCTCGGCCTGTGAACAGCTTATTCAAGATGCGGCCGAGTCGGCCCGCGCAAAAATTAAGGCTCTGAGGCCGGGTATATACCGGGTGAGAGCCTATGATGACTCGTTTGGCGAAATTGAGAAACTTGCAGTTATGCAGATTGAAATGAAAGTTACAAAAGACGGTGTGCTTGAGATTGACGTTCCGATTGTGTCCCCACAGGGCAGATGCTTTGACAATGCGTACCTACCTGCCGTTGAAGCCACCGCGTTTTATACATTCTTAGACCTCCTTTTCTATGACATTCGATGGAATACAGGGTTGGCGGAAGCAGTAAAAATAGGACATATCCTCGAGGATTCAAGACTCAACGCGAACGCGGATGCCTCAGTAGGATATGCCACTGTAGGGATAGGAGCAGTGTTTTGCAACGCCCTCACCGAGGGTCTCGGCAGAATTGCTTTTGCTTCCGGCAAACCAGAAGACTTGCTCGGCGGAGCCACCACGATGAACGATACACCCGTTGCAGGCATAAGCCAGTGGGGTACCTTCGCGGCCAATTACTTGACTTCCTCGGCCATGGCGGCAGGAGGGGGAGCGCGGATTGACAAGGACGGGATGGATAGCTCGGTAGATATGTATAACCCCTGGACCTATGTATCAGATACCGAGGGAGAAGAGATGCTGCTTCCGGTGTTGCACGTTACAAAACGACACAGGCCCAATTCGGGGGGATTCGGGCGCTTTAGAGGAGGAAACGGGGTGGAGCACATCACCATGATACACGATTCGCCTTCAGTGAGAGTCCTCCACTTTGGGAGTGGGGGGAAAGTCCCGGTCAATATGGGGCTCTTCGGCGGCTATCCTGGAGTGAGTTCGTATTTTGATTGGTTCCTTAATAGCGACATTTATGACAAGATCAAGAACGGCGCTATCCCTTATGAGCCGGACAAGCTCACGGAGTATCTAAAAGGGGAGTACCTACCGGGTGCGCCTAATGCCCCGGCCCGGGAACTTCGATCGGGCGATATGTGGGTCTCGACAAGCTGCGGAGGCGGCGCGGGAGTTGGCGATCCGTTGGAGCGAGATCCTCGGGCCGTTGTCAGAGACATAGAAAACAAGATGGTAACCTACGATGTCGCAGAGAAGGCCTACTGCGTTGCCATCGACCAGGACACTATGGAGATCGATGAAACGGCAACCAGGAAAAGAAGAGAAGAAAAGATCCAGGAAAGACTGGGGAAAGGGATTCCGGGCAAGCAGTTCCTGAAGAGGCTGGTTGAAAGGAGAGATAAAGGGGAATTGCCAAAGGTAGCACTTGATTTTATGAATGAGACAAGCGGCTTCTGCCCTGCCTATCGCCTTGACCAGGAGAAAGAAAAGGAGATCGCAGAGGCGAAAGACCTGGAGCCGATTGGAAAGACGGACATAAGGCAGAATCTTTTCCGACTGACGTCCTATATCGATGTCGCGGAAGATCGGCAAGGAAGAAGAATCCTGGTCTGTTCAAAGTGCGGCTTCGCCTATTGCGAGGCAAAAGAAAACTTCAAACTGTTCTCCCTCGTATACGAGAGGGATCCGGCGGAAATATATCCGGGCAGGTTGGCCTTCGACAAGGACTGGTGCGTTTACAGAGAGTTCTACTGCCCGGGTTGCGGGACGCAAACTGAGGTTGAAGCGACCGCACCGGGAAGTCCGATTTTGCATAACTACGAATTGGAGGACTGAAAAAATAGAAAGGGAGAGCGGCAGTAGAGAGCAGCGCGAATAGAATCGAGGAGGCATGGCATGGGTTTTTCGGACATTCTGTACGAGATTCGTGATGACGTAGCCTGGATTATCTTTAACCGGCCCGCAAAGCATAACGCTTTCACCACCAATACCTTGAAGGAACTCTGCCAGGGATTGGAAAATGCCGAACTCGACGAAAGCGTCCGTGTGGTGGTATTGAGGGGGGCGGGAGACAAGGCGTTTTGTGTGGGTGGAGACGAAGAGGAATCGAAGGAGGGCGGATACAGCCGGGAAATGAACTACTGGCATACAAAAGCCCACACCAGGATTCGCGGGCTCAGCAAACCCGTGGTAGCGGCAGTGAATGGATGGGCGATTGGTGGCGGCCATATCCTTCACGTCCTCTGCGATATTTCGATAGCTGCAGAAACGGCAAAATTCGGCCAGATGGGTCCAAAAGTAGGGAGCTTCGACGCAGGCTTTGGTGCGGCGTATCTAGCACGGGTTGTGGGAGAAAAAAAGGCCAGAGAGATCTGGTTCCTATGCAGAACGTACACCGCGGCCGAGGCCCTCGAGATGAGGCTCGTTAACAAAGTCGTGCCCATTGCGGATCTCGACGCAGAAGTGACGAAATGGTGCGGCGAGATCAAGGAACTAAGCCCCTATGCATTGAAGTTCCTCAAACACGCGTTCAATGCAGACACGGATCATATGCTTGGGTTCGAAACAATGTCGGAGTCGGCCGTGAGTCTTTACTGGGACACCCAGGAGGCCATTAATATCAAGAACAGATTCAGAGAAAAGAAGAGGCGGGCCAAATAAGAGCCTGCTGCTGGCGGAATCGTGGAACAGAGTTTACAAAACCTTTTAGGGCTCCTTAAGCTGTCGGGGAGACTGCTCATGGTAATGGACGGCCTCTGGTTTCTAGCGGTCGAGAAGGAACTTGGTTATTCGAATGCCGTAAGACTGGACGGGGTTGTATGGCGAAAATATGTTCATTCTCTTGTCAAGACGGTGAAGGGGATGTTTTGCCTGCAACAAGGGATAGAAGGACTGCGGGAGATAATAGAAGTCGATCCTCTCAACCTGAATTTGACCTATGAAATTACGGAGTTTTCAAGTCGACGAATGATTCTTACCGTGACTCAATGCGCGGCGCTTGAAGCAATGGAAAGAATGGGCAGGAAAGAGCTCGTGTGTGGAACAACAACCGGTCTCTATTTTAGAAATTTGGCCAGAGAGGTGGATCCCAGGATTGTCGTCGAGGCGTTGAAACTACCTCCGAGAGACGGGGAAAAGGAGTGCTGCAAATGGAGGTTCCGTATACCGGATCACGCAGATGAATAGGAGGTAGAATCACGGGGGACGGGACGAGGTCACTCGGGGCTTTGCATGCGCTACGAACGGTCATGACCATGAGCCATTGACGAGGAGGAGAGTGTTATGGGCTACACAATCGGCATCGACACTGGAGGGACTTTTACCGACTTGGTCGTCATCGGCGAAAAGGGAGCGGTAACCACGGGAAAGGCTTTGTCGACGCCCCCGACCTTTACCGAGGGCATCATGAATGGGCTGGAGAACACAGCCCGTTCCCTAGGGACGTCGATTGAGGGTTTGCTCAAGGAAACAGACGTCGTTGTCCTGGGCACGACCGTCGCCACAAACACCATAATCAATCGTTCGGGCGCCAAAACCGGCCTCGTTGCCACGGTAGGACACGAACACGTGCATCATATAGCCCGCGGGGGACTTTCAAAATGGACAGGGCTCTCGGAAAGCGAAACCAGGGAAGCCTACAGGACAAAAAAAGTAGATCCCTTGCTTCCGAAGGCCCTGGCAAAGGGCGTCGTTGAACGTACTGATTGGAAAGGGTCCGTTGTCTGCCCCCTTGATGTTGACGACGCAAGGCAGGCAATCAGAAGTCTGGTGGAGCAAGGGGTTGAAAGCATAGCGGTCTGCTTTCTCTGGTCCTTCAGCAACCCAGTGCACGAAAAGGAACTTGCGAAAATCCTGTCGGAGGAATACCCCCACATTTATTCCTCGATCTCTCATGAACTGGCTCCCAGTTTGGGCGAGTACGCGAGGGCCAACACTACTATAATAGACAGCTATATAGGCCCGGCGACAAGGGAATTCCTCACCTCATTGGATAGACTGCTCTCAGGCAAAGGGCTTAAACACCCCATGCTCGTGATGCAGGCGCACGGCGGTTGCGTGGTGGGGCGTGAGGCCAGGCCGTTCACCACGTTCAGCTCGGGGCCTGCTGCAGGCGTGATTGCCTCGAAATATCTGGGAGAGCTGCTCGGCCATGAGAATATCATCACCACGGACGTGGGTGGAACAAGCTTTGACATCAGCTTAATTGTAAAGGGTTTGTTAACATATGCCAGAGAGCCGGTGGTGGCGCGATTCCCTGTCTCCTTCCCCATGGTCGACGTCATTTCAATAGGCGCCGGGGGAGGCAGCATTGCCTGGATCGAGCCATTGACGGGTCTCCTGCGCGTGGGACCCAAGAGTGCAGGCGCCTTTCCGGGACCTGGCTGTTATGGATTCGGCGGGACGGAGGCAACCGTGACCGACGCTGACCTGGTCTTGGGCTACTTGAATCCCGACTATTTCTTGGGCGGCACGATGAAACTCTATCCGGAGAAGGCTCACGAGGCCATCAGGAAGCTCGCAGACCGGCTCGGGTGGGACGTTACCGCGGCTGCAGCCGGTATATACGACATAGTTAATGCTCAGATGGCAGACTTAGTAAGAAGCGCCACAATTGAGCGGGGTTACAACCCAAGCGAATTCGCCCTTTTTGGCTACGGAGGAAACGGGCCCATGCACGCTGCCATATATGCGGGCGAATTGGGGGTGAGCAAAATTGTAATACCTTCGGTCGCCTCAACGTTTTCTTCCTTCGGCTCG
>JBEKHB010000002.1:0-144470 GCA_050012495.1 Syntrophorhabdales bacterium
GTCGCTGACCCCGGCAGCGGGGTCAGCGACAGCGCGCCGGACTACCAGTGGCTGCTCCCGGCCGGCGGACTAAATCTTCGCGGCGATGGCGTTAAATGTCGTAGTGAGATTTGTGCCGACAAGAGCCACCGCGGTTATGATGGCCATCGCGATGAGCGCCGCAATCAGCCCGTACTCAATCGCCGTTACGCCTTCCTCTTCCTTCAGAAACCCCTTCACACTCTTCATGTCATTACCTCCTCATTCGATTTGCTTTGCCTTTCACGCACTGTGTTGCAACCGCTTCCGAGTCCTCCGAAGACACTTGAAACCTTGACCGCCATAGCCGGATATGAACGATGGACGGTCCTCTACTCATCCTATTGATTAATAAAGTGCCTCCTTGGTGTTTCGTCAATCGCTCGTTTGTCGGCGTTTGTCCCTGTATGGTTTTGTTTGTCCGGCATTGTTGACGCATGAGCAAAAATATTATTCTTTATGAAAAAGCTTGGAGATCCCAATTTGAATTAGAGACCGTATTGCGCCCTTCCTGAGCCCTGAGCTCCAAGATTTTTCTCGTCTGCAACAGTATTGAATGATACAATCGGTAAGCGATGATGTACGTGTCGCAGTTTTCTGCGGGGCCCGAATACAAGGAGAGAGTCAGGAAGCTCTTCAAAAAGGGGTAGCAAGCTTATATGTCCTCGACGAAGGCCGCCTATCTGCTGGTGATCGTCTGTTATATAGTCCTACTGCTGGCTGTCTCTTTCTTCGTTGCGAGAAGGAGATCGGGTTCATCAGATGCCTATCTCCTTGCTTCGAGAGGCCCATCCATACCTCTCGTATCGGCCCTTATCGCCGGTACCTGGACGGGCGGTGTTTCTGTCGTTGGTATGGCGCAAGGCGCGTACCTCCACGGACTGAGCGCCCTATGGTTCCAGGTAGGCGCATCTGGATAGCCATGTTCGTGACGGCCTTCCTGCTTCCCAGGATCGTCACCGCGGGGAAGACCTATTCGATACTCGATGTGGTGGGGGGTCTCTACGGCATGAGAACCGCCAGGCTCGCCGGTTTCCTCCAGTTGATTTTCTCCGTATGGATCGTGACGATGCAGGTAGTGGGCGGAGGTGCGATCCCCTCCTTTATATTGAAAGGCGACGTGACCTTCTCTTCGGGCATGTGTCTCACCGCCCTCGTCTTCACGATTTACAATATGGTGGGTGGTCTTGCGGCGACGGCATATACCAACTTGATTCACCTCACCGTCACCGCAGTCGGCATCTTTCTTGGCGGGTTCTATGCGATTTCGAGTTGCCCCGGCCTCGGCCGCATGGCTGAGGGCCATTACTTCACGTCTTTCGGGAACATGGGTGTTTTTCAGGCCCTTAGCCTGGCCTACATAAACTTTACCCTGGGCGTACTGGCACAGCCGGTCATCAACACCGCCTCCTCAGCGGGCAGCATGAAGGGGGGCAGGACCGGCATCGTCATCGGCAATCTTATTACCATCCCCATTGTGGTCATGGCCGCCCTGTGCGGCATTGTCGCAAAATACGTTTTCCCTCAAGTCCCGTCCCTTTCGGTCCTTCCGGCACTCCTCGACGTCGTGCCTCCCTACATCGGCGTCTTCCTTCTCCTCGCGATGTGGGTCCCCCTCATGAGCGCGGGGTCCCCGTTTTTGATGGGCGCCACGACCCTCGCCGTCAAAGGCTACATCGCCCCGGCGCTTCATATGCGGAACGACCGGAGATTGCTCCTCGCTTCGAGGCTGACGACCCTTGCCATCGGGTTCGTTGCCCTCCTCCTGGGGTTCTTGGTGAAAGAGATCCTGAGGGAGACGGCATGGCTGGCAGTTCTCATGAGTGCCGTTGTCTACATCGTATTCTTCGGGTGGACAGGGAGGAGGATTTCCTCCGCATGGGCTTTTATCTCCCTTCTCGGCACCGTTATCGTTATTCTTGTCTCTTTTGCGACAGGTCTTGATAAAGTGGTCCATCCCATCTGGCCGGTGACCGCACTGGTCTTCGTGCTGATGGGCATGGGCGTTTTACTTTCGAAGCGTGGGATTGTCAAAAAGGTGGTATGAAGAGAATCGGACATGCTCTCCTCCTTTGCGCCGTGGCCGAACGGTACGGGAAAAAAGCCGCCCCGGACGCGCAAGAGCCGGAAAGCCGCTCCTTCACCGATCGATCCGCCTGCCGGACATCCATTCATTACCACACGCCGACCGCAATATCAACAGGGCTGTGGCCGCGGGCCAGGGCAAGACGAGGCTAGAGCATATTCTTTACCCTGAGCTGCAGTTCGAGGAAGTCGGATCGTGAAAGCTTCGGGGAGCCGTTCTTGTCGATCTTTCCAGGCTTTACCTTCCTGACCGCTTCGATCACCGCCTCGGAAACGGTGAGGTTGCTTTTCATGAAGTAGCTGAAGGCCCAACTCGTGATCGCGTATTTGTCCTTATCGGACAGCCCGGAACTCAGCCACCCTACTATCCATTTCCTCACACCGAAGCCTCCTTTTGCCCGCCTTTAGCTCCTAGACATAGCCTCCGCTTCTGTAGATACTGTAGAGATGGTGGTATACGCCTTTTTTTTCCAAGAGCTCCGCGTGACTCCCCTCTTCAGCCAGTTCGCCGTTATGGATCACGATAATCCTGTCCATTCCGACCATGGTCGATATCCTATGGGCAATGACGAGACACGTTGCGGCCCGAAACTCGTCTTCAATGATGCCCCGCACCTCTTCCTCGAGATAGCGGTCGATCCTGCTCGTTGCCTCATCGAGGACTATGTACCGTGGCCGGTACGCGATGAGCCTGCCGATGGCGATGAGCTGTTTTTCTCCTTCCGAAAGGTTGCGGCCCTCTTCGGCGATTACCTTATCGGCCCCCTCGTCGGAAAAAGCCCGTATCAGGCGATCGATCCGGGGGTGGATCGCCTCACCGGCGGTAAAGAGGTTTTCCCTTATCGTCCTCGGGAATATGTAGACATCCTGAGAGACAACGCCAAAGGCCTTCCTTATGGACTCCAGGGAATACTGAGAAAGCGGTCGGCCCCCTATGCGTATCTCCCCTCTCGATGGCAGGTAAAAACCCAAAAGGAGGTTAATGAGGGACGTCTTCCCAGATCCGGTAAGGCCCACGATGCCCAGCTTTTCTCCTTCTCTTATCCGCAGGTTTATGCCTTTCAGCGCATACAGCCCATCGCTGCCGTAAGAGAGCCAGACATCCCGTAATTCGATGTCTCCCCGGACATCCGTTGTGCAGGCGCCGCTCACGCCTTCTTCTGCCTCGGTCACGCGGAGGGCGTGCAGCTTCTCCAGGCTTGAGTGGGCGTTCTGATAGATGTTGTACTTTTCACTCAGATCACGGATCGGGTTATAGAGCCTATGAGAATATTCGATGAAGGCGACGATGGTGCCGAACGTGACCATTCCGAGGGACAACATGTAGCCGCTTGACACGAGGATGGCAAGAATAGACAGGGTGCCAATCGATTCTACGAAAGGGAAATAAAGGGACATGTAGAGAATGACCCTTTTAAAGGCCGTCATGTAGTGCTCGTTCTTCTTTCTAAAGCCGGCGATCTCTGCCCCCTTGCGATCGAATGCCCTGGAGACGTAAATGCCTGCAAGGCTCTCTCCCATAAAGGCGTTCATCTCGGAGACGCTTTCCCGTGTTTGCCGATAGGCGCTGCGAAAGCGTCTCCGAAAGATATCGACCACGGGGACAAGGATAAGGAAAAAGAGCATGACCACGGCGGTCAGCGGCATACTCAGGTAGGCCATGACGGCCAGTATCCCGGTGATGGTGATTATGTCGCCGACACTGGTAACGATGCCGGAGGTGATAAATTCATTGATGTTCTCCATATCGCTCGTCACATAGTGGAGGTTCTTGCCCAGAGGTGTGTTGTCGAAATAAGGGACCGGGAGGCCGAGGAGGTGCGTGAACGTTTCAAGGCGCATCTCCCTTATGATGCTCTGGCCGAAGAGCTGTGTCACATATACCTGAAGGTAGACGCATCCGTATTCCAGGCAAATAAAGAAGAGATACAAGAGGGCCGCCAGGGAGAGCCCGCGGAAATCGCCGTGGCTGATGAACCGGTCAACCGCTACCTTCAAGATGTAGGCGGGGGCCATTCTCGACACGGCAACCACGAGTATGAGGCCGAGGGAGAGCAAGGCCATGCCCCTGTACCGGGCCACATACCTGTAAAGGAGCGTGCGAATGACCCCTGTTGCCATCCCTATCCTTTTACCTCGTAGAGGAGTTTCATGTAGGGGTTCCGGTCGAGCAGCTCACCGACCCTCCCGTAATCCGCTATCTCGCCGTCGACGAGCACTGCAGCCCAGTCGATATACGGGAGCGGCACGGGCTTGGACGAGGCAATAATTACCGTCATGCCATCCACGATCTGTTCGATCTTCTCCCAGACCAGATGCTCGGTAAAACCATCCACGTGGGTAAAGGGGTCGTCGAGCAGGAGTATCCGGGGTTTTTTGGAGAGCGCCCGGGCCAGAGTAAGCCTCTGCTTTTGCCCTCCCGACAGCGTGACCCCGCGCTCCCCCACAACCGTTTCGACGCCGCGGTCGTATCTATCGATTTCCTCCCTCATGTGAGCCATCGCGATTAACTGTTCCAGATCGGCTGGGTTGAACAGATTCTCCCTGATCGATGCGGAATAAAGAAAGGGTTCTTGCGGCACGAGGCCGATCCCGTTCCTCAACGCAGAAAGTGCGATCCCACGAATATCAACTCCATCGAGACGGATCGAGCCGGCGTAGTCTTGCTCAAGACCGAGGACAAGGTTCAAAAGCGTTGACTTGCCGCCCCCGGTCGGTCCGGTAATGAGCAGTTTCTCACCGGGCTGCAACGAAAAGCTTACGTTTTTCAGCACCTCGCGCCCTTCCTTCCGGACTGTGACCTGATCAAACGCAATTGTGCCCGTGAACGCGTCCGGCACCATGCCCCCGGTCCTTTCCACCTCGCTTGCGTAGATCACCTCGATCCTTTGTATCGATGCCACGCCCCTCTGGTAGAGGTTAAGTACCCATCCGAGGGCCGCGATAGGCCACATGAGCATCATGTAATAGGTGTTGAGAGCGATGAAATCGCCCAGGGTAATGCGGTGGTTCATCAGGTAGGAACCGCCCAGCCACATGACGGCGAGGGTGCCCAGACCTCCGAGAAACCCCGTCATCGGAAAGAGGAGCCCCCAGACCCGGGTTGCGGCGAGGGTCTTTCTCATGTACTCCGCGTTGAGCGCGTCGAATCGTGTCCGCTCTTCCGCCTGGAGGAGATAGTTCTTCACTACCCTGATCCCCGCCAGCACATCGTTCACCTGCTTTGAAAGAGAACCGTTCACCTGTTGGATTTCTGTGAAAGCGCGGTGAAGTGGGGCTATAAAGCCGCGCATAAGCAGGAACAGGAAGCAGAGGGGGATCACCGAGAGCAGGGTGATAGACGGGCTCAGCCTGCACATCATGGCGAGGCTGAGCGCCGTTATGGCGATAGTGTTCGAAACATGGAGGACCACCATGCTGATCATCATTCTGATGTTGCTGACATCGGTCATCATTCTCGCGATAAGGTCTCCCCGGTGATGGTTCCTGAAAAACGCGTAGGGAAGGGAGGCAAGGTGGGCATGGAGGTCCCTCCGAAGCTCGAACTCGATCTCTCTGGAGCTGTTGAAGATCTTCATCCGGGCCCTGCTTTTCAGACCGGCTTGCACAAGGGCCAGGAGGGCGGTAACGAGGACGATGTAGATTACCGTACGGCTGAAACCGTCATGGAGTCTATCGACGATGAGCTTAATGAGAAAGGGTATGGCTGCGGAGATGCAGGAAGCAGCGACCAGGATGAGGACGGCTTGAAACAAATCTCCCCTATATCGTGTGACATAGGGGATGATCAGTCTCAGTTGCTTATGCACGCATGTATAGTGTTACGATTTTTTTACTGCTTTTTTGAGGATGATATAGCCGTTTCTCGGTCCCGGCACGGCGCCCTCGATCATCACGATATTGGTGTCGCCCCTCACCTCCACCACCTTGAGGCTCTGGACCGTCACTTTCTTCGCCCCCATATGGCCTGCCATTTTCATTCCCTTCAGGGTCCTTCCCGGCGTCGTGTTATTGCCGATGGAACCGCCATGTCTGAAGAACTCATGCGTGCCGTGACCTCCCGGCGCGCCCGAGAACTTGTGCCTCTTTATTACCCCTGCGCTACCTTTTCCGATAGAGACCCCGGTGACGTCCACGAAATCGCCTGCCTCGAAGAGATCGAGCGGCACCACGCTGCCGGTCTCGTAGCTGCTCAACTCCTCCCCCTCGATCCGGAACTCTTTCAGTCTTGCCATGGGGGGCGCCCCGGCCTTCTTAAAATGGCCCGTAAGCGGCTTGTTGACCCTGGAAAGCTTCGTAATCTCATCAAATCCGATCTGCACCGCATTATAACCATCGTGTTCGACGGTCTTCTTCTGAACTACAACACATGGTCCCGCTTTCACGACCGTCACAGGGATGACAATGCCATTCTGCCCGAATACGTGCGTCATGCCAAGCTTCCTGCCGATAATTCCGATGCCCATCCGATCACCTCCAGAGACTATTATTATAGTCAAAAAAAGAATAAAGTCAAGCTTTGCGCCTTCGCCGCCCGGATTCCGGGCAACGCACGCACCAGGTTGGAGAAGGGTCAAGGCAGGATATCCGACGGAATCGAAATAGGGGCAGAAAATCCCATCACGTGCTTTGCGGCCCGCATTCGCATACATCCACCACGCGAATTTCTCCCACTTCAGGTATCTCCTCCCGAATAAGCTTGTCCGCCCACAAACTGAGGGCGTTCATGCCGCATCAGTGGAGCCGGCCGCCGAAGGACTTTACCACAAGCACCCTTCTTGCCTCATCAAGCTCCATCAACTCCACATACCCGTCTGCCAGTTCTTCGAGCCGTGGGTTGATGGTCGCCAGGGCCCGTTCAATGTTTTCCTTTAACGTCATCGCCCCCTCTCCTCAAAGCGCGACTCTTCCAGGCGCGGATATGATACCACGGAAAAAGGGACTGGGGGAAGCGCAAACCGGCGCGGAGCGGGCCACGATATACCGACGAGACACAAAGGCCCCAAAAGGGCGGCAAGGGACCGTCAGCGGGCTATCACAGTCAGCGCAAAAGCGGTGACTATCGGGATGGTAAGGTTATCATCAACGAACTTCGACGAGAGAAGCTCGGCAGCGGTTGCAGCGCCCGCGGCCAGGATAAGGCCGGGCCATCTGAAGGAGAAGCAGGCAAGGACGAGAAGGGACGAGAAAAAGAAAGCGCCTGTCCCTTCCGCTGATTTTCCATACAAGGATCGCCTCCCCCATTTCGAGCCTATTATCGCCGATAGCGGGTCCGATATGGCAAGGACAAAAATTGAAGCCGACGCGACCCTCTTATCGAAAAGAAGTATCGTTACCAGGCAGGAGATGAGATAAAAAAGGCTTCCTGTGGGCCCCTTCATTTCCTTCTCTTTAAAAAGGGGGGCGACAAAAGCCAGACTGATGCAGCCTTTGATCCTTAACGTCTCAACAAAGGCGGCCACAACGACAGCCGAGCCGGTGACGAGCAGCGCCGCGCCCTTGTCCGCCAGCAGGTAGATAACGGGTATGACACACCCCGATAGATGGAAAAGGCCCCTTATCAAAAAAAGTCGCTTCATAGCGTCCGCTCTCCATGATAACGGGGCCGGCCTTGGCATCTGCCCCGCATACGCCGGGGCCTCTCTCCTCACCGATATCTTCCGGGAAATACCGGACCGGTTGGATCGTGAGCCTTTAAAAGCCCACAAAGATCGCTATCCACGTCCGGGAAAAGCTCCTGCGATCAGCTTACACGACCATCGCCCCTGTCGGACGGATGCGAGATATAGTATCGGGCCGCTCGTAGCTTTGCGCGGAGAATAGTGCCTTCGAAGCTCACTCCCTGCCCGAGGCATGCTTTCTCCTTTCCGCCCTCAACCGTCGCTTCCTCGCTTCCCTTTGCTTCCGCCTTTCCCTTTCGGACGGTTTCTCGTAAAAGCTCCTCCTCTTGATCTCCTTGAGGATGCCCTCTCGCTGGAGCATGCGCTTGAGTGCCTTGATCGCCTTCTCGATATTGCCGTCGCTCACCTCTACGTTTGCCACGCTTACCCCTTTTCTGCTAGTTTACGTTGATTATCCGCCCTTCCTTCGTTTCACACCGCACCGGTTCGTGATAAGGAGTTCCCTCCATGTGCTGCTTGTCCACGGAAGCACGTCAGTTTGTCCGCAATAGTTTCGGCCTTTGCATTCCTCCGTCCTCCGGATATCTCTTTGTTACTGAATCTCTTTTGAAGCAGAAGAAGAGGGAAGCTTCAAAAACAGGAGAAACATCGACAGTTAGGATAGCATATTCACAGGGGAAAAGGGGAAAAAAGTTACAAACCCCTTGCGGCTCAAAGCACTTCCCCGGCTTTTCGCCACCGCAATTGCCGAATCCTGCATCACCGTCTTCCGTAAACAATGGTAAACGTAAGACCCCTATGCGATGATTTCCACCTTTTTCACCTGCACAAGATGCGATTTCTATTCCATTGCATTCGAAAAACACGTACAATGTTCCCATAAGAAAAGTGATTTACCAATAAAACTGCGACTCATGAAAAAAGGAGGTGAGGGAGCATGACCAAAAAAGATCTTGTTGACAAGGTAGCGGCAGGTGCGGCAATCAAGAAGACCCAGGCAGAGAAGGCGATCGATTCTTTTGTCGCAGCAGTGAAAGAATCTCTCAAGAAGGGGGACCGCGTGACCGTCACGGGATTCGGCACCTTCTCGGTGGTAGAGAGAAAGGCCAGGACCGGAAGAAATCCGCGGACAGGAAAAGAGATCAAGATTCAGGCGAAGAAAGCTCCAAAATTCTCTCCAGCAGGCGCAATGAAAGATGCATTAGATTAAGCTATATTCCTTGCCCGGGGTCCCGGATGAGTCGGGACCCCCTGCTTCTAGATTTGCCCTTCTTCCCGCCATAATTCAGATCTGCCCGATCGTCGAAAAGCGAACGATGCCCTTACGATACGTAGCGCCTGTAAACGTTTTGCGAATCGCCGCGTGCAAAGCCCATGGCCCATACCTATACTAAAAAGGGGCAAAAGCATGGCAAAGATCTCGCGGCGTCAATTCCTCAGAACGTTGGGGTTGGCTGGAACAGCCACACTCGCGGGCTGCTCCGACCCTGTCCGCCATCTCATCCCTTACGCGATCCCTCCCGAAGATATCGTGCCCGGCGAGGCGACGTGGTACGCAAGCACGTGCAGAGAATGTCCGGCGGGATGCGGCACACTCGTGAAGAACAGGGACGGACATATTATCAAGGTGGAAGGCAACCCCGGCCAGCCCATCAATACGGGGAGGCTCTGCCCGAGGGGCCAGGCGTCCGTTCAGGGCCTCTATAACCCGGACCGGTACAAAAGCCCCATGATGAAGAATCCGGACGGCAGCCTCGGGCAGGTTCTCCTGGGAGACCGCGGAAAATGCCGCAGCGGAAGGCTTGTCCGCAGCCGGGCGGAAAGGCATGGTCGTCTTCATGTCCCACCTTATGACGGGTGCTGAAGAAGACCTGGCAGTCCGGCTCATGAGTACCCTCGGCGGGGAGTATATCGTGTATGAGCCTTTCGCCTACGAACCGCTACGCAAGGCGAACCGGATCGTCTTCGGCAAGAACGGGCTGCCGACCTATCACGTCGAGCGGGCCGACTTCCTTCTCTCCTTCGGCGCCAATTTTCTGGAGACCTGGATATCGAATGTGCAGTTTGCCCGCCAGTTTGCCTCTTTTCACGCACCCGGGGAGAATGGAAAACACCTCTTCGTCTACGTGGGTCCCAGGCTCTCCATGACTGCGGCCAACGCGGATTACTGGGTAGCAGTCCCGGTCGGCGGGGAATCCTGTGCGGCCCTCAGGCTGCTGCGCCTCCTTTTGCAGGAGCGGCCCTTCCTTTCAAGGGCTGCCGCACGCCTCGCTTCCCGTATTTCGGCCTTCACGCCCGAGCTGGTGGAAGAGAAAACAGGGGTAAAGGCGGACGTGCTCCTTATGATGGCCGCACAGTTCAAGAAAGCCACACGACCCCTTGTCCTCGCGGAAGGGATGGCATTCCAGGACCCCAACGCCTTCGACACCGCGGTTGCCGCAAACCTCCTGTGCACGCTATCCCCGGGCAGCAGCCAGCTCCTCGATTTTTCGAACCCCGTGTCCCTCGGGCAGACCGCCCCGGCATCCAGGATAAAAGCGCTCGCGGACCGCATGGCAGGTGGGGAAGTCTCCGCCTTGATCATCTACCGGGCCAACCCGGTCTATAACCTGCCCGCTTCATGGGCATTCGAATCGACACTCAAGAACCTGACAGCCCTTATCAGCTTTTCCAGCTTTCCTGACGAGACAACCCGGCTCGCCACTCTCCTCATGCCCTCCCATACCTCCCTCGAATCCTGGGGGGACTATAGACCGCAGCGGAATGTCTTCGGTTTGCTCCAGCCTGCCACGGGCCCCCTTTTCGATACAAGGCATCTGGGAGATATGCTTCTTTCTCTCGGCAAGAAGATAGGCGGGCAGGCAGCATTCCCGGAAAACAGCTTCTACGAAGTCCTCCGGAACAGGTGGGAGCAGAGGCGCAAGGAGCAGGGGACTGACGAGGCATCTCCGGATGTGTTCTGGCAGCAGAGCCTGCAGCGGGGAGGCGCATGGCAGCATGGAAAAGACGAGGCCCAAGGCGGCGGCCGGTCCTCGTCAAAAAACACCTGCCTCCTTCGACTTCTTCACCTATCCGACCATCCGGTTCTTCGACGGCCATCCGGCGAACCACCCCTTCCTCCAGGAAATGCCCGATCCCGTCACGATGGTCACATGGGACGGCTGGGTCGAGATCAACCCTGATACGGCAAGAACACTGCACACCGAAAAAGGAGACATCCTCGTCATACGCGCCGGCAACAGGAGCGTGCAGGCGCCTGCGTTCCCCTATGCCGGCCTCCCTCCCGGCAGCCTGGCCATGCCCATCGGCTATGGACACGGCGCTTTGTCGGGCAGATATGCCGGCGGCGAGGCAGGAAACCCGAACGAGCTCATCGAAGGACAGCTCGACCCTGCGGGCGGCCTCATCCGGTCTTTCTCCGGGGTAACCATTGAAAAGACAGGACGCTCCGTCGTCATCGCCAACGCAGACGGCAGCGCCTATCAGCATGGACGGAGGCTGGCCCGAAGCCTGTCATTCCGGGAATACCTGAGCACCAAGGGGCAGGCGCTCCCGGCGGAAAAGGCGGAGCTTATCCGGCGCCTCCAGCATAAAGGACATCGCGTGGGCATGGTCGGAGACGGCCTCAACGACGCGGGCGCCCTTGCCCAGGCTGATGTGGGATGCGCGTTCGGTCCCGCCATGCAGGCTGTCCGTGGCGCCTCCGACCTCACCTTCCTGTCGCCGGACCCCGGAAAACTTATCGATGCGTTTGAGCTGTCCAGACTCACCACGAGGAGGATCCGGCAGAACCTCTTCTTTGCCTTCCTCTATAATGCGGTTGCCATCCCTGTCGCGGCCGCGGGTCTCCTCAACCCGCTCGTTGCGGTATGCGCCATGTTCGCAAGCAGCCTCATGGTAACGGGAAGCGCGCTGAGAATGTCGGGGACAGCGCAAACCAGACAAACAGCCATATAAGACGCCCCTTTCACCGTGCCTCGCACCTGGACTTTTCTCTATGTTTTTCTATCAAAAACACTCATTTTTTGGCATTTTTACTGTTTTTTGCCCTCTTGTGCACGGATGTTTCACTAATCGTGTCAGGACCCCTGTTTTGCATTTCCTTCTCTCGCAAGACTTCCCGAAGGGGGGGTTTACGATTGTGCACGAAAGTGCACGGTTTTAGGGGGGGTGGGGGTGTTTTGAGTGTTAAGTTTTAAGTGTTAAGTGAACGACCGCCGCCGCCGGGTGCGGCCGGGTGCGCCGAAGGCGTGGGTCGGGGCTTAAGTTGTCAAAGAGCGCTCCGGCTTATGGGAAACCGGCTCGAACGGGCAGGGCCAGGGCTCTCACGATGGCTGCCACAGGCGGGGCGCCCAGCTCCATATTGCCTTGCTGGGTCGCGCATAAGATTCTCTCTCTTTCCCGATATTCTGTCAAAGCGACAACCAGGGGTGACAAGGAGGACTGACAAGTAGACATGACAACCAGGACTGACAAAAAGCACGTGCTTACATTTGTTTTGAGAAAATCATCAACCGATAGGGGTTGGGCGGCCCGTCCCCATCCATTGGCTTCTGGAAGGCTATATTTTGCTCGACCGAGCCGATGACGAGTGTTACAATGGGCAATGCTCGCAGGAACGGGGATATGAGCTCCTACTTTGGTTAAACCTGATGTCTCCTTCTGCCAAATAGTAATCCGCTCACCAGGTCTGCCGGCGCGGTTGCGGAGAAGAGGGGCAACGTGGAGATAATTGATAAGTAGATAGCTGAAGGATGGGATCGACGTGAAGAGCCGTGAAGAAGTCCTGGAAATCCTTGCTGCGGTGAAGCCCGAGTTACAGAAGGAATTCAAAGTCCGGAGAATAGGACTTTTCGGATCATACGCCCGGATGGAGCAGCGTCCTGACAGCGACGTAGATGTTCTCGTCGAGGTCGATCCGTCTATCGGACTAGAATTCGTGACCCTTGCAGAAAGGATCGAAAAGCGTGTGGGGCTCCGCACGGAAGTTGTCTCCTCACGTGCCATAAAGCCCAGGCACCGAAAGCTTATCAAGAGGGAAGTGATCTATGTCTGACCGTCCCGTGGTCCTCCTCATCGAAGATATATGGGAGGCAATGGGAAAAGTTTCACGCTTCACAAAAGGCATGTCGGCGGACCGATTTGCCCGAGACCAGAAGACTACTGATGCCGTCGTCAGAAACCTCGAGATCATAGGTGAGGCCGCCAGCAGGCTCCCCGCTTCGTTCAAGGGGGAACATGCGAAGATTGAATGGGCCAAGATTGTTGGCCTTCGTCATCGTATCGTGCACGCGTACTTCAGCGTCGACCTGCAAATCGTCTGGCATATGATACAGATGGACGTCCCCCTTGTTTCCCGTAAAAATGCAAAGGGATGTCCCCTTTGTTTCCCCACATGTTCACATCGACCGGGACACATTCTCGGCCAAGTTCCGGCTTAGGCACTGGCATATAATCTTGGGTTTCCCGCGAGGGAATTGAGGACATTGGAGGCCCCGGCATAAGAACACCAGGTAGAGCTATTGGAGGCGTGGGATGAGTACTTCGGACCCCAAGACCGGCGAACGTGTGAAGGACGTGCGGGTCTCTGAGGATACGATCAGTGTCGATCTCTTCGACGGACGAACCATAACGGTCCCATTGGTGTGGTACCCCCGGTTATTACATGCCGCCCCCGAGCAACGCGCGAACTGGCGCATTGCCGGGGCCGGGTACGGAATACACTGGCCGGACCTCGATGAGGATCTCACCACCCAGGGTCTCTTGCAAGGCGCTCGTGCTCCTCGTAGAAGGGAAGAAGCGGCATAGGGAAGAGGCAACCGCCAACGGAGTAAATCAAGGGACAACCGGCGGAGAGATGAGACAATTTCAGGCTCGATAGTTTCTCGCCCTATTGTACCCATGAATACCGTCTTTCTCACGGAAAGCCTGAATATAGTTGTTGTAATTTTTCGGTATTTCTCTGATAATCGAGGGTAGGGGATGGCAGTCGGAAAGGCTAAGACGCTGGTCCGGTGAATGAGAATGTGCAGAAGGAAACGACGTTCCCTGAGTGCCCCCTTACATCGAAAGTTCACTTTGAACCAACGTCCCCTAAGTGCCCCATTAAGTATACCACTGGCCGGAAATCTTCGCAAGAATCCAGCCTGGAGTTTCCTGGCTTTTTTCGCCCAATACTCGCTAACTGTTTGTAGTCACTAAAGAAACATATTTTGACAAGTTGACCTGATCTGTTTTTGAAAGAGCTTCCTCAGTTTTTGGAATAGGAACTGAAGCTATTTGTTCATCCGGTAACGAATAAAAGGGAGCCGATTTTGAGGGTAAGAAATGAGACGTATCAAGGGAAAAACGCGGGAGTATCCGTCACATTAAGAGCATAACATATCGTCATCATGGCCGTTTATGATATCAACAAACGGTACATACCCCCAAAACTACCCCCAACCATGCAACCACCCCCGCAAGAAAGGGGTCGATAATTTTAGGTTCATCCGATTCTTGCGTACTTCCTGTAGTCGTGGTGGCCGCTGTTTGTCCCCACATTCAACGTTTTGAGCGGTAATCGCGAAAGCAGGAGAAATAGAAAGGGCAGAGCCATTTGTTGACCCTGCCCGGAGAAAACGTTAAAGAGCTTAGTTCGTGAACCGTCTCTTGATCACGCCGATACCGCAATGACCCGGGGCCAGGAGGCGGAGGGGATGGACGGTCTGGTAGAAGCAAGGAAGATGGAGTAGATGTCGGGAAACAACATGAGTAAAATCTTCCGTGCTGGGAATTATTTTCCGGTTCGGCCGGCACGTCTTCCCCCCCAACCATACCACATCTAGCCGAACTTACTGAACATATAAAGGCCCCACCCTCGCCATCAACACGGCATGTCCATTGCAGCCGTACTGTTATCTTCATCTATGTCATTGCTTCCGGGGCGGGCCGAGACCTACCTTACATCAAAAGGAGGTTACAATGAGTAGTGTCAGTAGTGTCAGCGGATCGGTTTCGAGTAATTTGTACTACCTGCTGCAGATGATGCGGCAGGCAAGCTCCACGTCATCGACATCATCCTCTTCGAATCTTTTTAGCTCAATCGGTACCAACGGGGAGAGCTCGACAAGCACGTTGACGACGTTCTTAAACGACCTGGAATCGAGCGCCTCAAGCTCTGTGACGAGTTCGAGCGCCGACTCTACCCAGTCTCTGGTGGCACTGATGGAGGATGCGGCGCAGCTCGACTCGGCGACGGGTACCACTACGTCGGCCGATGAACTCTTCAACGCAATCGACACGAGCGGGACGGGCTCGATAACCGAAAGCGAGCTTGAGAAGTACGCGTCGAGCCTGGAGGGTGGGTCAAGCAGCAGCTCCTCCAGCTCCATTACGTCGGAGGTAGATCAAATCTTCAACGCCCTCGACACGAGCGGGACGGGCTCGATAAGCAAAAGCGAGTTTGAAACCGACATGTCGAAACTTGCGTCCGCGATGGCGTCCGCATCATCGACCACGGCCGGTATGGCGCCTCCCCCACCGCCCCCGTCGCAGGACTCAACGTCGTCTCTGGAAAGTCTCATCGAGAGCCTGGAAGGGACGAGCAGCACAAGCAGCACGACGGCCGACAGCACAAGCAGCACGACGGCCGACAGCACAAGCAGCACGACGGCCGACAGCACAAGCAGCACGACGGCCACCAGCTCAAACAGCACGACGGCCACCAGCTCAACGTCCGACCAGCAGACTTCAATGAGCACTTTCATGGCCCTCATGCTGGAGGCTATAAGCAAGTACATGCAATACGGACAGGCCAGCCAGAGCAGCACAGGCTCCCTGAGCGTCACGGGGTAAAAGATGGCGCATCGACCCGAGAGGATATTGCTTCGTCTGGGTAAGTGGGGGACGAGGCCTTTGTTCTCTCAGGCCACAATAACCTGGCATGGTATCTAGACTTGAGGTGGACCGGCTCGCCCCCCAAAACAGTCCGTGAAACCTGCTCTCTTTCGCAAAGAATACCCGGAACAGGCAGTAGCGATAAGTATCCCACTTTCATCGACACTTTGCAATGCGTCACTGCCTCGCGAAAAAAGCACCAAGTTCTGGGAAATAAGTCCTTCCCGCTTTCGAATGGCATGCTTCACTCGCCCGAGAAGCCCGTGTGCGTGGAATTGTAGGTGGAAGAGAGAATCATCCCGTAGGCATAGAAACTATGCAGGAAGCTGATGACCCTAATTTTATTCCCCGCCCCTTGTCGGGTGCGCAGTCCCTGAAAACTATATGGCCTTTAACTACGCCCCGGCGCGTTTAACCCTCGGCGCTGTTGACGGGCTTTGCTTCGCCTTGGCCCTGGTTGCATAAGGCGTCGATGTCGGTCTCTCTCCACGCGGATGTCCGCGCACTCAACTTGACCGGCTTCGGAAACCGGCCTTGTCGGATACCCGCCCACCACGTGCTCTTCGACACAGGGATTCGCTGAAGAACTTCCGGGAGGCGTAAGAAGCGTTTATTCATTCTGACACCTAATCGCCATTGCCTGCGACCTCCTTTTGTCACTTTTCTTGCCCTTGCCGCCATGTTAGACGGCAAGGGCAAGCCTCGATTGATAAAGGCAGGGGCGACCCCTAAGTTGTGTCGGGTGCAGGAATGAATTCCTGAAAGTGAAGCTATTTAGCTGTGGTAGGGCCAAACCCTGAATGGTGTGAAATTAGTTATTTGTTGTTCGCAGGGTCCAACCCTGTGAACTGTGGGAGAGTGGCTCTCCTGAATTATTATGGTAGGCATCAAGCCTGAATACCCATAAAGAACACAATTTCTTGTCCATGTCAAAACTTTTCTTCCAAGTGGAGAATGCGCCCTTTACGGTCCAAAGTCCGCAAGCGCCGCTCCTCCGGCCTCCCGCGCGGAAGGATGAGCACGGGGGCCGGGGGCGGCGCTATCCTTACCGGGTATGCCGGAGCATGTTGGTAATATGGCCGTCCAGGTGAGCGCCGGATCGGAGACTCCTGAAAAGACAGAATCGGCACGTTTGGGAAGACAATGGTAAGAATGGGGGTGAATGATGCTTTCTGGCAAGGGTTTGCCTCGGGCATGAATGAGGGGGTTTTCCATAGAAGCAAGCGAGCGACATTGTTTTCGAGCGAGCGGTCGCGGCCTCCGGCCGAAGGCCCGCGCGATGCTTCTTGTGGGAAACCTTCGAGGGACGCGCCGGGGTGGTTGCCCTTGGGTTTATTAATTAACACATATCACAACAACACTACCTTATCTTAAACCTCACGAGAATAATATTCATAGTAAAAACAGGGGGATATACGGGGGAAGAAAAAAAGCTTTGACCTATGTCATGATAGTGGTGTATAAGGTGTGTATATGGGTAAACAAAGGAAATTGAGAAGGGCGCAGGAGAGAGCGGTAGCCCTGGGCCTGGAGCAGGGTAAGGCCCGAGCGAAAAGGGAACCTTCTCCGGTTAAGGAATCGAAGCCTCGCCGCACTGACCCTTATCGCCGGAATGTCTATGTCACGGACGAGGAATGGGAAGGGGCTGAACCTATCCTGCGGGAAGTCGGGCTAACCAGGTCGAAATTTATTACCCTATGTTTCAGGTGGCTTATTAAGAACCGCGACCGTAGTATTGCAGGGTTCCAGGATAGTCTATTCAGGGAACTGTTCGGAATGGGCGCAGAGAATAGCAAGGCAGAAGATAAGGCTTGAACTTGGGGTGAAAACTCCCCCAGTTGCGTATTTCCTGTAATCAACGGCATTCCACCCCTCGCTTTTCCTTAACTCTTCCTGTGCAATGGCAATACCTGTGCACCTTGTTTCAGCCCGTCCAGGTAGTCGGCCCACGTCTGCATCATCTCTCGGCGGTCTGCAAGGTGTGAAGTCCGATTGTAGGCTCTGCCGTTCGGGTCTCGCACGGCATGGGCAAGCTGGTGCTCGATGTAGTCCGGCCGCACTTGTAGCACTTCGTCAAGGATGGTCCGGGCCATCGCGCGGAAACCGTGCCCCGTCATGGTTTCCTTATGGAAGCCCATGCGCCTGAGCGCCGCATTCACGGTATTGTTGCTCATGGGCCGGGCGAAGGACCGCAGGGAAGGGAAGACGTACTTGCTCGCGCCGGTAAGCTGCTTCAGTTCCGTCAATATCGCCACGGCCTGAGCGCAAAGCGGCACGATATGGGGCTGCTTCATTTTCATCTTGTGCGCCGGTATGTTCCAAGCCCCTTCGTCAAGGTCAATCTCCGCCCATTCTGCGTTTCTAAGCTCTCCAGGACGCACGAAGAACATGGGGGCAAGGCGTAAGGCGCATTTGACCACAAACCCGCCTTGGTAGCCGTCTATCGCCCTCAGAAGGGGTGCAACCTCTTTCGGATCCGTGATTGCGGCGTGGTGCTTCTCTGCCGATTGAGGCAGGGCACCTTTCAGGTCGGCAGCGCAATCCCGCTCACACCTGCCCGTGGCGGTTCCGTATCGAAAAATCTGGCCGCACAGTGCCCGGAGCCTTCGCGCAACCTCCAGCGCGCCCCGGCTCTCTACCCGACGAAGACAGGTAAGCAGTTCCGGAGCCTTGATTTCCTTTATGGGTCGTGAGCCTATCCAGGGGAAGATATCGCGCTTGAGCCGTGACATGTTGGTTTCGGCGTGGCTCGGTGCCCAGACGGGAGAAAACTTTAAGTACCACTCACGAGCAATTACCTCGAAGGTCTCAGTCTCTACGGTGTCTGCTTCCTTCTGAGCCTTGCGGACGGCGCCCGGATCAATGCCGTGTTCGAGCTGCGTTCGGGCCTCCTCTCTCTTCGTTCTCGCCTCTGCAAGGGAGATTTCAGGATAGGGGCCAAGCGCAAGAAGTTTTTCTTTACCGTCGAAGCGATATTTGAACCTCCATAGTTTCCCCCCGGAAGGAGTCACGAGAAGGAATAAGCCGCCGCCGTCAAATAACGTGACCTGTTTTTCCTGAGACTTCGCTTTCAGGACCTTCATGTCTGTCAATGGCATAATGCGTTTTGGCACGGTCAACCTCCCTTTTGGGTATACGGCATTCGGTTGGGTATACGCGACTCCTCAATCGTATACCCAAACTCACAGGATTTCAATAGATGTTATAACACGTCGCCGGACTAACGGCAACAAAAAAACCGCTATTTCTAACGGGTTTTGGACTACATGGGATTATGTAAAACTATAATATGGCGGAGGGAGTAGGATTCGAACCCACGGGGCGCGTAAACGCCCAACGGTTTTCAAGACCGCCGCTTTCGGCCGCTCAGCCATCCCTCCGTCTCACCTATTTTACCGTCTCCCCATTTCGTTTGCAAGAAGCAAGCCCCGGCGTGCCCGGCGCTTCCTCACGAGGGGGATGGAAGGCAGGTCGATGCCTGAAGGCGGCAGCACATTTGTCGATAAAAGGAGATGCGGTCTCCCTTGACACGGCGGGTTGCGTGCTTATATTGATTACAGACAGGTAATTACGGCGTATTACTCCTCCCCAACAGGAGATGGCCACCCACACCCCCTAAACCCCTATGCCCCGGGTGGCCATCTCCTTTTTTTTGGGTTCTTCCGAGCGGGTCGCCGGCTAGCCGTAAGAACGGTTTTTCAAAAACAGGCGGCGGCCCGTAAGATACTGCATGCTTCACCGTTTCCGCAGGACCGCTTTGCCCAGAGACGCGCAGGGCGCAAGTTGCAACAAAACAGCCAATGAGGTACACTATGTCGATGAGGGAAGAAGGGGTCCGCCTCTCTTCATCTGCCCGGTCATCAGGCCGTTCGTTGACGAGCCGCACTCAATTCCGATTAAGGTGAAAGGATTCTCATGGAAAGACAAGCCGGCTGGAAAAGAAAATCCCTGGAAGAAGTCAGGCGGCTCAACGCGTTCTCCGAACGGTATAAACAGTTTCTCGATGCAGCCAAGACCGAGCGGGAAGCAGCCGCACAGATTGAGCAGACCCTCCGTGCCCACGGTTTTACGAGGGAGTTGAAAGGACCGAAGGTTTATGGCGTGAACAGAGGGAAAGAGGTTATTGCCTTCCGAAAGGGCAGCCGTGACCTTACCCAGGGCATGAAGATCATCATTGCCCACATTGACGCCCCCCGCCTCGATCTCAAACAGAACCCTCTCTATGAAGACGTGGATCTCGCGCTCCTTCGGACGCACTATTACGGAGGTATAAAGAAGTACCAGTGGGTGGCAATGCCCCTGGCCATGCATGGGGTTGTGGTAAAGGCGGACGGGACCCTCGTCGACTTCGTCGTCGGCGAGGATGAGAAGGACCCGGTGTTCTCCATCGACGATCTGCTCCCCCACCTTTCACGGAAGCACCAGGACGAGAAAAAACTCTCAGAGGCGATCGAGGGAGAGAAACTGATCCTCCTCTTTGGCAGCATGCCTCTGCGGGGCGAGGAGCGGGAACCGGTAAAAAAGGCTGTCCTCGAGCTGCTGCGAGCACAGTACGGCCTTGAGGAAGAAGATTTTATCAGCGCCGAAATCGAGGTCGTACCGGCCTTCAAAGCACGAGACGTGGGTATCGACAGGAGCATGGTAGGGGCTTACGGCCAGGACGACCGGGCGTCGGTCTACCCGCTGCTCACCGCCCTGGTAGACCTCGATGAGGAACCCTCCTGGCCGGTTCTTGCCGTTTTCATTGACAAAGAAGAGATAGGCTCGGAAGGGAATACGGGCGCTCAATCCCATTTCATTCAAATGTTTCTTCAGGATCTGATCGAAGGACTGGGGCTCGGCAATGCGGAAACACTCATACGGCGTCTGCTTTTCAGGTCGAAGGCGATCAGCGCTGACGTGAACGGCGCAATGAACCCCACCTGGCAGGAGGTGCATGAGAAACAAAATGCGTGTTATCTTGGTGGCGGAATCTGCATTACCAAGTTTACCGGTCACGGCGGCAAAGTGGGCGCAAACGACGCCCATGCCGAATATGTGGCCGAGATAAGGAGCGTCCTTTCAAAGAACGACGTCATCTGGCAGGCCGGAGAACTGGGAAAAATCGACGAAGGGGGAGGCGGAACGGTAGCAAAATACCTCGCCGAGTACGGCATGGACATTATAGATATGGGCGCCCCGATCCTTACCATGCATTCCCCTTTTGAAATATCGAGCAAGCTCGATATATATGAAGCTTACCGGGCCTTTAAGGCATTTTTCGCATCATAAAACGGAGGCAATCAGCGCATGTGGGAAAACGAAACATTGAAAGTGCCGGAGATACTCCCCCTGCTCCCTGTGCGGGACATGGTCATGTATCCTGCGGTCACCCTTCCGCTTTTTCTCGGAAGGGAGATGTCAATAAACGCAGTGGAGAAATCCCTTTCGCAGGATAGGCTCATTCTCGTCGCCGCCCAAAAGGACCTGACCGACGAAGATCCGCTGCCCGCAAAAATCTATTCCATGGGCGTCGTCTCTCAGATCATGCGCATGCTGCGCCTTCCCGACGGCAGGATAAAAATCCTCATCCAGGGGCTGAAAAAAGCGCAGATCGAAGAATATGTGCAAGAGAGGCCGACGTTTCTTGTGCGGATAAAACCGGTGGAGGAGCCGCTTATCACGGAAATTACCCTTGAGATAGAAGCGCTCATGCGCTACATCAGGGAGGAGATGGAGAAAGTGGTCTCCATGGGGAGACTGGTCCCCTCGGACGTCCTCCTCGTCCTCGACACGATAGACGAGCCGGGGAAATTCGCCGATGTCGCGTGCGCGAACCTCGGGCTCCAGGTCGACAAGGCACAGGAGCTTCTCGAGATCGTCGATCCGATCGAGCGGCTGCGGAAGCTCTCGGAGATCGTCGGCAAGGAAATCGAGCTGTTGAACATGCAGGCAAAGATACTCTCCCAGGCCAAGGATGAGATGACGAAAAGCCAGAGAGAGTATTTCTTAAGGGAACAGATGAAGGCGATACGGTCTGAGCTTGGCGAGACCGACGAGCGGGATGAGGACGTAAAGGACCTGCGCAAGAAGATCAAGAAGGCAAAGATGCCGCGCGAGGTGGAGAAAGAAGCAAAAAAGCAGGTAGAGCGCCTCGAAATGATGCATCCCGATGCGATTGAGTCAAGCATGCTCAAAACCTACATAGAGTGCCTCGTGGAATTGCCGTGGAGCACCTCCACCAAAGACAACATAGACATAAAAAAAGTGAAGGCCATCCTCGACGAGGACCACTACGGCCTCGAAAAGGTGAAGGAGAGGATCCTCGAATTCCTGAGCGTCATCAAGCTGAAAGGCGAGATGAAAGGTCCCATCCTCTGCTTCGTCGGGCCTCCCGGTGTCGGTAAGACTTCCCTGGGACGGAGCATTGCCAGGGCCCTTGGCAGGAGCTTCCAGCGCATATCCCTGGGCGGCATGAAGGACGAAGCGGAAATCCGGGGCCACAGGAGAACGTACGTGGGGGCCATGCCGGGCAGGATCATGCAGGGCCTGAAGCAGGGCGGCACCAATAATCCCGTCTTCATGCTCGACGAGGTAGACAAGATCGGGATGGACTTCAGGGGCGACCCGGCAAGCGCGCTCCTCGAAGTGCTCGATCCTGAACAAAACGTCGCCTTCAGCGATCACTACCTGAATGTGCCCTTCGACCTTTCGAAGGTCATGTTCATCACCACTGCCAATCAGGTCGATACTATCCCCGCGGCGCTCCACGACCGGATGGAAACCATCGGCATCTCCGGTTATACCGAGCGGGAAAAGCTGCTCATCGCGAAGCGCCATCTCGTTTCAAAGCAGATCAGGGAGAACGGACTCAAGAAAGGCGCCTTGAGGTTCACCGATAAGGCTATCGAGAAGATCATTACCTCTTACACAAGAGAAGCAGGTCTGAGGAATCTGGAGCGGGAAATAGCTTCGGTGGCGCGCAAGGTGGCGCGCAAGATCGCGGAAGGGCTCGACAGAAATATCTCGGCAACGCCAAAAAACCTTCGCAGCCTGCTTGGCCGGCCGAAATTTCTGGCCGAAAACACCTTGCCTGAGGATATGGTCGGGATCGTCTGCGGTCTCGCATGGACTGAAGCGGGCGGCGACCTGCTTTTTATCGAGGCATCCGCGAGGAAGGGCAAAAAAGAGCTGATACTGACGGGAAATATGGGGAACGTAATGAAGGAATCGGCCCAGGCTGCGCTCAGCTGCATCAAGGCAAGGAGTGACGCCCTCGGGATAGACGATGCCGTATTCGACCAGTTGGAGCTGCATATTCACGTGCCCCAGGGCGCGATACCGAAAGACGGCCCTTCTGCGGGCATCACCATGGCTGCTGCCATGGTGAGCGCACTGACCGGGATGCCTGTAGACAAGAAGATCGCGATGACGGGGGAGATCACCCTCACCGGCAGGGTTCTTCCTATCGGCGGCTTGAAGGAAAAGACGCTGGCGGCGCTCCGTGCGGGAATCGGCAGGGTGATTATTCCTGAAGCAAATAAGAACGAGGTGGAAGAGATGCCCTCCTACGTGAAGCGACGGCTCGAGTTCCTGCCTGTAAAAACTATGGAGGACGTGATCACTATCCTGTTTCAGATAGCGCCGAAGAAAAACAGGAAGAAAAAGCAGCCTAAAAGGGGGGTAAGTCGTGAAAGAGGCCTCCTTCTACGAAAAGCGTGAGGAAAAGAAGACCGCCTGTCTTCTCTGCAGACACCACTGCGTGATACCTGACGGAAAGAGGGGCATCTGCTGCGTCAGGGAAAACCATGGCGGTGTTCTTTACACCCGGGTCTACGGCGCCCCGTGTTCGTGGCACGTAGATCCGATAGAAAAAAAACCCCTTTACCATTTTTTTCCCGGCTCGAAAGCGTTTTCCATTGCCACGGTGGGCTGCAACTTCCGGTGCCTCCACTGTCAGAACCATGATATCTCCCAGCTCCCCCGGGGCGAAGACCGGATCGAGGGCTATGCGATGACCCCGGAAGAGGTAGTTGCGCGGGCACGAACAGAAGGATGCGCGAGTATCTCCTACACCTACACCGAACCCACTATCTTTTACGAGTATGCCTTCGACATCGCAAAGCTCGCGCGTGGTGCGGGCATCCACAATAATTTTGTCACAAACGGCTACATCGAGACAAAGCCCCTCACCGCGATAAGACCCTATCTGGACGCGGCAAACATCGACCTTAAGAGTTTTTCCCCGAGTTTTTACAGGAACGTGTGCGGCGCCGGGGTGGAAGGAGTCCTGGAGTCCATAAAGCACTATAAGTCCCTGGGTATCTGGATCGAGCTGACCACCCTCGTTATCCCCAACTACAACGATAGCGTTGAGGAATTCGAAAAGATCGCCGCTTTCATACGGGACGAGGCGGGAGTCGAGACCCCGTGGCACGTGAGCGCCTTCCACCCCACGTACAAGCTTCGGGACAGTTTCCGGACACCGCCCGAAACGCTGCTGCGGGCGAGAGAGATAGGGCTTGCGGCCGGGCTCAGGTATGTATACACGGGAAATATCCCCGGCATAGACGGAGAGAACACGTACTGCTACACCTGCAAAGAACCCGTCATCAAGAGGTGGGGTTTTGCCGTTGCCGAGTACAATCTCGAAGCAGGCCGCTGTCGATTCTGTAAGACAAAGATCGATGGCCTGGGGTTGTGAGGGGGAGAAGCATCACACGGCGGGGACGGCGCGGAGGTAATCGAGAAATTTCGTCCGCTTCCCGTACTCGATAGACATATCGACGTCAACAAATCCTGTCCTGATAAGGTGGGCGTTGACAAAGGTTTTGTTCTTCAGATAAAGGTAACAGAAACGGGGGGAAGCGTCACCTTTGGCGGGATCGAACTTGAGAAAAACCTTCTGATTCCTGGTCAGTCTCTCCAGAAACGCCACTGCCTCCCGGTCCGTCAGGCCGTTTCCCAGGACGCCCAGGAGCCTGACGACCCACCCGTTGCTTAATATCATTTCTTCAGGGCTGTGCACCTCCCTGACAGTATGGAATTCCTGTCCGGACGGCCGCTCTGCCCCGATTCTTGACCCGAAATCTTTTTTTCTGGGGTCGATCTGTTTCGCTATGCGGACCGGGTCCCTGAACACGTACGGGAGTTCGGCCAACCTCTCTTGCACCCGCACCGGTTCCCTGTCCCGCTCCATGATCGTAAAGTCCCCCAAATGGATGAGTCCGTTCGCCCCCAGCTTTTGTTCTATCACAGGGAGGGCCTCCCGGTTAATTTCATAGCCTATCGAATCTCTGCCGCTGTTCCTGGCAGCGAGGCTCGTTGTGCCGCTTCCGAGGAAGGGATCGAGCACGGTCTCTCCCACAAAACTGAACATCCTGATGAGCCTTTGAGCCAGCTCTTCCGGAAAAACGGCCAGATGGCTGCGCTGCTTTTCCCCGGGCAGACGCCAATGGCCGGAGAAATAGAGCTTCCACTCCGCCGGAGAGAGCTTTGACCGCACCTTGATCTCCTTCGACACAGGAGGCGGAGCCCCCGGCTTCTTGAAGAGAAGAATCGATTCATAGTCGAGCTTCACGATCCCGTTCCGGGGATAGGGATAAGAACCCATGATGGTGGCGCCGCCCGATGTATTGCAGGTAGTGACCTTCTGCCATATGATCGCCCCCATATAGTCAAAGCCGATGGTCTCGCAAAACCTGACGATCTGGGTTTTGATGGGGATGATCTTGTATCTTCCGTAATAGACGGACCGGGCGAATTGATCCCCTATGACCACGCACAGCCTGCACCCATTATGGAGGACGCGATGCGTCTCCAGCCACACGATGTCGAGGTTGTTAATATAATCCTCGTAAGAGTCATCAAACCCGATCTGACCGGCGACGCCGTAATCTTTCAGTTGCCAATACGGCGGTGACGTGACGACGAGATGGACCGACCCGGAAGGCACTTCACGCATTTCCCTGGAATCGCCGACTATAATTGTGTGAGCGGTCACGAGGTGCCTCCATCCGCCCTGCCAAGCGCCGCGAAGCGGTCCGTATGCTCCGGTTATTATATAGAAGGCCCTGGAGAAAGTAAAAACAAAAGGAGGAGCGGAGCTTTTGACCCGCCGGGAAATGTTGAAGGCGGCCCATTTTTGTGCTATGCTCTCTGCGTTGCGAGAGGAGGGAGCGATGCCGTCGAACACCAAGATCACTGAAATGAAGAGAAAGAGAAAAAAGGGCAATCTCGGCAAAAAGAGAAAGAAGGCCGAGTCGAAGCACTCCACACCCGCTTTCCAGATCCACGTGCAAAAAGACTGATAGGGGGTCGGGTCATCACGCGTGAAGGGGACGATCCGGAAGGCCGGGTGTAAAGGCAGCGAGGTTCCATGAGTGAAAACAGCCCGGCAGAGACCCTTCTTAGCTACGAGATAGGACCGATACGGCCACCCAGTGAGGCTTACAGCCTGCTTGTCCGCTTTACGCGGAATTGCCCCTGGAACAAATGCGAATTTTGCCACCTCTACAAAGGCACGCGGTTCGAGCGGAGGCCGCTCGCCGACATAAAGAAAGACATCGATGCGATCAAGACGATACAAAGCCGGATTGTTGCCCTGTCATGGCAAAGGGGCGGGGGAGGGAAACTCTCCCAGGGCCTGACCGAAGAGATACTCGCCGCTCCCCGCTATAACGATTTCTTCAAGAGTATCGCCGTCTGGATCTATTTTGGCGCCAGGAACGTCTTCATCCAGGATGCCAACTCGCTGGTCATGAAAAAGGACGACTTTGTCGAGGCGGCGCAGTACCTCCGGCAAGCCTTCCCCACCATCGACCGGGTCACGTGCTACGCCCGTTCTCAGACAATTGCACAGCTCTACACCGTCGTCGACTTGAGACGTCTGAAAGAAGCGGGGCTGACAAGGCTCCACCTCGGCCTGGAGACGGGTTCCGATTTCTTGTTGCGGTATATGCGCAAGGGGACCACGAAAGAGCAGCATATCATCGCCGGACGCCGGATAAAGGAATCGGGGATAGAGCTGTCCGAATATGTCATCGCCGGTCTGGGGGGAAAGAAGTGGTGGCGGGAACATGCCCTCGAGACGGCAGACGCGCTGAACCAGATCGATCCCGACTTCATTCGCATAAGGACGCTCAAGGTCACCAGGGGCATGCTCCTTCATGAGAAGGTGGCAAGCGGAGCGTTCGTCATCGAGCACGACGAGGAGGTCCTCGCTGAATTGAGGCTGTTCATCGAGCATCTAGAGGGCATCGGGAGCTTCGTAAAGAGCGATCATATACTCAATCTCCTGGAGGAAGTGGAGGGAAAGCTGCCGGAGGAGAAGAAGAAGATCTTGTCGGTTATCGACCGCTATTTAGCGCTGAACGAGGAACAGCGGCTCGTCTACCGCATGGGGAGGCGAGCCGGCATCTACCGGAGCACCGACGATCTGTCGGACGTGGCGACTTACGGGCGCGTCGAAAGGGCGATCCGGGAGATGGAGGAGAAGGGGCCGGGGTCGGTCGAGCAGCACCTGTCTTTACTCCTCGAAACGTATATCTGAGCACGAGCCTTCATTCAAATTACCCCGGCCTCAATATCCCCGGTTGCCCCCGGACTATGTATACAATAATTTTCTATAAAACCCTTGACGGGAATCGGGAATCAGGTGTATGATGAATATATATACCGCTTGGATCCAGACTTGGACTGAGACGGAAGGAACGTGAGGACCTTTGCCTTCTGAAATTACAGTTCAGAAGGCTTTTTTTTGGGGGATCGATGGAAAAAATAACGGCGCCGATGATAAGGGCACGGAAGGGCGGAGAGAAAATCACCATGCTGACCGCGTATGACTTTCCCTTTGCGCAGATAATGGATGCCGCGGGGATCGATATCATCCTCGTAGGAGATTCCGTGGGAAACGCGGTGCTCGGATACCCCAATACGCTCCCCGTCACCGTGGAAGAGATGATCCATCATACCGGCGCGGTGACGAGGGGCGCCAGGAGGGCGTTGGTCGTTATCGATATGCCTTTCATGTCCTACCAGGAAAGCATCGAGCAGGCGCGGAAGAATGCCGGCCGTATGATCAAGGAGAGCGGCGCGGAAACAGTCAAGATAGAGGGCGGAAGAAAAATGCGGGACGTGATCAGGGCGATCGTCGATATCGATATCCCGGTGATGGCTCACATCGGTCTTACTCCGCAGTCCGTAAACGCCATGGGGGGATATAAGGTGCAGGGCAAGGGGTCCGCGGAGGAGATGCTCATCGAAGATGCAAAGGCCGTTGAAGAAGCAGGTGCATTCTCGGTGGTCCTTGAGGGCATTCCGAGGGGCCTTGCGAAGCGGATCACGGAGATGCTCTCTATCCCGACAATCGGGATAGGGGCGGGTCCCGACTGCGATGGGCAGGTCCTCGTCGTCCATGACCTCCTGGGCTTGTTCGGCCAGTTCAGGCCAAAATTCGTCAAGACCTATGTACACCTTCGCGAGGAGATAGAAAAGGGCGTGAAGGAGTATATCGAGGAGGTGAGATCGGGCGCCTTTCCTGATGATGCCCATTCTTTCCATTAAGCCATGAAGATTATACGCACGGTCAAAGAGATGCAGGCGGCCTCCGATACCTTCCGAAAAGCAGGGAAAAAGATAGGCTTTGTCCCCACCATGGGGTATCTGCACGCGGGTCATCTGGCCCTTGTAAGAAAAGCGAGAGGGCTCGCCGATATAGTCGTGGCAAGCATATTTGTGAACCCCATACAGTTCGGCCCAAAAGAGGATCTCGCCCGCTATCCCAGAGCGTTTGAGCGCGACAGGGCATTGCTCGAACAGGAGCTGACGGACGTGCTCTACTTTCCCGACGTCGCCGAGATGTATCCGCAAGGGTACTCGACCTACGTTGAGGTGAAGGAGCTGGAGGATCACCTGTGCGGGCTTTCGAGGAAGGGTCACTTCGGGGGGGTAGCCACTGTGGTGGCAAAGCTTTTTAACGCGGTGAAGCCGCACCTCGCGGTTTTTGGACAAAAGGATTATCAGCAGTTAAAGATCATCCAGAGGATGGTGAAGGATCTCAACATGGATCTTGAAATCATCGGGTATCCTACGGTAAGGGAGGAGGGAGGGCTCGCCATGAGCTCGAGGAACGCATACCTCAACGCTGACGAGCGAGAGAAGGCCCTCCTTATCCAGGCCTCGATGAAAAAGGTTGAAGAGCTCTTCAGGGGTGGGGAGAGGAAGGCCCGCGTGCTGGAAGGAGAGGCTCGCAGGGTACTGACATCGAAAGACGGTATCGACATAGAGTACGTCACTCTATGCGATCCGGAGACGTTTCACGGCCTGGAGGAGGTCGGCGCGAGCGCCCTCCTTGCCATCGCGGCTAAAGTGGGGAAAACCAGGCTTATCGATAACACTGTTTTAACGGAGCCATAATTATGTTAAGGACCATGATGAAGGCAAAGATTCACCGGGCCACGGTTACGGACAGTAACCTCGATTACCAGGGCAGTATTACCATAGATGAGGCGCTGCTCGAAAAGACAGCCATTATTCCCTACGAGCAGGTGGACATCTACAACATCACCAATGGCGAGCGTTTTACGACCTACGCCATAGTGGGGCCAAGGGATTCGGGCGTCATTTGCATCAACGGCGCCGCGGCGCACAAGGCAAAGAAAGGAGATCTGGTCATTATTGTCTCTTATGGGGTTTTCCAGGATAACGAGCTTGAAGGTTTTCAGCCGAACGTTGTGTTTGTGGACGGGCATAACAGGATAACGGGCACGTAGTCCACCCGCCTTTTTTATACATAGCACCTGTTTGTAAGGGCCGGGCTATTTCGGCATACCGGAAACGCCCGGATGGTCGAATACGGACATCGTTGAAAAAGGGCTCATTGTCGCCTCTCTTCTTTATTCCCTTGACTAACTCTCTCTCTTGTTGTATAATTAAGTATAACCTTTTGTGCCCTCGATGAGCGTTTGCGCACAGCCGTGAAGCATGAGGGCGGGCAAAACCCGGCCGCAAAACGCACGTGGCCTTCGGTCCGGCTCAAAACGCAGGGAGGTGAAGCATATGGACGGAGTAAAGACAGTGGATGATCTTCTCAGAAAAAAAGGGGTCACCGCCGACGAGGAGGAACAGCTCCGCGATATCATCGAAGAATGCCGGTTAAGGGAAACACAGATCAAAGAGGCTTCCGACGCTGCCAGACAGAACATCCAGACCCTATCGGATACCCTCGCCATGATAATCGGTACCTTTGCTATCGTAGGCAAAAGCGTGGACGCCCTCCACGATGAGTTCGCACGGCTTGAGCTGCGGATGATGTCCGAGGAGCAATTCTACCGGGACTAGTCCCGTGACGTGCATAGGCGACCGGTTACGCGGGCTTTTTGGTCTTCAGGCTAAGGAGGGCCTTTGCTGTTTTTCTCAGGCAGTCATCCGAAAAGCCTTTGGAATGGGGCAAGCCAGTATTCCTTCAACTGCGCGATATCTATATCTATGAGCCGGGCGCCATAGATGCCGCTGATGACAAGGCGCGGCTCTTTTGTCACTTTGCCGATTACCCCATACGGCAGCGACCTGAACAGCTTGTACACGGAATCCGCGTGTTCTTCCTTGACCGTGATCACAAACCGGCTTTGGGATTCGGAAAAGAGGAGGTAATCATCCCTGAACACGCCCGCCTGGGGGACGGAAGCGAGATCGGCTTCAGCGCCAAGCCCGCCTGCAAACGCGCTTTCCGCGAGGGAGACCCCGATGCCGCCGTCCGACACATCGTGCACTGACCGGACAAGGCCCATCCTGATAGCCTTTTCCAGGGCACGGTAGGTCCTCAATGCCTGCGGGCCGTCCACCTTGGGACAGATATTGCCGCGCAAGCCCAACTGGGTGAAGTATTCCGATCCCGCAAGCTCGGCATACGTTTTTCCGAGCAGAATAATCAGGTCTCCTCCCTGCTTGAAATCGATGGTAACCGTCTTTCTCACGTCTCTTACCCTTGAGATTGCGGAGACAAGGAGGGTGGGCGGGATCGAGATCCTGATATCACCGTTCACGTAATCGTTTTTCATGCTGTCTTTGCCGGAAATGCAGGGCGTGCCAAAGAGCACCGTATAATCATGGAGGGCCTTGTTCGCCCTCACCAGTTGAGCCAGCTTATATTCCCCGTCAGGGTTCTTTTCGGATCGCACAGGGTCGCACCAGCAAAAATTATCGAGGATTGCCATCCGGTCGAGGCTTCCGCCTGAGGCGATGTTGTTCCTGATTGCTTCGTCTATCGCGCAGGCAGCCATATCGTAGGTGTCGTAGCGGCTGTATTTCGGACAGATACCGTGGCTGACTACTACGCCTTCGAGGCTTGACAGATCCGGTCTGAGCACGGCCGCGTCGGACGGGCCGTCATTCTGAGCACCCGTGAGGGGCTTCACCACGCTTCCCGCCTGGACCTCGTGGTCATACTGCCGCACCACGTACTCTTTACTGCACACATTCCAGCGACCGAGCACGGCGAGGAGCGCCTGCATGTAATCTTTCGGCTCCCCGGGCGGCGCTTCGTCAAAGATGCGCCTCTCCCACGCGGCCTGGAGATGCATCCTGGGCAGACCGTTATGGAGAAACGCCATATCCAGGTATGCAACCGTCCTTCCCCGGAAGCACACGTGGAATTTCCCGGACGCGTTAAAAGTCCCGAGTACGGTCGAAAGGACGCCCATCTTCCGTGAAAGGTCCAGGAACCTCTCGATTTTGACCGGACTTACCGCGAGGGTCATGCGCTCCTGGGCTTCGCTCAGCAGAATCTCCCAGGGATCGAGGCCGTGATACTTGAGGGGCGCCTTCTCCAGTTCGATCATGCACCCGTGTGTATCCTCCGCCATTTCTCCGACCGACGAGGAAAGCCCGCCCGCGCCGTCATCGGTAATCGAGTTGTAGAGGCACTCATCCCTCGCAACCAGAAGAAAGTCGGTCATCCGCTTCTGGGTGATCGGGTCGCCTATCTGAACGGCGCTTGTGGGAGACGCCTCGGAAAGCTCCTCCGATGAGAAGGTGGCGCCGTGAATGCCGTCCTTGCCGATTCTTCCGCCCACCATGACGATGTAATCGCCGACCTGGGCCCTTTTCACGTAGCTCGGCTCATTGCAGACGAGGGCCGGCATGATGCCGCAGGTGCCGCAGTAGACAAGGGGCTTACCCAGAAAACTTTCGTCGAACACGAGAGAGCCGTTGACCGTGGGGATGCCGCTCTTGTTGCCGCCGTGCTCCACCCCTTCCCTGACGCCGTCGAGCACCCTCCGCGGATGGAGCAACCGCGGCGGTATCGGACCTTTGTAGTCGGGCGGGGCAAAGCAAAAGATATCCGTATTGAAGAGGAGGCGGGCGCCTTTGCCCGACCCGAAAGGGTCTCTGTTGACGCCTACGATACCGGTGAGGGCGCCCCCGTATGGGTCAAGGGCAGAGGGCGTATTGTGCGTTTCAACCTTAAACGCCAGGTTGTACTTGTCGTTAAACTTGATGATCCCCGCATTGTCCTTGAATACGGAAAGGCAGAAATCCTTCTCTCCGGCCGCCTCGCGGATAGCGTTGGTCGATGCGGCAATGCAGGTCTTGAAAAGACCGTCGATCACCGATGTCCGGCCGCCCTCCCTGTAGTCGATGACGGCGTTGAATATCTTGTGCTTGCAGTGCTCCGACCAGGTCTGGGCCAACGCCTCCATCTCCACGTCGGTGGCCCTCGCAGAAAGTCCCAACGCCAGCCTCTCAGCCACCACGTCGTCCCTTTTGAAGTAGGCCCGGATAACGCGGAGCTCCTCCTCGGAGAGCGCCCAGGTGCGCTCGCGGTTCACCTTCATGAGGCCGGCGATGTCCACGGTGAGGTCGAAGGATTCGACGACCGGCTCGTGCCCGGTTGTCGCCTTCGGCACGGTCTGGCCCATGCCTCCGTCTTTCTTGTAGTCATCGATATGCTTCACCGCATAGCGGTTGATGAGGGTGTTCGCGAGTATCCCTTCGGCAATAGCCGGGACATCGTCCCGGGAGAGGGGACCCTTGATAAAATACATTTTGGAGGTGTAGACGCCTTCGTCCTCTCCGAAGGTGTAGGCCGCGGCTGCCTCGATCACCTCTTTTGCCGTTCTTCCCACGTTATCGGTGACGCCGGGCTTGAAGCCGATCTCGATCACCCAATCGGCGTCAAAAAGCACGGGAGTCCGGCTGAAGCCTTCCTGGAGCACGGGGTCGATGAACGCATCCGTCCTTAAGGTCTCAACCGCGGCGGCGGGGAGGTCCGCATCGATCGTGTAGACGTCCGCCACGTGGACGGAGACGCTGATTCCCAGCTCGGCCTTTATGCGCGATTTCAGCTTTTCGCCGGGTACGTCTTTGATGCCTTCTCTATAAGCGACTTCAATTCTCACCGCCATATCAGGATAAAAACTCCTTCGCGGCCTTTATGGCATCAAACGCAGCAGATTCGTCGGGGATCTCTGCGGTGAAGAGCGGAGCGTCCAGGCCCTTCATTAAACGCTTCAGTTCCCGGAAAGGGAATATGCCGCGTCCCACCGGTAAATGTTCATCGCTCTTCCCGTGGTTGTCGTGGATATGGAACTCCCTCAGCCTATCCCGGAGCGGCATGAGCCAGTCGCCGAGGGAGAGCGTGGTAAACAGGTTGAAGTGGCCCGTGTCGAAGCAAAACCACAGGTTCTTTTCGGCAAACCGGTCGAGGAGGGCGACGATCGTCGAGGGCGTCTCTTCGAAAACGTTCTCTATCATGAGCGGCATGTCGCCCGACTCCTTGAGCAGTTCCGTCCACGTATCCATGCTGTTTCTGAGCCACAACCCCTCATGGCCGTCGAAGCGCCACCTGTCGTATCCGCCGTGGCACACCATGCCCTGCGCCCCCAGGAGACGCGCTGCCTCACTACTTTTCTTCAGCTTTTCCAGGCTGATATGCCTTATCTCTTTATCGACGCCGCCGGGACTAAGGTCAATAAACGGCGCGTGGACAGTACAGATAATGCCGCGGTCTTCGAGCTCGCGGCCAAGTTGACGGGCATCTTGCCGATCTATCTCATTGACCGCCTCGTTGCTCAGATACACCTCGACCCCTACCTGGAGGGACAGCATCCTGTCCATACCCGGCCTCACCATATCGTAGGGGGCGTTTATCAGCAGCTTCCGGTTGGGAGCAGGCATTTCCTAATGTACCGTGAAACCCTCAACAAATCAAGACGCAGGGGTCCGGCCGGGCGCCCAGTTCCATATTGCCTTGCCGGGTCGCACCCGGCCGCATCCGACGGCCCACTCCGTTTTCAGTCGCTTAAGGCAGTCACAACCGCAGTGCCGTTGAGCTTGAATGTGAAAAGCGACCGGCACCCGGTGCGAGACCCCTGTTCTTATCTCGTCACCATATCTCGTGGCGAAACTCGCGATAGCCCCGGATTAACTCAAAATCGACCGGGTTAGACGTGATCAGTCGCGCGCCGTAAGACCTCGCCGTCAGCGCTATCAGCACGTCAAAATGCAGATCACGGAGCTTTTCAGGTGAGAAACCCTTGTCCGCATGCATCTTCCCAAGTATTTGGCCCGACTCCAGCCAGTTCCTTTCCGTTGGCGACAGGACAGGATGGTTCTTCTCCAAATCCTTCAGGAATGCCCTTTCAGCAGGCTTTGTCGCCCCCCGCCAAAGTTCGGCCAGCACCACCGCTGAGGTCCTTATAAGGCCCGTTACGGATTCAATCCGCTCCTGGTGACGGCCGGTGCGCAGGTGGCCAACAAAAACGGAGGTGTCGAAGATAACGAGGCTATTCACCAAGCGCCTCGAAGCTCAGCCTCCCCGCGTGTTTCGTCATCAGGTTCTTGAACTTCTTGAGCGCCACGATCTCCCGCAACGCGACATGAACCGCCTCGGTCCTGCTTTTTACCCCCAATATCTTCGCGGCTTCATCCGCCAGTTGGGTGTCCAGTCTGATCGATGTCATTGCCTTTGCCATGGCGTCACCTCCTGCCTCATATATACAACTTACAACATGTGTATATATACGTCAACCATTTCAACCATTCGATTTCGCATAAGCTTTTAGGGGAGACCTGGGGACACTCTTGAAATGTTGACATCTTTGTCCTCCCCGGGGGACCTGGTCAAGCATAGAAGGACGTCCATCGCATTATAGCTTTCCCTTCTCATTGTCACCGCCTGGCGGCTCGGGGACGTCGTAGTTGACCGTCGTGATTTATGCTCTCTCCTACGTCACACGAATGCCGCTTGAACTCTTTACCATTCCTGACGGTCCTCAGGTTGAGGACTACAGGAAGCTATACGCGGGGATGGATGTCCTCTCCAGGAGAAAAGCAGAGAAGGGGATTTCTCCATTGATAAGGAAGGCTCTCCGCTCTTATGCCTTGCAAAAGAAATAGATCGTTCACATAATATCTCAACGTGAATCAACAGACTCATTTTTGGCATTTTTCGTGGATATGGCGCTGCTTTCTGCTCGGGCTGCTGCTCATAGTGGCGTATCCGCCCGCTCCTGCTGCTTCTCTCACGGATACCCCCCGCCCTGTCAGCGACGCTGCAGTGCGTCTCGTCCAATATTGTAGCGATTCCAAAGCCGGTCTTGATGAACAGGCGGTTGCTACCCTGGTGGATTACGTCTTGACGTCAAAGAATAGCAGGGAATACTCCCTCCCGAAATCGAATCAGTGTGTCGGATCCTACTATGAATTTGATACAGAGATCGCCTTTCCTCGATTCATGGAGTACTCCTATAGCTCTCTCGTTCCAGCAATCATTGCGAGACCATCTTCCCTGCGCTACTCCATCTGGTCCAATCCTCGAAGTGACATGCAAAAAATGCCGAGCAGTTGGAGGGCAATTCCTCTTAAAGGGGCTCCAGTCGTTATTCGCGGTCTGCAGCACGACTCCAACACCCCTGATCTGACCACCGGCGTTTATTATGAATATGACCTGAAAAGAACCCTTATCCTCCTTAACCACAAGGGCCAACAGGGGTTAATCTCCATCTCGAAACAGATTAACGAATCAAATGTCGGGAAAAAGGGGGTTATTCTGGGCAATGACAACGACTGGACCTACTTCTATTCAAATAAACCGGGGACCATGAAAACCGGGCTTGGGTGGGCAAAGACTTACATCTACGATTATCTTTCGGTTGCCGTTTATGCCGAACCAGACAGCTCGCCCGGCATGGTCAGGACAGGAGTTTTTCAATGGCTTCGCGCCGGCTGGTTAGGTATCAACTTTGTCAAACCGGGTGATATACTAGGAGGCATGAAACGTTATGCCCAGAATTCCAGAATGGTTCTTGAGTCGCCCCGTCTTCCTGCTCCGAGCCAGTTGACCTCGGTCTATAAATCGCTTTCACGTATGCCGACATCGGATTTGGCCAGCGAATATGCCGCTCTACAGCAGGCGTTGCGATTTTCAGCTATCCAGGCCGGTAAAATAAGCAAATCCGAAGCAGACAAAAGGCAATCCTTTGTCGACACATCAAAAGAGCAGATGGTGGAAGAACTTATGCTTGAATATCTCAAAAGGACCCTGGAAAAACCAACACCTCTGGAAAAACAATCTTCCCTGTTTTCACCCGCGACATTACCTTAAAAACCCAGTATCGGGCATCTGCGGGGCGCAGCCAAGATTAGGGAAGGGCCGGTAGGGTCCCGGCCTCCCCTGGTGCTCCCACATGGCTACGATAGAAACATAATTCCGCCTCTTCCCGTTGGGAACCTGTTTCACGGAAAGCAAGGAAAATGGCCGACAATCAAGGCGCCAGGAGTAATTAGCGCCTCTCTCTCTATGGTGCCACCACAAAAATGTTCCCCGTATTCCCGGTCCTGTGGTCGAAAGCAGTCCATGACGCCCTCTTCCCCGGCGGCAGGGCGCTGACCAGGCCGATAAAACCGTCCATCCCCTCCACGGGTTCGCCGTCGATAGCAAGGATCATGTCATCTGCCTCGAAGCCCATCCGGCCGAGAGCCCCTTTGGGATCCACGTGGGTGATCACCACTCCCCGGTTTCCATCGAGGCCGTATTTTTCAACCTCCTTGGGATTGGGGGACCTCACCTCCGCTCCGAGCCGTTCTTTCACCACGGATGCCAAAAGCGCCGTAGCCTCTTCGAGGCTTCCGACCTTGACCGTCATTTCCTCTTTCCTGCCGTTGCGCAGGATCTTGAGTCTCGCCTCCTGGCCGATGGGTGTTTGAGCCACTTCGTTGCGGAGGGCCGCGGAATCGGGGATCTCTTTGCCCTGGTAGCCGATGACCACGTCGTTTTTTTTGAGGTCCGCCTTCTGGGCCGGACCACCCTTCACCACATCCACGATCAGCGCGCCTGCGAGGGTCTCCACGTGGACGTCCTTTGCCAACTCGGGCGTGAGGTTTCTCACGCTTACCCCGAGCCAGCCCCTTTCTACCTTTCCGTGGGAGATCAGCGCATTCGCCGCGTAGACGGCCATCTTACTCGGTATGGTGAAGCCGATTCCCTCGAAGCCGCCGGATTCGCTCGCTATTGAGGCATTTACACCTACGACCTGGCCCTGGAGGTTCAACAGAGGACCGCCGCTATTGCCCGGGTTGATGGGCGCATCGGCCTGCAAAAAGTCCTGATATGCGCTCGGTTCCGTAATGTTCGTTCGGTGCTTCGCGCTGATGATCCCCTGGGTGACGGACTTATCGAGGGCACGGGGTGCCCCGATAGCCACAACCCATTCTCCAACCTCCAGTGCATCCGAATCCCCGAAGGTCACATGGGGAAGCGGCCTTCCCGCAGCAATATGAATCACTGCGAGATCGGTTTTTGGATCGCCCCCGACCAGTTCGGCGGGGTGCCGGCTGCCATCGGCCAGGACCACCTCCATTTTTGTCGCACTCCCCGCGACGTGGAAATTGGTGAGGATGTATCCTTGAGGATCGATGATCATCCCGGACCCCAAGCCTTTCATCTCCTGCCTGGATTTAGGCGGCATCTTGGGTATGCCGAAGAAACGCCTGAAGAAGGGGTCGTTCTGGAAGGGGCCGAATGGGTTTTTTACTTCTCTGTTCTCGGTCACCTCGATATAGACCACGGCGGGTATGGTCTCTTTCGCCACCTTCACGATAGCAGTGGTCAAATCGACAGTCCCTCCGACCTTCGGTGCGATTTTAATTGAGACCGGAGAGGGTTTTGAAACGGGCTCGGACTTGCCCGTCGTCAGAGCCCCCGCCGAGGTGGCGGCAACAAGAAGAGCGACAACGAAAACAGTTAGCCTCCTGACCCATCCATAGCTCCTGACAGTCTCTATCACCTATCGCCCCCTTTTATGATCTCGTGCAGAATATATGCTGCCTCACAGAAAAAAGAGTGTCCTAATCAGTGTGACAAAACACGCGGTGCTTACGAGCGCACCGGACACAAGCACTCAATTGCCGGTCCGGCCGCCCTACCTCTAAGATAATCACCGGAATGGCAAGAGGCAACAATCTCAGGTCTATAGCCTCCGACGGCCGTCAGGAACGTAGTTGACTATCGTGACTTATTCCTTTCTCCTCTGTAGTATCCTCGGTACGCCGATATTGTCAAGTTAGTCAACGACATCCCGTACATGCCCCCATAGGTGGGAATTGAACGCAAGAATTATTCCAGTCCCGTAACTGAGGGATTACACTCCAGTGATGTTTATTTTTGACATTTCTGACATTCTTGACATTGTTTCTTAACATCTGGTGATGCTCAGTATAACTTCGTATATAATATTAAAAAGCAAAACCATCCGCGAGGGTGGGACGGAAAGCCAACGGGCCTCAGACATAGCTCCGACCGGACCTTCAGCAGGAAGGCAGCCGAGCCGCCAGTAACCAGAAAATGATGAGGAGAAAGGAGGCGTAAAGTATTGCGGCTTAGGGTTCTTGTCGCCATTCTGTAAGCTCCTGCTCAAGTAACATGGAAACGGGCGAGGGCTCCGCCCCACACCTGTCCTTCCCCGGTCTCCACGGATAGCCTGTATTCACAGGCGGACACAATGCGGTTCCCATGTTCCCGCTCTCGACCCTATGGATGGTTAGGCGCCTGCTTTACCCCTGGCGGCTCCGGGGAGAAACAAGAAGGAATAAGTCTGCTCCCAGGCACGGGATTACTCGCACCTCCCAGGCGGGACGGTAAAACCCACCAGGATCGCGCCGCATTCCTCCCGCGCCATCACACTGCTAAGGGAGGTGTTACATAAATACAGAGGCTTCCATGACAGGTTCGTCGACTCACCATACACCCTTTCGGTAGCCCGGCTTTGCGGCGATGGCGCGGGTGGCAAGGCGCGAAATTAACCCGGCCGGCGACGCCCTATTTTTCCCGGCTCCAGCCCGTTCTTTTGAGGGCGCTAAGGACAGAGTGGAACAATGTCCCTACCGCCCCGTTGGTGAAACCATACAAAACGCAGCGCCTCAAAGTCCTCGCGAAAGAACGGAAGGACCTGCTTCAGAGGCTTCGTGAAGCCGGCTTGATCCCTGCCCATCAGCACTGAAAAAGATGAATGGACTAACCGGCCACCCGCCATTGAACTATTGACTTAGTTCAGTACCTGGTCTATACTGTGGCACTATGATTCGACTTAACATTCATGAGGCAAAGACCCATCTGTCCCGGTACCTCTCCATGATCGGGAAAGGAGAGACCATTGTCCTCTGCAAGCGCAATCAGCCTATCGCCGAAATTCGTCCGTTGGAGCCGCATCGCGGCCAGAAACGCCCCATCGGGCTTGCGAGGGGCCAATTCACCATCCCCAAGGAATTCTTTGATCCTCTTCCCGAGGAACTCGTGCAAGGATTCCAGGGTGAAGCCCGTTGAGGATCCTCCTCGACACATGCACGTTTCTGTGGCTCATCACTGACGATAGGGCGCTGTCCGCGTCGGCCAGGAATGCTTTCGTAGATCACGACAACGAGGTGTACCTAAGCGCGGTGTCGGTTTGGGAGATCGCAGTCAAGCATAGTCTGGGCAAACTCCCGCTCCCCACTTCTCCCGAGCGCTTCATTCCGAACCAGCGCGAACGTCACGGCATCACGCCGCTTCCCCTTGAAGAGGGGGCAATTCTGTATGAGTCAAAGCTGCCACTGCTTCACCGCGACCCCTTTGACCGCGCATTGGTTTGCCAGGCAATCCACCACGAATTGACGCTCCTGACTCCCGACCCCTTAATCATCCAGTACGCAGTCCGCACCGCCTGGTAGCAGAAGCGCCACAACGCTCCGCCCTCAATCCTGCCATCATGTCAATGCGCGCGCTTTCCCAAGGAGGTATCGTTACGCCCCCTAAATTCCGGCATTGATCATGGTTGTACTCGATGCCGGATCGGGTGGACGACGGCGTGGAGGGATCGATGAGATTTGGATGCCCTGCGAGGATCGTTGAGCGGAGCCGTACTGTACGTACGGCGTAGCCTCACGACCGGAGCAGGGCGCCAAAGATCGCGATTCCGAACAAGCCGTCGTCCACCCGACAAGACTTATTTTTCCCTGCCGCCCGGTTTGTTGGTGAGAAACGGCGACAGATTGATGCTGATCTGTTCGGCCGCTATTTTCACGTGACTGATGACTACCGGCAGTTTCTCATCGCTCAACGAATTTGTGAATCCCACCACCAGGATGCCGGCGACAGGAAAATGGCCGGAGTAGACGAGCGCGCCCACCGCCCTTACGCCCTTCATGTACTCTTCGAGATCGACCGCGTATCCCCGTGACCGTGTCAGCTCGATCTCCCGCAAGAACTGCTCTATGTCGACAATGCTGTTCTCCGTGTATCTGCGCAGGCCTTTCTGGGAGAGCAGCTTCACCACCTCTCCGTTATCCATTGCCGAGAGGAAAATCTTGCCGGCCGCGCCCGCGACGAGAGACAGATGAGAGCCCACGGACGACGATATCTTAAACTCTTTCTGCGGCTCCAGTATATCGATGAGCTTTACTGCTTCATCCTCCCTGATCCCCAGGAATACGGTCTCATCCACCGCTTCCAGGAGCCGCTCCAGGTACGGTCGGGCAGTGACGACGACATCGGTGGTCCTCAGTATCTTTTTTGACAGCTCAAAGAGCGTGCTTCCTGTGCTATACTTTTTGCTCGTGGGGTCTTTCACGAGAAAACCTTCCTCTTCGAGCGATTTCAGTATGCCGAACGTCGTGCTCTTGCTGATCGAAAGAGACCGGGCAATGTCCGTCACCCCGAGGGGCTTTTGCTCCTTGACTATGAGCTTGATGATCTCGACGGCCTTTTTTAAGATGGGCGCATTGTACATAGGTTCACTATGGCGAATTGTGATAGGTATGATGATACCGTCGGGCCTCACTCCTGTCAACAAAATTATGTGTATGCAGAAAGCCTTGACAGGGTAAGGAAACGTGGTATAATTTGGGCACCCGGTTTAGAATAGTGAACAGAAATCTGTTGTGCAATCCACCCGCATGGGGACTTCAACGATGAACCGTTACAGGGTGAAATTCCTGCCGATTGAGAAAACTTTCCCCTTTGAGGAAAACGAAACGATTCTCGAAGCGGCCATGAGGTCGGGCATTCATATCAACGCAAGCTGTGGAGGCAACGGCGCGTGTGGAAAATGCAGGATAAAGATACGCGAGGGGGAAACACGCTCTCAGGCCCATCCCAAAATCGCACAATGGGAATATGATGAGGGGGTGCGTCTTGCGTGCATGACCCGTCCCCACAGCGACCTGGTTGTGGAGATCCCTTTCGAGTCCCAGGTCGACAGGGTGGCTTTGAAAAGAAGGAAAGAGCCTTCCCACATTCTGTCGGCCATGGATGTGGACCGCCTGGTCAAGGGATGGTCGGTCGACCCCTCGGTCTTTAAAAAGTATGTCGAGCTCCCCCCGCCTTCCCCTGAAGACAATATAAACGACCTCGCCAGGCTGACCAGGGAGCTCAGGAAGACGCACCTGATGAACGACGTCTCGGTAGATTTCAGGATGCTCAAAAAACTGGCCGCCACATTGAGGAAGGCTGACTGGCGGGTGACGGTCACCATCGTCCTTACGAGGAAGGGGTACACCCTTATAAACGTTGAGCCGGGCAATACGGAGGAGCAGAATTATTCGATCGTGATCGACATCGGGACAACGACGGTGTGCGGCCAGCTCCTCGACCTCGCGCGCTGTCAGGTGTACCGGCGCACGGAAGGTGCGGACAACGGGACCCAGGCGTGCACCCTCGCCGAGACTGCCGACTACAATGCGCAGATAAGCTACGGCGAGGATGTCATATCGAGGATCGTCTTTGCCCAGAAGGCCGGGGGACTGAAAAGGCTCCAGGAAGTAATCGTCTCCACGATCAACGGCGTCATCCGGGAGCTGCTGGCGATGAGCGGTATCGAGGTGGAGCTGATATCCCATCTCGTGTTCGCGGGCAATACTACCATGACGCACCTGGTCCTCGGCCTCGACCCCAAATATATCATGATGAGTCCCTACACGCCGACCTCCAACTTTATCCCTCCTGTCAGGGCAATCAACATCGGCCTGAACGTGAAGGACCACGTCTTCACCTACATCTTTCCGGGTGTAGCCTCTTACGTTGGCGGAGACATCGTGGCAGGCGTACTCGGCTCCGGCATTTTTCAACGCGATGAGATCACGCTCTTCATCGACGTAGGGACGAACGGTGAGATCGTCATCGGCAACAAGGACTGGCTGACGTGTACCTCCTGCTCCGCCGGCCCGGCCTTCGAAGGGGGCGGGATCAAATTCGGCATGAGGGCGGGCAACGGAGCTATCGAGCAGGTAAAGATCAATCCATCGACTTACGAGCCGATGATTTTGACCATAGCCAGGGCAAAGCCCGCAGGCATATGCGGATCAGGACTGATAGACCTCGTTGCGGAGCTCTTCGAAGCGGGTGCCATCGATCAGAACGGCAAGTTCAACCGCGAACTGCCGACCGCCCGGGTAAGAGAAGGAGAAAGCGGCTGGGAATATGTGCTCAGCTTTGCGGCCGAAAGCCGTATCGGGAGGGACATAGTCCTGACCGAAGTAGACCTCGATAACCTGATTCGGGCTAAAGCTGCCATTTATGCAGGCTGCAAGACGCTTCTCGACAGCGTGGGGCTTCGCTTCGAGGATTTGGAGAGGGTGATCATCGCCGGCGGCTTCGGCCACTCCATAGACCTGGAGAAGGCGCAAATGATCGGCCTTCTGCCGGATGTGCCGGTTGAGAAGTTTATTTTTGTCGGCAACGGTTCCCTGCTGGGCGCCCGATTGCTCTCTTTCTCCCGGGAACTCTTGAAGCAGACCGAACGGATAGCGAAGACCATGACGAACATCGAGCTGGCGAATAATCCCGCGTTTATGGATGAGTTTATTGCGGCCCTCTTCATCCCGCATACCAACGAGAGCGACTTTCCGCGCGTCATCGAACAGATTCGGAACAGGAAGGAACAGGTGGACACCCATGGCTGAGATTTTTGCCTTTGCCGGCAAAGGCGGGGTGGGCAAGACGACCATAAGCGGCATGCTCATCCGCTACCTGGTGGAAAAGCGCACCGGAGGCCCCATACTCGCGGTCGATGCCGACCCCAACGCGAACCTGAATGAGGTGGTGGGCGTCGGGTCGTACGCAACTATAGGCGAGGCCCGGGAGATGATGAAAGAGGCCGTGCCCGCCGGGATGACCAAGGAGACCTGGATGGAGCTCAAGGTGCACGAATCCCTGGTGGAGAGCAAGGGCTTCGATCTCCTCGTCATGGGCAGGCCGGAGGGGCAAGGCTGCTACTGTGCGGCCAATTCACTCGTAAAAAAACACATAGAGCTCCTGAGGGGAAACTATGCCTACGTCGTGGTTGATAACGAGGCAGGCATGGAGCATATGAGCAGGCTCGTCACTCAGGACGTGGACCATTTGTTTGTGGTCTCCGACGCCACCTCAAGGGGCCTCATGACCGCCCGAAGGATACTGGAGCTTGCCGGAGAGCTCAAGCTGCACATCGGCAATGCCCATGTCGTCATCAATCGCGTCCGGCCGGGAAGGGCGGAAGAGGCGGCCCGGCTGGCGGCGCAGCAGTCCATTGAGGTGAACGACATCATTCATGATGACCCATCGCTTTTTGCCTTGGACACGGAAGGCAAGAGCATCTTCTCGCTGAACGGAAGCGCGGCCCTCCTCGATGCCTATGACATCTTCGACAAAAACCTGAAAAGATAAGGTATAAAACTCTTGCAATCGGGCAGGGGAACGGGGTAGTATTGGACGTGCCGAAGCAGGAGACAAAACGATATTTTCAGGACCCGCTCTTTGAGGAATTCAGGAGCGACACCTGCTACGTGTGCTGCAAAAGGATCGTCGCACCGAACAAGGGCGTCTGCGTGGGGCAGGGCCTCTGGCGTCATGAGGGATGTAAGCCGGGCAGCCGGAAATGGTCGCAAAGCAGCATCTCGACCCGCCACGCCCGGACCGGCAAGTCCTGAAGGACAACTCAGTCCAAGAGTATCTTACTCGCCGTTTCCTCCGTACCCCTTTCTCTTCTTGCGTTTGTTCCGCTCCTGCTTCCGGTCCTCTTTTTTCTGTTCGTATATATCCTCAACGATGGCGGCCACCCGCTCCCGCCATCTCGGGTCATCCTTGTTCAGCTCCACCTCTTCGTAAAAGTCGGTTATACTGTGATCGAGAAGCCTGTAAGGGTTTGATTCCGAGTCTATATCATAATGGGTGTGCCGCAGCTCGTGGCGCAACAACCTGACCCTGTCGGCATCGCCTATGGCATTCCACCCTTCCTTGTCGAGGGTAATAATATAATCATAGCCCTCTATGGCAACCGCCTCGTCTTTCGTCAGGTGTCTCAAAAGGTCGTTGGTCCTCATGATGCGACCCAGGACCACCCGGCCCCCGGACGCGCGCTTCTTCACATCAAAGAGGGTGATGATCTTTGCATTCTTCAGCTCGGGGAAGTACTTGGCCTGAACTTCGCCGAACAACTTTTTCACCTCTTCCGTTACCTCTTCATACCTGAGTCCCATAGTGCGAAACCTCCTTCACTGCTTTCGGACCGTTGTGGCAAGGTTTTACTGCGTGCGGGTGCGACGAACGTCACTCCGACCGGCCAAGCCTATCACGGGAGGGCGAGGGTAATCAAGAGAATTTACGCTATTGCTCCTCCCCGGCCGGCGCCGCAGCGTCGGCGGGTTTGTCAACGCTTTCGGGCTCGTTTTCTCGATTCGGCATGCGCCGGCTAAAAGGGCTGCTTCCGCCGGCCATCCTGGAGACCGCCGCAAGGAGCCCGGCCGAGTGAGGGTTCCCGGCTATTCTCTTCCTGAAAATGTCCACGGGCGTGACAATGGCGCCATAGTAGGCATTATTCAAGTCGCTCCTGGTTTTTACCACTGCCCCATCAACGGATATGCCGCCAAACAGCCCTTTCGATCGTGCGAAACTGATAATATCGACGCTCAGGTTCTCCGTCGAAGCGGCCGCCCCCATGCCGACAGGGCCGGCCGCCACCCCGACGTCCGCGCCGAGTTTAATACTACTCTCAAGCAGCGCGTTCACGCCCCGGTCGGTCATTGCAAGCAGCACCACCTCCGATGCGCTGCCGCCGAACTGAAAGCCGAAGCTCGCCTCACCTATCGTGTAGAACGCAGGGCCCAGCCAGCGCCCGGTGAGGCCGTCGCGTGCCACGAGCACACCGCTTCCACCCGACGCCCCCAGGAAAAAGGCGCCTTTCAGAATTTGAGGGGCAATAAAAACGCCCCTGGCGTCCTTGACGAGCGTCCGAAACGCGTCCATCTCCGGGGCCGCCGAGAAGGTCTCCAGGGTCTGCTGAGCCCTTTCGGCAAGATGCCGGGCATCCATGGCGTCGTCGGCCGCCGCAAAAACCGGAAACAACGCGCCGAGCCCGGCCAGCACAAAAACGATCACCGCCGCGGGCACAACCTTTGTCATTCTACGTGATTGCCGTCCTTTCATACATCCTCCTCAGATCTGTCACTTGAGATTCACACACTGCTTTTCGCACCCCACGTCCACGGAGCCTTCCTCTGAACTCAGCTTAAGCCCTGCCATAGGTGACGGTAAGGGAACGAAGCCGCTCGGCGACCGCTTCCGTGAGCTGCCAGGGGAGCAGCCTCCACTCCCAATTCCCCCGGCCGGTTGCGGGCCGGTTCATTCGCGCTTCCTGACCAAGGCCAAGAATGTCCTGCAAGGGGAAAACGGCTATACGGGCGACGGACATCATTGCGAGCCTTATCAGCTCCCAGCACACCTCATCGGGCCGTACTTCCCTGCCGATGTAGCGGAAAAGGCGCTCCAGCTCATCCGGCCTTGCCTCGCCCTCGAACCACCCCCGAACGGTATTGTTGTCGTGGGTGCCCGTGTAGACCGCATACGTTTTTTCATAGGTGTGGGGCAGGTAGATATGCATGGGATTCTCCTCGCCAAAGGCAAAGAGGAGGATCTTCATGCCGAAGAAGCCGAAGTCGTGGATCACTTCCCGCACGTCAGGGGTGATTAAACCGAGGTCTTCAGCGATTACGGGAAGGCTGGAGAAGCGTGTGAAAAGCTGGTTGAAAAAATCGTATACCGGCGCAGCCACCCACCGCCCGTTCACCGCGTTCTCTTCACCGGCGGGGACTTCCCAGAACGAGGCCAGACCACGGAAATGGTCGATCCTCACCACGTCAAAGAGGGCGAGGGTGCGGCGCATCCGCTCGACCCACCAGGCGTAGCCCGTTTGTCTCAACGCATCCCAGTCGTAGACCGGGTTACCCCACAACTGGCCTGTCGAGCTGAAATAGTCGGGTGGCACACCTGCAACCGCCGTGGGCCTCTGTTCTCCGTCCAGCTTAAAGATATCCCCATTGGCCCATACATCGGCGCTGTCGTAACTCACGTAAATGGGGATATCCCCCACGATCTGTATGCCCCGCTCGTTGCAGTACTTCCTGAGGGCGCCCCATTGACGGAAGAAGAGGTACTGCCGGAATTTTTCCCTGTCGATATCGGCCCGTAATTCCTTCCGTATCATCTCCATCCGGTCGTGCGCCCGGCTCCTCAATTCCCGGGGCCACTCGCTCCACGACGCGCCGCCCATGCGTTTTTTGATTGAGACGAAGAGCGCATAGGTATCGAGCCACGACGCATGATCATCGCAGAAATGGGCGAATCTGTCGTGGTCGACACCGGAACTCGTGAAACTGTCGCAGGCAAGGTCCAGCAGGTACTCCTTATAGGAGGTCACCCCTTCGTAGTCACATCGGTCATCCGGAAAAACGGGCCCCCCATCGACCTCTTTCTTGTCCAGGAGACCATCCTCTACAAGCATGTCGGGACTTATGAGCAAGGTGTTGCAGGCAAACGTGGAGATGCTGCTATAAGGCGAATTGCCGTAAACCGGCGCAGTGGGGTTGAGCGGCAGTATCTGCCAGTAGGTCTGGCGTGTCTCCGTAAGGAAGTCGGCGAACTTGTAAGCCCAGGGGCCAAGGTCGCCAATGCCGTACGGCGAAGGAAGCGAGGTAATATGAAACAGGACGCCTGCCCCTCTCTCTTTCATTGCCCCTCCCTCTTCCATTATGACGCTTTCTGCCGCTTCTTTCAAGAGCGATCGCACCCGGCGCAGGGCAAACGCATTTGGAAACTCCAATTTAGACTGGAGCGTATGGCGCCCTTCGTGAGCACGTATGCGGAACGACCGCTCACCAGCGTAGGCGGAGTGCGTTCCGCAGGATGATGTGCGTGCTCGATCTTCTCCGCTCGCACGACATCGCGCCGGTACTTGTTGACACGGCAGGCTATATCCTTTTACAATGAAAAAAGGGGGGGGTAAAGCCATGCACTATGCCTGGGTTATAGCGGCGACCGGCTGTCTCGTGACCATCCTTGCCCATGGGTTCGGCAGGATGTCCTACTCGGTGATCCTCCCGTCGATGAAGGACGGGCTCGCGCTCAGCTACACGCAGCTGGGATCCATCGCAACGGGCAACTTCATCGGCTACCTCTGCCTCGCCATCGTCGGCGGTTTTTTGGCCGCCCGCTTCGGCGTGAGGAGGGTCGTGTTCGTGTCCCTCATCGTCATCGGCGTCAGTCTCTTTCTCACGGGGCTCGCCAACTCCTTCCTCTTTGCCTTTTTCATGAGGCTGGTCTCCGGGGCGGGAAACGGGGGCAGCTACGTGCCCATCATGGCACTGCCGGCAGCCTGGTTTACCATGAAGAGAAGGGGCCTCGCAACGGGCATCGTGTCGGCAGGCATCGGCACCGGCCTCTTCCTGTCGGGCATTATGCTCCCGCCCGTGATCTCTGCTTTCGGCCGGCACGGCTGGCGGTATGCCTGGTTCATGCTCGGGATCATAGTCTTCGTGCTTGCCTTCGTATGCTTTGCCTTCCTCAGGGACAACCCGAAGGAAAAGCACCTCAGCGTGTACGGAGGGGAAGGGCAGGAAGGTTCGGCTCCGTCAGGCCCCAGGATTACGCTCTTCTCCGCCTTCAAGGACATTATAGTCCAGCCGGAGATATGGAAGCTCGGGGGTGTGTATTTCATGTACGGCTTTTCCTACATCATCTATCTCACCTTTTTCGTCGCCTATCTCACGAAGGAAATGCAGGTGCCGGCGGTCAGCGCGGGGAGGATATTCGGGGTCCTGGGCATCTTCAGCATCTTCTGCGGTGTGATCTACGGCTGGGTGTCCGATGTCGTGGGCAGGAGGCACGGGTCGATGATCGCCTATTTTACCCTCGCCCTTTCCTATCTTGTCCTCGCGTTCTGGAAAGATTACACGGGTTTTTACCTGTCCGCCGCGGTCTTCGGAATCGCGGCCTTTTCGATACCCGTCATAATGGCTGCTGCGGCCGGGGATGCGGTAGGCGGGAGACTGGCGCCCGCGGGTCTCGGCTTCATCACCCTTTTCTTCGGCATCGGGCAGGCCCTTGGACCCGTCGTGGGCGGCTACATCAAGGACTCCACGGGCACGTTCACGTACGCCTTCCTCCTCTCCATGGTGGTCTCCCTCGCAGGCGGCGCCGGTTCCCTGGTCCTGAAAAAAAGTCGCAGTGCTTTCCGGCATGCCCGACAACAGCCCGGATGATCGGGTGTATGTTCGAGCCGAAAATATCTACTCCGGAAGCGGGTGGAAGATTCCCTGAACAGAATAAAGATTTGCCCTCTAATGGGTGACCCTTGACCCTCCCCTTCAGCCTCAGATTTGCCTCTTGACAGTGCCGTACATTACTGTTTACATGATACGTCATGATGACTAAACTCACCCTACGCGTGGATAAAATCCTGGCAGCAAAAGCCAAGCAGGAAGCCAGGCACCGGGCAAGTCAGTTTCACAAAGGCGGTGGTGCCTTGATGGCCTGATCCTCCCCTCGAAACATCTCCCCGTGCTGAGTTGAACGAGACGGATTGTCCACTGTTCGTATAGGGCCGGAGTGCCAACATCGCCGCTGAGCCTTGAAGTGGGCCAGGAAGGTCCGATAAGAGCCTGAGAGTAACACCCACAATGGCAGCAGGCGTGACAGATTATGCGTCGGATGTCACGGATATCTTAGAAGGATGACCTAGGGGCCTTTCGTTTTCCTCCATGGCCCTATCTGCGTAGGGTTTATTCCCCGCGATAAAAATACACATGGCGAATATCCCGCATAGAAGACCGACCCAAAACACACCGATCAACCACCAGATCATAATTTCCCTCACATCTCTTTAATCGCTATTTTGTGTATCCACCCCCTGAGCTTCCGCCGACCCTCACCTATCCCTTAACCCTTCCGTAAGTCACCATTATCAAATAGTCTACCCTGATAGAACGCTGGCCTTTCCGCAATCCGGACACCGGTTGCAAACCTCCTGATCATTTCGGCTTCGGGACCCGTAAACAGCAGCCTCCCATCCCGGAATCGATGGCCTGCGGGAATCTGCCCCCTTCGTCTCCAGCGCCAAAATGTCTGACGCAACACTCTTATCTCCCCTAAAAGCTGAGTCGCCGAATAGTACTCGACTCCGTTTATCGTCAAGGTCGCCATAGAATACACTGTTATGGCTGCAAGGCGTTAACCCTTGTAACACCCTGTTTCCTTCTATCACGTCCTGTAACAACTGTCAACATAATTTTCCCTGTACCCGTACGCTGGAGCCCGCAAGGCGAGCAGAGCGCCGGGGGGCACTCGCTTGCGGGTCCATGAGATTTCCGAACATGCCGTTGGCCGAACGAATAAAAACTAATAAAAAGATACCGAAAGAAGCTATTCGAGGGGTCGCACAATAACTCGTGCCGGCGCTGCCTCTCCCCCCTCGACCCTGAGCGGCAGGCAGATACATTCGTACAGCCCGGCCCCGACATCCGAGAGGTCGAGCCCCTCGATGACCGGTATGACTGCGCCGAGCAACATGGCGTGCGCCCTTAGCTCATCCTGCCCGAAGCCGTCGATGGAAAGATAGTCTATCCCCACCGCGCTTACGCCTTTCTTCACCAGGTACTCCGCCGCCTCTGCAGAAAGTGAGACGTAGCTCGCGCAGAAGCCCGCCTGCCGCCACAGGGCGGAATTGCGCGTCTTGAAGAGGACTATGCCGCACCCCTCGGTCAGATGCGCCTCGACCTCGGGACGCGTGATCGATGCCTCGTCCATGATGTCGATCACCTGTGCCGTGCCTATGAGGGCGGCCAACGGGACCCGGTCGACAGGCAGCCCCTTTTCGAATAAATGGAGCGGCGCGTCGACGTGCGTCCCTGCATGGAGGCCCATAGAGACGCGCGAGAGGGTGACCCGGTCTCCCCTCGCCACATCGCAGGGCCGATCGATCAGCACGGGCGCATCCCCCGGGTAGACGACCATCCCCGTTTTCAACGGTACGGAAATATCGATCCATCCTATCCCGGCGCCCCTGGACGGTCCCTTCATGCTTTTTCCAGCATAGCATATTTTCGACGTGCAGCTTCAACGACGTATTATATCTATTCGCAGGGCAGCTCAGCTCTTCTTAAGGTCGCTCGGCTATGGTGAGCCTGTCGAGCGCGGCCGCGGCCTTCGCGGCCACGCCCTCGGGCAGCGGCACGTACCCCATTTGAGGAGCATAGCCCTGGCCCTCTCGCACACACCAGCGGAAGAGGTCCCGTATTGCCGCGCCCTTCACGGCATCGCTCGCCCCGAAGTCGACCGTCCTGTCGATGAAGCTCTTTACGCCGCTCCCCGACCCGACCGACTGGTAATCGATCTGCACGTTCCTGTGGGCGCCGCTGTAGCCCTTGAACCATTTGAGATAGAGGGGGGCGGGGAAGCTGGCCCCTGCGCCCTGGAGCTTTACGAGGTCTGCAGCCTGTGCGAGGGCGCCGAAACAGAGTGCGGCAACAGCGATCAAGACAGGCGCGGTCCAACGACACATCTTCATGATAGTGCTCCTTTCGTCTCCCCCCCCCGGCGCCATTACGGGTATTTTGCGGCTGCCCGCGTTTCTGCGGTAGTGCGGTTTCGCTGGGCGCCCCCTTCATGTGGAGGGAACATATGCTCGGTATGTACTGCAGGCTATCAATTGATTGTTACGCGTGTATTAAGGATATGTTAAATATCTGTTATGTCCGAGAAAAGACCGCTGCCGCGGCCCGTCAGGACCCTCATCGGGCCGCTCCAAAAATCGATCCTGTAATTCTCATTGCCGATAAGTTGGATATACTATATAATATATAACATGGAGGCAAAAGTGGAAAAAATACTGGTGTCGCTGCCTGAGGATCTTGTCAAGCGTATGAAAACGGTGATTCCATCCCGAAAGAGAAGCCAGGTTGTCAGGGAGCTCCTCAAGGCAGAAGTCGAAAGGAGGGAAATGGCGCTTTTCGAATGCGCCAGGGCTGTTGAGAGTGACGAAGCCCTGAACCGGGAGATGGCTGAATGGGATGTCACGACAGGAGACGCCATTGAGCCTGAAACGTGGTGATATCTATTGGGTCGATCTGGCTCCCACGGTGGGCTCTGAGATCAGGAAGAAAAGACCCTGCGTCCTCATAGGCGCCACGCCGATCAATAATGCCAGAAGGACCGTTCTCGTGATCCCTCTGTCAACCTCCGGAACCCCGAGGCCTCCGTTGGCGATCGAGGTCGAGTGTCTTGGTCAAAAGGTAGTTGCCGTGGCTGACCAGCTCCGGGCGATAGATAAGAGCAGGCTGCGAGAGCCTGCCGGCACTCTTAAACCTGGCGACCTCGAACAGATCGAGGATGGTCTGCGACGAATCCTGTCACTCTAAACCCTTGCCTTTTCTACGCAAGCCCCCTAAGGCAAAGCCCCCTCATTTAATTGACAAACGAGGGGCGGGGCCGACTGGTATAAGCGCCTCGGCCTGACGGGTGACGGGGGCACGAGGATCTACGCAGTTTCCTTGCCGATACCCCTGAATACCGTCTTTCTGATGGAATAGTTGTTGCAATCTTGCGGCATTTCTCTAATAATGAAGGACAAGGGATGGCAGCGGAAAGACCGGCAGGGCGGGAATGAGCATGTACAGAATGAAACAATGTCCCCACCGTCCCTTCTCCAGGGGAGGGGGGGAGCCATAGGGACGTGCGGGGACGGAGGGCACATGAGCGATACACGACGTCTCTCGGTGACCGTGTCGAGGCAGATAGGGAGCGGCGGCTCCTATATCGGGCATCTGGTAGCGCAAAAGCTTGGTCTCCGGCTCGTCGACCGGGAAATCCTGCACAGGGCGGCGGAGCACTTCGACCTGGATGCAGGGTCGCTGGAGCACTATGAGGAGAGGGCCTCCGGTCTCCTGGAGAATATCATCAGGGCCTGCGCCGTGGGCGCACCGGAAATGGGCTACTACGGGCCCGTTCTGGGGAGGACCGTCTACGACAAGGATTTGTTTGCCGTGGAATCGAGGCTTATCAGGGAGATCGCGGACAGGTACGGCGCGGTGATCGTCGGGCGGGGCGGATTTCATGTGCTCAAAGGCCGGCCGGACGTGATCCACGTATTTATCCATGCCCCCGAGGAGTTTCGGGTCAAACGGATCATGGCGGCCCAGAAGATCGGCGAGGCGAGGGAGGCCCGGGCGAAAATACGGGAGTATGACAAGAGAAGGGCAAAATTCGCACGGGATATCGTCGGGGTCGAATGGACGGACGCGAGGAACTTTCACCTCTGCATCGACTCCGCCCTGGTCGGCCTTTCTCCGGCTGCCGAGATGATTGCCGGCGTCGCTCGCGGGGCGGCCAATCCTGCTTAAAGGGCCGAATCGCCGGCCCGGCGGGCTGCGCGGAGACCGGCCTGTGAGGAAGGGCCGGGAGACGCCATGGGCCTCCACCGATAGTATCGCTCGTCGGCGATGTCGAGCATCGCCCGGTCTGCCCGGCTGTCCCCGTAGGCATAGATATAATCGAATTGTTCAAGGTCATATCGCGCCGTGATCCTGGCGACTTTTTCACGGCCGCTGCAATTGCGCGTGAGGAACCTTCCGGTAATGATGCCTCCCTTCGTTTGCAGCCTGGTGGCGATCAGATCGAGCGCGTGAGCCGCGCACCAGCCCTTCAGCCATAGATCGATCGAGGCGGAGACCACGACAACCGTGTCCCCCTTTTGTTTGTGCCACTCGATCCGCTCAAGGGCGTTTTGCCTCACCATGGCCGGCAGCTCCTCCAGGGAGTACCTTGAGGCGAGTCGCTCAAGTTCGGGTGCAGCCCGGCCGCCAAAGAAATAGGTCGACATGAGCTCCTTCGCCCGCGAGGCCCGGACGAAGCCCAGAAGGAATCCGATGACCACGGGCGTGAGGCAGGCGATTCCGAGCCAGTACCTCACGGGACCCACCGCATACCTGATAAAACCCGCAAAGCTGTCCCTGGAGGTGATGGTCCCGTCGAAGTCGAAAAGCGCCAATGCCACGAAAAGCCCCCTTGCCCGTGGGAAATCGCCTCTTATTCTCCCATGACCGGCAGGGAAAGACAACGTCAATCCAGCAAACAGACACCGGTAACATAAACCCCAACGAACGGCTTCCTTCAATCCCACAGGAGAATGGAGGGAAGGCGGTCCGGAGCCGCCTGGCGTAGCAGTCCATATCCCACGCCTGCAATTCCCTGAAATAACCCCAGAAGCAGCATGCTTGTGTCGGACGACGCCACGCCGGCGGCAACTGCGGAAGCCCTGTCTTGCGCGAGCGATATCAACTCCGGACGAGCCAGGCGGCGCCCCGCCTCAAGCAGGATATCTGCTTTGCCCGTTTCTCCGCAACACAATGTACCGTTGGAATCGATCTGAGAGCGGACCAAAAATTGAAGGCCGGAATCGAGGTCTGAGCGGATGAGTGGATCATCCACTATTTCCAGCGCCGCCAGTCGGGAGAGTGCTATCCCTGGAGCTCCATGACACCAGGAGCCGAAACCCGGATCGGCGGCGATTCCTTCGCGAAGATCGGCCCAATTGCAGGTCTCGGGTGAAAAGAGAGTGCGCTCGTAGGCAAAGCCCTCGATCGCCGCGTCTCGGAAACGAATATCGTTCGAAGCTTTGTACAACCGAAGCAGAGCAAGCCCGATGCCGGCGACCCCGTGTGAGAACCCTGCCAGCGAAGCCGAGCCGATGGTTTGCCAGGATTGGGGCGCGCCGTTTTGGGAAATTCGCGAGCGCATGAGATGTTCGCCGCAGAGCAAAGCTTTCTCCAAAAGTTCCGGTTCATGAGTCTCTTTCCAAAGCGCCAACAAAGCAAGGATTGCTCCGGCCGCGCCGCCCATGACATCGAGATGACGATCGGCGCAAATGGCCCTTGCGTCGATCAGACGCGACAAGCCGAGGGCAATCTTGTGGGATTCCGGGGCGTCGATCAGTTTCCCCGCGGCATGGATGGCATAGATCGTCGAGCCGCCGCCAACTCCTGCCCCAATGCCAGACGCCAGAAACCATGCTGCCGCCAGCGGGCTTACAGGTTCTCCTCCCGCGCTCGTAAGGAAAGTCCGCTTCAAGGACCGAATGACGCCCAGCGCGGCATCCCGATGCTCCTCTCTGCCTTCCAGCGCAAACATTGCCGCAAGAAACAAGGCTAATCCGGGAGATCCTCCATACAGAGAAGGACCGAGAGCATTCACCTTTAAGTATCCGCTGGCCGGAAGCACATCGAACCCGATCCATGACGTTTGCCCTTCGATCCGAACTGCCTTGCGCACGAGGGCATGGGCAATTTCGCATGCCGCAAACAAAAATTGGCTGGGGTGTAAACGGGGGAGTCGGCATTCGGAACTGTTGCATAATCCAGGGTCTGCCTTTGGCTGCGCTTCGTGCGAATCTCTCATCGCGCGTGCCGCGAAACTCGCCCGAATCGATTCGATCTGGGAATCGCAATCCTCGGCCGACATTCCTGATACTCCGCGGAGCGCATTCGCGTATCCGGGGACTTGTATGAGACCATCGATCTTCAGTCCGCAACCATACGAGTCCAGCAGTTCCTTGGTATCGACAACCGATTCAAAGAGAGGTACGTCAAGTTGCTCGAGCGATGCGATTTCCGCCCTGAACACTTCGCGCCGGTCATGCCGTTCTCCTAAACCGAGATAGTGACGGCTGAGTCCTTCCAATTCGATGCTTCGGTCTACACCGCTGGAAAGGAACAACGGGTTCACCGAACGCTCCCACAGAGAGCGATAAAGATCGGTTTTCCGGAAAACGATCCTAGTTCTGCAACTGCGGAATGCCGTAAGGGGGCTGAAAGGGGAGAGCAAATCATCCTTATGCGAGAGCAGAAAGCCATAGGTCATCCGGAAACCATCGGTTATGCGATCGACGAAGGCGCCTGGGTCGGGACACTTGCCGTGGCGAAGAAACGGCAAATTTTGGCCGGGCGCGCGCCTGTCCCGGATCTCGACGTATTCCATCTCATCGCTGTTTTCGTGAATCCAAGACTTGAACGTAGACAACGGCAGAGTTTCTTCGGTGGACCCAAATCCGCTGAAATCCATTGCCGCCTTCCCTGATCCAATGTCTTGCCACTCCGGGAGAAGGCCGATGCGCAACACGGATCTTCTCATTGGAAATGCAACTTCAGAAAGAGAGTCCTTCAAATCGGGCAAGCACAGAGTTTCGAGATCGATGGGCACCGGGTACTCGCCGCATGCCAACAGATTCTCGGCATGGAAATCGGTGGCGGATGTCGCATATAGCAGGCAGAGGAGACAGCCGGCGCGCCAGTAATATCGGGCGACGGCTTCGAGGTCAAGACATGGCTCATGCTTCATGAGTTCGACCCAACCCCATCCGCCGCGGTGCAGGACCCGCGGCGCGTGGATCTCCAGGCGCGGATCTTGTCTGCGCAGCCACTCCGTGAATTGAAACCACGCTAGATCCATGTCAAGCCTTCTGGGCTTGTACACTATCCCGGCGCCGGAGGCGAAGTGGACGATTCGCACCTTTCGCCCGCCCCGGTGAGGATCGGAGAGATCGCATTGGACCTCGGCTATCTCACCGGGATTTTGGCCAAGAAAATCGACGATGCGTGTGCCATCTTCCGCCAACCGGGCCAGGAATTCGGACGTATCCTCGATCCAAAAATTAACGACGGTAGCCATCAAACGCGCGAGCACCGGAAGACGCTCCAAAAGCCGGAGCAGTCCTCCGCTCTGCATATGCTCGACAAAAGCGTCCCAGCAGCCCTCTGGAGAATGCCGGGCATTCCGTAATTTGCGGAATTCCAAGCCCAAGGACCGATCCGACACGTTTGAAAGACGCCGGCAGAGCGAAGCCAGGAGTTGTCGGCGAACTGGACGGCTCAATGAAGGCCAACGGGATGACCGATCCATCTCGGCCTCGGCAAAGGCAATTACCGTTGCCAGGACCGGCGCAAAGGGTATGGAGGACGGAAGCTCCGTGCAGCCCCTTTTTGCGCCGATCCCCTGCGGATGCCGGCGACCTCCGCCTTGCTCAAGATAATGAATCAACCGTCGTGTCCCGGACGCCCAAGGTTCATCCTCTTTCAACAGGGGGCGTTCGCTTGCAACCGCCAATGCGGCGCTCTCCGTCGACAAATCGTTCCAGGAGAGACGCCTTCGGAATTGCAGCTCATCGTTTCGCGCGGCCAAATCCCGCCAGCGTTGAATGCGTTTCGCGAATATCTCGTCATCAGATGTAGGACGGCAGTTCTGAAATAGGGTGGTTCCCGCTGAACAATGAAGCGGGGCCGCCCGCCTCAGGAGGGCTTCCACGTCGATGTGCAGATGTTTTGCGGTCAACCTGTGATTCCTGACTCGGCAGACGACGGTTCCGAATGCGGTTCCGACTTCAGTCTTTTAAGCTCGCTCAAGAAGAAAAGATCAATCTTTGTCTTTTCTCGGATATGCTCACATCTCTTGGTCCTGATTTCGTCAATTTTGCCCGATTTCTCCCAATTCAATCCGTAACAACCTCCGCGGCAGAGATGTTTTGCGAAACAACCCCGGCATTCCCGCCGGCTGGTTATGATGGACCCTTTTTGATTTAGAAGGTCGGCAAATACCGCCAGCCCTTCCGAATTCCAACCGTTGCGGGCGTCACCCAAAATGAAGTCGGAGCGCATGAATGCATCGCAGGGGTAGATATACCCGTTGGTGTCAATACTTGCCCTTAGCCGTCCTGCCCCACAAGCAAACTTGGATAAATGTCTATAAGAGCTCTTATAAGCGGAAAGCATAACTCTCCGGTCGGACGTTAATTCCTTATTTTGGTAGCGCACCCTGTCTAAACAGTACTTGTTGTATTCAATATATTTGCTGCGCCATAACGTCTCATCGCAGCGAAAGACATCCGTTTCGATTGTTCCTCCCATGCAGTGAGGAACCAAATCCTTTATGTCAAACCCATCAAATCCGAATGCAGTCAGTTCCTCCGCTATTTCTTTGTAGTCGTAGGGATAAGGGATAACGGCCGCAATCGCAAACGTAATGCCTTCCTGACGAAGCGTTTGCGTAAAATCGTAGGCTAATTGCCACGAGCCCACTCCGTTTTTGAAACGTCGGTGCGCGTTGTGGTGCTCCGGACCTCCATCCAGGCTGATCTCCACGGAGATATTGTCTCTAAGCTCCTTAACGCATTCCAACACCTCTTGGTCATGGATGGTGCCGTTCGTGGCAAGAGCGATTCTGAACAGAGGCATCTTCTCGTCTTTCCACCCACGTACGGCTTCGAGAATTTCCAGCAAAACAACCCGATTTAGCATGGGTTCTCCGCCGAAAAGACGGATTACGGTATGTTTATTCTTCGCACGTATGATATGGTTCTTCAAAAAGCGCATTACGTCGCGAGCGGTACGACGATCCATAACCCGGTCTTTCATTCCCATCGTACCGCCTTGACTGAAACAATAGGAACAGTTCAAATTGCATGTCGATGAGACGAAGACGTTGAAGAGGGCCGGCTGGAAATTAGCCGGTGCAATTTTCACGGGGGGGGAGTCTGGATCTAAACGTCTTATATCCGGCGGGTTTTGGGTCCCTTCCTCCCCAATCTGTTTCCCACAGGGTACATCATACTCAAGCATGCCGGTAGAGCCATCAAAGAGGTAGTTTCTGCCTTCTATCTCGTAATAGATTCGATCACCCGCAGGCAGAAAAGTGAAACTCATCTCATGCCCCCCGCGAAAACATATTCATTCTTGCGTCTTTGGAACAGGCTGTACGATGGCGGTGATTATTCGGGACCGGCTCCGTTGATATGGAACAGCGTCGTGCCGCATGCAGAAAAGGGCGCAATGACCGATATCTTCGGGGACATCATCCAAAAGTCGATCATGATCCTTATCAACATGCGGCACGACAAATGGCGCACGTATCCGCTGAAACATGGAAATGCAGAAACGGATACTACACCGGTCACATATTGTGTTGCCCTCCACCGACTTTACTACCACAGCCGCCGCACGTCTGAGTGGTCTTTTCTACACTATCCTGACAAACGCCTCCTGCGACCTCATCCAGGTCATGATCTTTGAGCTCTTCATCTTCGGTAAGGTCGACCACTTTCTTCTGTTCTGGTTTTTGCTTTTCTTCCGGCATATTCTCCTCCTTTAAATTGAATTGATAAGAACTCGCTTTTCAGCCTGGTACCAGTCTACCACGGAATCCCCAAAACTTTCAATAAGGCCTCCAGCAATTCTTGTGAGACTGCGCTTCACCCTCTTGTAGGTCTCCCACATCTCACGCTGAGAAATACAAAACGGTTTTGCTTTCGTCCGGGACTCCTCCCGTTGCCGGTTGGTCCCTTCCTCAAGCTGCATGGTGCAGCCCCTTTGCTCAGGTTCCATTACGAACAAACTGCTCAAAGCCATCCTGTCGTTTTACGCCATCGATTTCCCCAGGACCCACAGCCTGCGCTTCCTTATGGACCTCCTTGCCGACGCCGGGCGCCGCCTGCCCGATGAATTCTCCGACATGGACACACTGACCCCCTAAAGCACCCTTTTCAGGTACGAGGATATCCCCACAGAAACGGTGATAGACCGTGAAGATCTCTTGAAGCTCATCAGGGCTCTCAAAGTTTATACCCAAAACCAGATACCTCCGACAGAGAAATGGGCATTTCTCTCGGTCTTTTCGTCTTTACCTATGGATATCTCTATATTCCTAATGGTGATCTCACAGAGTTGAGGGGATTACCATTGTAAAGATAGAACAGCCGCGTCGCCAAAAGCAGCGACGGATCGGGCAAGTCCTGTGTCTACACCAGTTGCCGGGATGCCAGGTCCCTGAAGGGTCCCGGCCGGCTCATCAGCTCTTCGTATTTTCCCTTATCCACGATTCGCCCGCCGGACAGCATGTAAATGCAGTCGGCATGCCGGATGGTGCTCAACCGGTGGGCGATGACGATCCTCGTGACCCCCAGTCTCTCCAGCGACTCGCTCACCTGGGCCTGTGTCCTGTTGTCCAGGGCGCTCGTCGCCTCGTCGAATAGCAGGATGCGCGGTTTCTTCACAAGGGCCCGGGCAATGAGCAGCCGCTGTCGCTGACCGCCGGAGAATGTAGACCCGCCTTCCGGAACGAAGGTGTGCATTTCCATGGGCATACGCTCGATATCCTGATCGAGCCCCGCCATGCGCGCCGCCGCCCAGGCATCATCGAGGGTCAGGGGCATAGAGCCGACGATATTCTCGAATATGCTCCCCGGAAGGACCTGGCTGTTTTGTATGACGACGCCCATCTGCCTCCTGACTTTCTGCGCGTCGAGCCCGTTGAAATCATGGCCGTTATAATAAATCGAACCGGTCTCAGGCGTCTCGAAGCCGAGGAGCAGCCTGAGGATAGTCGATTTGCCGGCGCCGGAAGGGCCTACGAAGGCGGCAAATTCGCCGGGTTTCACGCGCAGGGAGACGTCGTTGAGGATCATGGACCCTTCCGGATCGTAACGAAAGGAGATATGGGTCATCTCGACCTCGCCTGTCAGCTCGCCAGGGTCGGCCCGCTCGTTGTCCACCTCCGGCGCTGCCTCGAAGATGGACCGTGCCCGCTCGTAGAGGGGAACGATCTGGATTACCGAGAGCGCCGCCACCCCCATCTCGAGACCCGCGGCGAGGAACGTGCCGAAGGCGGCATTGAAGGCGATGAATTCTCCGGTGGACAGCGTTCCCGCCCGGGCCTCGGCGCCGCCCCTCAGTGCAAAGACAACAATAAAAAGGCATAGAGACGAGATAACGGGGAAGGCGCTATCAAAAACGGCCAGCCAGTTCGACAGGGTCCGCGCCTTCACCCCCAGTCTCTTCTGGTCGGCAAATGCCCGTGCCCAGATGGCGAAAGCCCGCGACTCCGCGGCAGCCACGCGAAGTTTCGAAATGCCGGCAATCAACTGGAACACAAGGCCCGCAATCTTCCCCTCCATTTCCTGTATCGCCCTCTGGTAGCGCAGCTCCAGGAGCGCCAGCAGGACGGTGATTATCAGGGCCGCCAGCAGGAGCCCAAAGGCCATGAGGGCAAGTCTCCACTCATAGTAGAGGAGAAGAAAAAGGTTGAAGACAGAAAAGATACCGGTCATCATGGATGACATCACCGAATTTGTGAGCGCTTCTCTCATCTGTTCGATGCCGAGGGAGCGCACCGCGAGGTCCCCGGCAAGGTATCGGCGAAAAAACGACACGGGAAGACTGAGGATGCGGTCCCAGATACCTGCCTGCGTCACGGCGCTTATCTTCGTCTCCGTCCTGAGGATGGCCAATCCCTTTGCCGCCTCGAAAAGCCCGGTGGAAAAGGCCATGGCAAAGAGCACCAGGCTGATGTGGAATAGCTGCCGTCGCTCCGCCCCCGGTATGATGGAGTCGAAAATCACGCCCGTTGCTATGGGCACGAGCAAACCGAGGATCCCCACGGCAATCCCGATCAGCGGGATCTTGACGAGGTCCTTTCCGGAACACGCTTTAAGGCTGAAGACAATGAGGTCTAGGGCCGTAACCGCCCTCTCGGCAAGAGGGACGTAAAAGGTGTGCGCAAAGGGAGAGAGAGAAGCCGCGTTGCGGCCATCGACGGGAAAACGCGCTCCCCGTCCCACGTCAACCATCTCATATCCCAAAGAAGGGGTAGGGAGGAGAGCGACGGGTCTCTGATCTTCTTCAACGTATCCCAGCATCGGACCGTTGTCACGAACCCACCAGTCGCCCCTTAGCATAACCTTTCTCATACGCACGCGGGACGCCTGCCCGATGCCCGCGAGTGTTCCCGAGGGTCGGAATTGAACTCCCATTCTTTCTCCTATGAGGCAGCATGCCCTGTAAAGCAGATCCTCAGGGCTCTCGCCGGCCTCCGGAGGCTCAGCGGCTTCCGGGTTTATCACCGATGAAAGCCGGCTCAAAGCGCGGCGCATGGCACGAACGCCTCCCTCGCCCCGAAGCATGAGCATCTGCTTCTCCTCCTCCGCCTTCCTTCTGATTCCCGCCTCCACGTGAGAGGCGACAAAGGAGTGCAAGGCAGCGAGGGCCTGCCGGAGTTCGCTCAGGGAAGCTGCGGGTACGGGAAAGGGAGGCGGGAAAGCGGCATCGAGGAGGGAAAGAAGGTGGTCTGCCCATTGGCCGGATAGGGTCGTGAGTTCGTCCTTCCAGGTTTCGAAAAGGCGATCAAGCGTTTCTCCCTTGCATCGGGCCGTCCTGGTCCCCGGACCTGCCGTGGCCGTAAAGGTAATGAAGGGGGTCCCCATATCCGGCGTCGACCAGACGGCCTCCCCCGTCCCGACCCTGAAAAGGTGGTGCTTCCGCCCCCCGAGGTGTCCGTCCGGGGCCTCCTTCTCCACGGCGAAGATATCCAGAGCGCCCGACAGGACAAAGTGGACCTCTTCCTCACCAAGCTCGAAAGATCCCGGATGTTCTTTCTTCGCCGACGGACAATGCTCGAGGGTCAGCTTCAGCGATTCGGATATCTTTCCCATGTCAATTTTCCGCAGCCATCAGGTCTCTGTACGGTCCGTCCACCGTTATCAACTCTTCGTGGGCGCCGCGCTGGACAACTTGTCCGCGGTCGAGCACGATGATCTCATCGCAGTCGCGAATGGTGCTCAGCCTATGGGCAACTATGAGGCAGGTGCAGCCGCGGCGCCTGAGGTTGTCGTCAATCTGTTTCTCGGTAACAGGGTCCAGGGCGCTCGTCGCTTCGTCGAGGATCAGCATTGTCGGGTTGCCCGCGAGGGCACGGGCGATTTCCAGGCGTTGTCGCTGCCCCCCGCTGAAGTTCCTCCCGCCCTCTTCAACACGGCTCGCATAGGCCCCCGATCTTGACACCACGTCATCATGGATGCAGGCGTCTTTGCACGCGCCGGTAATGTCCCTTTCCGATAAAGTACTGTCCCAGAGAGAAAGGTTTTCTGTTATAGTGCCCTCGAAAAGCGAGATCTCCTGGTCAACCAGAGCCACGGACGACGCGAGAAGCTGTCGCGGAATTTTTCTCCGGTCCACTCCTTCAAAAAGCACCTCACCTTCCCAGGGTTCGTAAAGTCCCGATGCAAGCTTTGCCACGGTCGACTTTCCGCTTCCTGTAGCACCCACTACGGCGACACGGGCGCCCGGTCTCAATTTTACGTTGAAGCCCTGAATGAGAGGCGCATCGATCCTGCTGTACCCGAAAGAGATATTCCGCAGCTCCATGTGTCCGGGCAGCTTGGCGACGTCTTCTGCTATCTGCCGCTCCTCCGGTTCCCGAAACTGTCTGTCTACCGCGCTCGATAGGATGTCGTCAAGACGACCCATGTCGCCCTCCGCCTCCTGGAGGGTACTTCCCATCTGTACGAGACCTTGCACCGGGAGGGTGAGGCTTGCCATAAGACTCTGGAAGGCAACTAACGTGCCCATGGACATGCGCCCTTCCATGACCCGGAGGGCCCCCAGAGAGAGTATGATAACCGTATTGAAAGCAGCCAGCGTTAGGGGCACAACCGAGAGAAACTGGCTGTAAACGCCGAGCTCCTGCCGGGCATTCACGACCTTCGCAAATTGACCCGACCACCGACTGAAAAAATCGGACTCCGACCCGGTAGCTTTCAGGGTCTCAATCGTCTGAAGACCGGCTATGGACACACCCATCAGCTTGCCTCTCTCCTGGAGAAACCGGGCATTTCTATCTTTTCTCTTGCGGGCCACGTAGCGAAGCACCCCGATATTGGTGAGCGCCACTCCCAGACCCACCGTGGTGAGCGCGATATCATAGAACATCATGAGAGTCACAAAGAAGACAGCGGTGGAAAGATTGAGAAAGGTGGTTGCCAGGCGCCCCGAGAGGAGCTGGGACACACGATCGTTTATCGCGACGCGTGACCCGATCTCGCCACCATAACGCTGGGTAAAAAACTCGACGGGCAGCCGCAGGATATGCCAGAGAAAATGGCTCGAAGTGGAAAGGGAAAGTTTTGTTTCCAGCCGGAGAAGATAGTGCTGCTGAATCCAGGTAAGGACTGCCCTGAGAATCGCCGTCAGGGCCATACCGAGGAGAAGCGGTCTCACCCAATCGCTCATGCCGTGCACAAGGTAGTTGTCCACAAAGATCTTCGTAAAGACAGGAATGACGATTCCCGGGACAACGAGGGCCAGGCTTACGAGCATTATGTAGACAAGCGGTCTTCCGGAGCCGGTCAGTCTTCTTGCCAAAGCTGCGAGGATACTTCGTTTCTTGCCGCCCTTCAGAAAGTCAGGGCCGGGCTCAAACGCAAGAACAACCCCGGTGAAGGCCTCGTCGAACTCCTGGTTGGTCACCTCTCGCGGCCCCATGCCAGGATCGTTGAGATATACCTTGCCTTTGCCGAAGCCTTCTACCACAAGAAAGTGACCGAAATTCCAGAAAACGATGACCGGAAGACGAAAGGAGCGCAGATCCTCCGGTTCTTTCTTGAAGCCTTTTGCTTTTAGCCCATACTCCCGTGCTACCTTGACGATATTGCTCGCCTTGGTGCCGTCACGCGAGACACCGCAGGCCATCCGCAACGTCTCCAGGGGTACGACTCTCCCGTAGTAGCCAAGAATGATGGCGAGCGCCGCTGCGCCGCACTCTACCGCTTCCATCTGGAGCACGGTGGGAGTCTTCACTCTTCGATAGGCTGCAGGTCCCCTCATGAGCCTACCGTTCAGGCTTGCCGTCATCGAGTTCCGGACCGGTGTAAAGACCGAATGTTTTCTTCAGGTGAGGGGTGAGGAGGCTGATGGGGCTTTGCGTTCGCACGACGATCCTTGCCGTACAGAGAGTACCGTTTTCAACGGGTATGTCGGGTCCCCTGGACGACCATTTGTATCCGGATGCGCCTGCCTGATCCGTGAGCAGCCTGACGTGGACTTCGTAGGGGGGGCCGTCTTTTGTAAACCGCTCTGCCAATTCCTTCATGCCCAGGACGGTCTGCATCCCCTGTCTGCTCCGGGGAAAGGTGCTTACGGAGGTGACCTTTCCCACGATATACCCGAATTCCTCCGGCTTTACCGTGACCGGCGCCACGTTGACGGACATACCGGAACGCACCTTTTTCCCGTCCGTCGGCGCCACGTACAGGACGGCCTCCAGCGTGCTATCGACAGGCTCCAGGCTCACCAGCGGCCCTCCGCGTTCGAGCACCTGACCTTGCTGCGCGATGACTTCAAGCACTCTTCCCCTAAAGGGGCTCACCACGGTGTACACCTGGTTGGCTGCCCCGGCATCGGTGTCCCACCGAAAAAGCACGGCTATTGTCTGCCCCTCTTCGACAATCTGGCCCGGTTTCAACTTCAGAAGGTGTATCTGTCCCGACACCGTCGCCACGATGGCGGCCACGTTCCCGCTGCGAGTGATGATGCCCTGGGCCGCAATCCTGGTCGATATTGTCGCGAAAAGGCCCCAGAGGATTCCGGCAACAAGGACAAGCATCAACGCGGTGAGGGCAAGCCACGCCCTGGGTTGGGTCACCTGCATGAGTGCGTCCAGCCGCTCGGGGGATGCGAGTCTCTCAAGGGCTGCCTGACGAAAGATGTTCTTTTCCATCGCGTGGAGTGTCTCTCCTATTGGTTTCCCATCAGGCGCTTCAGGATCCGGTCAAAGCGGGACCCGGCCAGGTGAACCGTGTCCAGGATGAGAGGATCGAGCTCGTCTTCGTACTCCGCCGCCTCATCAAGGCCCGTATCCCGGCCGAAGCCAAGCCGGCTCACCGTGCTCCTCAGACGATCCGAAAGGAAGAGCGCAAGGGCATGATAAAAACGGGAAGCGAACCCCACGTCTTTTTCGAGCTTCAAAGCCAGGGCGCTCCGAGGTATGCTCAGGAGCGTGGTCTCCTCCAGTGCTTTTACGCTTGCCGAAGGGGGTCGCGAGTCGACGAAAGACATTTCACCCACGATTTCTCCGCTCCCGAGGACGGCGAGCTCCTTATCGCCCATGGCGGCGACGAAGACGGAGAGTTTTCCGTCCAGGACCAGGTACACGGAATCAACAGGCTTTCCCTCCACGATAAGCACGCTTCCGGCGCTTATCTTTTCCTTCCTTCCGGCGGAGAGCATCCACTCCACATCGGTGTCGCTCAACTGACCCAGAATGAAAAGCACCTTCCTCATGCAGCACCCTGTCCGGAACAGTTATGCCGGACCCTTTTCCAAAGATGGATTTTTATGCCGGTCTCCCTTACCCCGCCGGTCGCCATATATTTAGTACGCCGTAAGCCTGAATATTCAAGAGAAATAGAAACGAATAGTATTGTCAGGAGACCCTTTCCTATCTTATAATGGGGCAATGGCCCTCTCTTGCAGCAACTGTTTCTTTCTCGCCGCTTTTTTCACGATTGCTTTCGTCGGCTGCGCGGTGGGTCCTGATTTTCGCCCGCCTGACCCTGCTATCCCACAGTCCTACACCGCAGCGTCGCTGCCGTCGAAGACGGCAAGCGCCCCCGTGACGGGCGGCTCGGCTCAAGAGTTCATCTTTGCCGAGGACGTCTCTGCCCAGTGGTGGACGCTGTTTGAGTCGCCGGAACTCGACAGACTGGTAAGAAGGGGACTTGGGGGTAGTCCCTCCTTGTCCGCAGCAGAGGCGGCGCTCAGAAAAGCTGCAGAAACCCTCTCTGCGGCAAGGGGCGGGCTTTATCCGGGATTTGACTTAAACGCCCTGGCAGTCCGGGACCGTACCTCCACCAATACCTATCCACCCGTCAGTATCTTCACCGTGTATAACGCTTCAGTCAACGTATCCTATGCGTTCGATTTTTTCGGCGGCTTGAGACGCCGGATCGAGGGGGCTCAGGCCCAGGTGGACTACCGGCGTTATCAGCGTGAAGCCGCTTATCTGTCGCTCACCGCAAATATCGTCACTACCGCCATACAGGAGGCAGCGTTACGGGCACAGATCAGGTCAATAGACGAAATCGAGTCAGTCGAAGGGAAACAGCTTGCAGTGGTAGAGCGGCAGGTCCACCTGGGCGCGCTTCCGCAGGCAGCCCTCCTTGCTCAGCAGTCTCAAGTGGCAATGACAAGAGCCATGCTGCCCTCCCTCGAGAAGCAGCTCACCTTTGCCCGACATGCCCTGGCCCTGCTCATAGGCGAATTTCCAAGCGAAGAAGGGATGTCCGAACTGCACCTCGAGACGCTCCATTTGCCCGGGTCTCTTCCGGTAAGTCTGCCCTCAAGGCTGGTCCGTCAGCGCCCGGACATTCGCGCCTCAGAGGCGCTGCTTCACGCGGCATGCGCAGAGGTGGGCGTGGCGACGTCAAATCTGTATCCTCAGATTACTCTGAGCGCCGGCTACGGGGCACAATCGATGAGTACCGGTACGCTGTTCGCCGGCGAAAGTTCCGCGTGGAATATCGGGGCGGGATTGCTCCAGCCTATTTTTCGCGGCGGAGAGCTTACCGCCAGAAGGCGGGCGGCGATTGCCGCCTATGATCAGTCGGCCGCGGAATACCGGCAAACAATTCTCAAGGCGTTCCGTGACGTGGCGGACGTGCTGCGCGCCCTCGAAACCGATGCCGAGGCGTTGCGGGCGCACGTGGAAGCCGAGAACGCCGCGAAAGCGGCCCTCGATCTCATAGGGAAACAATTCAGGCTCGGAGCTTCAAACTACCCGTTGCTGTTGATAGCCCAGCGCGACTATCTGAAAGCCCACATTAATGTCATCACTGCACAGGCGCAGCGATATGCGGACACGGCATCGCTTTTCCAGGCCCTTGGCGGCGGATGGTGGAATCGCCCGGCCACACCCGTTTACGGCATGTCGGAACGAGAAGGCGGGTCGGCCCGCCGTTGACGGATCTTTCCGCGAAAGGAGACAAAATGTGGTGAAGCGCATAGTGGTCATCGCCGTGTGCTGCCTGGCGTTATTCGCCGGAATTCTTGCCCTTCGGTCATCAAAGGGGAAGAGCGGCAGCCATATCGGGCTGGAGAACGATTCGAGACAGACCATATCGGCTTCCGGAGCGGTTGAACAGGAATGGCAGTCCCGCATAGAAGCTGTCGGCACCTTATCAGCCCTTCGGGGAGCGGATATTTCACCGGAAGTCGGCGGCATTGTGTCCCGCATCTATTTCACGTCGGGGGCAGAGGTGAAGGCCGGAACTCCGCTTTTGGAGCTCGACGCCAGTGCCGACGCTGCCCGGCTGCAAGGTCTGAAGGCGACAGCGGACCTTGCGAGGAAGACCTACCTGCGAGACCAGGAACAGTTCAAAGTCCAGGCTATCGGTCAGGCAGTCCTTGACGCCGATCTTGCCAACCTGCAAACCACGGAAGCGCAGGCGGCCGAGCAACAGGCGCTATTAGACAAAAAATTCATCCGCGCACCCTTTGACGGGCGGCTTGGGCTCAGAGTGGTCGACCTCGGTCAGTACCTTAAGCCGGGCGCCAAAATCGTGACTCTGCAGGCACTGGACCCAATCTACGTGGATTTCGGTCTACCCCAGAAGGCCATCAGCCGGATTTCCGCAGGGAGGAAGGTTGCCGTACAAATCGACGCCTTTCCGGGGCACGTCTTTCCCGGGGAGGTTTCCGCGATCGATCCAAAGCTGGATGCCGTCACCCGCAGCGTTCAGGTCCGGGCAACGGTTCAGAACCCACGCCATCTTTTGCTCCCCGGGATGCTCGCGGCAGTGACCATCGATATGGGGCCGGCACGTCGCTTCGTCACCATCCCTCAGACAGCGCTCTCGTTCAACCCGGGCCGCGTCACGGTCTTCGTGGTCGAAGCGAAGGGGCAGACCCCCGAGGGCGCCCCCAGCCTGGTTGTCGAACAAAGAGCCGTGTCAATCGGCGAGACGAAAGACGATCAGGTGGCGATTCTTGACGGTCTGCGGCCGGGAGAGATGGTGGTGACTTCGGACCAGACCACCCTGCGCAACGGCACTCCGGTCATCGTTAACCGCGCGGTCGGGCCAAAATCCGACACCGCTTCCGGGACGCGGAGGTAAACGACGCGGTGATTCTTCCCCCTGTAGCCGGTCAGTCGGGTCTGTGGCGTTCTAAGAGACCTGTCTGTCGGAAGCCCCGAGAGGCGCTGAGGCTTGAGTCTTTATGCTCGCAAGAAGCTCTTGATATGCCCTAAAAAGTAGTTGCTGAGCGCGGCAAGCCACAGCCCTCTTTTGGACTATGTCAATGAAAGCAGGTATGTGATCCACTTCTGGAACCACTCGGGAATTTGACCTCCTGGAAAGTGTCGATCGTCTCCTATCCAACCGTAAGCAGGCGCTGAGGACTTGAGACGTGTCTTGCCTGCTGATTCTGCAAATCGAACCTACCCTCTCCATAGATCCGGTTGCCACTCTTTATTATTACTACCCTCCGCCTGCTTACGCCTATCCCGCACCGGCGCCGGCGTATGCATACCCACCTCGCTACGTATCTCAGCCTGCTCCCGCGTTTGCCGCGCCGTCGCACTCTCAGGCGCGCCAAAGCGCCGCAAGTGAGTGGGTGACCGTGCCCCCGGCCAGGATATCAATGGCACGTGGGTCCTCGAGCACAAAGCGTGGGCGCCGAAGCACAAGCAGCGCTTTGTCAGGCGTAATTGGCGAGCTTTTCGGCCCTGGTGCTGCTGAGGATGTTCGTCGCCTCGCCCGCCCGCCCGTCGTCAGCTCGTCCCCAGAACAGGAGGCCGCCTTCCAGGACGCCGTCGCGGTAGAATGTTGCCAACTCTTCAGGCACGCCGAGACCGGCGAGGATGTCCTTGAGCTCGTGCGGGGGCTTTTCCGGTATCGCTGCACCGGCCGTCATGGCCGCGATCTTGCCCGCCACGCGAACAGCGCCCACGTCAGGCATGATCACGGAGCTGCCGTCCATCAGATCGGGCAAGCCGGCCTTGCTCGTCACCCCCACAAAGGCGTCCGGACCCGTCCGTGTGACGGGCTCCCGCACAATCATATTCATCTCGCCCTCGTCGAAGTGCCTGTCAATCAGCTCCGCGACAGCCGCCTCCGCTTCATCGCAGCTTTCAAACAGCACAAATATCGTTCTCATCGGCTCCACTCCTTTTTCGAGATGCGTGCCGTCTCTTCCGGCCGGCGAAGATGCGTATGCACCGTACAGAGTTGATGAGCTGAAAGAATGGTTAACTCGATCTTTCCCGCGCACCGGTGGGCGGCTGCCTCGAAGGTCGTAGCGTCTCCATGTGTAATATAAGTCTTCCTGAAAAGCTGTCAAGTGGGGGGAAAGGAAGAGATTTTATGGTGATGCGGCAAGCCCCTGATCTCTTATTTCGGCCGGTCGACCTCCGGTACGGGCCGGTCGCCCGTCTGGATAAAGGTATAATAATCGGCGACGATGTCGCGGTGATCGAAGGCCATGCGGTCGGGCAGCGTATCGAACGTAAAGACGCCGGCGCCTTTCGCGTCGTCGGCAGCCGCAAGAATGCCCGAGCCCTCGGCGATGTAGACGATGCCGATCCCATGACCTCTCGGGTCCCTTGAAGGCTTCCCGTACACGTAGAGCAGTTCTCGAAGCGTCACGTCAAGGGACGTCTCTTCTCGCGCCTCCCTTACCGCCGCGCTTTCAAGGGACTCGCCCACGTCCACGAATCCCCCCGGCAGGGCCCAGCCGAAAGGCTCATTTTTCCGCTCGATAAGCACGATCCCGTCCCGGTATTCGATAATGATGTCCGCAGCGACAAGGGGCGTTGTCGGCTTTCCCATGATGGTGAAGTATAAGCCTTTATGCGCTTGAAGAGCAACTATGGCGACAAGGGCCGGTGAAAAGCCTTGCAGCCTCTGTCCGGCTGCTGCACAATTATTTTATTGACAAAGGCGGCTGCATCAAGTACATTAATCCTATAGTCACAGTAGAGTAACTTCACGGCCCGTCTGAAGGGCACAAATCGGAAGGAGGTCTTTATGAGCAGATATGCGGATAACAGTCAATCGATAGGGAATTCCCCTTTGATAAAGTTGAACCGCGTGGTTGGTCCGGAGGCAACGGTGCTCGCGAAAATCGAGGGCAGAAATCCGGCCTACTCGGTGAAAGACCGCATCGGCGCCGCGATGATCCGGGATGCCGAGAAGACGGGACGACTGAAATCGGGTATGGAGATCATCGAGCCTACCTCGGGCAATACGGGCATCTCCCTTGCTTTCGTGGCTGCCGCCCGGGGATACAAGCTGCTCCTCACCATGCCGGAGAGCATGAGCGTCGAGCGGAGGAAGGTGCTGAAGATCCTGGGTGCGAACCTCATATTGACGGAGGCTCCGAAAGGTATGAAAGGGGCCATCGCGAAGGCCGAGGAGCTCGCGCGCAGCGACCCTTCCCGCTATTTTATGCCCCAGCAGTTTGAAAACCCGGCGAATCCCGCCATCCATGAAACGACAACCGCGCCCGAGATATGGGACGACACCGACGGAAAGATGGACATCCTTGTATCGGGCGTGGGAACGGGCGGCACGATCACCGGTGTCAGCCGCTATTTCAAGGTGACGAAAGGGAGAAAGATTATCTCCGTGGCTGTGGAGCCGGCCGAATCTCCGGTCCTCACCCAAAAACGCCGGGGCGAGGAGCTGAAACCGGGCCCTCACAAGATCCAGGGCATCGGCGCGGGCTTTGTGCCCAAGGTGCTGCAGCTCGACCTCGTAGACCGCATAGAAACGGTCACGAGCGATGAGGCTATCGACATGGCCCGCCGGCTGGCACGCGAAGAGGGCATCCTCTGCGGCATCTCGAGCGGGGCCGCGGCCTTCGTGGCGGCGCGCATCGCTGGTGAGCCGGAAAGCAGGGGGAAAACGATTGTGGTGATCCTCCCTTCCGCCGCCGAGCGCTACCTGTCGACGCCCCTTTTTCAGAACCTTTTTCCCGGTCTCGAGACGGCGACCGCCTCCGACGTCGCTATATAACGAGGCAGGGGAGGCCGCGGGGCAGAACGGGTGAAAAAATTGCCTTTTTGTCGTCACCAAGCCTGCCCCGGAATGCCTGTATCCGGGGGCGGACGCCGGGGTCCAGGCCCTTTGTAACGTACTGAAAAAGCTGGATTCCGGCTCCGGCAACCCCTGGATTCCGGCTTCCGCCGGAATGACGACAAAGAGATGGCTGCCGGGCCTGCCCCCGAGGGCTTGAATACGGGGCCGGAATGACGGCAAAGGGTCCTCAAACGATTTTTTCACACGTTCGCACCCACGCAGTGGGTCGCGCGTGTGGGCGTCCCAGTAATTGAGGAGTAGCGACGTATGAAAATATCGACCAAGGGGAGATACGGACTCAGGGCAATGATGGACCTTGCGGCCAATCAAAAGGACGACACCCCTGTCTTTCTGGCGGATATTGCCAGGCGGCAAGGGATATCCGAAAAATATCTCGAACAGATTTTCGCAGCCCTGCGGGCCGCGGGTCTCGTCAATACCGTAAGGGGCAGGAAAGGCGGCTTCCTGCTCGGCGGGCGCGCTTGCGAGATCACGGCGAGCACCGTTGTCACGGCCCTTGAAGGCCCGTGCACAGTCGTCGACTGCGTGGCGAAACCCGACGTCTGCCCCCGCTCCGCCACATGCGCCACCCGTGATATCTGGGGCCTTGTGGGCGGCAAGATCGACGAGGTGCTCTCCGGCTTTACCATCGAGCGCCTGGTCACGATGCAGGAGGAGAAGTCGGAGAAGGGCACCGCCATGTACTACATATAAGTGACGAGTGCGGAGTGGCGAGTACTTTTTCAACTCGCCACCCTGCACCTGCAAAATAAGGAGGAATGAGACCGATGGCAACGAGGAGACTTGAGACACTAGCCATACATGCCGGCCAGGAAAGCCCGGATGCGGCGACGGGGGCGCGGGCGGTACCCATATACCAGACGACTTCCTACGTGTTCAGGGATACGGCGCACGCCGCCAACCTTTTCGCCCTGGCCGAGCTGGGCAATATCTACACCAGGATGATGAACCCCACGACGGACGTCTTCGAGCAGCGCATAGCCGCCATCGAGGGCGGCACGGGCGCTCTGGCCGTTTCATCGGGCCAGGCGGCGGAAACCCTGGCCCTGCTCGCTATCACGCAGGTAGGCGACGAAATCGTGTCGGCAAACAACCTCTACGGGGGCACCTACGAGCTTTTCCACTATACCTTCCCCAAGCTCGGCCGGCGGGTATTGTTCGTCGATTCCGCAAAACCTGAAGAGTTCAAGAAGGCGATCACCGGGCGGACACGGGCACTCTATGCGGAGACGATAGGCAACCCGAAGCTCGACGTGCCCGATTTCGACGCCCTTAGCCGCATCAGTCATGACGCGGGCATCCCCCTCGTGGTCGACAATACCGTAGGCATCGGTCTCGTCAGACCCATCGACTATGGGGCGGACATTCTGACGACAAGCGCCACGAAGTTTATAGGCGGCCACGGCACCTCAATTGGCGGCGTGATCGTTGACGCCGGCCGTTTCAACTGGGGCAGCGGGAAGTTCCCGGAATTTACGGAGCCTGACCCCAGCTACCACGGCCTCAAATTCTGGGATACCTTCGGCACGTTCGGGGAGATGGGGAACGTCGCCTTTATCTTCAAGGTGCGGGTGCAGCTCCTGCGCGACGTGGGCGCGGCTTTGAGTCCATTCAATGCGTGGCTCTTCCTCCAGGGGCTGGAGACGCTCTTCTTGCGGCAGAGAAAACATTCCGAGAACGCCTTTGCAGTCGCACGGTTCCTGCAAGGGCACCCTCTCGTCTCCTGGGTCGCCTACCCGGGGCTGCCGGATAACCGGAATTATGCAATCGCGAGCAAATACCTGAAAGAGGGCTATGGGGCGCTCGTGGGCTTCGGGATCAAGGGCGGGCTCGAGGCGGGGAAGAGATTCATCGAATCGGCCCGGCTCCTCTCTCATCTCGCCAACATCGGAGACGCAAAAAGCCTCGTCATACATCCCGCCTCAACCACGCATCAACAGTTGACGAGGGCCGAACAGATTGAGACGGGCGTGACCGAAGATTACATTCGCCTCTCCATCGGCATAGAGGACATCGAGGACATCGAGGAGGATATCGACCAGGCCCTGCGGAAGGCGGCCGGGTGATACCGGGCGAAGGCGGCCGGAGCGCCGGTCGGGGCATTGTCGAGACGCACTACTATACCTTTGCCGAGGGCCCTCACCCCTTCGAGACGGAGAGCGGAAAGACCCTTTCGCCTGTCACGCTCGCCTGTGAAACCTACGGCGCCCTCAATAGCGACAGGTCGAACGCCGTCCTGATCCTCCATGCCCTCACCGGCGACGCCCACGCCGCCGGGTTCCACGAAGGAGACAAGGATCCCGGCTGGTGGGATACTATGATAGGGCCGGGCAAGGCATTCGACACGGACCGGTATTTCATCGTCTGTTCCAACGTGATCGGCGGCTGCAGGGGCTCGACAGGCCCCGCCGCACTCAACCCCAAAACAGGAAAACCCTACGCCCTCGATTTCCCGCTCGTCACCATAGGAGATATGGTCAATGCCCAGCGCCATCTCATCGATCACCTCGGCATAGACCGGCTGCTTTCGGTCGCAGGCGGCTCTATGGGCGGCATGCAAGCCCTTCAGTGGGTCGCTTCCTACCCGGAGAGGGTCCGCTCGGTTATACCCATCGCCACCACCGCAACGCACTCGCCTCAGCAGATCGCGTTCAACGAGGTGGGCAGGCAGGCCATCATGGCCGATCCGAACTGGAATGACGGTAATTACTACGGCGGTCCGCTGCCCGCCAAAGGTCTCAGCGTGGCAAGGATGGTGGGGCACATCACGTACATGAGCGACCTGTCCATGAGTGAAAAATTCGGCAGGCGCTTCAAAAATGGCCGATCAGGTTTTTCCTTCGATCCGAACTTCGAGGTGGAGGGCTATCTTCAGTACAGGGGTGAAAACTTCATCAAGCGTTTCGATCCCAACTCCTACCTCTATATCACGAAGGCCATAGACTACTTCGACCTCGCAAACGGCAAGGGGCTGCAGGAGATACTGCGGGGCGTTGCAGCGCGGTTCCTCGTCATCGCCTTCAAGTCCGACTGGCTCTATCCGGCATACCAGTCCCAGGAGATCGCACGCGCCTGCAAGCGGGCCGGGGTCGAGGCGACCTACGCGGAGCTGAACTCTACCTGGGGCCATGACGCGTTTCTCATCGAAGTGGAAGAGCAGTCCTACCTGATCACGCACTTCCTCAAGAAAGTCATGTCGTCATAGAGGAAACAGATGGACCGCGACCCCCCGAAACTGAGACTCGATCAGAAAGTCATTGTGGAGATTGTCACACCAGGCGCCTCCGTCCTCGACCTGGGCTGCGGCCGGGGGGAACTCCTCGCCGCGCTGGCGGAACAAAAGCAGGCGAAGGGCCAGGGCATAGAAATCGATGACGACGCGATACTCCGGTGCGTCTCGAAGGGCCTGAACGTCTTCCACGACGACATCGACCGGGGCCTGCCGGAATACGGGGACCGCTCATTCGACTTCGTCATACTCGATCAGACCTTCCAGCAGGTGAAGAAACCGGGCGAGGTCCTGAAAGAATCGCTGCGCGTCGGGACGCGGGTGATCGTCGGTTTTCCCAATTTCGCCACCCTCGGCACGCGCCTCCAGTTGGGGCTCAGGGGCAGGACGCCGGTTACCCCGTCGCTCCCCTATGAGTGGCACGACACGCCCAACCTCCACTTTCTGAGCATCCTCGATTTCGTCGATTTCTGTAAGAAGAAAGCCATACGCATTGAACGGGCCTTCTATTTTACATCAAAAAGGCGGATACGCATCCGCCCGAACCTCTTTGCGGAGACCGGGGTCTTCCTCATCTCGAAGGCGTGATCTTCTTCTTCCTTCTTCTTTTGTCGGTCGGCCGACAAGAAGAAGAAAAGAAACAACGAGAGAAGAGAATGCGCAAAATGCCCTACAGACCGACAGCCAGGGCCAGGTGGTAGGCGGCAACCCCTCCCAGAAATGAAACGGCCAGCATAAAGGCAAAGGACGAGAGAAACCATCGCCAACTGCCCATCTCCTGTTTCATGACCACCACAGTGGCCGCGCAGGGGACAAAAAGCATGAGCACGGTGAGAAAGGCGGCCGCAGACGCGTGGCTCATCATCGTGGGCAGCACCTGCCTTAAGCCCTCCTCGCCCACGCCGTAAAGCACGGCCAGGGTGGCGACGGAATTCTCCTTCGCCACAAGGCTGGAGACCAAAGCCACCATCTCCCTCCACCCGAGCCCCATAGGAGCGCCTATCGGCGCGAGGAGCCTGCCTACCCACGCGAGCACACTCGTTTCAAGCCGGCCGGAAGGGATATTCGAGAGGAGCCAGATCACCACGGAAGCGACAAGGATCACGCTGCCCGCCCGCTTCACGAACGAGAGCGTCCTCGCCCACACAACGGCCGCGATGGTGCGCGGGTCTGGCTTGTGGTACAGGGGAAGCTCCATGATAAAAGGCATGGGCTCGCCCTTCATGAATACCTTGCTGATCGCCACGCCTGTGACGCCGAGAACCACGATATTGACGGTGAGAAGCAGCCAGGAGACAAGGGACGCGGCTTGTGCAAAAACGGCCGCGCAGACGAAGGTAAGGACCGCGAGCCTGGCAGTGCAGGGGATGAAGGGCGCGAGGAATATGGTGAGAAGGCGCGCTTTCCTCGATTCCACGATCCGCGTCCCGATGACGGACGGCACGTTGCAGCCGAAGCCCAGGCACAGGGGGATGAAGCTCTTCCCGTGGAGGCCGACCACGTGCATGAAGCGGTCCATCACAAAGGCGGCCCTTGCCATGTAGCCCACGTCTTCAAGAAAGCTCAGGCAGACGAAGAATATGAGCAGTATGGGAAAGAAGGTGAGCACCGAGCCCGCGCCGCCTATAACGCCGTTTACCAGGAGCCCCGTGAGCCAGTGGGGGCCTGCGGCGAGGCCGGTCTCGACCAGACGCGCGAACAGCCCCAGCAGCCGCTCAAGCCCGTGCTGCAAGGGAAATCCTACCCGGTACGTGAGGACGAAGACAAGGCCGAGTATGCCGAGGAGCATGGGGATGCCGAGCAGGGGCTGCGTGAGCAGATGGTCTATGCGGTCCGTCATGAGCACCTGCCCGCGCCTGAACCGCGACACGGCAATGCGCGTCACCATTTCTATCCAGTCGTACCGGCCGCCCACGACCGCGCGGAGCGCGTCCTCATGCGCGATGAGGAGGCCCTGGATCTCGGTCCACGTCTCTTGAGGCAGGAACTCCTGGAACGCCGCCGATACCACATGGTCCCCTTCCATCAGTTTTGTCGCGACCCAGCGGTCCGCATAGGGCGGGGGGACGTGGCCTTTGAGAAGCTCCAGGAGCCGCACATAAATAGCCTTGTGGTCGAAAGAGACATCGGGTAATCGCGGGTTGAAGTCGATCTCGTGCAGCGACGCGTCTATGATCAGGGGGACAAGCTCCTTTATGCCCTTGTTCTTCGTGGCGATTATCGATACAACCGGCAGGCCCAGCGACCGCTGGAGCGCCTCTACGTCCACGTGGATGCCCTGGTTCTCCGCCACGTCGGTCATGTTGACGGCGACCACAATGGGCACGTCAAGGAGAAGCACCTCGGTAAGCAGATAGAGGCTCCTTTCGAGGGCGGAGGCATTGGCCACGAGCACGATGACATCCGGGTGCTCATGGATGATGAACTCACGGGCCGCCCTCTCCTCTTCGGAAAAGGCGGTGAGACTGTACGTGCCCGGAAGGTCGACGATCCGCATCTCCATGCCGTCTGCGATGTGGACCCCTTCTTTCTTTTCGACGGTTTTCCCCGGCCAGTTGCCCACGTGCTGTGAGAGGCCGGTGAGGATGTTGAAAACGGTCGATTTCCCCACGTTTGGCTGACCGGCAAGGGCAACCAGCACGCTCTTCTTTTCTTCCGTGGGGACGCCCGACACAAAGATGCGCGAGGCCTCGATCCTGCCCAGGGCTAGCCGCGTGTCGGAGGCAAGGACGATAACCGAGCCCGCGCTCTTCCTCAGCACCTTGATTTCGGTGCCGGGGACGATGCCCATTGACGCAAGGCGGCTCGTCAGGCGCTGGCCGCCCCCTATGGAGCTGACCACGCCCGTCTCACCCTCCCTCATCGTCGTGACCGTCTCGATGACGTTTTCCACCTGTGCCTTCTTGCTTTTCCGAATGATAGACCCAGCCTTGTTTATACCCGCATTCACCCGAAATGTCAACGGCGGAAGGGGAAGGGGACAGGGCAAACGCATTTGGAAATCCCAATTTGAGTGAGACCGTATGGCGCCCTTCCTGAGCACGTATGCGCAAGCGACCGCGAACCCGCGTAGGCGGACAAGAGCGTTCGCGAAGCGATGCTGCCGAACGCCGGGTACGAAGCTGTGAAAAAATGTCGTCTTGTCGTACCTTCACCCCCACCCTCGCCCTCCCCCCTCATCAGGGGGAGGGGATTAGTTGTGCGATTCCGCATAGTTGTCTCCCTCTCCCCGGTGGGGGGAGAGGGTTGGGTGAGGGGGAAGAAGACGCTTTTGATTTTTTCACAGCTTCTACCCCGCATATGGTCGGGAGTGGAGCGCTTTGCGTGCGAGGGAACGGGTGTCATGCGGCCCGGCGGGTAGACACTTTCCAAATGCGTTTGCCCTGGGGAAAGCGATGAAAAGCTCCGTCACCGGTTATCGACGATAAGCGTACCGGGAGAAACATTGCGAGGCGCGCAGAAGGGATGGCACTTCCCATGGAAGAGAAAAGAGATCCGTCCCTCGAGCTCGGAATCCTCCGTCAGGCTGTCCAGATTACCGCCGCCTTTCGCGACGACGAGGTCGGCGTCCATAAGGAGACGCCGAACGTCGGCCGAAACAAGGTGCAGCCTTGTTCCGGCAAAGGGTCCGGGAATGCCGTTCTCGATGACCTGCGCCACCGCAGGCAGTCCGACCGACGTCGCTTCCACGATCGTTGCATCGTTCAGGATTGGCCGGCTTCGTACTACTACCGAGACCTCTCGCGTATACGTCTCCTTGAGAACCTCGAGAAAAAGCCTGTCAAAAACGATTTCCCCGCAATTATCGAGGAGATACACGATCCTCCTCGCCTCCAGCAGCCGGTTCCTCAGGCCCTCGGCACCCTCATCCGTCAGGACCCAATCCCCGATAAGGTCGCCCTGGAACGCGCCGGCAGATCGATCACGGTGAATATCGACCATGGCATCGATGGAATTGGCTGCGATGGCAAGCTTAAGGGCCGCCAGAAAAGGGTCTGCGCTTTTCCTCACCCGGTCGCTCGCAGCACCGTAAAGATCGAGGGCTTTTCGGTTCTGCCCGGCCTTTATCTCCCTCAGAGGGTCCTCGTCCTTCGTGATACGCGCCATCTTCTCCCAGATCCACTGAATGATCTCGGGGGACGTGATGTCCCATTCCTCACCCCTGAGCGGGGGTAGACCAACGATCTCGCCCATGAAAGCCTTAACCGTGCGCTCTTCCTTCATGGAGAAGCGCGCGATCTCCAGAGACATCTTGAGGATACAGGGGATGCAGTCAGGCCAGATAAACATGATTCTCCTCTTCGATCACGGTCTTCACTTCACATAAGGGATACGCAGCGAAACCAACCGGGAGCCTCAAAAAGGGACACGAATCGAGTCACCGTCGTCTATGCCTTTCTGATCGCGGCCAGGAGCGATTTCACCTCAGGGTACCCCATGATCGGCTCCCGGCAACGGGTATCGGTGAGCAGGTTGGCGTTTGCATCCCCCGGCCACCCGTGCGGCACCAGCAGGACCCCTTCCGCGACCCGCTCGTCTATCCGGGCTTTCATCAGGACCCGGCCCCGGTTCGTTTCGATGATGACCTTATCCCCATTTCCTATGCCGTACCGGGCCGCCGTCTCCGGCCCCAGCTCCGCGTGCGGCTCGGGGTTTTTCTCCCGGAGCGCCTCTATGTCGCGAAATTGTCCATGCGTGTAATACATGTTCCGGTTTCCCGTTGAAAGGATGAGCGGGTACCGGCCAAGCAACTCGGGAGATGAGACCGGACTTCGCTCCGGCTCGAGGTACGTGGGGAGAGGATCGAAACCGATGTGCTCCAGGGCGTCGCTGTAGATCTCGATTTTCTTCGTCGGCGTCGAAAAGCGGGCCCCCTCCATGCCGTAGTGCTTCTGCTGATAATAGGCACCCTCCGGTTTGTCTTCCAGGAGTTCTCTAAAGGTCAGACCGGTCGGCTCCAGCTCGTACTCAATCAACTCCTCCTCCGTTTTCCAGGGGAACTTGTCGCCCATACCGAGCCTGCCCGCCAATTCCGTGAAGAATTTCCACTCGGACCAGCATTCGCCCAAAGGCTCTACCGCCTTCTTTCTCAGCATCAGATAGGGAAGACAATGGCACACGTTGTAGGTATACGCAACACCCCATTTCTCCAGGTGCGAGCAGGCCGGAAGCACGTAATGGGCCGCTTCCCCCGTCTCGGTCATGAAAAGGTCGTGGACGACAAGCAGGTCCAGCTTATTGAAAGCCTCCCGGAAGGCGTTGGAGTCGGCCATGGAAACGAGAGGGTTGCCGCCGCTGACGAGGAATGCCTTGATCCGCTCCGGTATACTCTCCGGTACGCATGTCACCACGCCGTAGGGGCTCTTCCTGCCCCACACCTCGTAGAAAAGCGGATATTGATCGGCGCCGAGAGGCTCTCCCTCCACACTCATCCCCACGTTCCCAAGGGGCAGCCTCGGGCTGATCACCCAGCCGCCCGGATTATTAATGTTGCCCGTAATGATCTGAAGGATCGAGAAGGCGCGGCTGTTCTGGGTCCCGTTGGCTGTCTGGTCCTGCGTGCAGGTGCCCTGGTAGATGCCTGCCCCTTTCGTCTGAGAGAAGAGGCGTGCCAGCTTCCGGATTGCCTCCGCCCTCACCCACGTGATTTTTTCCGCCCATTCGGGGGTGAACCGCCGGATGTGCGTCGTCAGCTTGTCGAAGCCCGTCGTATACGCGGCGATAAACTCTTCATCGTAGAGCCTTTCGTCGACTATCACATTGATCATGGCAAGGGCCATGGCGCCGTCGGTGCCGGGCCGTATCCGCAGATACATGTCCGCGCGGTCCGCCAGGGGAATCCGCTTCGGGTCGATCACCACCAGCTTCGCCCCTTTCTTCAGGTTCTCCTCGAGGGCGAGCCGGAGCGGGAAGTCGGATTCATCCGGGTTGTGCCCCCAGAGGATATAAAGGTTCGAGTCGAGTTCCTCCGTGGGATATTTGCCGAAGGTGATCTGCCGGGTGCGGATGCGCATGCGGTAGCAGATGCTTTCGACGGAGAAGAAGTTGGGTGATCCGAAGGCCGCCTTGAATCGCTGGGTTAATCCCGCCATCTCCAGATTCTCGACGCCGATGGACCCGCTAAAGACACCCAACACCGCGGGACCGAACTCGTCCTTGAGGCGCAGCAGTTTTTCGGCGATCTCCGTAAGGGCCTGATCCCAGGTGACCTGCTCCCGGCGTCCACCGGCCTTTTTCAATGGGTGCATCAATCGGGCCGGGTGATAGACGTTGTCCAGGGCTGCCTCGCCCTTCGGACAGAGCTTCCCCTTATTGAGGGGATGGGCGTCCAGACCTTCGACTTTGACCGCCCTCCCATCCTGTACGGTCACTCGTGTGCCGCAGGAGTGATAACAAAGGGTGCAGTCCGTCAGTACCACCTTTGCGTTCCCTCCCATTCTGCTTCCTCCCCAAAAAGGGCTGTCCCCGCCTATTCTACCCCAAATCTCTGCCAATTCCAATTGACAAGGCAAAGAAAAAAACAGTAGAATACCTCAGTTGTATGCCGATACGAAGAGGAAGTGCCTGGCCTGCGGACGGAATAAACAATCGGGACCGCGGCGCTCTAGGCCGCATTTTTTCAACAGGGGCATCATGTGATGCCTTTTGATTTCTTGGATGCCTTGCACGGGAGTGAGTCTTGATCGTACGATTCAGGGATAAGGAGTACGCCGCTCCGGACGGAAGCGTCAGTTTTTTCGATTTCCTCAAAGGTCTCGGCGCCTTTGACAAAGAGATCATTGCGGTGAAAACAGGGGGTGAGCTGCTCGACCTCTCCTCGCCACTGAGGGAAGGCAGCCTCGAGCCCGTGTATATAAACTCCGCCGAAGGCACGCATATCCTGCGCCACAGCGCCGCCCACGTCATGGCGGAGGCGGTAAAGGAGCTCTTCCCGGAGGCAAAGGTGACAATCGGCCCGGCCATAGAGACGGGCTTCTACTACGACTTCGATTACGAGCCCGGCTTTACGGAGGAAGACCTGCCCCGGATAGAAGAGAGGATGCAGGCGATCATCGACAAGGACATCCCCATCACGCGTCGGGTCGTCCCGAAGAAGGAGGCAGTCGAGCTGTTCCATGGCATGGGGGAGCCCTTCAAGGTGGAGCTGATCAGCGCCATTCCGGACGAGCAGGTGAGCCTCTACACACAGGACGGCTTCACCGACTTCTGCCGCGGCCCCCACCTCCCCTCGACCGGAAGGATACCGGCTTTCAAGCTCCTCAGCCTTGCCGGCGCGTATTGGAGGGGCGATGAAAAGAACAAGATGCTGACGAGGATTTACGGGACGGCTTTCCCGAGCGCGGAGGCCCTCCAGGAGCATCTGAAGTTCCTTGAAGAGGTCAGGAAGAGGGACCACAGGCGGCTCGGCAGGGAGCTCGATCTTTTCAGCATCTCCGACGAGGTCGGCGCGGGTCTCGTGATCTACCACCCGAGCGGCGCCCTGCTCCGCTACATCCTCGAAGACTTCGAGAAGAAAGAACACCTGAAGCGGGGTTATCAGTTCGTCATCGGTCCGCAGATCCTCAAGGTAGATTTGTGGAAGAAGTCCGGCCACTACGAGAACTACCGGGAAAACATGTACTTCACGAAGGTGGATGACGTCGAGTACGGGCTGAAGCCCATGAATTGCGTCGCCCATATCATGGTCTATAAATCGCAGATCAGGAGCTACAGGGACCTGCCCCTGCGCTACTTCGAGCTGGGCACCGTCAACCGGCACGAGCTGTCGGGGGTGCTCCACGGCCTCATGCGGGTCAGGGAATTCACCCAGGATGACGCCCATATCTTTTGCAGGCAGGACCAGCTCCACGACGAGATAAACAGTATCGCATCGTTCGTCGCGGATGTCATGGGCATCTTCGGGTTCGACTACGAGCTGGAGATCAGCACCAGGCCGAAGGAGCACTTCATAGGCCGCATCGAGGACTGGGACAAGGCGGAACGCATCTTGAAGACCGTCCTCGACGACAGGTCTATCCCCTATGATATCAATGAGGGAGACGGCGCATTCTACGGTCCGAAGATCGATGTGAAGCTGAAGGACGCCCTGGGCAGAAAGTGGCAGTGTGCAACCATCCAGCTGGACTTTGCCCTGCCCGAGCGCTTTGACCTCCACTACACCGACAAGGACAGCCGGCGAAAAAGGCCGGTCATGCTCCACCGGGTAATCCTCGGGGCCATGGAGCGGTTTATCGGCATACTCATCGAGCACTATGCGGGCCGCTTCCCTCTGTGGCTCTCCCCGCTGCAGGTCCTCATCCTCACCATCACGGACGAGCAGGCCGCCTATGCGGAAGAGCTGCGGCAGATGCTCGCCGCCGCGGACATCAGGGTGGAAGTGGATGGGCGGAACGAAAAATTGGGCTTTAAAATACGTGAAGGGACCATGAGAAAAGTCCCTTACATGCTTATATTGGGAAGGAAGGAGGCAGAAACGCGCACCATTTCGGTCAGGGGCCGCGACGGCGCCGAGATGAAAGGCGTAAGTGCCGCTGAGTTCATAGAGAGAGCAAAGGAAGAGAATACGTCCAGGAGGTGAATTTATAGGATCCGCAAGAGAAGTGAAGGATGTCACGAATATCAACGAGAAGATAAGGGCGAAAGAGGTGAGACTGATCGACGAGGACGGCACCATGATAGGCATTACGTCCACGTATGAGGCCATTAAAATGGCGCGTGAGAAGGAGCTTGATCTGGTCGAAGTCTCGCCGAAAGCCGTGCCGCCCGTAGCCAGGATCATGGATTACGGCAAGTTCAAGTACCAGGCTGCGAAGAGGGCGGCCGAGGCCAAGAAAAAGCAGACGATCATCCAGGTGAAGGAGATGAAGCTGGGGCTGAAGATCGAGGAGCACGACCTTGAGTTCAAGCTGAAACACCTGCGGGACTTTCTGAGTGAGGGCGATAAGGTGAAGATCACCATCATGTTCAGAGGCAGAGAGGTGCTCCATAGGGACAAGGGGGAACAACTCGCCGTAAAGGTGATAGACGCCCTGAAAGACGTGAGTGACGTGGAACAGAAACCAAAGTTTGACGGCAGAAACATAATCATAGTTTTTGCACCCAAGTGAGCGAAGCGAGCTTAAGGGGGGACGACCCGCGCGCGGGTGCCCAATAGATGAGGAGGAATAATGCCGAAGTTAAAATCGCACAGGGGTCTGGCGAAGAGGGTGAAAAAGACCGCAAGCGGCAAGATCAAGCGGTCAAGGGCCTTTCACAGCCATCTCCTTTCGTCGAAATCACCCAAAAGGAAGAGGAACCTTTCACAGACGGTAATGGTACACCCCACGAATGAAAAGAACTTGAAGAGGCTAGTCCCCTATCTGTAAGGTTCTGGAGGAGGAGTCAAAGAAATGCCAAGGGCTAAAAGAGGAACAAAAGCAAGGGCCAGACGTAAAAAGATCATGAAGGCCGCCAGAGGCATGGTCGGCGCGAGGCGCACCGTCTACAAGGTGGCGCAGCAGTCCGTGTTCAGGGCCATGCAGCACGCGTTTGCGGGCAGAAAACAGAGGAAGCGGGACTTCAGGTCTTTATGGATAACGAGAATAAATGCGGCATGCAGGACCTACGGCATCCCCTATGGTCTGTTTGTCCACGGATTGAAGGTGCAAAACATCGGGTTGGACCGTAAATCGCTCGCCGACATGGCGGTAAACGATCCGGCGGGGTTCGGGACACTTATCGCGAAGGTCAAAGCGCCGCACGTACAATAACCTCACGCGAACGGGCGGCAAGCGCGCCGCCGGGTAGTGCGCTTGCGGGCGATGACGCGGGCGCGCATAAGGCGAAAGACGAGTGGATCTTACGGCGCTCAAAGACAAAATCGCTCAGGAGCTTGCATCGATACACTCGATGGAAGACCTGATGCGGGTGAAGGTCAGTCTTCTCGGCAGGAAGGGTCTCTTCCCGGACTACTACGAGCAGTTGAAAACCAGGTCGCCGGAGGAAAGGCGTCTTGCCGGCCGGGAGATCAACAGTCTCAAGAGCTGGACCGAGACAAGACTGGGCGAGGCTGAGGCGGCCTACGCCGCACAGGAGAAGCAAAAAAGGGCGCAAGAGGCGTCCATCGACATCACGCTCCCCGGAAAGAAACCCGTCCTCGGCAGGCTCCACCCCATCACCCTTGTCTTCGACGAGATCATCAGGATCTTTTCCTCCCTCGGTTTTTCGGTTGCCGAGGGGCCGGACATCGAGCTCGAGTATTACAATTTCGAGGCCCTCAACATCCCCAGGGATCATCCCGCCCGGGACATGCAGGATACCTTCTACGTAAAACCCGATATAGTGCTCCGGACCCACACCTCCCCCGTCCAGATACGGACCATGGAGCACACGTCGCCCCCCATACGGATCATCGCCCCCGGCGCGGTCTACCGCCACGACCAGGACATCTCCCACACCCCGATGTTCCACCAGGTCGAAGGTCTGATGGTTGACAGGAACGTGAGGTTTTCCGACCTCAAAGGCGTGCTGACCATGTTTATCCATGAGATGTTCGGAGAAAACGTGCCGGTAAGGTTCAGGCCGAGCTATTTCCCCTTCACCGAGCCCTCGGCCGAGGTGGATATCGGCTGCGTCATCTGCAAGGGCGCGGGCTGCGGGGTATGCAAGAAGACAGGATGGCTCGAAATCCTCGGCTCCGGCGCCGTCCATCCCCAGCTCTTCAGGAACGTGGGCTATGACCCGGAAGAGGTATCCGGGTTCGCCTTCGGCATGGGAGTCGAAAGGATCGCCATGATAAAGTTCGGCATCGACGACATCAAGCAGTTCTACAATAACGACATCCGTTTCCTGTCACAGTTCTGAGGTCGCAATGAGAGTACCCTTTAACTGGCTGAAAGAATTCACCCCTGTCTCTGCGGCCGCCTCCGACGTGGCGGACTCACTTACCATGAGGGGGCTTGAAGTTGAGGCGGTGGAGCAGATTATCCCCCGGTTCAGCGAGGTCTACGTCGGCAGGGTCCTTGAGGTCGAGACAATCCGCCTCGCGGAAAAGCTCTCCCTGTGCCGGGTCGACGTGGGGACCGACATCCTCCCCATCGTATGCGGCGCGCCCAATGTCGCCAGGGGCCGCACAGTGGCGGTCGCCGTGCCCGGTGGACGCCTCGCCGACAACAGCGTGATCGAGAAAAAACGGCTCGTGGGTGTTGACTCTTACGGCATGCTCTGCTCGGAAAAGGAGCTTGGGCTGTCGGACGACCATAGCGGCATCTTCGTGCTCCCCGACGACTTGAAAACGGGCGAGCCCCTCGACCGCGCCCTCGGGATCGCCGATTACGTGCTCGATGTCAACGTACCCCCCAACAGGGGCGACTGCCAGTCCATCCTGGGCATCGCGAGGGAAGTGGCGGGCATATACGGCCTTGACGTCACCCTCCCCTCCTTCACCCTGAACGAGACGGACGCCATAGACGGCCTCATCCGGCTCTCGGTTGCCGACACGGAGGCGTGCCCCAGGTACGTGCTGCGCATGGTGCGGGGGATCTCGATCGTCCCCGCCCCTTTCTGGATGAGAAACAGGATCACGAAAGCCGGCATGAGGCCCATAAACGCCATTGTCGACGTGACGAACTACGTGATGCTGGAGCTTGGCCAGCCGCTCCATGCCTTTGACTATGCACGCATCGGGGGCACGCGCATCGAGGTAAGGGTGGCCGACGAGAAGTCCGTGTTCCGCACTCTCGACGGCCAAGACAGGGCCCTTGTGAAGGGGGACATACTCATCTGCGACGGGTCCGGTCCCGTGGCCCTCGCCGGCGTCATGGGAGGAGAAAACTCCGAGATAAGCGCGGCAACGAAAGACGTAGCCCTGGAGAGCGCCTTCTTCAACCCGCTGCTCATCAGACAGACGGCGAGGCGGCTCGATTTGCGGTCCGAGGCCTCGGCGCGCTTTGAGAAGGGCATCGATATCGAAAATGTCGACTACGCGGCCCGGAGGGCCGTTGAGCTGATGCAGCGCACCTCGGGGGGAGTCGTGCTCGCGGGCAGCCTGGAGGTGTACGAAAAGCAAAAGCCGGCCACGATACGCTTAAGCCTGCAGCGCACCAGGGACCTCATCGGCACGCCCCTCTCCCGCGAGGAAGTTGTCGACGGCCTTGCGTCAATCGGCATAAAATTGGAGGGGGGACACCCCTCCGAAAGACAAGAGGCGAGAGGAGTGTCCCCCCAACCGCTTTCGAGCGACGCGGAGACGCTCTGCTTCTCCGTACCGTCGTTCCGCCACGATTTGAAGGAGTACGTCGACCTTATCGAGGAGGTGGCCCGCATAGCCGGCTACGACGCAGTGCCCGCCTCGGCCCCGGTCAGCCCCCTTCTCCCCGTGTCGCGGGGGAAGAGAGACACGGACATCGATGCGGCCAAGACGTACCTGGCGGCGGCCGGGTTCTTCGAGGTCATCAACTACGGGTTTTTCGGCGTCAAGGATATCGAGAACTTTCGCCTCCAGGCCCCCGACGAGCGCACATCCTTTGTGCCCATACTCAACCCCATATCAAAAGAGCTGGGCGTCATGCGCACTTTCCTTGCCGCGCGCCTGCTCGAAAACATCGCTTACAACGGCAACAGAGGCACAAAAAACCTGAGGATATTCGAGGTCGGCAAGGTATTCTTCAGATCGGACGGCGCCGTGCTGCCCCGTGAATCGATGCACCTGGCTTGCGCGATTTCGGGCAAGGAAAGGGAGTACTTCTGGAGAGATACGGTGAAGGAATTCGATTTCTTCGACCTGAAGGGTGTGCTGGAGGGGCTTTTCGAGCGGTTCAACCTCCAGCTCCGCGTGGAGAAGGCGGAAAGTCCTTTCCTGGAAAGCACGGAAGGTGCCGACCTCTTCGCCAACGACAGAAAAGTCGGCTGGATCGGGGCGCTCCGGGAAAGCGTGAGGGCCGCCTACAACACGGACGAGAAGGTCTGGTGCAGCGAGCTGGACCTTGACGTGCTCGGCCGGTCCGGGACCCGGGAAAGGGCCTACCGACCCATACCCCGTTACCCGGCCGTTGTGCGCGATTTTTCTTTTTATGTGCCCGATCAGGTCCCTGTTGCCGACCTGGTTGAGGGGATAGCGGAAGTGTCTCCCCTGATAGTCTCGGTCGGGGTCTTCGATACTTTTAAAAAGGAGGTGAGAAGCATATCTTTCCGCGTTGTGTTTCAATCCTACGAGGATACCCTCACGGACGGGAACGTGAACGGTCTGCAGCAGATTATCATCGACAGGCTTACCATGAAAGAAGGGATAAAATTGAGAACGTAGGGAGGGTGTATGACGAAGCAGGAAATAGTAACGACAGTGTATGAAAAGCTCGGTTTTTCAAAGAGAGAGTCGTCAGACTTCGTCGAGCAATTCTTTAAGATCGTGAAACAGAGTCTGGCCCAGGGTGAAAATGTCAAGATATCCGGGCTGGGGAATTTTGTGGTAAAAGAGAAGCAGGCAAGAAGGGGAAGAAACCCTCAGACAGGCGAAGTGATCGAGATTGCCAAGCGCAGAGTGCTGAATTTCAAGTTGAGCCAGGTTTTGAAGGACGAAATAAACTGCAACGACAACGGCGCATGATCCCGAATATCCCCGAAAGGGTATTCTACAGGATAAAGGAGGTGTGCACTCTTACCGGCCTAAAACCTCACATACTGCGGTACTGGGAACAGGAATTCAGGGAGATAAGGCCCACGAAAAGCTTACGGGGGCACAGACTATACACAAAGAAGGATTTGGATGCAATTTCCACTATCAAAAAACTCCTTTACGAAAAACGGTTTACTATCGACGGCGCCAAGAAATACCTGAACACGCAAAGAACGCTCTTTGTGGAGATCAAGGAAGAATTAAGGGAGATCGTCAAAATACTCAACAAGGGAGACCGAACATGAAAGCAGTGGTGATTGTCCTGTTGTTTCTGTGTGTTCTCGTCTCTTGCAGCATCGGACCTGTCTTCATCGCAAAGAATGAAGATGAAGCGATAATAACCTCGTATCAGGACCCCGCCCTTTCCGAATTGTCCAGCCGGCACCGGCCGCTCCTGAACGACATATACCGGCGGTACAAGTCGGCCGGCATCGACTTCTATCCGAACGGCCTCGGTTTTATGGACTTCACCGACGATCAAGGCAAGACGCTTCACTACCTCCTCGTCGAGGTAAGGCCGGATAAGATCTCCACGATCGGCGAGGTGCAGTCAAAACCCGCTGGAAGGTTCTCCGAGGTATTCGAACACCATTTCGAGAAGAACCTCCGTCACCTCAAAGCCGAGGACGTCCGGATGGACGGGGTTGACGGCCTTGCCTTCGGCGTCTACTGGCCTGTCCGCGACCTGTCGAAATGCGGCGACTACGGCGGGTTCATCGAGTATATGACCATCTACTTCCACAAAGACGACTTCGTCAGTCTCATCGAGAAACGCACGACGTTGTCGGAAGCTGTAGAAAATGCGGAGGTTGTCACGAGTCTCGACCGGAAACCGGCGAAGTCGGTAAGGGTGACGGAGGTGGAGTAGCGGCCGGGTATAGGGTATAGGCGGCCGGGTTAATTTCGCGCCATGCACCTGTATCTCGGGGTCGCGCGTCCTCGACGTACGAAAGAGTACGCCTCCGGGCGGCGACCCCTCGATTTCGGCGCCTATCATCGAAATTTCCTCCGGCCGGGGAAAAGACATTGCCGGGACATCACCCGTGAGATGTTTCCGGTCGGTTTCGGCAGCGAGGGGTCTAATCAGCTCCTTTACGTGTAGCACCTGCAAAGCTTTGATACCCTATTTGTAACTAACGGTGAAGATTACCGTTGAAATGCGTGGCAACATCGGAATCAGCGTCCAAGGGAGTCATCGGGGATTCTTCTAAGAGTTCCTTTGGCGTGTACATCCATTATCACTGGTGGGAGAACGACAGTGTTATCAATCCTCCAGAAGTACCTGGGCGGCTTTGCTGCGGCGACCCAGACGTACATAGGCCGGGTGCTCACCCTCCGAAGCAAAGGGCTGGACGGCAAACGTCGGGGAGAGCTTTGATGCGCCAACGAATATGGGGCGAAGGAGGCGACTGGTATTAGAAGATGATCTTCATAAATGGCGTAGACAGCAACGATCAAGGAGTGAAAAACGGTCTTGACGTCCCCTACTCGCCTGAACCCGTCCGCGGGCGCTTGAAGCCCCCGTCATTGGGTAGCGGTGAAGTGTCGGTCTTGCCATTCATGGAGCAAGGCGGAAATATCTGGTAGGCTTGATTCTCCTGGCTTCGCGATCTTGGTTTGAGACCTATAAACCTTGCTCGTGCCCCTTTGAGATACTCCTCAGACAACTCGCAACATACCCACGTGCGATCTAAAGCCTCTGCAACTTCGCCAGTGTGGGCGGTAGAGACGTTGCTTCCTTCTGTACATTACTTATTCACCGGACCAGTGTGTAAGCCTTTCCGACTGCCATCTCCCTATCCTCCGTTATCAGAGAAATGCCGCAAAATTACAACAATTATATTCAGAGCTAGTGGCGCAGGCATGCGCATGGGACATTATCGTGAGATTACTATTCACCGCTCGTTTCGGCCCTCATCCTGACCGCTCAGCACGATCAGCGCATCGACGGCGACGGGCTTGCTGCCTGCGAGTATCACAGGGTTGATGTCTATCTCTTTCACGTAGGGGTGGTCCACTCCGATGGCACCGACCTTGATGAGGATATCGGCGAGCTGGTCAACGTCAGCCGCCGGCATACCGCGAGATGCTCCCATGATATTTCGGGCTTTGATGTCGCCCGTCATGTCGAGCGCCTCCTGTCTATCTATCGGAGCTACCCGAAACGTGTTGTCCTTTAAGATTTCAGTGAAGATGCCTCCGAGACCAAACATCACGCAAGGGCCAAACTGTTCGTCCCTGTAAAGACCCACCATCAGCTCCCTGCTCCCCCTGATCATCTCCTGAACCAAGATGGCGGGTTTCTCCCCTTTGAACTTGGCCATTATTTGCGTGAACGCAGCCACGGCCTCCTGCTCGTTGCGGATATCCGGATAGACCAGGCCCTGTTCTGTCTTATGGGCCAGAGCCGGCGCACTCGCCTTGATGACGAGAGGAAACTCGATCTCTTCAAGAGCCTCACGGAACTCCCGCTCATCCCGAGTCTCCCTTTCCTTCGTGACCGGGATGCCGTAGGCCCTCAGAACCTCCTTTGACTCATGTTCCGAGAGGACCGTTCGCCTTTCCCGTAAGGCCTTCTCCGTGACCTGCGCGTCGCGGCCGGATGTTGCCGGTGTTTTCCTCGTTGAGCCGGATCTTTCTTGCGCCGCCGCCGGCAGGCGCATCCGAAAGCGGGCGTATTCCCACAGCCTGGACAGGGCTTTAGCCGCCCTCGCCCCATCCGAATAGACGGAAATACCGCTCGAAAGAAGCACGGGAAAATCACGGCCGATCGACTCCTCGGTTCCCACCATCTCCGTGACGGCGAGAGGTTTTTTTGTTTTGATGTCAGCCGTCGCCTGCAGAACAATGTCGCGGAGAAGCTCGCCTCCCACAATGGCGATGAGCAGTATCATGTCGACGTCCGCAACTTCTGCCAGTATCCTGATCGCGTCGCCGTGCAACCGTGGGTTTACGGCCGACGCGAGACTCAGATCGATCGGGTTGTTGATGCTGCCTCCGACCGGTGGCATCGCTTTGCGTAGCCGCTCCGTCGTGCGGGTGGAGAATTTCGGCACTTCCAAACCAAGGTCCAGGCATACGTCGGTCGCAGCCACCGCGGTACTGCCCGGCGCACTGACGATGCCGACCCGTCTGCCGGATGGAAGCGGTTGAAGGCGAAATGCGTGGAGACAGTCGAAAACCTCTTCGAAGCTTTTGACGCTCACGATCCCCGCCTGCCGCATAACCCCTTCCCAGGTTGCACCGGAACCCGCCATAGCTCCCGTGTGGGAAACGGCAGCTCGCGCCCCGCCCTCGGTCATTCCACCTTTCCACAGGATGATCGGTTTCTTCTTCGAAACCTTTTTACAGACATTGTAGAACCGCCTGCCATCCTTCAGGCCTTCAATGTACGCGATAATCATTTCGGTCTCGGGGTCTTCTCCAAGGTACTCCAGAAAGTCTGTTGCGGTAAGGTCAGACTCGTTGCCGCAGCTTGCCGCCTTGCTGAAGTAGATACCATTGGCTGTAGTCCTGTGCGTGACGTAATCGGCAAAAAAGCCGCTCTGGGAAACGAGACCCACAGAACCGGATTTCATACCCTGTCCAAGGGAATAAGGCAATCGTGATGAAGGGCAGTAGATGCCGATGCAGTTGGGTCCTATGATGCGGCAGCCACCGGACCGGGCAACACGAACCATCTCCCTTTGCAGCTCTTCCCCCTTTCTTCCTGCCTCCGCAAAGCCTGAAGTGGTGATCACGATGGTCTTTACGCCCTTTGCCGCGCACTCCCTCACCGCCTGCAGGGCCGAATCTGTCGGGGTTAGTATCATGGCAAAGTCGACCGGATGCGGGATGTCCGGCACCGTAGGGTACGACTTTATCCCCATGATCTCGCGCTCACCCGGATTGACGGCATAGAGCTCTCGAAATCCGGCTTCTACAAAGCGGGCCATGAACAGCCGTCCTACCTTCCCGAGCTTGCCCGTCGCACCGATAATCGCTACCGATCCGGGATGAAAGATGGGGTCCATCTCCGCAAAAATGTTTCTCTCAGCCATTGTGTCACGATATACGCGATAAGGGGCCGGATGTCAATTATTATGTGGACGGATGTTGTTGAGTTATGTAGACGGGCGAGGGGTCTGCCACGCCGCCCCAGAACTTATGCCTTGACGGGGTTCAATATCACTACTACTTTAAGGAGAAAGACTATGCCTCGCGCCTGAACCGCGAGGCAGCGGCCAAAAGGTTTCCTGATAAAGGGGGCAAAACAGATGAAGGCGTTGAGATTCAATAGATTTGGGGACGTGGAGGCAGTGCTTCACGTCGAAGAAGTACCGGAACCGGTTCCCGGGCCCGACGAGGTTGTGGTCAAGGTTCGCGCAGCTTCGATCAATCCCTCGGATGTCAAGAACGTGCAGGGAAGATTCGCACAAACCACCCTGCCGCGCACTCCCGGCCGAGATCTGGCAGGAGTTATCATTGCCGGCGACAAGGAGATGATCGGACAGGAAGTCTGGGCATCGGGAGGTGACATCGGCTTCACGCGGGACGGAAGCCACGCTGAGTATATAACCCTGCCCAGGAGGGGCGCGCGGCTTAAGCCAAAATCTCTGTCCATGGTGGAGGCGGCAAGTCTCGGTGTCAATTACCTTGCCGCATTTATCGGGCTGATCGAGAAGGCCCGGCTAAAAGATGGCGAAGTGGTTTTGGTGACAGGCGCAAGCGGCGGCGTAGGCAGCTCTGTCATCAAGATAGCGAAAACTAAGGCTGCCCGGGTGATCGGGGTAGACCGGCAGGCTCCGGACGAGAGGAAAGTGCAGGAACTGGGAATTGATCTTGGGCTTGGGAGTGAGTCGGACAACATTGCTGACGGCGTTAACGAGTACACGCAGGGTAAGGGCGTGGACGTCGTGTTTGATTGCGTGGGCGGCCCGCTCTTTGAAGCGGGCCTTAAATCACTGGGCCTGAACGGACGGCAGGTGAACATCACCACAGTGGGAACTACGCGGGTCAGTTTTGATCTACTCGACTTCTACCGCAGGCAGCTTACGCTCTTCGGCGTCAATACGTCCTTGTTCGATACCGTTGCTTCGGGTGATATTCTGGACGGTCTAAGGCCTGCGTTTGAACAGGGCAAACTCACCGCTCCCGACATTGCGAGAACGTGTTCCCTTTATGAGGCAGTCGAAGCGTATACCCAGATCGATAAGGGGATCGCTAAAGGAAAGATCGTAATTACGTTTCCGAACTGACCAGGATAAGGATCAGAGCGGCAACCTCCGCCACGAGGAGACGTAAGAACCCGAGTGACCATGCTGTGTGGTCCGGAAGAACGATAGATTATATTCAGGCTTTCCGTGAGAAAGACGGTATTCATGGGCACGAGGTGAGAAACTGTCTTACAAGAAGGACCGTTCGACAGCTCCCAATCGCCTATCCGTCATTGTCTTGAGAAAACCGGAAAAGATGCTTTTGTCACTTCCGGTTGTCATCTCTCCTTGTCACTCCTGCTTGTCGCCCCTCCTTGTCACTTTGACAGGAGAGCGGGAAACTGGGAAAATCTTATGAGACCGGGCAGTCATTTTGAGAGGCATGGAGAGATGAGATAGCCCGGCCCGTTTGAGCCGGTTTCGAGAGGTCCCAGAGGCCGCGTCGCTCTTTGACAATCGAGCCACAATGGGCCGGTCGGGCGGCGGTGTCCGCTCGCCACCCGACCGGTCGCCCGTCCGCTCGGCAGGGGCGAGGCGATTTTTGATGCCTGGCGCGAAGCCGGGGCGGCGTCCGGGCCGGAGCATACTGCACACAAGATGTTATGTGCGTGGCGCCACCAGAAAACCTTCTTTTGACGCTTCCTGTCAGCGCCTCACCTGACCTGCTGAGACAATCCGCGGAATCACCGGCCGGGAGGGTGGAGACGCTGCTATCATCAAGCTGACTATCATGGCTCTCCACAAGACGAAATACGCTTTAGTCGGATGAACCGGACAAAATATCTACCCCAGCAAGGTGATAACAGCCTGCGCCACCTCTTTTAATGACTTATTCTTGTCCATGCTCATTTTCTGGATGCGGCGATAGGCCTGGGCCTCCGTGAGACCTTCCGATTCCATAAGGAGCCCTTTCGCCCGCTCGACCAGCTTACGCGTATCGAGCTCCTCCTTCAGCCGCAACACACGGTCAGCGAGGAGAGACTTATCAAGGAAATGCCTTACAGAGAGCTCGATTGCCGGTGCAAGCTCTTCCTCCCGGAAGGGCTTGGTGAGATAGGCCATGACTCCCGCATCCCGTGCCTGCTCGATGAGTTGCCGCTCCGAATATGCGGTGACCAGCACAACCGGGTAGCGACCGGCTATCTTTCTTGCCAGGTCTATCCCGCTTTCATAAGGCATCTTTATGTCCAATATGACTACGTCCGGGTTCTTCTGCTTGATCAGATCATGAGCTTCCCGGCCATCTCTTGCCTCGCCGACCACCTGATGGCCGATGCCCTCCAGTAACTCTTTCAGGTCGATCCGTATGAGCGGCTCATCGTCTGCAATCAAAATCCGAAAGCTCATGATCTCCTCAGCTCATAATAGTTTTTGGGCAAAGGAAACGTGATCCTGGCAGCCGTCCCTCCCTCGCCGTTCAGGATAAACCTGCCGCGCAAATCGTCCTTGACCAGGGTGCGCACGATCATGAGACCGAGATTGCCGTCCTTCTCAAAGCTAAAGCCTTCCGGCAGTCCACGGCCGTCATCCTGGATTGTTACCGATATGTTTCTTGCAAACCGCTCTACCAGTATCGAAAGCTTACCCTCGCTCTGCCCCTTGTACCCATGCCGCGCGGCGTTCTGGATCAACTCGTTGACCACGAGGGCAAGGGACGTGGCTTCCCTTGACGGGATCATTACACTCGGCCCTGAGATATCGACGGTCATACTGGGTTCTATCTGGCCGGCAAGGGAGAGTCCACTCACATTGCCGATTAACGTTCGCAGGTCCACCATGCCGATGTCTCCCTGGCAGAGCGTTTCGTGGACGACGGCAATACTCATGATGCGGGTGATGCTGTCATTGAGTGCCTGCTCGGCCGACATTCCCTCCAAACGTCGGATTTGCAGCCGCAGAATACTCGCGACGTTCTGCAGATTGTTCTTTAATCTGTGATGGATTTCCTTAAGAAAGGTCGTGTGCTTCTGAAGATATTTATTTTCGATGAATATGGCCAGGTGGTTCACAATACCGCCGAGAAACTCTACGGTCTCTTTTGTCTGATCGTGCCGGAAGGAGAGTTCTGCGTTGCTCTTCCAGAACAGGTTGAGAATACCTACGATGTGCCCCTTATTGGAAATGGGCAGCGAGATAAACGCCATCGTGAGGGGGGGAGTGGTTTTCACAAAACAGTCGTCCTTGGAGAGATCATCTATCGAGGTGGGCCGGCAATTCCCGATCTGCCACTTTGCAAGGTGTTCGTCGTACTCCGTGTACCGATTTGCCAGTTTTGACTCTCTGTCTCCATCCGACGCTTCTCTGATAAGGAACTCGTACGCGGGATCGACAAGCCAGAGACTTACCATCGAAAACTTAAGGATGCGTCTCACGTGTTTTATGATGTTCTTGAGCTTTGTGTTCGCACTGATAGATTTTGAGACTTCATGACTCAGCCGGTTCAGCACTTCGAGCTGCACCAGCTTCTTGGTCAGCCTTCTGTCTATTTCCATCCTCTGCAAACCTCTGGCGGTAAGTCTCGCGATCGTTTTTGCGATTGCCATCTCCTCTTCGTACGGGAAGACGGCTCCCGGCTTCTCCTGCGCCAGCAGAATGCCCAACCGCCTGCCGTGGCTGGTAAGCCGGATAGAGGTAAAGCCCGGGGGTATCTTCCCGTCGCTTATCTGTGGAGGAAATCCTTCATCGGACCGCATTTTCACGAGGTAAAAAGTGCGCGCGATACTCGCTGAGAGGTAGAATCGCCAATCAGCCCAGGGGAAAATGTTGTTAAGGCTGTCGGACAACTGTGTGAGCAGTCGCGTCGGGTCGCTTTCTTCCTGTATAATCTGACTGATTTTGCTCATCACCTTCATCTGAGCTTCTTTCTTTTTCAATTGTGACGCAAATTCGTAATAAATACGCTTTCCCTTGTGCAGAAAAGCGCTGATGGGATTGAGCTCGTCGGAAAAGACGAGGGTACACACCGATTGATTGGAATAGACAGGCAGGCCGTCAGGGGAAATGCCTTGTTCCCCAAAGGTGTAAAAGCCGCACACGGGTATTTTTGCCTTTCTGCGGAGAAGATCCATCTCCTTCCACTCATCGTCCCCCATCAACCTCCTTCTCAATGCGCAAGAGAACATGAAGGCAAGGGAGGGTTTTTTCAGTCCTCCCTGCCTGACAGCGTTGTTGTAGGAAGAGAGACCCGCCCGTACTATATCGTCAGGCGTGGCACGCATGAGGGTGAGAACCTGGTCATTTCTCATGAGAGGTCCGAACTGGATGGAGCCATCGGGAAGGACACACTCCGGTACATGGAGAAGCGAGTTCCCATACACGTCCACGGTACCGAAGGGGAATTGGCTGAACCAGATTATCCCGTCGCCCAGGTGCTCGATAGGGACGTCGAGAAGCTCGCTGCAGACTTCAACTGCCGGTCTGCCGTCAAGCTCGTGGACGATATGGCCCGAAGCCTTCGTAATGAGGGCACGCTTTGTAGTCGTGGAAAAACCATGTGCTATTCCCAGTCCAAAGAGGGTTTCCGCTTCGACAAAGGCAAGGACGATTGTGTCGCTGTAGACGCAATCGTCCATGATCTGGTAGTTCGCTTCGAAATGAAAGTAGTCTGAAGAGGTCCCTCCGAATATGGGGATACGGTTCCCGGAGGCCTTCCGCAGCTCGGTATGGATGTCATGGCTCAGGGAAACCTGTCTCTTCGTGGCGCCCGGCGAAAATACGATCAGGAATACCGGCGAAAGACCGGCCTTTTTCGAAGTAGACATGTGCAGCATCTGATGCAGCGGGTGCTCGGAGTTGAAATATTCGGAGACGCCCGCGGTCGTTAATGCCTGATTAACGGCTTTTTTGAAATCGGAGGTTACGTCCTTTCCAACACCTGCCTTCACCCGCAGCCGCGGTGATGCAATAACGGCAACCACGACGCTGTGCGTAAAATGTTCGTTGGCTATTTCGCCTGCCGAGCTCGTGCCTATTACCGTACAATCTCCGACAACCTCCCGTACGCCTCTGTTCACTTCTTCAATATTGAGTTCCGACGAGACGAAGACTATTGTCAGTGTCGGCTTGAAATGAGTTAACTGTTGGACAGCCTCGGCAGCGGCCCTTCGCCCCATCTCGATATCTTTACCCGCAAGTGCCTTTCCGACACCTGTTTCTATATACATGCCCATAAACTGTCTTCCATCGGCTCAAGTGACAGCCTCGAACATCACTGGACCTTACGCATAAGTAATACCCCACGGTTTCTTCCTTGTCAAATAGGGCAAAGCAAAGCACCGGCGTGTCGCACGGTGCGAACATGATGGTATTTTTTCAACGGTAATTTTTTATTTGACATTCCCTTTTTTCTATGTGTACATTAGCGAAACATATGATGAAAGTACGGGGGGTAATGACGCCTCCTTTCCCTGATGACGGGCAAAGGAGGTTTTTTGTTTCACCGTGCGCTTCATTAAAATGAAGGGATGGGACCCAATAAGAGAGAAAGGGACGAATGATATGAGACTCAGCGGAAAGGCAGCAGTCATCACAGGAGCTGCGCAAGGCATCGGTGCCGCCTTTGCGGTCGGGTTTGCAAGAGAGGGCGCAAAGATCGATCTTATGAACTTATAAGATGATATGACTTGAACCTCCCTTGCTTAGCAGCACAAAATGTGCTTTAACGGATTAGTTCTTATTCAGATTAGTTTTCATTCTTGACATGTAAGCGAGTGGGCTTATAGTGGAAATATCTGGAGGGAATGACGATGCCGGACAAGCGATCACGCCCACGTGGACCACGCCGCCGACCCCGATCGAGCATGCTTATATGACCAACGAGGAAACTACTCTCCGTATGGACGGGATCTTCATGAGCTTCGGTGGCCTGACGGTCCTGACAGACGTCAGCCTGCACCTCGGTCGGGCAGAGCTGCTGGGGCTCATCGGTCCAAACGGCGCCGGAAAATCGACGCTCTTCAACGTGATCAGCTCAATATACCGTCCGGACGCGGGCGATGTCTTTCTTGAAGGAAAGAAAATTACGGGCGTTGCTCCTCACAGATTATGCCATTTGGGGATATCGAGGACCTACCAGTTGGTGAAGACGTTCAACAAGATGACGGCTTTTGAAAACGTGATGGTAGGGGCTGTCTATGGCCGGAAAGGCGGCGGCAGAGACGCAAAGTCGAGGGCCCTGGCCGCCCTGAAGCTTGTGGAGATGGAAGATAAGATGGATATCCGGGCATCTCGCCTCACCCTGTCGGATCGCCGGCTATTGGAGGTTGCCAGATCGCTCGCCTCAACTCCGGTGGTGACGCTGCTCGACGAGCCGATGGCGGGATTGAACGTGTCCGAGATCAGGCACATGCTTGCCATTATCAAGCGCGCCAGGGACGAGAGGGGGGTATCGATTCTATGGGTCGAACACAAGGTGGACGCTATCTTCCGGATCTGCGATAGGGTACTGGTGCTCGATTACGGGATAATGATTGCCGACGGGAAACCGGAGGAAGTGGCGAAAAATCCGAAGGTCATAGAGGCATACCTTGGCGAATCACCTGCTCGAAATTAGAGACTTGACAGTTGCGTACGGCGCGGTTCAGGCCCTGTGGGGGGTTTCGCTCCACGTGGAAGAGGGATCGATCGTTTCCCTGGTAGGGGCAAACGGCGCGGGCAAGTCGACGCTCCTCAAAACCATAGCAGGGATGATTCGACCTAAGAAGGGCGAGGTGTTATTTGCGGGAAAAAAACTATCCGGTCTGAGACCCGAGGACGTGGTCGATGCCGGCATCTCACTCGTTCCCGAGGGTCGCAGACTTTTTTCGCGCCTCACGGTGAAGGAAAACCTCGAGCTGGGAGCTTATATCCACCGGGCCAGGTCTTCATCGAAAGACTCCCTGGAACGGGCGTACGATCTATTCCCCATCCTGAAGAAAAGATCCGGCCAAATCGCCGGCTCCCTGAGCGGGGGTGAGCAACAGATGCTTGCAATTGCCCGGTCAATGATGAGCAAACCTTCGATCCTCATGCTCGACGAGCCTTCTCTGGGTTTGAGCCCGCTGGTCGTCAAGGTGATGTTCGAGCTGATCGAGAGTCTCAACAGGGCGGGCGTGACCATTCTTCTCGTGGAACAGAATGTATACCAGGCTCTGAAGGTGTCTCGCCATGCCTACGTGATGAAAACAGGGCAGATTGCCATGGAGGGATCCGGAGAAGAGCTGATTGCAGACCCGGACGTGCAGAACGCCTATTTAGGGACACTGGAGTAACCCTTATGTTGGAATACCTCACTGCCGGTCTCCTCATGCAGCTCTTTATCAACGGTATCCTGTTCGGGACTATGTACGGGCTCGCCGCCATCGGTCTCAGCCTGATTTTTGGCACCATGCGGATAATTTTCCTGGCCCAGGGGGCCGTCATCGTCCTCATGGCCTATGCGTGCTACTGGCTCTTCACTCTGCTCCACGTCGACCCATATGTCTCAACAGTCATAATCGCCCCGGCGGCCCTTCTTCTGGGAGGCGGCTTGTACCAGGCGCTCTTCAGAAGAGCCCAGAAAATGGAAGACAAGAATGTCTCTCTCTTGATTGCGGTGGGTCTGATGTTTCTTCTGGAGAATTTTATGGCGGTCGTGTGGACCCCGAATCCCCGGTCGATCTCGACAAGCTACACCTCTTCGTCTCTCGCGGTGGGAGGTCTCGATATCTCTTTTACCCGACTCATGGGGTTTGTCATGGCCATCCTCTCTACGGCCGTGGTCACCCTTTTTCTGAAGAAGACCCTCGTCGGCAAGGCCGTACGCGCCGCTTCGGAAGACATCGAGGCGGCAAGGCTGGTCGGCATCAATCCCCATTGGGTCAACACAATGGCATTTGCCATCGGCATAGGCCTTTCAGGGATCGCAGGCATCGCGATCTCCACCACCTACCCTTTCGATCCTTACTTCGGTTTTGTTTTCAGTCTGAAAGCAATGATCGCCCTGGCCCTCGGCGGCCTGGGCAGCGTATCCGGGGCGTTGCTCGGCGGCATTATTCTCGGTCTCCTTGAAAGCTGGGCCGCCTTTTTCGTCAGCGGCGGATGGGCCGACGCGATGGGCTACGCGGTATTTCTTCTGGTGTTGCTATTCAAGCCGGAAGGGCTGTTTGTCCGGTCAATCAAGAAGGCTTAGGACATGAGAAACGCCAGATCGATAGGCATCGCTCTCCTCGTCGCTCTGCTGCTGGTATTTGTTCCCTTTGTATCCGATTCGGAGAAATCGTACCTCGTCTTTTTCTTGTTCCTCACCTTCTGCCATATTGTTCTGGCCCAGGGCTGGAACCTCGTCGCGGGATACACGGGACAGATCAGCCTCGGCACCCATGCCTTTTTTGCTCTGGGGGCATATACGACCGCAATGATCTGGCGCGCGGATCTGTTCGGGACGGGACATTACTACTTCGACCCGATCACCATGGTCCTCAGCGGCCTGGTGCCCGTGGTCTTCGCCGTTGCCATCGGCATTCCTTTGCTCGGCAAGCTTCGCGGCGACTACTTCGCCCTCGGGACCCTCGGCTTCGGCGAGATCCTGAAAGTCGCTTTCGTCAAAGGCGGGCAGTTCACCGGAGGGCCGATCGGCATTGTCCTCCCGTCAACCTTCTATACCAGCCTGAGACCCCATTACTGGGCAGCCCTGTGTCTCGCCTTGCTTGCCACCGCCGTAGTCTACTTCATGTCCAGGTCGCGGCTCGGGCTCGCCCTGGTGGCCATCAGGGAGGATGAGACAGCGGCGGCGTCGAGCGGGATCCACGTGCTGAAGTACAAGGTCCTCGCCTTCGGGATAAGCGCTTTTCTCGTCGGCATTTGCGGCAGCATCTACGCGTACTATCTCTTTCAGGTAAGTCCCGAAGGTTATCTTATCTTAAGCTGGACCCTCTATCCGGTGCTTATGTGCGTCATAGGCGGAAGCGGAACGGTAGTGGGACCTATCGTGGGAAGTCTCGTCATGACTGCCGTCTTCTCCGCGGCAAATATCTACTTCCCTACGGTCCATCCCATTTTTTCGGGCGTTATCATCATCCTCGTCATGCTCTTCATGCCTAACGGGATAGTTCGGCTGATGGAGAGGAGGGTGCAGGGCGAATAGAGCGGAGAGGGAGGTGAAGCCGGGGAAAGCGCAGAGGGGTGTTTCGCTCATCACGGGGCACGTGCTGATTAACCAAATAGTCAGTTTTTAAAAAAAAAGGGAGGTAGCGAAGATGAAGGGCAGAAAAGGTGTGATGTGGCTCGGGTTGTCTTTATGCGCGCTTCTGGTCTGTGCTGTGCTGAATAGTCCGGCAATGGCCGCCGGTAAGGAAATCCTTATCGGCGCCCCTGTCTCCATGACCGGTCCGCTCGCGCCGGACGGGTTGGAGCTGAAATGGGCTTACGAGCAGGCGGTTGCCGACTGGAACAAGAAGGGGGGTATTTTTATCAAAGAGGCCGGAAAGAAGCTCCCCATAAGGCTCGTCGTCGCGGACGACGAGAGCGAGCCGGCAAAAGTGGCGGCGGCTATGGAGAAGCTTATCAAGATCGACAAGGTCGACCTGATGCTCGGCACCCATTCCGCGAGCATGAGCGTGCCTGCCTGCAATGCGGCGGAGAAGTACCAGGTGTACTATCACACGACTACCCACTGGCCGGAGATGTGGACGCCTGAACATTATAAGTGGTCCAGCGTGATGTTCTTCTCGGCCACGGGCGCCTCGGACGTGCCCTTCGTCATCTGGGAGACCATGCTGAAGAAAGAAGACCGGCCGAAGAACGTCGCGCTCCTGATGGAGGATAGTCCCGACGGCATGGCCTTCGGAAATGGGTTCAGGGCCCATGCGAAGGAGCACGGGTACACGTACGCCGTGGATGAGCCGTGGGCTATCGGCGCCAAAGACTACTCCTCGCAAATCCTCAAGATGAAAGCGAAAAACGTTGACGCCATACTGCTCTATGGCGCTCCTACGGACGCAATCACCCTGGTCCGTCAAATAAAGGAAGCGAAGCTCAACGTGAAGTACATGCACGGCTGGAAGGGAACCTGGGCCAACGAGTTCGCGCTGGCTCTGGGCAAAGACGCCAGCTATGTCATATGCGACGGGTTCTGGTCCGAGGACTTTCCCTATCCTTTATGCAAAGAACTCGGGCGGAGGTATACCGCCAAGTTTCATAAACGGTCGGTCAGCACAGGCGCCTTCTACGGGACCGCCCAGACCCTCTTTATGGCCATCGAGAGGACCCAATCATACGACAAGACCGCGGTCAGGGACGCCTTCCGGAATGGCGAGTATAAGAACACCGTGATGGGCGATCTGAAGTTCGACGCTAACGGCCTGGCCCTTTTCTCGAGTACCGCGAACCAGTGGTGGGATGGGAAGCAGATGCTTTTCTACCCGGCGGTCAAGGGTGGATACAAACTGAAATTGGCGCCGCCGTGGGGGCAGCGATAGCAGGAAAGTGCGCTAGCTAAAGTGGGGGACGCCTGGGAGAAGGCATCCGGCAAAAGCAGACCTGGACTGCGGGTACTCTACCCCGGCGTCCCCCACACAACATGCCTGGCCCGCGAGTTGAGCGATTTTACTACCGGGATCACTGCCATAGCCCCTGGCTTTACCCATTCCGAAGAGGCGATCAATTCGACTGAGGAGGGGGAGGAGGGTGGTCCTATGAGCCCCGGGATGCCCCCCTTCCAACTGAAAGGAGGCATCCCGGGGCTCATAGGGTCCGCCGAAAAACTTATTTACATGCGACACGTCGAGAGGCATACGGTCCCTCTTGCCGCGCCCTCGCGCGCCTCGTCAGTTATCAGGCGCCAATCAGAAAGGATACTGCCGAGGGGTGCGCTGCACGCTGATCCAGCGCAGCTCGGTAAATTCTTCCAGCGCTGCCCGGCCCCCGAACCGGCCCCAGCCGCTATCTTTTACTCCTCCAAACGGGACCTGCGGCTCGTCATGCACGGTCTGGTCGTTGATGTGGACCATGCCTGATTCGATGCGCTCGGCCATATCCAGTCCCTTCATAAAATCATTGGTGAACACACTCGCCGAAAGCCCGTAGGTGGTGCTGTTTGCAACAGCGACGGCCTCGTCCGCGTTTTCAACCTCAATTATCGAAACGACAGGCCCGAAGGTTTCTTCGCACGAAAATGCAGTCCCTGGCTTCACATCGGTCACTACGGTGGGATGATAGCACAACCCAGTCGACACGCCGCCGCACAGGATCCTGGCCCCCTCACTGACTGCCTTGTCCACACTCTTCTTGACCGCATCGAACTGGACCTTGTTGACAAGGGGACCGATAATCGTATCGGGCTCCTTAGGGTTGCCCACCTTGAAGGCTGAAACCTTCTTGACGAATTTATCCGTAAACTCCTTCGCCGCGGGCTTCTCGATTATGATGCGCCTGGTTGACATACATATCTGGCCCTGGTGGAGGAAGGCGCCGAAGGCAGCCGCGTTCACGGCGTCATCAACGTTGGCGTCTCTCAGAACGATCATGGGGTTCTGCCCGCCGAGCTCCAGCGCCACCCGCTTCAGGTACCGCCCCGCCTTTTCAGCCAGCAGGCGCCCGACGGCACTCGAACCGGTTAAACTTATGCGGCGCACCTTCGGGTTCTCGACGAACTCGTCACCGATCTCGGCGCTGCCTCCCGGTCCGTTGGTCACGAGGTTGAGGACGCCTTTCGGAAAACCGGCCTCGTGGAAGACCTCTGCGAGGACGACGCCGCCGGCTGCGGCCGACTCGGTCGAAGGTTTGAGGACCGCCGTATTTCCATAGGCAATAGGCAGGCAGACCGAGCGCAGCGACAGGATGAGCGGCGCATTCCACGGCCCTATACCCGCCACCACTCCTACGGGCTGGCGTATGGCCATGTAGAATGCCCCCGGCAGGTCCGCCGGGATGATTTCCCCGGTGGCACCGTGGACCTGCGCAGCCGCTTCCCGAAGGAGACCGGGCGTGAACATCGACTGAAACATGGCAAAGCCAAAGGTGCACCCCGTTTCCTCGGCAAGCATCGTCACTATCTGGTCCTGCTTCTTTTCGAGAATATCGGCTGCCTTCAGAAACAAAGCCTGGCGCTCGACCGGAAGCGTCCGTGACCAGGCGGGAAAAGCGGCGGCGGCGGCCTCGACGGCGCGCTTGGCGTCAGCCCGTTTTCCCGCTGGCACGCGGGCGAAGACTTCACCCGTGTAGGGGTCGAGATCGTCATACACCGCGCCGTCCGAAGCGGCGACCCATTCACCGTTAATATACATGCTGTAGTCTCTGGCCATTTTTCCTCCTTCTGCATATTTGCATACTTGTGCGCTCTTGGTCCGGTCCCCTCTCCCACATGAGTTGGTCTATCACGGCTAGTTCCTTTATTCTGCCCCTTCTCGTGTTCTCAGTAAAGCGAGAGACCGCCGTCGTGGACGATCATCTGGCCGGTAACAAAGGCGCTGTCGTCGGTAGCGAGAAAGAGCGCCAGGCCGACGAGATCTTCCGGCTTACCGGGCCTCTTTAGACAGCGCCCCTGCAGTTGCAGCTCATCGAGTGGCGGTAAGGGCAATGCTTTGCTTCGATCGAACTGATCCCCGCCCTCCGAATGGGTAAAGCCGGGGGCAATGGTGTTGACCCTGATATTGAAGTCGCCTAATTCCCGTGCCATAGACCGGGTTAAGGCCATGATGGCTCCTTTTGAAGCAACATAATGGGGCATGCCCGGGACGCCTTCCAGAATCGACGCGGAGGACATGTTGATGATTTTTCCTCCCTTGTCTTTCATAGAGGGAAAAACCGCCTTGATACAGTGGAAAGCGCCGCTCGTATTGATCTCTACCACCCGTTTATACTCTTCGCTTGTGAGATCCATGAAAGGTTTTAGAATAATATTGGCGAATACGGCCGCGTTGTTAATGAGAATGTCTATCGCGCCGAACCGATCGACACCTGCCTTGATCAAGGCAAAGCACTGGCTCTCGTCATTCACATCCGTCTTGACATAGATCGCTTCACTACCCTCTTTTTCCACTCGCTTTATCGTATTTCCGGCATCCGCAAGGTCGCCTATGACGATCTTTGCGCCCTCTCTTGCAAACCCGACCGCAAAGGCGGCACCGATGCCTTGCGCAGCTCCCGTGATGACTGCTATCTTTCCGCTGAGTCTCATATCATTCCTCCCTTTCTCTCTTATTGGATCCCAGTCCTTCATTTTGAATGAAGGGTAAGGTGAAACAAGAAGCCCCCTTTGCCCGTCATCAGGCAAAAGAGGCGTCATTACCCCCGTACGTTCATCATAGGTTGGGGAAATGTTTACATAGAAAAAGGGAAATGTCAAATAAAAAAGTTATGAGTCATGACATCCTCAAAAAAACCACCAGGGAAACACGCGGGTCGCCCTCGCCGGTGGAACACAGGAACGCGACCAAAAACATTCATTGCAAACAGGGTGACGTGCGTAGGACTACCTTCCGAACAACCTACCCACAAGCTCGATCAGGCTGCCCCCCGGAAAAGGGGCCGGCACAAAAGAGAAGATGAAAATGAAGAGCATCACCACGGCCAGGACCCTCCGTCTCTTATCGAGAGGGGTGACGCTGTCGACGGGCTGAGGATGGTGTATGCCGAACACCGAAAGGAGTATCGTAAGGACCAGCCACCCGGTGCTGTAGAAAATCGCAAGGACCACGAGGAGAGGGAGAAGCACCCGGTACACCCATATGCTCTTCCTGCCGAGGACCGCATAGGCTATGTGCCCCCCATCGAGCTGGCCGATGGGCATCAGGTTCAGGGCGGTCACGAAGAGTCCGACCCAGGCAGCGTATGCGACGGGATGCAGCACCAGCTCATAATTCGACGGGAGGTTCCCCACGATCACCCACTCCAGGGTCTTGAAGAGCAAGGGGTCGCCGAGCTGTATCAACCCGGCGCTCGCGGCGGCGGTCATCTTTACGGCCGCCGACAGTTTTATGCCGATACACGCACAGACAAACGAAAGAATGAAGCCGGCCAGGGGACCGCTCGCGCCTATATCGAAGAGGGACCGCTTGTCGAAGATCACCCCTCTCATCTTGATCACCGCCCCGAACGTCCCGAAGGGGAAGTAGGGGAAAGGGATAAAATAGGGCAGCGTGGAAGGCACGCCGTATCGCCTGCTCGTGAGGTAGTGGCCCATCTCGTGAGACAGGAGTATTGTCATGATCGCAAGGCTGTACAAGGGCCCCCCCACCCAAATGGTAGAGAGGACCGTCAGCACAAACAGGATAATGTGCAGGAACGTTCGCTTGAACACTTACACCTCTAGAAACCCTGCCTCGAAGTTGGTGCGGTCGTGCCTGGTGCCCTTTTTCACTTTGGCGTCGAAATGCGCGAGCATGTCGAGGAAGGAGAGGAGGTCTTCCCTCGTATATTTCCGGCTCGCCTTGAAGAGATTGAAAGCATAGTAGGGCTTCTGGAAGGCCAGATAGTGTCTCTTTTCCAGCGGCACGCCATCTAGGTCTTCCTTCAATTTCCCGAAGGCCTTGGAAAATGCGCGAAAATCGGGCACGCCGATGAAGAACCCTTCCCTCTCCTTCGCCTGGAGCAGGAGACCCATATAGCGCGTCATAAAGCCGTGTATGGCAAGTATATTCATGCCCTGACCCAGGAGGGTCTCAAGGATCGCCAGTATTTCTTTCTTGTTCTTCCGCGCCATCGCGTCGGAAAGGGCGATGAGATCCTCCTCGTGCAGCTCCTCCGTCACCACGGCCGCGATGTCCTTGGCCTCAATGACCTCTTTGTCTCCCACGTAACTGATCACCTTTGCCAATTCCCCTTCCATGAGCGCCTCGTCGCGTATGCGCTCCTTCAAAAGGGCAAAGGCCTTGTGGGACATCTTCTTGCCGTCCGCCCTTACCGCCGCCCGGACACGTTCTTCGATCCGCTTCTCCCTTTCCTGCTCCAGGTCTACCCTGACCGCGCCGAGAGACGGCGGAAGACCGGGGTCGTCGGACGTGGAATAAATGATGACCCCCGCCCTCTCCTTCAACACCCGCAGCCCCGTCTCGATCTGGCGGATCACCTCTTTTGAAGGGTCGAGCAGCGCGAGGACGAGGCCCTCTTCGATAAAGAGCGCGGAAGCCTTTTCCGTCACCGCCTGCCTGATCGCCGGCCCTGTCAGGGTGACGATCCGGGGCTCTCGCGACCACCTCAGCGCGAGGAGATTGACGTCCTCAAAGAAATTCTCTTTCAATCCGATAGTAAAAACGATCTGTCCCATCGGTTATGATACTTTGAAACACGCTCCTTTTTCAACTATTACAGCCTTCGGCCAGTGCGAAAGGGGGCGAATTTGGAGAGTCTGCTAAGGAAGGGCCCGCCTTCGTCTTTCGTGAAGCACAATCATCTACGATCATCAATACAAGAGCACGCGCCACGAAAGTAATGGAATTTTCCGTTGAAGTTTGGTAGTTTACTTACACGGGACGTAGCTCAGCATGGTAGAGCACAGCGTTCGGGACGCTGGGGCCGCTGGTTCAAGTCCAGTCGTCCCGATTTTTTTTCCCGGGTCTTCCTTGACCATAGTGCGGTGAGCGGTGAAAATCGTGAACAAACACGTCAGGCTGCACACGAAAGGCGCCGGCGACATGATCGACATCACCCGGGATGTGGCCGGGGCGCTGGAGGCGTCCGGGCTGCGGACAGGGAACGTGCTGGTTTTTGTGGTCGGGTCCACGGCGGCCGTCACCACCTTTGAGTACGAGCCCGGCCTCATCGCTGACATGAAGGAATTCTATCAGCAGATCGCGCCGTCAGGCAAACATTACTACCACGACGACACCTGGGGTGACGCGAACGGTTTCAGCCATATCAGGGCCTCTTTTACCGGCCCCTCACTGACTCTCCCTTTCGAGGAAGGCAGGCTGCTTTTGGGCACGTGGCAGCAAGTCGTGCTGGCCGAGTTCGACAACCGGCCGCGGGAGAGAGAAGTGATTATACAGATCACGGGAGAGTAGGTTTTAGAGCGCGCCACAAAAAGGAATCAGGAAAAGACGACCCCCGCGAAGCTCACCGATGACGCCCCGTCAGTCCATTGATCATAACCGACGACTTCTCCCCCGCAGGGACCGAGCATGGAGAGAAGGAAATAGATCGGCGCGAGCCCGCAGATCCTCCTCCTGTCGCCCTCGCCGCGCACCGCTTCAAAGAAGCCGGCTGCGTCCATCCGCGCCACCGTCTCAAGAAGAGCGCCGTCTTTTTGCCTCGACTCTTCCAGCGTGGAAGCATCGAGCGGTGGGGGATCGCCGAATTGCGCACCGATATGCGCCAGGTCCGCGCCCGCGATAACAACACACGGCCCTTCGTGCGCCTTGAGTATTTCTTTAAGCCTTTCGGCCAGTTCAGCCGCTTCCCCAAAGCTCGGCGACCTGCCCGCCTCCATATACTCGTGGAAGGAACCGGTAAGGATAGAAAGCACCTCGAATCGCCCATGCCCCAGAAGAGACTGGATGATGGGCAGTTGCAGCTCGATCGAATGCTCGTTCCGGTGCGGCCATTCATCCACATAGGTCCCGAGCAGCGCATCCTCTCTCAAAAGCCTCCCCACCTCAGCCGCGCCTTTCACCGTGCCCAGGGGTGTCCGCAGGTCCCTCAGCGCAATGTTCCACACCCTGGGGGCCGGTTTGTGGCAGGTGCCGAAGATGACAAACAGCGTATTCTCATCCACTGGAAGAAACCTGTACGCCCGGCGGTATACGTCCGCGCCCCGCCCGTAATCAATATGGGGGGCAATAATCCCCTTGACGTGGTCCTTTCCGGCCGGCGCCTGCCCCTGCCTGAGCAACCCCGCCATGAAGGCGCGAAGCCCCGCCTCATCGTCAGGATAACTCCTGCCCGGCAGGAATGCCGTCCGGCAGGACAAGGCCGCGTACGCGTCCTTAAGCGCAGCCACGTGCCTCTCGTACCTGTCGTTCTGAAGGAGAAACTGGGCGTCCATCGTCTCGATCACCGAGATGATGCGGTCAAACGGCACCAAGGCGCCACCGGCGGCCCTCATATATGCCTCCTGGATATCGAGCACCGTCTTTCTCCCGTCCATCAGGGAGATGAGGAACAGGACGTCCCTTGAGACGAGGAGCGAGTCACCCGCGAGCCCTTCCGGGTCCCGGATGAGAAACATCTCCATCCCGTTGTGCGTCGTGGGCACGATATCGACCCACCTCACCTTTGCACGCTCCGTGTTTTCCATCCCTACTTATACCATAACCCGGCGCAAAACGGAAACCCCGGGCTGCGTCCCGCGCCGCGTGTAGACGATGGACGCCCGTTCAGTCGAGGCTTTATCTTGCAAAGTACCCTTTTATTCAACATTCAACCGACCCGCACGCTGAGGCGCCCCAACAATTCAGCATTTTTGTGGTATAAATCAATAAAATGCGGTAAAAGCATAACGGGGCTCTCGACCTATTTTTTTGCCACAGGCGGGGTAGAACGTGTGAAAAAATCGTTTGGGGACCCTTTGCCGTCATTCCGGCGAAAGCCGGCAGAGCGTAGCGGGCATTAATCCCGCGAAGGCGGGACATCCAGTCTTTTCAGTACGTTACAAAGGGCCTGGACCCCGGCGTCCGCCGGGGTGACGACAAAAAGACGATTTTTTCACACGTTCGTACCCAGCTCGATATTGCCTTGCTGGGTCGCACCCGCGGCCGAACTTTTGGACGATGCCCGGACAGCCTAAATGAAAACGGAAGAGATGCACCGATACGACATCGTATTTGTCGGCCATGTGGCGGCAGGGGAAATCGAACCCTTCCAGGGAGAGCCGGAATACGTTTACGGGGGGGCGCCATTCTTCGGAGCGATGGCAGCCGCCCCGCTTGGTAAAAGACTTCTCGTGATCACGAGGATGGCCCAAGCCGACCACACCCCTCTCGAATCCTTGCGGTCCGCCGGGATCGATGTGTATGTGCAGCCGGCGGGCGAGACCAGCAGGATGCGGGTCATCTACCCCACTGCCAATGTCGACGAGCGCCGGCTCTTTCTCGTCGCGAGCGCAGGATTCTTCCGCATAGAGGAGATGCCGCCTGTGGAGCCGTGTCTCGTCCAGCTCGGTGGTTTGAGCGACCAGGAATTTACCCTCGATTTCATGGAAGCGCTCAAGGGACGAGGGTTCCGGTTATCAGTCGATATGCAGAGCTTTGTCTGGCGGCTTGACCAGACGTCAAAGAAGATACACTATCGGGATGTGCCGGAAAAACGGGACATCTTCCGTATGGCCGATTGCGTGAAACTGGATGTGAATGAGGCCAGATGCCTGACAGGTACGGATGATCTGTTCACCGCGGCGGAGATGCTGGACGGCTGGGGGAGCCGCGAGACGGTAATAACACGAGCGGACGGAGTACTCGCGCGCCGTGAAGGAAAAAACTACTTTGAGAGATTCTGCAACAGGAGCATTCAGGGAAGGACCGGCCGCGGCGACACGCTAATCGGGGCATACCTGGCGCGAAGGCTGGATCGCTCCGTCCAGGAGTCCTTGAGATTCGCCGCAGTTCTGACCTCGATAAAGATGGAAGCCCAGGGCCCGTTCAAAGGCACCCTCGCGGAGGTACTCGAAAGGGATATGGCGTGAGGACGGGGCGAAAGATGCGCCGCTTTTTCAGCACCCCATAGAGAAAGGCGCTTCTACGAGATCGACCTCCTCGCAGCCGGCCTCGGCCTTATTCGCGAGGACCGCGAGCAGCCTCTCGAAGCTGTAGATGTGCCGGGGACCGATGGTATGTCTGCGCCATTTTGCCGCCCCTGGTTACCCGGTAACAGGTCCCTCTCCAGCGGACCTTTGAGCCGGCGAAGCTCCAAAGCCAGACAAGAAATCCGAGCATATCCTTGAGAGGTATGAGGAAAAGCCACCTGAGCCACTTTCTCGTGTTGATCACCTTTCGGTAAAGCACCAGGGCGAGGACATATCTGAGGGCGAGGACGCATGCCGCGGTGACGGCCGAACCCACGGTTGGTCTGACACAAAGAAGCAAGAGGGCAAAGGCAAAAATATGAGTTATTCCGTAGCCTAAAAAACCCCCCGGTCTTGATGCCCTGTACGTCCTTGCCCATCTCACCTGATGAGTCAGATGGCTCGCGACACTCATCGGCCCGACCCGGTTCTCGATCACATGGCGGCTGATAATGTTTTTGTAGCCTTTTTTCCAGAGCCTGAACCCCAGTTGGTAATCGTCCGCGAGATACTCCGTGAGGGCGCCAAAGCCCCCGATGTCCCGGAGCGCCTCTTTCGAGACAAGGATGGAGGCGCCGAGGCCGAACGTCACGCCTTCCAGGCGCCTCGCCACGAGCACCGAGGGGATGAAATCGAGGGCTATGCTGAGGGATTCAAGGGCGCTCCCGACCGACTCGGGACTCGATATTTTATAAAGCGAGGTGACTATTCCGGTTTTGCCGCCGCCCCGGAACTCCGTGACCAGGCGTCTCAGGTAATCCTTATCGGCAACCATGTCGCTGTCGCTGAGTGCAAGCATCGGATAAAGTGACTCGTCAGCCAATGCCTGGAGATTCAGCACCTTCCGGTTTGTCCCTGAGCCCCCATAGTTTACCACCACACGGGCGTCGCCCGGGGCCGCGGCCGCAACCGCCATGGCGAGGGGGAGAGCAGGGTCGTCGGGGTCCCGGAAACCAAAAAGCACTTCAAAGCAGGGATAGTCCTGAACACAGAAGCCGGACAGGTTTTCGGCGGCATAGGGGTCAATGCCTTTTATCGGTTTCAGAATAGAAACAGCCGGCAATTCTGCGTCGGGGACAGGCCGGCCCGTATCGGGGCCGGGATTTTTAAAAAAGCCGAAAATGCATGCAAGGGAGAAAAGGGCATAGAAACTCCCCAGAATAATGAGTATGAAAAGGAAAATGGAAAGGATTGTCATGGGTGCGACAGAGGTGACAACGAGCCGCCGGAGAGGGTACAATAGGGGAGTATGAAACTACTCCTTTTTGCAGCGTTCCCCAGAGAGGTCCGGGAGGCAGTTCGGCCGATGGGTCGCAAGACGAGGATCCATGGCCTCCCCTTCAGGGCGTTTTGCGTCCGCCACCCTTCACATACGCTGACCGTGGCCGAAACAGGCCTGGGAATCGAAAACGCCACGCGCGTTTTCCTTCGCATGCTTCACGCCGGCAGGTTTGACGCGGTGATCTCCCTCGGCTACTGCGGCGCCCTGTCCCGGGACGCCTCCGTCGGCGACCTGATCTGGGCTTCGAAGATCCGTCTCATCGAAGGGGAGAGGGTTGAAACGCTTTCCCTCCCTGATAATCGAAAACTTCTGGAGATGCTCTCCTTGCGTCTTCCCATCCGGGCCGGCACGTTCCTTACCCTGAAGGGGTGGATGAAGAAGCAGGAACTGGTACGTTTTGTGGCCCCCGACATGACGCTCCCCGTATGCGAGATGGAGACCTTCGGGTTGGCGCAACTCTCCCTGCACCACGGACTGCCCTTTTTTGCTGTCAGGGCTGTCAGCGACGGGGTGGATGTCGACCTTGCTTTTAACCCGTGGGAAGTCTGCGACAACGCAGGCACCTACCGGCTCACCCGGGCGCTCAGACTTTTCCTCACCCGGCCGCGCCTTCTGGCCCATGCACTGGCACTCCGCCGGAGCTCGAAGATTGCCTCACACAACCTGGCCCGGGCAGCGACCGCCTTACTTCAGGTATTGTAACCGGGGGCTCGAATGTGTGAAAAAATCGTTTGAGAACCCTTTTCCGTCATTCCGGCGAAAGCCGGCAGAGCGTGGCGGGCATTAATCCCGCGAAGGCGGGACATCCAGCTTTTTCAGTACGTTACAAAAGGCCTGGACCCCGGCATCCGCCCCCGGATACAGGCATTCCGGGGCAGGCTTGGTGACGACAAAAAGGCAATTTTTTCACACGTTCTGCCCCGGGGAAATCAGCCCCTCCCGGGCACCACAGCCCCCGGAAAATCCTCGAGGTGCGCAACGATTGCCTTATCGGGCGCGATCCCGTTGAGCCTGGTCCTCATGAGCGAGACACACAGGACCACCGGCAGGAGCACGATGAGGATGCCCGCCCACAGCAGATTGCGTTCCCCGATGAGGAAGGTGACGGAGAGATTAAAGATGATGATGCTGAGGTAAAGGGCGGGCCCCGGGAGATACCTCCAGGTGCACGTAGCGCCGGAGAGGTCTCTCACCCTTCTCGCGCTGAGAAGCCGGTCGATGAGCTGGAGCGTATGGATGAGGAGGAACCCGACAACGAACCAACCGACGAAATTCGAAATGGGGATGCCGAAATAGATCCCCTTATCAGGATAACCGTATATTTGGCCGAGAAACCACTTGTCGCCTCTCAGGGCGACAGGGTCTATGATGACGTCCAGGCACATGCAGAAGAGTGCGCCGAGGAGGCGCACTTTCAGGGAATGCCTGATTTTTCTGCTTTCCAGGAGGTAGACGCCGCCGCCCCGGATGGCAGGGCTGATGGCAAAAAGGGCCACCGAGTATGACGCGTAGGAAAGGAAGACGAAGCTCATGGAGTCCATGAACGGAACGCCGAGGACCCAGAGTTCCCTGCCCTTTGTCTGGCACGTATAATAGTAGTGGCCGTAGGGGATGCCGTTATGTATGGAAGAGTATTCGGATGCCCATGCAATGACGTAACCTGCGACGGCGAAGAGGAGGGCCCGCTTCAGACCGAGATGGAGCGTGCAGGCCAGAAAATAGGCGAGTAAAAAGGCGACAAAATAAGGCCTCAGCGTAATCGTGCCCAGGATCTGTGACAGGAGCGTCTCCATCAGGAGGGCAACACATTCCAGAGAAGGCACCGGAGCATTTTCCCGGGATGGGCAAAAATCTCCCGCATGGCTGCCGGCTCAAATCCGCTGTGGACCATGCAATCCCTGCACCGGCCGTCTCTGCCCGGCCCATATGCTTCCCACCGCGTCTTTCCCATAAGCTCGGCGAATGACGGGTAGTAGGTATCGGTAACGAGGTAGCATGGCGACTTCCAGCCGAGGGGGTTGCGGGTTGGGCTGCCCCAGGGGGTGCAGGCCATCTGCCCCTTTCCCTCCAGAAAATCGAGGTAGAGAGGGGTGCCCGTCATGGGGAGCCCGCGGAACAGACCGCGCATCTGCCGGAACTTCTCCGCCGCCTCTTCCTTCCTCAGGAAAATGTCATCGGAAACGCTCTCGTAGCCGAATGCGGGGGAGACAAGGATGCCGTCCACACCAAGATCCTTGAGGAGAGAGAAGAGGTCGATCAACTCGACCGTATCGGTCCATTTGTAGACCGAAGTGTTTGTCCACACGCGGAACCCTTTTTTTTTCGCAGCTTTCAGACCCTCGATGACCGCATCGAACGACCCCGGTCTTCCGCTGATGCGGTCGTGTGTCTCTTGCATACCGTCGACGTGGAAGCTGAGCGTCAATCGCGGATGGGGCGGATATGCGTCGACAAACGAGGCGGCAAGAAGTCCGTTCGTGCAAAGGTAGATATGTCTTTTCAAACGGATCAGCCCTGTAAGCAGCCCCCTTAGGTCTCCGTAAAGGAGGGGCTCCCCGCCCGTTACGGTGACCACCGGGGCGTGTGATTCGACCGCGGCCCCTAGGCATTCACCGAGGGTCAGGTCCTGCGAGTGCCCTTTTGTGTAGAGCCTTATCCTGTCGCAGCCGGCGCATGCGAGGTTGCACCGGTGCGTCGGCTCAAGCATCAGCACGAAGGGAAATCGCTTGCGTCCCTTGAGGATGTTCTTGAAAAAATAGCCCGTAAGGGCAGCGGAAAGACCTGGCGAGAAACGCATGATGGGTGGTTTTAAGGATTCACGGTCTTGCCTGCCATGCCGGCGATGAACTTCAGCGCGTCATCGAGCGCATCGAGGTGCAAACGAGTATTCTTGCAAGGGCCCTCAGGTCTCTTGTTCGGGATGGCGAGGACGGGAATCCGCTCGGCCACGTCCCTGATGCCGCTGATAAGGTCTCTCTCGCAGGCGACGGCAAGGATGAGAGAAGGTTTATGCTCTCTGATCGCCTTTCTGGCCTCCTCGCCTCCTGCAGCGGTGACGACCTGAACGGCTCTTCCGTTCGCCCGCTCGACCACCTGCCGCTTTGCCTCCTTCTCCAGGCATCTAGGGAGGAGGATCAGGAGTGTATCGACGTTCAGCTGGCGCGCGTGGCTTTTCACTATCAGGTTGTGAGCCTTAATGAAAGAATTGCCCACCCTGTCCTTGCTTATACCGAGCTTTCCTCCAAGCCACATGCTTTTCGAAAGAAGGGACAGCAGAAGTTTTTCCGCCCAGATATAAGGGAAAACAGATTTTCTGAATTTCAGGAGGAGCGTGGTCTCCAGCGCGACCAGGATAAGGATGATCACGGCCAGCACAAAGGCCGACCGTTCGATGAGCCTCGAAAGAAGGGGGCTGAGTTGATCGATTCTGGGCTTTGTTAAATACCAGCCAAACCGGAGACATGCGATGAAAATGAGGACCGACCCGGCCGCAAGGGTGAGGAAAGTGCTCAGCTTCTCGTCAATCTCGTTTTCTTGCGGGCTTGTAGACCCGTTCCAGTCAAGCCACTCGTCCCCAAGCCTTCTGTCCCTCCGGCCAGTCTTGGAATCGGGCTCTTTCTCAGTCATGCGCATCCCCTCGAGGAACGCCCCGGCACATAACCACTCCCCCTATACCAGTCTATTGCCTTTAGGGCTGCTATTTCAAGTGAATTCTGTGCCATCCCCAGCTTTCGCACCGCCTTCGAGCAGTCGAAAAACATGTAGTGGCGCGCCATCCGGACGCCGTCGAGGGGGATTGCCGGCTCCTTTCTTCGTGAGAGTCTCACAAGGCACTCATCGATAAATGCAAGGCAGAGCACCGGCGTGTAGGGCAGTTTCCACCGGGGTGGCTTCCTTCCCGTCAAACGGGCCAGGAGCTGCAGGAATTGCTTCAGGGTGAGATTGGCGTTTCCCAATATGTAGCTCTCCCCCACGACGCCGGACCTTGATGCGAGCACGTGTGCGTCCGCCACATCTTCGACATCCACGAAATTGAGTCCCGTATCAAGGTATGCCGGCATCTTTCCATTAAGAAACTCGACTATTATCTTTCCCGTGGGTGTAGGCTTCCTGTCCATCGTCCCTATAGGGGCGGTAGGATTGACAATCACCGCCGGGAGCCCTTTGCCGATAAACCTCCGTACCTCCTGTTCGGCGAGAAACTTCGATCTCTTGTAATGTCCCAGCATGTCCCGGAGCCTGGCCGGGGTTTCCTCGCTGCCCGGTTTTCCATTCTTTGCGGGGGCGAGTACGCCTACGGTGCTCGTGTAGACGACCTTTGCAGCGTCCGTCTCCAGCGCTGCCTGCATGACGTTGACCGTTCCCTGGACGTTTATGGCATACATGGTCTCCGGGTCAGGAACCCACAGCCGGTAATCGGCGGCTGCATGGTATACCTGATCGCAGCCCCTCGTTGCCCTCAACACTGCGCTGTAATCCCGAAGATCCCCCGGCGCAGGCTCCACATCGAGGGCCGCGAGGATTGCTGTGTCCGAGCCTTTCCTGACAAGGGCACGCACGTCAAACCCCTTCTTCCTTAGCGCCTTCGCGACGTGATACCCGATGAATCCGGTCGCCCCCGTCACCAGTGCCCTGGCCATTATCTAAGTCTCCAGGGTATCGGCGAAAAGACCCTTCTCCTGTGTGAGGAGTTTCCCAAGCGCCATCAGGGGGAAGCAGTTCCGATAATTGTGGTACTTGATCATGAAGTGCTTGGGGAAGCCGGTGGCGGTGAACTCTTCCTCTTCCCAGGTCCCGTCGGACGCCTGTCTCCGGAGGAGAAACTCTATGCCATTGATCGCTTCCCTGCACGCGCCTTCTCCTGCAGCGATCAAGGCCATCACCACCCAGGCGGTCTGGGAAGCCGTGCTCTTCCCGCGCATCCTCAAATTCCGGTTGGCATAAGATTCGCAGCACTCCCCCCATCCGCCGTCCGGGTTCTGGTATCGCTTGAGTGTGGCGACGGCTTTTCGTAGGTAAGGTTTTGTCATATCCTCGTGCATCGAGGCTAAGCCTGTAAGCACCGACCACGTCCCATAGATGTAGTTGACCCCCCACCTGCCCCACCAGAGGCCATCCCTTTCCTGCGTTTTTTTAAGGAACTTGAGAGCCCCCCTCACTGCCTTGCTCGACGGGGGATAATCGATGCAGCCAAGCAGCTCGAGCACCCTGCCCGTGATATCGGGCGTGCTTGGATCGATCATCGCCTCCAGGTCTCCGAAGGGTATCTGGTTCAACACCTCCACATTGTTGTCCACATCAAAGGCGCCCCATCCCCCGTCCTTCCCCTGCATGCCCAGCACCCATCCGACCGCTCTCTTAAAGTCCTCGGGTTTAAGGAACCGATCATGGCCGCACCTATTCAGGAGCATGAGCACGACCGCGGTGTCGTCTATGTCGGGATACCAGTTGTTGACGAATTCGAAAGCCCATCCCCCCGGCTCAAGGTGGGGCCTCTTCACGCTCCAGTCCCCCTTCTTGAATATCTGCTTGCCGGCCAGCCACTGGCAGGCGTTTACCATGGCAGGATGGCTTTCCTTCAGGCCGGAGCAGAAAAGGGCGAGGGCGGTGAGGGCGGTGTCCCACACGGGTGAGATGCACGATTGGAGCACCAGCTCATCCTCCCCCTCGATGGTGCATCTTTCCAGCGCTTCAAGACCTTTCCGCACCGGCCCGTATGAAAGGTCGTGACCCTCAACGAGCAGGGCAAGAATAGAGTTGACCATGGCCGGCTGTATCCCTCCCCAGTCGCCGGTCTCTTCCTGATGATCCCGGATCCAGCGCATGGCCCGTTCCAGACCCTTCTTTCTGAAAGACCGCACACGGCTCTCCTCGGTCGCTTTTATCAATTTATCCAGTTGCGCAAAGAACCGCTTCCACGAGAGAATGCCCTTGCCCCGTGTGGCTGACCCGCCGGCCGGGTCACGAGCTATGAGTTCTTGCACCCCTCGGCCCTCAGGAATAGCCTTGACGGGTTTCGCGTCGAGCACGACCGAGAGGGGCACAAAGGTGGCCCTTGCCCAACTTGAAAAATTGTAGATGTTGAGGGGGAACCAGGGAGGCAGAAGCACGATCTCCACGGGAACCGAAGGGATGCCTTTCCAGTCATACTGGCCGAAGAGGGCAAGGAATATCTTCGTAAAGAACCTGCTTTTCGCCGGGCCTCCGTTGGCGATGATAAATCGCCGGGCTCTTTCGAGGCGGGGGTCCTCTGCGGGATATCCTGCGAGCTTCAGGGCAAAATAGGCCTCTATGCTGGTACTGAGGTCCCCCTTGCCGCCCTTGTGTATTGCCCATGTGCCGTCGGGCCTCTGATGCTTCAGGATATGGTTCGCAATCTTTGCGTTTCTCTCTTTGTCTTCGATGCCCGCAAAAGTGAGGAGCATGAGATATTCCGCAGTGATCGTCACATTCGATTCCAGCTCGAACCACCAGTCACCATCCGGATGCTGGCAGCGGATGAAGTAGTGGCGACTCCGTTCGATGGCAACCGACACCCGACCGGCCAGGTCCCGGCGGTGCGTGGGCTCTTGCCCTGCTTCAGCTTCAGCAGACAAGAGGCGAAGGTTATCAATGAGCATGTGCAATAGAATCCCCTTTACAGTGCGGTGCTTCTCTCATAGGCCGGCCTGACATGCAGCGGCTGCCCCGAAAGCTCTCTGAAACCCACGAGTTGAAGGCCCAGGGTTTTGAGACGATGGTGTACCCGCTTTGAGGTGACCCCTTTGGTCTCCCCCCGGCCCGGTGACGAACCCAAATCCGGATGGAGGTAAATCTCGCTCGCCCCACCCTTTACGTAGGGCAGGAGGGCGAGAAGGTACTTTTCATCCATCCTCCCGGTTCCGGAAAGCCCGTACACGTTGTCCAAGGCCCGCAGTCCATGTCTGTGGGCTATCCGCAAATTCCGGTCGGCGAGAAGTCCGAAAACGAGCCACGTGAAAAAGGCCTTTACGTCCCAAAGGGGCGCATGGAGGCCGAGCACGAGAGATAAGGGCTCGCGGGGTATCCTTATCCAGGCGATACCCCTCCCGCCTGCCTCCCTCGCGATGATTTCGAACAGGAGCGGGTGCATATGGAGATGGTGATGGCAGTCGACATGAGTAGGGTGGATACCGGCCTTTTCCACCCTGTCGAACTGCGCTTTCACCTCGGCCCCGATCTGGTCGGCGAGGTGCTTTCTCAACCTCCAATACGTAACGCCGGCCCGCATCGGACTTCTCTCGAAACGGCCCTCGCTGTCGACGAGACCCGGGACGTCGGCGGGTGAGAGAACCGGCCACCCGTCGGAAAGCATGATGTGGAGTCCCACCGAGAGCTTCGGGTATCTCGCGGCGAGGTCGACTGCCTCCGCAAAGGCATCCCCCCCCGCGACGATGCTTGCAGCGGTGAGCACGCCCCCGTCACAGGCTGCGGCGACGGCCCGGTTGACGGAAGGGGAGCAACCGAAATCATCGGCCGTAACGACGAGGTACCTGCTCTCCCCTGACGGCGTGGACCCTCCGGCCATCACGCCACCGCCTTTCGCTTCGCCATGAAAGAAAAAAACTCCCTCCCCTCTCTGATCCGCCGGGAGAATTCACCCCTGTCTTTGAGCATCTCCTTCAAAATCCTCAAAATCGGGGCGGGCCTCAGATAAAAGCGCCGGTAGAAGACTTCGACCGCGGCGAATATCTCCTCTTTTGAGAGCCATGGATACGCCATGACCGAATTCTGGATGCCTTCCCGCACGAGCCCTCCTCCCTCTCCGACGAGCCATCCTTCGCGCTTTGCCTGCTCGTAAAGCGCTGTTCCCGGATATGGAGCGGCAAGAGAAACCTGCATGCTGTAAGGGTCGATCTCACGGCTGAACCGCATGGTCTCTTCCATGGTCGACCGCGTTTCTCCCGGCAAGCCAAGTATGAAGGCGCCGTGAATGAGCACGCCGGCTTCTTTTGCTGCCCGTGAGAACCTGCGCGCCCCTTCGAGGTTTATACCCTTCCTGATATTGTTCAGTATGAGCTGGTTGCCCGATTCAAAGCCAACCACCAAGAGTCGCAACCCGTTGTCCTTGAGCATCTCCAGCGTCCTTTTCGGCACGTTGGCCCTGGCGTTGCACGACCAGGTGACGCCGAGGCGGCCGACCTTCCGGCCGATCTCTTCCAACTGCGGATGGTCCGTAAAGGTGTCGTCGTCGAAAAAAAACTCCTTCACCTGGGGAAAGAGCGCTTTCGCGCATGAGAGCTCCTCGCAGATATTGTCCGGGCTGCGTACCCGGTATGTGCCCCCCCCTATGGTCTGCGGCCACAAACAATAGGTGCAGCGACCCCGGCATCCACGCCCTGCATAGAATGAGACATAGGGGTGCTTCAGGTAACCGATGAAGTAATTCTCGATGTGCAGGTCCCTGGCATAGACGCCTGTCACAAAAGGAAGGCGATCAAGGTCACGGATGAGCGGTCTTGGCAGGGTCCGGTGAATAGAACCATTCGCACGGAACACGATCCCCTTCACCGTATCAAGCGATCGGCCTTCCGAAATCTCAACGACCGTGTCGTCGAACTCGCCGATTGCGACAAAGTCGAGACCCGGTGACGCCGCGAGACTCTCTTCGGGGGAGACGGTCACATGAGGGCCGACCATGCCGATCACGAGGTGAGGGTGCGTCTCCCTGAGGCTGATCGCCAGTGCCGCATCATTCTCGAAAGTCGGTGTGCCCGTGTGAATTACGACAAGCTCGTAGCTGCCTGTCTCACGGATAACCTCTTCCCGCGTTATGCCCTCGGCCGAGGCATCGAGCAGCCTCGCCCCCGGTATCATGCCTGCCGGATAGGCGAGCCAGGTCGGATACCAGAACGAGCGGACCTCCCGGCACGCCTGGTAGCGCGAGCCCGCACTACCGTCGAAGCCCTTAAATGAGGGTGGATTGAGAAGTAGGGTTTCCATATCAGAAAACAGCGTTAACGCCGCCGGTTGCCTTTTACAGCGCTGCCCAAGTACCTCGGTATTGTGAGCATCGCGTCATCTTTTGTCAACCTAACCCGGCCTGAAACCTAAACACGACAAGAACATTCAGCCTTCCCGTTTTCCTGAAAGGAATGACGTGTCGATGAAATTTGCTACACGTAGTTTATCGTGGCGAGCCGCAACTGTCAATAACTCCTCAAGGCAGTGGGCGATGGCAGGGGCGGCGTTGTGAACAAACAAGCAGACAACCGGTCGTTTCTTGGCGTTTTTGCTGTTGTTTGCCCTTTTTTACCCTCTTCAGCACGCATTTGTCACCAACCGTCTTTCGCAACCCCTTCCTGATTCCCTTCTCCTGCAAGCCTTTCAGAAGGGGGGGTGGACGATTGATAGTGCACGGTTTGAAAGTTTATACATACTCAGAGGCCAGAGAGAAATTAGCCAGCATCCTGGAGGAGTCCAAGACCGAAGAAGTGGTTATCCGACGCCGTAAGGGTGATACGTATGCTATTGTCCCCCGGTCCTTACGTCCCCGCCGCTCCCCGTTCGATGTTCCCGGCCTGAGTAAACGCATCACCAAGGAACAGATAATTGAGGCGATTCGCGAATCCAGAGAGCGGGCAGAAAAGTAGCCTGTCCCTTTCCTACGCCTTGAACCAGTTCGTCGTCTCGCTCAGCTCGAAGGCTATCTTCGACAGTTCTTCGGATGTGCCCCTCATATCCGCGGAAGAGCCCCGGAGCTGGCGCGTCACCGTCGCGATGTTCTCCATGTTCTTTGTGACTTCGTTTGCGGTAGACGACTGCTCCTCCATGGCGACGGCAATGCGGTCGACCATGTCGGCGACCTTTTCCACGTAGGAGACCACGCCGTCCATGGCGGACAGGGTCTCGGCGGTCTGCCCCGACACCTTGCCCACGGAGTGCTTCTGCGCCTGCATGGAGGCGACCGACCTTTTGATCTCCTTCTGCATCCTTTCGATCATGCCGGCTATCTCGTTGGCTGCCACTACGGTCTTCTCCGCAAGCTCCCTCACGTTGTCGGCGACAACCGCAAAGCCCCTGCCCTGCTCACCCGCGCGGGCTGCCTCGATTGCGGCGTTCAGGGCAAGCAGGTTCGTCTGGTCCGCGATCTCCTTGATCAGATCGACTATGCTCTGGACCTCTTCCGAGTTTTTGCCGAGGGACTCCACCTCTTTGGCGGACTCGTTGACCGTCTCGACGAACCGGCTGAGCTCCCTGCCGCTTGAGTGGACTACGCCTTTGCCGTCAAGGGCGATCTTCTTCATCGACTTTGCAGCTTCCGAGGTCTTAAGCGCGTTTTTGGCCACCTCATCCGTGGTCTGGGACATCTCCACCATGGCGCCTGCCGCCTGCTCCACTTGAGCCGCCTGCTCGCCTGAGCCCTGGTCCAGGGACCGGGCGGTGGCGGAGAGCTCGTCAGAGCTCGACGCAAGGCCGGAAGCGGCAAGCCGTATCTTCCCCACGATCTCTTTCAGGTTCTGCACCATCTTCGCCACAGACGCCTCCACCCTGCCGATCTCGTCATTGGCGCTCGCACATACTTCGTGGGTAAGGTTGCCGGATGCGATCTCGTCGGTCACCGAGATGAGCCGGGACAGGGGCTTCGAGATGGAGCGGTAGATCCATGCGCCGAAGCCTATGCCAAAGACTACGGCAATCACGCCAATGATGATGACGAGCATCGTGCTGTCCCTCACCATGCTGTTAACCTCGACGATCGACTGCTCCTGAGCGCCTCTGGCCGTGGCCATGGTCTTCTTGGCGGCTTCCGCCTGTCGCAGGACAATGGACCGCAATCCCTCCATGGCGTCCCGGGCCTTTTCCTTCATGGCGAGCTGGTTGCGGACTTTCGCGACAATGCCGTCGCCGGCAAAGAGCAGGCCCTTCATGGAGCCTGTGCCCGAAAGTGCGTTCGAGAGCATCTTCCTCTCTTCTTTTGCGCCCAGGTCCGCGAGCGATGCGTCGAGCGACTTCGAGACCTTGTCGATCTTCACGAACGCATCGGTGAGGGCGGCGGCTATCTCGTCTACCTCCTTGGCGCTCCCTACCGTAAAGAGCCGGGTGGCGAGCCCCTCTGTCGACAGGCCCAGGGAGGTCAGCTCGGACGCGCCGTAGAGGACGGACGTGGCCTTGCCCACCTGGGTGAAGATCGTGCCCTGCTCGCCCGATTCGGCGGCAGACTCGTCGCCGACGCTTTTGCCCTCGTTATCTATGAGCACCAGGGCCATCTTTATTACGGTGAGCATATTCGTCTTGAGGTCATCATACTGCTTCCGCACCTCCGGTGCGGCCTTCGCAACAAGAGATGTCCTTAAAGCCACGAGCTGCTCGCCGGTGTCGCCAAGGCCCTTCATGCTTTGGGCGAATTGGCCGTGCTGATCCTCCGCACTCTTGAATATGATCGGTCCGTAGGAATCGGCCGTGAGCACGGCCCCTTTCGCCTTGAGCCCCATCACTTCCAGCGTCTGCTTGTCCGTCACGGTATCGAGCTCGTGGCACCATACCTGGAGGTCCTTCAACTGCATCGTCATGTCCTGAATTATCCGCAAACGCTCGGCGATGCTGTTTGTCGCAGCCAGAGATTTCCCATAGGCCGCGGAGCGGGCCGACTGAAGGGACCTCACTTTCTGATCGAGTCCTTTGAGCCTCTGGGAGACGTCCTTCAGCTTCTCCCGGACCTGGTTGTTGGCGCCGACCGCCTCTGCCTCTATCTTCAGCCTCTGCCCGGTGACGGTGAAAAGCTGCTGCGCCTCTCCGCTCAATTCACGGTAGGCTTCCATTTTCTTGTCGGAGAGGGCCTCGACCGCACTTTGCGCCTTCTTCACCTGGTCGAGGCTTGCTTCTGCCTCCTGCCGGTACGTCTGGAGCTCCGCCGGGTTCACTGCCCAGCCCACCTTTACCAGGTCGGCGGTGGCCGCGTGGATGGCCCGCTGCAGCTCCATGCTCCTCGTCTGGAAGGGCGTGCTCTTTTCCGTAAGGTCGTAGAGCTTGCTCTTGACGAACCCCATGCCGATCACGCTTGCAAGCACCACCGCGACTATCACGCCGAGCACGGTCACTACGTTTAATGTCAGCTTGGATTTGATGGTCATCCTTCGACTCCTTCAAAAAAGCTTCGCGCACCTTGAACGACACGGGGTCGCTTTCCGGGGAGCGTGCCATCCCTGTATGGCTTCATTATCGGCATACAGTCGTAATCACTTAAATGGCCGCCGCCCGGAGAAACTTTGTTTTTCAAAAACAGGCGCTATCCGTAGGGCTTTTCGAAAAACTGATAGAAGCAGGCTATGGTAAATCCGAAGATGACGTGAAATGAACGACCCCGCCGCAAGCCTTCGGGGAATATACCCGAAGGGATTCACAAGGCCGGCGACAAAGGCCCACTTACCCAATTTTACCGGCATGCCCCGGTGATTTCCCGGTCAGCTTTCTTCCTGGGGTCGAGCGGTTGAAGGAAGAAAATGGAGATGGCGGGATTCGAACCCGCGCTCCATACGAGGGTAAGTCGTGTAGTATCAGCCACTTACCTACGCATACCCCCCTTAAAAACTGTCACCAGACTGTCACTGGCTCGCCTCTCAAGGTGTGTAAAGGGAAGCGGCTTAAGTTCGCACCGGTGGTCGTGTTCTTCCGTCTATAGAAGCGTAATAGAAGCGAGAGAGTTAAGACGCCCGAGGTCTACGGACTGGAGGCGTCTTTTGCGTTTGGGAGATATGCAGTGAAATAGGGAGAGAAAAAATGCCACCCGGCGAGTCTTGGCGGGCCTTCCGGGTGGCAAAAAACAGGTGAGGTGTTATGGTCCTCAAGCCACAGTATAGCAACCCGGTTTCTAATGTTCAAGTGATCCAGTACAAAATCGACCTGGTCGTGAAGTTCCTTGACCGGCTGGTGCCGGGCAAGCCTGGGGGCGGTCTGCGTGGCGAGATCACCAGTTGGTCAAGGGCAAGCATAAGGAGGTTCATGCTCATGGTCAAGAATTCCAGTTGTGAGTGGGTCGGGCTTATCACACTCACCTATCCGCGCGAGTACAGCGCCGATGGAAAGGCCGTGAAAAAGCAGTTGAACAGCTTTTTGCAATACTTGAGGCGGCTTCATTGCTCGTACTCCTGGGTTCTTGAGTTCCAGAAAAGGGGCGCTCCTCACTTCCATATTCTCGTCTCGGGCTTCGTCCCGAAAGATGAGGTTGCTACGCGCTGGTTCAACATCGTCGGGTCGGGCGATCTAAAGCACCTGTGCGCGGGGACAAGGGTCGAGGGGATAGACGGTGACAAGAACAGGCTGCTTCGTTACCTGTTCTCGTATCTGAAGAAGGCGGATCAAAAGAAAGTACCCGACGAATACAAGGACGTTGGCCGCTGGTGGGGATCGACACGGAGCATCCTGCGGGAAGTCGGAAAGATCGTCCTTAAATGCAAAGAATTCGAGGTCCGCAAGGTGCTGCGGATCGTTCGGAAGTACTACGAACGGAAGATCAAGAGTTGGGGCTTTACCTGGAAATGGGCAAGGCAGAGGGGTTTCATCGGCTGGGACTGCTCGGCCGTGTGGGATAGGCTCCTTTCGGAGCAAAATCAAATCTTTAAGGGGGTGCGTCAATGTTATCAGTCTTAGAAGGAACGGTTACGTATGTCGAGGAAAAGAGCATCAAGCGGGACGGCAAGCCGGAAGAGCGTTACCGGACGGTGACGGTGCTGCAGAATCCGGCCGGGTCAAAGCCTGAGTTGCAAGACGTGAAGGTGCTCGGCGGGCTTAAGGTCGAGATGGGTCAGAAAGTGAAATGGCCGGTGAGGTCCATGGCATACCTGAAGAGGGATTTCCAGGGCAATGCTCAGGGCGCGGGCCTGTCGGTCACGGTGATCGAGACAGATCAAGGGAGGTGATGAAATCGTGAAGCGGTTAGGTTTCGCTGCTCTGATGGCGGGACTCGGTACGGCGGTTGCGGCGGGGGTCGCTCGCGCGGATTGGACGCCCATGATCTCCAGTTCGTCATTCGCGGGGATCACCACGGATGCGGGCACGGCTGCATCGGGTATCGTCGGGGTCTGCCTTATCGTGGCGGGCCTGGGTGTCCTGGTTCGGGTTCTTACGAGGTAGTGCAGTACGCCGGTCCGTATGGGCCGCGCGAATTTCTTAATCAAGGAGGTGCGGAAATGAAGAAAGGTTTGGTGAGGGGTCTTGGCGTGGCGGCTGTCCTGGGTTCCCCTGCTCTGGCTCTGGCTGACGGTGATGTGTGGAGCGCGGCGACAACGGCCGTGACCACGGCGAGCACGAACACCACGGCGCTCCTGATCGTCGGTATCGGGATACCGGTGGCGATGCTCGGGTACAAGGTCGTCAAGAGGGTGATTAACCGCGTATAGAAAGCGCGGTGCCGCTCTGGTGCCTGGGGGTGCCGTTCTATCGGGGGGCGGCACCCCCTTTTCTTTGAAGATAAGGGGGTGTCATGGACATTTCAAGTCTGTTCACGGGCGTGACTGGCTATCTTACCGGGATAACCCTTGACGTATACACGGCGGCGGCTGCGATCCTGGCTTGTCTCTGCATCGCGTGTGGTGTGGCGGTGCTTCAGCGTCTTCTTACCGGCGATCAAGGGGAAAGTGAGGGCGACGGGGCGTTTTCTGAGGGGGATTTTCAGAATTACGCGCAATCGAGGTACAAAAAAGAGCTTTATTCGAAAACCTATGAAAAGCGCGGTATCGGGAAGAGTCAAGACATGGGAGGTGACAAGCCATGATGAGCTTCAATGTAACGTGGTTCGGTTATGGCTGCGGGCTTGTCCTGTGCGGGTGGCTGGCGGGAATGATTGTGTCTGTGGTCTTGGGCATCGTCGGGAAGATGGGGAAGCTCGGTCTTGTCCTGGCCCTCGGTGCCGGGATCTGGCTCGGCCCTCTAGATCCTGCTGAAGCGGCGGTGCTATCGGTCAACGGTGCCACTGACGGCGGGGTGTCCGGTCCTGCGGTCTGCACGGTGACAGTAACAAGCGGGGTGGGTAATCCTTGCGTCGGTCAACTCCTGGGCGGCGGTCCTGGCGGCGGCGTGCCTTTCGCGGTGGCCGGTGCCGTGGGCGCTGGAACATTTCAGGTCGAATGTATGGCCGATAATGCCGGGATAACGACAATCGAAGTAAACGGCGACGATAACCTATCGAGTGCGGTGGTGGTGGGTCCGTGTTCCCCTGGTACGGATACGGGAAAGCTCGTCTCGTTCCTGGCCGGGGTCGGGTGTGTCCTGGCGTTCTCCTGGGCGGCGGTAGGTAGGTGGTTCCTATGACATTCACTCTGCCGGCCGGTGTGGATGCGGGGGCGCTTATCGCGCAATTGCTTTCTTACGGGGCGCTTGTGGTTCCGATAGTGGCGGCGGTGGGCGCGTTCTTCCTTATCGCAAAAGTGCTGAAGAGGATGTGACGGTATGAACTTCAATAAGTTTCGGCGGTGGGCTTTCTGGCTTGGTCTCCTGGGCGTGGTGGTCCTGGTAGGCATAATCAAGAATCTGGCGATATGGGCGGGGGTGCTGCGATGAAAAAGAAAGTAGCGGTGTGCGTCCTGGTGCTGCTTATCGGATGCCCTACAATCATGTTCGGACAAGTAATGTCCGGTACGGTGGGGCTGCTCGGCTTCGGTCCTGGGTGGTATGTCGGGGCGCAAAGGGTGATTCAAGCGACGGTGACGCGGGCCGGGGTCACTGAGGTGGCGAATATAGCCTTGACGACGACTATGCGAGGGCTTCTGGCGTCGGCTGTGATCGGGGCCATGATAGTGGCTGAACCTGCGTTCAATTCCGGTGTGGACGCAATACGGACGTGGATAGCAACGGCAGGAATATCCCGGTATAACGGGGGTATCGGGGTTGCGGGTCCGTCTCTCGGGCCTAAACAGTTCATTCCCGGAAGTGCTGACGCTACGAGTTTGGCGACAATGCAGAGTTGGGCGAATGGGTACTTTGCGTGTGGTGCAACGTTGACAGTCTATAACTCCTACTCTGACGCTGGCACGGCGGAAGGGGCCGCGTATACGGCGGCTGGTGGGTACTATGGCGGGACGTATGGAAACCGGGAAATGACCTCTCATGCGGTGGGTAACGTGACGTGTGGCTTTGAGGGGCCGCTTAACTCGTCTGGTATGCCTGCGTCCTTGACGGGGTTCTGCGGGCCTAATACGGCGGGTGAGCAGGTGCAAAACGCGCCTCCTCCGCCTCCTGTGGCCGGGCATGTGACGGATATTACCTCGAAGCTAAATACGGACCTTGCTAACTCGGTTCCTGCGGCTCTCGGGGCGGCTGACGAAGCGGAGGACATACTTAACAAGGGGATTCCTGCGGCTGCGGTCGGCTCTCCCGCGGCGTCTCCTGCGGTTACTGACACAACGGCGGCGCCTCCTGCAACGGGTGTGGTGGTAAGCACGCCTATGCCGCAAGCGATGCCTGACGGTTCCCCCACTCCTGCGGCGGAAGCGGCGACAATTGCGGCGAACAACCTTCCCGCTGGTGGGGCAATAACTACCACGCCTCCGGCTGCGGGTACGTCTGCGACTACTCCGCCTCCGGCTCTCCCTTATACGGACCCTGGTTACTCGGGAAGCCTGTCAACGGTTCCCTGGACGGCTCCTAATAGCTTCGGTACGCGGTGGGAAACGTTTCAATCGAGTATCCAGACAAGCGGTCTGTTCGGGCTGTGGGGGTCGTCGTTCGGCTCGGTGCCGTCCGGGGGGTCGTCGTCTTATACCTTCAATGCGGGCGTCTTCGGCAATCATACATACGATTTCTCGTCCTGGGGGTCAACGGTGTTCGGGCTGCTCTCGGGTATCGTTCAAATAGCGTGCGGGTTCGTGGCGGTGAAAATCGCGACACTGGGGCACGCCTGATGCGTATTGTTAATCGTGCTTTTAGGGGGAAAGCTGTGATGAAAAAGAGTGGAATGGTGCATGCGTGGATGAGTCCGCCGTTGGCTATGCCGGGTTGGGGTGGTTACTGGATCGGGGTGTACGATTTGTCGGGGCCGTCGCTGTTGATGATGTTCTATGGCGTTCGCGGCGAGCCTGGGCGGGCGTCGGTGTTTCGGGAGGGAAAAACAACGGTCGTGGAGGTGTGATATGCAATGGGGCTTCGATTGGCTGCTGTCGTTCGTAAATCAGTTTTGGTCTATCATCGTTCAGGTCGTGCAATGGCTGATTCAAGGCGTGATCTATGCTTTGCAGGCGGGCTTGTGGATTATCTTCGACGGGCTTTTAACCTGTATGCAAGCGGTCATTTCAACGCTTAACCTGGGGAATCTGGCAAGCAATACGGCGGCGGCCTGGGGGCTGCTTCCTTCTCAAGTCTGTTACCTCCTCAATCAATCGGGCATAAGTAACGGCTTGGGGATGATAGGCACGGGAATTTCAATAAGGATGCTCTTAAACCTGATTCCTGCGGCGTTCACGCGGATATGATGGAAAAGCGGGGTTATTACCATATTCTTACCAAAAGCGGGTTTGTGGGGGGTTCCGCGTCGCGGCGATCCCCTTCGGTAGCGGGTGGTCCGGTGACTAACATGGGAAGAATGGGGGGGAAATGATAACGTGCTACACGGGTACTCCTGGCGGTGGCAAGTCCTATGCGGCGATGTGCGCCGTGATCGACGTTCTACGAAAGGGCCGGACGGTCTACACGAACATTGACGGCCTGGATTCTGAAAACTGCCGTATTGCGGTGGCTCACGTGTCGGGCCTGGATGTGTCGGTGATTGATGATCGTTTGCGGTATCTGCGGAAAGAGGACGTGCTGCACTTTTGGGACTTGGTATCGGTGGGGTCCGTGATCGTTATAGATGAGGTCCACAAGATATGGTCTTCCCGGACCTATGCAAGCGAGGGCAACAAGGCTTTTGCGGAGTGGTGCTCCACACATCGGCACAACGGGCATGACGTTATTCTGATTACTCAGGCTCTTGATAAGCTCGACGGTCATGTTCGGTCGCTGATCGAATGGACGCATCGCTGCAGAAAAGTAAACTTCGTCGGGAGCATGGTCAAGCGGTCGTATCTGGAATATGTCTATTCGGAAGACGATGAAAGGAACTGCCTTTCGCGGAAGCGGAAGACGTACAATCCGGTTATCTTCAAGTGTTACAAGTCCTATAGCGCGAAGGACATCAAGGAAAAGGGCATAGGAAAGGCGACGAACATTCTTAAGCATCCGGTCTTCTTCGCTATTCCGGTGGTGTTTTGCGTGATGATCTATCTTCTTTTCTTCAAGTCCAGCATTGCGCGGGGTGACATCCTGGGCGCAAAAGCTCACGTTGCGAAACAAGAAAAGGTTTTACACCCTACGGCGACGGCGGATCAAAAGCCGGTTGTGCTGAACCATTCCGAGGGCGGGTATTTCGAGGGCGGCAGGTGGGTTGAAGCCAAAAAGCCGGAAGCCGAAAAAGGGAAGGCTGCGGAAACTCCTAAAGGCGGTCCTGGGGGGCCTGTGTCTTCGCCTGGGTCGGTTGCTCGCGTCGAGGGGCCTTATGTGTATCAGGCTCCGGCGAAAGTCGTGCGTGAGGGCGACACATGGCGTTTCATCGAACAAGGGACGGGCCGGGAAATAGGTTATGTCAAGTGGGTGAGCGCGGACGGTCCTCCGGTCCCTGCCGCCCGGAAGGATGAGGACGGCGGGCCGGGGCCGGACGCGCCGATGGATCGCGGTGAAGGGGGTTAGCATCATCACCATGAGAAGAGAGTTTTGGGAAGGGTTCTTCACGGGCATTGCCGAGATGGAGACAAAGAAAAGGGTTTTCCATAGAAGTAAGCGAGCGCCAATGGTTTCAAGCGAGCGGTCGCGGCCTCGCGCCGAAGGCCCGCGCGATACTTCTTGTGGAAAACCCGGTGTGGCCGGGTTCGTCCCTGTGGGCTTGTTAATTAACGCATATCTCAACGCTCCTTTTGTTTTCGATAATACTACTGCAGGATTGATCGTTTACCGGTGAAACTCAGCTGTTCTGGGTAAGTCTGTATTGCGAAAAGATACAAAAGGGGAGATGTGGTTTAGTCGAGAAGTGCGCGTTGTCGGTAGCGATTAGACCTTGTCGGCTTTGAATTTGAATAAAAAAAACACCGTGGCCTCGAAAGGCTACGGTGTTAAAATGTCAGAAAGTATCTACCTTAATCGCTTACAACCAAGGAGTTAACACACCACATGGCGAAAAGGATGAGCAGGGCAAATACGATTAAGGATGCGGCCCCACTCATGGGGTCCGGTGGTCTGTTCAGGACTGTGGCGATAATTTCCACCACTAAGCTCTTAGAGAAGGATGCAAAGGCGTAAGCGCAGAAAAAGCCGCAAAAAATAATATTGGCCTTCCCCGCCGTGGAGGTTGTTTCTTTTTTCCACACTTCTAGTAGGAAATCCTTCAAGAAGGCAAATAGTTTTCCAGACAAAACGTCAGCTCAATATTTTGCCGACCGCTTTTTCGATTTGGCGTTTGAGCGTCATAGCGGATAGCAAACCCTGGACAAGAAACGCAACAGCGATCAAGCACATGAAAAGCCCTAGGTAAGGATGTATAAACGACTGTCCTGAGCACGCAAATTGAGTAAGGGCGTAAAGGCCGGGCACAGCTATGAAACAGCCGAAAACCATCCCAATTAGTGTTATCCAAAACGCTTTTCTCATAGCCATGAGCTTCTCGCGGATACGTTCCTTGTCAACAGCGTTGCGGTCATCAATAAAAAAGTCGCGGGCACGGACAGAGGGCCTTGACTCGTTAATGCGGTCGAGAATGCCTTCCTCGGCTGGGAACCAGCGAGAAAGGGCAGCCTGCATAGCGGTAGCCCTTGACTGCGCGATAGGCATAGGATAATCAAAGCCGGGCGCTTCCACGGCTATTCCGATTCCCCCGTTGTTCATGGTCATCCTCCCTTTTCAGCGTTTTCAAGATGGCGCTTGACTACGGTTAGTGTCCTGATTAAATAGTCAATTTCATCGACCGAGAAATTGAGCTGCGTGTTGTCGAATGCACTATTGCCGAGAAAAACGAACGGGGACAGGTCAAATTCACGCTGAAACCTAATTTTGCACGTAGCGTAAGGAAATCTGATGTCTTCCTCTAAGGCTGCATCTTTCACCTTGATTTTTACATCCCAATCTATACCCAAGAAGGACGGAGCCTTGCTAGTGGTTTTAAGTGCATATCTATTAAGAAGATGCTGGTCAACAAGAGCCTCTCGGACCGCCTGAATATCCGCCTCCAAGCGCTCTTTCTCTGTTTCATACTCAGGATAATTTTGGCTAAAGTTATGCTCGGAGAGATAGCGACTGAGGTAAGGCGTTTCGTTTTTTTCGAAAATGGCGAGTAAAATGTTTCCGATATAATTACAGGTGTGATCGAACCCCTCCTTCGTGACTCCAATTTCGGCCAATGACTTCCGCAAAGAATCCTTGGAGATGTCGAAGGCTATTTGAATAGGGGGCATCATAGCGATATAAAGTTCTTTGTTTTGATACAAATTCCGAAGAATCGCCAGCGCCTGGCGTACCCCTTCAGCAGGAGGTGTTTCCTTCATTCAAATCTCCAGTATATGTTTCTTCTATTGTAATTGTTGGGCGGGCGAATTGCTGAAGCACATAAGTATTATCGTCATCTTATTCGCGAACTTAAAGGGGGTAAAAAAGATAAGCTACCGCCATTAAGATAGTCTCCTAGCGGTAGGACAACTGCATAGTCATCTAGTTATAACATCTGCGGGGTGCTGTCAAGGGAATTATTCAGTTTTGACCGTCTCGTAGCGCTTTTGTCATGCCGACTCCGTCTGGCATCCAGAAAGGCAACGGATTGCCTGGTTCCCCCGGAATGACGGAGTACATAAAAATCATGAGACGGTTCTGTAGCCTTGAACTCCTCGCCGCAGAACGTACTTTTGATTTTATCAGAAAGTGGGACACAACGCAAGGGGCAAGAGAAAGCAGGTGCCGCGTGTTTTGGAAGGTTCTCCACGGAGTAAAAAAGACTTGACATTATAGTAGTACATATGTTCTACTTTGGAACAGACGCGTGAAAGGGTATGTAGAATAGAGCAACAGGGGACAACGTGGCATTACTGCTCGTACAAACCATAATATGGTGTGCAGAGTGTGGCGAGGAAGCTGAGTAGACAAACATAACTATAGAGGACAAATGTACTATTTTGCTGTGGAAGAAAGCTTGAGAAAATACAGGCCGGAGAGGGTCTGGCACAGCGATGTTGCCCACGGACGGATTGACAGACCTGAATATTCTTCGTATCCTTGTCGAAAAACGACAGGGGGCAAAGATGGCGGGTCACATAAGGGCAAAGGGGAAATGTCCGGTGTGCGGTAAGCCTTTCATTGAGATTCAAAAATTAGGCTTTATATGTCTGGAACATCAGACGGTGCCGAAACGCTTTTACGTTGATTTACCTTGGCAGGGGGCGAGAATCAGGGTTTTCAGCGATACAACCGGGCAGGTTCTTGACTCATACGATAGGGCCGACAAACTGAGCGACCGCATTGGAGAGGAGCTTGAGGACCACACTTTTGACCCTTCCCGGTATGTAACTGCTGAAGCATCCAAATTTTACGCTGAAAATCTTCTGGTGCGATTCGAAAAAGACAAGATAGATGGGATTGCCCCCAGTTATCAGAAAGACTATCGGCGTATGGTGCGGATCGCCAAGGAGTTCTTCGGCAAGCAAGATGTCAGGGAGATTCGGAAGGTCAATATCATCGACTTTCAAAAAGACTGCCAGGAAAGATTTTCCTGGAAGGCAAAGACGCTCAAAAACAGCCTGGATGTGTTCAAGGTCTTCATGAACTATCTAAAAAATGACCTGGAAATAATCGTCAAGGTGCCTAAATTCCCGGAGATCGATGTCCCTGTTCCGTCCATCAGGTGGATTCGGTCAGAGGATCAGGTAAAACTTTATGAGGTGGTGCCGGACGGGGATAGGCCCATTATCGGCTTTCTCATGTTGCACGGGTGCCGTCCTGGGGAGGCACGCGCGATTAAGTGCAAGGACGTGTGCTTGGATACACAGTCGATAACGTGTCATGCCACCTTCTCAAAGAATATCTACCGGGAGAGGCGCAAGGGAAGAAAGTCAAAGCCGTATATCATGGCTATTCATCCTGAAATGTGGGCTTTGATCGAGGACAGGGTAACGACCGCACACCCCGAAGCATTTCTTTTCGCAAATCCGAGGACGGGCACGTTTTACAGCATGCAGGCAATTCAAGGGCTATGGGATAACGTTCGTGCGGCGGCAAAGATCAGCGGATTACGCCTTTATGATGCATCACGGCATAGTTTCGCCTCACAGCTTGCCAATCAAAACGTGCCGACTCACAAAATAAGTTGGCTCCTGGGTCACAGTACGACGAAAATGTCAGAGAAGTACACCCACCGTGATCTTGAAAGTCTCCGGGCGGACGTGTCCAAGATGTCACTGAAGAAGGGACAGACTGTCACCAGACTGTCACCAAGGGATAAAGGCGATGGGAAAAGCCTTTAATATTCAGAGTTTTATGGTGGAGATGGCGGGATTCGAACCCGCGACCCCCTCGTTGCGAACGAGGTGCTCTCCCACTGAGCTACACCCCCAATCCTCATATCCTATTTCATAAATTCGCTCAGGTCAAGCGTTCTCATAAAGGCGCCGAGCTCCTCCTTTACTTCCGGGTGCCGCAGACCGAGGTAAAGGTTTGCTTTCAAGAACCCCACCTTGTTCCCCGCGTCGAAGCGGATCCCCTCGTATTGCAGACCAAGAAACCGCGTGACGCCGAGGAGGCGCCTTATGGCGTCCGTGAGCTGTATTTCTCCCCCGACCCCTGCCTGTGTATCAGCAAGGACAGCGAATATCTCGGGCGGAAGCACGTACCGGCCGATTATGGCAAGGTCGCTCGGGGCGCTCCCGATGGCCGGCTTCTCCACCATGTCCTTTATTTCATAGAGCCTCTCCCTTATCCGTACAGGTCTTATGATGCCGTACTGGGAGACATGCTCCTTCGGCACGGCCTGCACGGCTATTACGGGATTCCCGTATTCATTGAAGACATCGAGGAGCTGCCCGATGCAGGGCCTCGGCGCGATGATGAGATCGTCGGGCAGAAGCACGGCGAAGGGCTCATTATTGATGAGGCTTCGTGCACAGAGGACGGCGTGGCCGAGGCCCATCGGGTACGACTGCCTCACTGCGACAATGCGGACCATGCTTGACAGCCTTTTCACCATATCGAGGAGATCGTCTTTTTTCTTTTTCTCGAGGAAGAGCTCCAGTTCGGTGAAGCTGTCGAAGTGATCTTCTATGGAGCCTTTTTCCCGCCCGGTAATGAGGATGACCTCTTCTATGCCCGATTCGACTATCTCCTCTACGATGAACTGTATGAGGGGTTTGTCGACGACGGGAAGCAGTTCTTTCGGCACAGCCTTTGTTGCGGGGAGCATCCTCGTGCCAAACCCCCCCGCCGGGATAATGGCCTTTCTCACCTTGTGCATGCTAGATCCCCAGGATGTTCTTGATGGTGTCTTTGAGTTCCCGCATATCTGCCGATTTTACCACGTATGCGTCCGAAACCCAGCTTGAGAAATCCTGCTTGAACTCTCCGTAGGCAGAGCAAAGGATCACACGTTGCTCCTTGTTCAGCTTCTTGATCTCGTTGAGTGTCTGAATGCCGTCCATGCCGGGCATCTTTATATCGAGCACGACGAGGTCGAAGCGGCCGGTTTTGAGCACCTCCAGCGCATCAAAGCCGTTTGAGGCAAGACCTATGGAATATCCCTCCTCCTCTAGCTCTTCTTTGAAGAGAAGCCTTATATGCTCTTCGTCGTCCACCAGCAGGATCTTTATTTGTTCCATGACCTCTCACCCCTCCTTGGTTGATCTGCTTTGGGAGGGGAGATACACGACAAAACTGGCCCCCTCTCCAGGTTTATTCTTTACTTCAATGTCGCCCCCGTGATGCATGACGATCTTGTTGGAAATGGCGAGACCCAGTCCGATCCCCTTTTCTTTGGTCGTGAAGAAAGGATTAAAAATATTATCCAGAAGAACCGGGCTTATGCCCCCCCCGCTATCTTTAATCGATATGGCAAGAAACGGCTTCTCTTCGGAGGTCGTCTGTTCCGTGCTGATCGTGATGGTCCCTTTCCCGTGCATGGCCTCGAAGGAGTTCATGAGGATGTTGATAAAGACCTGCTTGATCTGCTGCACGTCGCCTCGCGCGAACAGCAGGTGGGGGTCGTATTTTTTTATGATTTTGATGTGGACCCAACTCTTGTCCGAGGCGAGGAGATAAAGGAGCTCATCCAGAAGGTTATTGATATCACAAAGCTCAAACAGGATCGGCGCTTCTTTGACGTAGTTGAGTATCTCGTTAAGGATCGACTCGAGCCTGGCGACCTCTTTTGTGATAATGTTGACATACCTGCCTTCGTTTTCGTCAAGACGGGCGGTTTTCGCGAGCCTTTTTGTGAAGCCGCCGATAACCACAAGAGGGTTCCTTATCTCATGGGCGATGTCTGCCGTCATCTCTCCAAGACTGCGCATCTTTTCATTTTCGATCAGCCGCCTCTGCGCATCGCCCAGCTCGCGCAGGACGTCTCGGAGCTTGATGTTGAGAAGCACATTTTCAAGACCGCTGGAGATATAGTTCGCGATCATGTTGAGGAGATACCGGTCTTCCTGGTCATCGGGGATATCCTTCTGCTCCTGTTTAAAACAGAGGGTAATCGTTCCGAGCATGCGGTCTTTTGCCACGATGGGCACGGCAAAGAGAAAGAGAAACGGCGTACTGCTTCCTTCCTCGATTCCGGCGTCTGCGCGGAAGATCGGCCGGCCCAGCCGCAGCACTTCGTTCTCGATGTCAAGGACCTGCCCCTCCATCGAGGATGCTATCGCCCCGGAAGTGAACCTTTGCCCGTTGAATTTGATGAAGGCGGGATCGAGCTTGATCGTGGCGAACCAGGCGTTGAGGGTCTTGGCGGTGATGAGCGCGATATTTTCAAGGATTGCGTGGGGCTCCATGGTCGAAGTAAGGATGCGGCCGAGTTCCGAGAGGGTGGCGAGCTCGGTGATCCGCTTCTTCGAGGACAGGAGGAGGTCATAGGTGCGGAGGATACCGCCGAGCTCCCTCGAAAGGATGGAGAGGACGACTTTTTCGCCGGCGCTGATGCTCTCTCTCGACGAGGAGCTCGCAAGAAGCACGCCGTAAAGGAAGCTATCGTCGGCAAGGGGGAGAAAAGCGAACACCCTGTACCGGGGAAGAACATCATCGAGCTGTGAATAAAAGAGGCAACCCAGACGGGGCGGCACATCCTTGAAGGTAAAGAACATGGGGGACCTCTTTTGTGCCACGGTACCTACCACGCCCTCTCCTATGTGGCTGCGGTAATCATTGAGAAGATCGAAGAGCCGGCTGCTCCTGTTCATGAACCTGCAGGAAAGCCGCCTATCCTTATCGAGCGTATAGACAAGCACTTCCTCAAACTGGAGGTCGCCGGAAACAATATTCAGAATCGCGTTGATGCGGGACGCTATTTCGAGGTTCGAGTGGGATATCTCAATGACCTTGCCAAGAATGTTAGCGAAATTCATGGTGTTTTATAGCTTTTTCGTAAAGTGCCTTATACGCTTCGGCGGATTTTTCCCACGAAAAGTCCTGTTGCATGCATCTACCCACCATCAGCTTCCAGTCCTCGGGGTTGCGGTGGATGGCGAGGGCGCGCTCCACGGCGCCCAGCATGGCGTCAACCGTGTAGTCCCCAAACTTGAAACCCGTCCTTGATTGGGGATCAACGGGTTCGTCCTTTATCGTGTCGTCGAGCCCCCCCACGGCACGCACGATGGGGACCGTACCGTACCTCAGGCTGTAAAGCTGGTTGAGCCCGCACGGCTCGTAACGGGACGGCATGAGAAACATATCGGAGCCGGCTTCGATAAGGTGGGCGAGGTCGTTATCGTAGGCAATCTTCAAGGAGAAAGATTGAGGGTATTTTTGCGCAAGCTCGGAGAAGAGCTCATGGTACTTGCGCTCGCCCGTTCCAAGAAGGATATACTGGACACCGGAGGAGAGCATCCGTTCGAGCCCTTCGGAAACAAGGTCGAACCCCTTCTGGTCGGCGAGACGGGAGATACTCGAGATGACCGGCCTGTCGTGGTTGACGGGCAACCCGAACGCCTTTTGCAGGGCCGCCTTGCAGACAGTCTTGCCGGCAAGGTGTTCGGCGCTGTAGTCCGCGGGTATGTGGGTGTCTGTTTCAGGGCTCCACTCGTCGTAATCGATGCCGTTGACGATGCCGTAGAGGACTTCTCTCCTTGTCCGCAATACGCCCTCAAGCCCCGATCCGAATTCAGGGGTCTGGATCTCCTCGCTGTATTTCTTGCTTACGGTATTGATAATATCTGAAAAGACGATGCCGCCCTTAAGGAAATTGATCTTGCCATAAAATTCCAGGAAGTTCGGCGTGAAGTACTCCCAGCCTATATTGAGGAGGTGCCAGTCCAGGTGCCAGAAAACCCCTTGGTAACCGAGATTGTGGATAGTAAGAAGGCTGGCTATTCCCGTCAGGAGGGGATCCGGCCGGTAGGCGGTGCGAAGAAAAACGGGAACGAGTGCGGTTTGCCAGTCATTGCAGTGGATGACGTCAGGCACAAAATCCGTTGCTTTCAGTGCCTCCAGGATAGCCCTCGAAAAAAAGACAAAACGCTCGGCATTGTCTATAAAATCACCATCCTGCGTGCTGTAGAGATCATCCCGATAATAGTACTCGTCCTTGTCCACGAGATAGACGGTGACGCCGTTGCATCGGCTCTCGACGACCTCGCCCTCTACCATCCTACGAGAGATAGGGACCGAGATCCGGTGGCCGGGGTAGGTGATCGGCAGCCCCCTCTCCTCGATGCCTTTATACTTGGGCAGTATCACCCGTACTTCGACGCCCAGCTTCTGCAGCGCCTTGGGAAGCGCCCCGGCCACGTCGGCGAGGCCGCCTGTCTTTGCAAAAGGAACTGCTTCGGAAGACACGAAAAGAATTTTCATATCATTCTCCTAAACATCGGCCTCCTGAAGGTAAATTGTCGCTTCTTCCGGCGGCGTTGGGTTGATATAAAAGCCTGTCCCCCATTCGAAGCCGGCCATCTTTGTGAGCCTCGGTATAATTTCGATGTGCCAGTGGTAATACGGGGAGTCGATCATCTCAATGGGCGTCGTATGGATCATATAGTTGTAGGGCGGGCTGTTGAGCACCTTTTCGTGTTTCTTCAGAATCACGGACAGGGCGTCGGCGATGGCGAAGTAGTTGTCCTGGGTCTTCGAGACGAGGAAAGATTCCTCGTGCACCTTGGGGAGTATCCAGGTTTCGAAGGGGAAACGGGAAGCGAAGGGAGAAATGGCGATGAAATGGTCATTTTCATAAATGATCCTTTCTTTCTCCTCGCATTCCTGCGCGATAATATCGCAGAATACGCACCTGTCCCGGTACCTGTAGTAATTGAGCGACCCGTTGATCTCTTCTGAAAGCCGTTTTGGAATGATGGGAAGGGCAATGAGCTGCGAGTGAGAATGGGCAAGAGAGGCGCCTGCCATGGGCCCCTGGTTCTTGAAGATCATGATAAACTTGAACCGCTTGTCTCTCAGGAGGTCAAGGGTCCTCTCCCGGTATGCGAGGAAAAGATTCTGAACGGACGGCACGTCCATGCCGGCCAGGGTCTGGCTGTGTAGAGGCGTTTCAACGATCACCTCATGGGCGCCGACCCCGTTCATCTTGTCATAAAGGCCGACCCCATGCTTGTTGAGATCACCTTCGATGCGCAAAGCGGGAAATTTGTTCGGCACGACCCTCAGGATCCAATTCGGACTATTGGGGGGCGAAGAGACAGAGGCGGGACGGATAGCAAATACTTCGGGAGGGGTCATCGTTTCATTTCCCGGACAAAGCGGGCAAATCGCCCCCGGTTTTGGCGCCTCCGCCTGCTCGGCGAGGAAAACCGGCCTCTGGCCGCGCTCCGATGAGATGATGACCCATCTGTCGATGATGGGGTCCTTTCTTAATTCCGGCATCTATCGCCCCGCTCCGGCGGTTTCTTTGACATGACTGAAACTGCATGGTACTACTACATAGAATATGATACCGCTGAAGGACAATGTCCCGACACGCACATTCCCAATTATAACCATAACGATAGTGCTTGTAAATATATTAGTCTTCCTCCGGTCTCTCATGCTTACCGATGGCTTGGGGCGACACGTCGTGCAGGCATATGCGCTGATACCAAAAGAGCTCCTCGTCGCGGCAACTGCCAGGCCGGACCTGCTGCCGTATAATATCCTGACCATATTCACTTCCATGTTCCTCCACGGCGGAATTCTTCACCTCGGCGGAAACATGCTATATCTCTGGATTTTCGGCAAGAATGTGGAGGACGCCACGGGCCACTCCAGGTTTATCCTGTTTTACCTGTTTTCCGGTGTAGCGGCCGCGCTGGTGCAGTGCTCTGTCGATCCGGGGTCCGCAGTGCCCATGATCGGAGCGAGCGGGGCCATATCGGGAATCCTCGGGGCCTATTTACTCCTTTATCCAAGGGCGAGAGTGAAAACGCTCATATTCATATTCCTTTTCATTACCACCGTAGACATACCCGCCATGGTGCTTCTGAGCTTATGGTTTTTCGTCCAGATCATCTTTTCCCACGGCCAGGGCGTTGCCTGGTTCGCCCATATAGGCGGCTTCCTGTTCGGACTGGTCACCATAAAACTATTCACAAGGGGCATGCGGCCCCGGCCCGCGTGATAAGATGTTTCACGTGAAACATCCCGCCGGACGTCTTGTTTATCGTATGACTCAATCATGAATATAGCAAGCTGGAATCCTCGTCCGCACTATCGGCACTTTTAGTAATGATAGCAAGCACAAATGATGTTGTGGGAATTCATGCCCTCTGATATATATGTGTGATAATCACCATGAAGACCGAAAAAGTGATAAAGTAACGGGCGGCCATGAAGCGGCCACTCACTTTTTTTTCAATATGGAAGCGAATTGCAGGTCCTGCACCACCATGTCGAAGCTCGCTTTCCGGCCTTCCTTTCTCTCCCTCTCCGCCAATTGTGCTCTGTGGTATTCCTTCACTTCCTCGGGGAGGGGGATATTTCCTGTATCCAGGTACCGCACCGCGTTTTCCGCATCGCGCATAACCATGACATTTCCTTTATTGTATTTCCAGGGGGTCAGCATCGTGTCTATCCACCCGGCCTCGACCCCTTTGCACATGCCGACTGCCATATCGCCATCGCCGGCCTCCAGGCACTTTTCCATCACCGCCCTCACTTCCGCTTCTATCATCGCTTCTTCGAGCCTCAGTTTTTCACTGTCGGGCATTTTCTGGTTTCCCATCAGGGTGAGCAGATGCCTTGCAAGCCTGACGGACATCGCCATGCCTTCCTTTGTGGGGGTTGCAAATGCTTCATCCTGGCATTTCAGGATGACCCCGGTGAAGCCTCCCATAATGGTGATTATCGCATTCCACGCTATCATCGCGTTGGCCTCTTCCGCCCGCGGCGGCCAGGCACCCAGGAATGGGAAACCTCCGGTGAAGAATTCGATGTCTTTGTAGCCGAAACGTTCGCAATACTCCTTGCAGAGCCTTTCCGTTACCCTGGTCATGGCGATATCCTGAACCATGTTCATATTGAGCCCATGCTCGACAAACTGATACTTCACCCCCTGCTCGGCAGCCAGCAAGGATTCCGAGACACATACGAACGATCGATATCCCGCGCTATCGTATCCGGTAAGGTTGGAAGCATTCCACGGGCACTCGGGTACGCCGTTTTCCGTGTATATCCCCGCAAGCCTGGCTTCGTACTGATTGATTCTGATTTCTTCCTCCAACGGTATGTTCTTGCAATGGGCGATGACCTCCTGAAGCGATCGTGTGGAGCATGCATTCCAACCGGCCGCCAGGGCAATCTCCGAGGCGAGACGCCCGTCTTCGTCGGTGGAATTGAAGCTCAGAGCCACTTGTGTGGCCTCCATAACCTTCCTTGCTTCTTCGACTCCAAAATTGACGATGGGCCAACCGTTCAGCATCGACATTCCTTCTTTTTTGCTCCGCTCGATGCCGGCTGCTGCCCTCTTAAAATCCAGCTTTCGGGTATAAGAATCCGAATAGATAAGCCACGCACCATGGGGCGCCAGATTTGATGCCTCCTCCACGTACTTCAAGCCTTCAACTGTATAATCGGTAAGCGCCCTCCCGAACTGGGGTATAAGAATGTGCATTTCCTTTTCTTTCGCCTCTTTGAGCTTGAGCGCAAAGCTTTTGCCCCTGGACAACTCTTTGGCGGCTGCAATGCATTCCTCCAGATTCTCAACCCCTTTTCCGGTCTCCCACATCGGCAGCACTTCCTCTCTTCGTATCTTGAAAAATTGATCATCGGATAGTCTTTTGTTTCTCACCTGTTCAGTCATTGCGGTTCCCTCTCCTTCCGCGCCAATGACCCGTCCACCATCTCAGTAAAGCTTGCGTATAAAGAGCACGAGGAGACGGGAGACGGCACAGTCATTTTGCCTATCCCTGCCCCTGCTGCCACATCATCCATGCTCGTCTCTACGTAGCCTCTTAAACTGAAGCATTCAGCGGCAGCCTTGGCAATTCCCGAAACCCACTTGTCCGATTTAGACAATTGGCTGGATATACCTTTCTCTCGCACCATTCATCTCCCATTTATCGATCAGGTCGGATTGGCTCCCCAAGCTGGATCAAGTATACCTTGTCGCCCGATAGAGCGTCAAGAAAGCCATTAGCCCAAAAAACGCATTCACCTTCAATAATTATTGTAGAATACAAAGGCAGGGGTGATATGATCTATGAGGAGAGAATCAGACAGTTGACCGAGATGCTCCGCGAAGCAGCAAGCCCGACGCGAATAATCCTCTTTGGCTCCCGGGCAAGCGGCCGGCCGGACAGGCGTAGCGACATCGACGTTCTGGTCGTTGAACGCGGCGTGAAGGATCGTGTCGCCGAAAAATCAAGACCACATAGTGCCGGCAATTTTTTTGCGGTACAAATACAGTCCTGTTGTTAGCAGAAGAAAATGGAAAAAGACCTGATTGTAGAGCTGAACCGCCTCTGGGAGCCTATCAGGCCCTACCTCGCTCAACAGGTGAGCGAGTTGTATAGCCGGCATGACGGCCGTGTCCTCGAAGCGGGCCCTTTTTCCGGGCTGGCCTTTGAGCTGGCCCGCAGAGGCATCGGCACGTCCTTTCATATGGCTGTCTTTCCCGGTGAAATCGCGGATACCTTGAAGGATGAGGCGCGGGAACTCGGACTTGTCGGCAAGGTAACGATAGCTGAAAGCGACGAGAAGCTCAGTGGAGTTCCCACGGAGACCTTCGATCTGGCCGTTTTCAGGGGGGCCTTCTTTTTCCCGTCCTTTTTCACACCCGACCTGCCGGCAATCTACCGGTCTCTGAAGGCAGGCGGCATGGCCCTGGTCGGAGGTGGGTTCGGACGCCATACTCCGGAGGATGTCATAAGGGGCATCGAAACGCGCTCGAAGGACCTCAACCGGGCCCTCGGCCGGGTCCGGATAACCGAAAGGGCCTTGTGGTCGATCCTCGAAGCGGCCGAACTGAGGGAAAGGGCGATAATGATTACCGAGGGCGGCTTATGGGTCGTGCTGAGAAAAGGGTTCCCTCCTCGGACGCCTTGATAAGAAGCAGTGTGAACTCGTCTTTCGCCGTACCGGCAAAGCACGTCCCGAATATAGATATTTCTCTTCATGGTTTCGAATAGCTGTTTCAGAACACGGTCCCCGGCAGGATTCGCAGCGGCAAATTCACCCCCGGTACTCGATAGTTGACGTCTTCTTTTTATGCTTCCGGCCGCCCCAGCTTCCTGGAATCCTGGTCCGAACTGCCGGCAATTTCACTAATGATTCCAACCACAAATGAAGTTGTGGGAATTCATGTCCTGTGATATATATGTGATAAGCACCATGAAGACCGGAAAAGTGATGATTTAATGGGCGGCCCTGAAGTGCCGCCACAGGCGCAACAAAGTCATTTCTTGCCATTTTTTACTGCGTTTTACCCTCCTTTTACCCTCTTCAGCACGAATTGTTCACTAACCGTCTTTAGCACCCC
>JBEKHB010000003.1:0-107234 GCA_050012495.1 Syntrophorhabdales bacterium
CCCGGGATCTTGCCTTTCATCACCCCATCGACAACCCGTTCTTCGAGGTTGCGGATCAGGCACATCCGCTCGTAAATCCAGAGAATGGTTTCTTTGGTCATTTGTGCCATGTCAGCCTCCTTATCTATCTCCTTGATTCCGGTTCTCACGGGTCCTTGACGGCCGAACCGTTATAAGTAACCGTCCTTTCGAATGCGCTCGCAAAGCCTGTCTTTACATCCTTTCGCAAGGGCTCTCACTTCTTCGCTGCGGCCCTCCATACAAACTGCGCAATGTCAAGAACCTCGATTGGAGACTTCCGCGCCGTTTTCGCCATGAGGAGCGTTCTTTCGCAGGAAGGGCAGGCGGTCACGACAGCCGCGGCCCCTGTGAGCAGCGCCTCTTCCAGTTTGCGCGCCCCGATGGCGAGAGACATGTCCGTATTGGAGGCGAGAAGGTCTCCCCCCGACCCGCAGCAGTGACAGAACTCCCTGCTGTCTTCGAGTTCGGTCAATGTGATACCGGGAACACTTCTGATGATGTCCCTCGGTGGGTCGTAGATCCCCGCCACCCGGCCAAGGTCGCAGGGATCGTGGTACGTTACGGTCTTATGTACGTCGTCCAGACCGACCCTTCCGTCCCTGATCAGTCTGAGGATCAGCTGCGTCGCATGGAGGACCTCGAAAGGAGGCTGCTCACCGGTGGCGCATTCGTACTCATGTTTCCACATGCGGTAACATCCGGGACAGGTGACAACGACGGTTTTCGTGCCCATCGCCTCGATGATCCGGCAGTTATGGAGGAGGGACTCATGCGCCTCATTCTTGTGTCCGGCGGAAATGAGGGGGTATCCGCAGCACCATTCTTCGCCCCCCAGGAGAGTGAAGTCGACGCCTGCAAGGTCAAGAAGCTGGACAAAAGAACGGGCCACATCTTGAACCGTGGGGTAGAATGACGTGACGCAACCGACAAAGTAGGCAACATGAGCACCGACCTTTCTGTCGAGGTCGGAGCGTACCGTGATCCGCTTCGCCCATCCTGCCCTCTGGTCATTTGCCTTGCCGGTGAGGTTGTGGCTCTTCACCACCGTGCTCGCCATTTCCTTAAGGGCGTCAGGTTCACGGCCTTTTTCTGCCAGTCGGCTTCTCAAGTCTACCCACATGGCGGGAGAGTCTATGGAAACGGTGCAATCGACTCTACACCTGCCGCAGAGAGTGCATTGAAAAATGCTCTTGACGTAATCCGGACCAGCCTTCGACTCGTCAATGCCCGCTTCTGTCAGGACCTTCTCGGTCATGAGGATCCTCCCTCTGGGAGTCGCCGAGAACCACTCACCTTTGGTGGGGCAGTAATGTGCGCAATATCCGCACTGGACACAAGCGGAAAACTCGCACCTCAGGTCATCCTTATTCTGCTGGCCGATCGCGGCGGGTAGAATCCGGTCTATGAAACCTGTTACGGCCATAGCCACCTGATAGATGGAGGGGGTAAATAGACGGATAGGGTCAAGCCACATGCCGGGGTTGAGGACGCCTTTCGGGTCGAATTCCTTCTTCTTCTCCCTCATTTCCTCGATCTTCCGATCTGAGAGTATCTTTTTTGCGTACGGCGCGTTCCAGACGCCCACACCGCCACCCGGTCTTCCGCCCACCGACAGGGCCAGTTCTGCGAGATCCCTCGGCGTGTGAAGGGCAAAGAGGAACTCCATGGGACTCCGCCGGTCCGTAACGAGCATGAGCATCGCCACACAGTCATCCGGAGAGACGAGGTGACCGAGGAATCCCAGCGGTCTTTTGTTCAGCTTCCTGGTACCCGAGTAGAATCTCCCCAACCGGTCCAGCGGCACATGAACGCTGCTTGGGAGCACCGTCGGAGCCGCCCGCCTTATCCGCATCATGTTGAGCCGGTGGCCCCATTCCTCCTCCGCACCAGCCCTTATCTCTCCCCTGTGAGCCGACGCCAGACTCCGGATGGCGGCGTCCGCTTCGGCCACCTCTTGAGCGGACCCCTGGTAGGTGACAAGGGCCGTTCCACTGCCCGGCAGGAAGTCCGTCACCGGGTAACCCGAGTCCTTCACGAGACTCATGTACACGCTATCACACAACTCCACCGCATAGAGAGTTGGTGAAGTCCTCCCTAAATCACGGGCGAAGTCGAACAAGTCCGAGAGATCGGCAAAATAGACCAGATGGTGTGAACCGGCCTCCTGGACCTTCCGAAGGCTGAGGGTCACTTCGGTGAGCACACCGAGCATCCCCTCACTCTGGCAGAACCATTCCAGGCCATAGCCTTTGTCGAACGATTTGACGGAGCCATCAGGAAGCGCCACTTTTCCTGTCACAAGGTGCGCCGTCACTCCGCCGTGCGCCAGGCTTCCGATTCCCAGGCCGCTGCCCATGATCCATCCTCCGACGGTAGCGGACAGAGCACTGGAAGGATAGCTCTTGAGGGTCAGCCCTGCACGCTTAACGGCCTTGTCAAGCTCCCACCATGTCACGCCGGCCTCTGCGGTTACCCTTTGAGCATCTCGATCTATGTTGATCACCCTCGACAGTTCGCGCAGATCGAGCACAACACCGCCCTTCTTCGGGACAGCCCCGAAAAGGCCGGACGAACCTCCACCCCGGGGCGTCGCAGGTATGGATTTGGCCGAGCAATAGGATAGGACGCGGCCCACTTGTGCTGCGTCTGAGGGCTTCACTACCGCGTCCGGCAGCGTCTTGAAGAAAGCCTTTATAATTTCGGGGATGGGAACGAAATCGGCAGCGTATACCTTCCTTTCGAACGGGCTGGTCGTCACTCTCGTTTCACCTACTATCTCCCTTAATTCCCTATCCAGGCCGGTTTCTCTCATGGCTGTCTTCCGTCACCCCGGCTCAGTCAGAGCCAATGTCGATGGCTGCTTGCTCTTCTCGGCCTTCCCGTAAAGCTCCGCTGCCCTGAATGAACTCCTCACCAGGGGCGCAGAAGCGATGCCCGCAAAGCCGATTCCTTCGGCTGCCCCTTCATAGTCGGCGAACTCATCGGGAGGAACGAATCGGACAACAGGGTAATGATAAACGGACGGCTGGAGATATTGCCCTAACGTAAGCAGATCACAGCCACTCCCCCTAAGGCTCTTCATGGACTCCAGTACTTCATCCTTCTCTTCGCCCAAACCAAGCATCAGCCCTGATTTCGTGACAATAGCTTCGTCCAGGCTCTTAACGCGGGAGAGAAGTTCGATGGAGCGGCCAAAGTCAGCCTCGGGGCGAACCCGAGGGTAGAGTCGCTGCACGGTCTCAATATTGTGATTGATAACGTGCGGCCTTGCCTCGGCGACCCTCCTTACGGCCTTCTCGGAGCCGCCAAAATCGGGAACGAGAACCTCCACACGGATACTGACATCGTACTCCCGAATTGCTCTTATCACCGAGGCAAAGTGTGATGCCCCTCCGTCGTCCAGATCATCACGTGTAACGGATGTTATTACCGCATACACCAGGCCAAGGGCTTGAATCGCTTCCACGATATGGTACGGTTCTTTTTCGTCCACAGGCAGCGGAACGCCTTTTTTTACCGCGCAAAAAGCGCACCGTCGCGTGCACGTATCGCCAAGAATCATGAAGGTTGCTGTATTCCTTGCGAAGCAGCCGCCAATATTGGGACAGATCGCACCTTCGCAGACCGTATGAAGGTGCTTTTCCCGAAGAAGTCTCACCATAGCCTGCATGATTCCGGGCTCGGGGATCCTCTGTCTGAACCACTCCGGCAAGCGTGCTCGCATCATACACTATCCGGGGTCAGGGAAGGCATAATCACCACGTGCGTCTCAAAAACACGTGAGAAGTGAAACAACAACTTCTCCGTTACCTGCTCCAAAGGTATCTCCCGGGAAAGCAGTTGTGAGATGGAGACAGCCTTTCTATCGGTAAAACCGCAAGGATTGATGAATGAGAAGTGTTCCATGCTCGTGTTCACGTTGAGGGCAAAACCGTGCATGCTGACCCACCGGCGTACACTCAGGCCTATAGCAGCCACTTCTTCATGATTGACCCACACGCCCGGGTGAGTTGAATCACGTTCCCCTTCCACGGAGAAGTCTTTGAGGGTACGCAAAAGGACTTCCTCCAAATCGTAGACGAACTTTCGGATATCCTTGCCTCTGTTTCTCAGGTCTATGATCGGGTAGCCGACTATCTGTCCCGGACCGTGGTACGTCACATCTCCACCTCGCTCGATGAGGAACAAAGAGATTCCCAGGGTTTCCAGCGTCTCTCTCGATGCCAATACATTGTCCAGCTTTCCCGACTTTCCGACGGTGAAGGTAGGCGTATGCTCCACCAGTAGAAGGGCATCCGGCTCCTCACCCTTGAGCTTCCTGCCATGAACGGTCTTTTGCAGTTCATAGGCCCTACTGTATTCCATCAAACCCAGTTGATAGACGTTGGTTATCCTCTCGACTGCCATGCTTTGACGGGACCCTGCTGCCGATAACATGACCTCACGTTTACTTGTCGGGAAGGAGGTGGATTGCATTGCCGCCAACGCTTCTCGCCGTCTCCCAGAAGGCCTCGGACAGGGAAGGGTGGGGATGCAATACGGCCCCTATGTCCTCAGCGGTGAGTTCGGATTTCACTGCCATTGAGGCCTCGGCAATCAGCTCGGCCACCTGGGCGCCTACAATGTGGACACCCAGCACCTGTCCGTATTTTCGCTCGGTAATCAGCTTAAGCATGCCTCTTCTCTGGCCCAGAGCAACGGCCATACCGTTCCCGGCAAGATAGAACCGTGATGACTTCACGTCGTATCCCGATTCGACGGCCTTTTCTTCGGTCAGGCCCACTCCGGCAACACCCGGAATAGTGCAAGTCCAATAAGGTACGGCGCCGTAGTCTGCGTACGATTTTCTCCCCATAGCGTTTTCGGCCGCTACCACGCCTTCCATGTATGCCACGGCCGTCCACATGTGTTCCATGGTCACATCGCCGGCGGCGAAGAGACCGTCAACGTTTGTCCGCATTGTCCTGTCTACCGCAACACCTCTTTTTTCGTTTAGAGTCACGCCGAGGCCCGTCAGGCCAAGCCCCTTAATATCGGCTTCTCTTTCCTCAGCGTTGACAATGCATTGGGCATTTACAATGAGTTCCTCGCCCTTCACATTCGCCAGGACCCTCATCCCATCATTCGAGTCATGCTCGATTGCCTGAATGCGGCATTCAGCATAGTGCGCGATCTTGGTTTTTCTCGCTTCCTTCTGGTACTGCGAAACGATTTCTCTATCAATCCCGGTCAGCATGGAGTTTGATTGCTCCAATACGGTCACCGTAGTACCGAGCGTTGAGAACACGCTCGCAAGGGACATCGCTACGCAGTCTGCCCCGAGAATAACCATTGAATGGGGTATCTCCTTGAGCTGAAAGACCGCCGTCACATCAATTATCATCTCTCCCCCGGATATGGAGAAGTCTTTGGGTCCGGCACCCGGGGCTATGATGGTATTTCTAGCGTGTAGTGTCTTTCTCCCTCCATCAGGGGCCGTTATCGAAAGCTCCCTGGCATTGATAAATACAGCCTTCCCCACCTCCATCTCAACACGATTCCCTTCGAGCAACGTCCTGACGCCTGCCACGAGTGTCTTCACCACGATGTCTTTTCTCGCGATCAGTTTTGAGAAATCGATGATCGGGTCATGAAAGGTGATGCCATAGTCCTTGCCATGACTTCCCGTCTCGAGCAATTCCGCTGCCCTGGCGAACACCTGCGTCGGGATGCATCCACGATTCAGACAAGTCCCTCCCAAGGCTTCTCTTTCTACGATCGTCACTTTTCCGCCAAGCTGCGCGGCCCTGATCGCTGCTGCATAACCGGCGGGACCCGCACCGATTACGAGCACATCGCGTTCTTCCATATCCAATCCTCCCCGTTGTTTTTCTTGCCTGAAAAGCCTGCTCTCATCCGCAGAGCTACCTACCCACAGCCGACCGGTATGCCTCCGCCGATAAGAGCACATCAAGCCCTGCCGTATTCCCGAACTCGATCACGATCATCCAACCTTCCCCGTAAGGGTCGCTGTTCACCAGTCCCGGATCGTCACTTAACCTTCTATTCACCTCTACTACTGTTCCACTCACAGGACTGTAAAGGTCATTTGTCGCCTTCACCGACTCGATAACTCCGAAAGGCTCCATCTGGACGGTTTCAGTACCGACCTCGGGAAGTTCGACAAACACAACTTCTTTCAATTGCTCCTGCGCGTATGCAGTAATGCCCACTCTTCCCCTGGTGGGGGTCTCCAGCTTGAGCCACGTGTGTTCGAGGTTGTATTTCAGATCATCAGGATACATGGGCTCCTCCTCATAGTCAGGGTTTACCGGGGTCCGCATGCTGTCTGCGTGGCGATTCGTGCATAAAACAGTACTGTTGAAACGCTGAATCACTAACAAGAGTTCGCTTACGTCAAAGCCCGCCGACTCGAGTCAATCGGTCTGGTGGAGATGGAACCTCACGCGTTATCAAACTGAATGAACTCGAACAGGACGCCACCCGTCTTATCCGTCTCCGTGTAGGCGGCGCGAACGTGGCCCATGCCTTCGACGGTCGTATCCGCCTCCATGAGGACCCCTATCCCCTGTTCCTTGAGGTAGGCCATCCATTCGTCGTAGTTGTTCACAAAGAACCCGAGGTGCTGGAGACCCTCGCCCCTTTCTTCGAGGAACTGTTTGTGGGGCGCGTCGCCCTCCACGGGCTCGATGAGCTCGATCTGGACGGCGCCCATCTGAGCTATGCCTATACGGAGCTTTATCGGAACGGGCTTGCCCCGGACGAAGTGCTTTTCCGGTGCGAAGTCGACGACCGTGAAGGGTCCGATCCCGAACGTGTCCGTATAGTATTTGACGGCCTTGGCGAGATCCCTGACAACGACGCCGATCTGTGATACCGGCGGTAAGACGGGTGGTTTTTTCGTGTCCATCGTGCCTCCTTTTTATCGGTTCCTGGAGGTGCGTCCGGCCTTGGCAACGCGGCCCCCTAGAGGAGGAGACCCGGCGTTCCCAGCAGGGTCTGCACCTTGCCCATGAACTCCTCCGCTCCGTAGCCGTTGATCGCCCTGTGGTCGAAGGTCAGGCTGAAGGACATGATAGGGGCAATGACTATCTGTCCGTTCTTGACTACCGGCCTGTCGCTGATGGACCCCGTCCCCAGTATGGCCGACTCGGGCTGGTTGAGGATCGGCGTCTGGTACAAGCTCGTCGCGCGCCGGCCCAGGCTTGTCAGCGTGAAGGTCCCCCCGCTCACTTCGTCGGGCGTAAGCTGCCCGGCCCGGGCCTTTTCGGCGATTTTGCGCACCCTCTCCGATATCTCCTTCAGTGCCATCTTGTCGGCATTTTTCACGACGGGGACTATGAGGCCCTCCTTTCCCAGCGCCACGGCTACCCCGATATTGATGTCCTCCCATATCTTCAGCTCATTGTTGTCGAAAAGGGTGCAGTTCATGTCTCTGTGCTCGACGAGCGCCCGCGACAGGACGAAGACGAGGATATCGACGAAGCCGATCTTCGAGCCTGTCTCCGCCTCGTGGGCCGCGAGGCCGTTCCTGAGCCTGACCGCCTCGCTCATGTCTATCTCACCCATGACCGTCATCTGGGCCGCGGATGCGAGGCTGCGGAACATGTGCTCCGCGATTGCCTTCCTCATGCCCCTCAAGGTGATCGATTCCCTGACCCTTCTCCCCTGGTGGAAGTCAGGGGCGGTTTTTGGCGCCTTCTCGGGCGCGGCCCTCGCCGCGATGACCTTCTCGACGTCCTCCCTCGTTATCCTCCCGCCCGGACCCGTGCCCGCAATGCCGGCAACGTCGATTATGTGCTCCTCAGCCATCTTACGGGCAACAGGGGTTATGCGTGGCCGGCCCGCCGCTTCTTGGGGGTCGGCCGCAGAGGGTCCTCCGGGCCGCGGCGCCGGAGGCGGCTCCGGCACGGACCGCTGAGGCGCCCCGGACGGCGCTTCTTCCCGGAGTTTTTGAAGCTCCTCCGCGCTGTCGGCGATCCGGCCGACAACCGCGCCTATGGGCGCGTTCTGCCCCGCCTCCAACAGGATGTGGAGAAGGCCGGCGCTTTCGGCCTCGACGTTCCATTGGGTCTTCTGGGTCTCGATGACGAGCACCACTTCGTCCTTCTCGACCCTCCCGCCTTCGCCGATCTTCCATTCCACGAGGGTCACTTCGTCGACGCTCATGCCGAGTTTTGGTATCGTTATGTCCACTGCCATGCCTATCCTCCGCACCTTCCGGTCACCCGTGCCGGGTCCACCTGAGGCGTCACCCTTACGGCCGCACGAGGATCTTCACATCGTCCCTCGATGAAAGGAGCCTGTCGAAGCCCTTTTCGACATCGCTGAGAGGGACGATGCCGGATATCAGAATGTCCGTGTTCAGCCTTCCCTGAGAGAGAAAGCGTATGACGTAGTCGAATTCGTCGTAATAGCCGAGCACGGCCTTCATCTCAATCTCCGTCAGCACCATCCTGAAAGGGGTGAACGCGACCTCTTTATCGACGATGCCGACGATCATCACCTGGCCGCCGCTTTTTGCGAAGTACATGGCGTTCTGGAACCCGAAGGGGACTCCGCTGCACTCGTACACGACCTCCGCCCCCACCCCGTCGGTCAGATCGAGGATGTGCGCCTGCAAACCCTCGCCCTCCTTCAAGGGATCGAGCACGATATCGGCCCCCGCCTTCAGGGCCAGCCCGGCCTTCGTCTCCGATATCTCCAGCGCGATGATCCGGCCCGCCCCCGCCAGTTTCAGGAACTGGATGGTGCCGAGGCCGATCATGCCGGCCCCGATGACGACGACGCTGTCCCCGGGTCTCACCCGGGAGAGGCGAACGGCGTGGAGCGAAGTCGAGAGCGGCTCCACGAGCGCACCCTGCTCGAAGGAGACGTTGTCGGGGAGCCTGAAGAGCATCTCTCTCGGGTGCTCTATCTTGACGTACTCGGCAAAGGCGCCGTCATTGGTAGTGGTTATGCCGATCGCCCGGTCGAAGGCCGACACGCAGAGCGAATACGCCCCTCTCTTACAGGGCGCGCACTCGCCGCACTGGGCGATAGGTTTTGCAACGACCCGGTCTCCCGGCCTGAAGTCCCGCACGTCCTTGCCGACCTCGGCTACAACGCCCGAGCACTCGTGCCCCATAACGGCTCCCAGCGGGACCATGACACCGTTCAGATACCCATGGACATCGGAGCCGCAGATGCCGCAGTACTCCACCTTGACGACAACATCTCCATCCGAGGCCGTCGGCTTCGGCTTCTCGTGGACCTCCATCTTCTTTAGATCCCTGAAAGTCGCTACACGCATTCGGACCTCCTCCTGAAAGCCTGTTCAAAAGAAAGGGCCGTCGCGGCAGGCCCTTTCCGCCGGTAGTACCTCTAGCTGAACACCGCCCCGCCGTCGATGTTGAGGGCCTGGCCCGTTATCTCACGGGCCTCGTCGGAGGCGAGAAAGACGACGGCGTTGCCGATGTCCTCCGGCGTCTGCGGGCGTTTCATCGGTATTATCGTCTCCACGGCAGCCCCAAAGACCTGCTCCGCGGGCAGCCCTTTGAAGCCCGGATACGACATCGACAGGACTCGCGCCGCGTCCTGCCACATGGGGGTCCATATGATGCCCGGACAGATCGTGTTGACGTTGACGTTATAGGCGGCGAGCTGAAGCGCCACTGCCTGGCTGAAAACGATCACCCCGGCCTTGCTCGCGCAGTAGTGGGGTATGAAGTCCACGCCCTTGCGCCCGCCTATGGAGGAGACGTTGACTATCTTTCCGCTCTTCTGTCTTTTAAAATAGGGGACAATCGCCCTGTTGCACAGGAACACGCCCTTCAGGTTCACGTCTATCGTGAGGTCCCAATCGTCCTCCGAGAGGTTCTCCAGCCAGGGCGGGTCCTCCGAATCGGGCCGCAGCGAAAACCCGTTCACACCCGCACCGCACACGAGTATATCGATGTGCCCCATCTCCTTCACGGCAAGGGAGATCAGCGCCTCGCACTCCTCTGCCTTGCGCACGTCGGTCCTTACGGCCATCGCCTGTCCGCCTTTCTGCCTCACCTTACCGGCGACCTCCTCTGCCAAATCGAGCTTCATATCACTTACGACGACGCGGGCGCCCTCCCTTGCAAGACAGAGCGCTATGCCCTCTCCCAGCCCGCCTCCTCCGCCCGTCAGTACGGCTACTCTATCCTTGAGTCGCATGCGCTGCCTCCTTACTTCTTCACCCGAACCCGCTTCCCGGGCTCACCCCCGCTCCAGAACCCGCTTCACCGCCTTGACTATCGATTTGCTGTTCGGAATATACATATCCTCCAATACGGGGCTGCCTGGTATGGGCACCATGGGCGCCGCGACCCTTACGACGGGGGCGTCGAGGAGGTCGAAGTACTCGCCGACCGCGAGGGCGGCTATCTCGGCGCCTATACCGCCCCTGATCCTTCCTTCCTCCACGGTAACGAGGCGCCCCGTCTTCTCGACGGATTTGAAGATCATCGCCTTGTCGAGGGGGACGATAGTCCTCGGGTCGATCACCTCTATGTCTATGCCCTCAGCCGCAAGCTCCCCGGCGGCCTGCAAGGCCTCGTATACCATGAAACCCAGGGCCACGACGGTGACGTCCTTGCCTGGTTTCCTGATCGCGGCCTCTCCGAAAGGCACCGTGTAGTCGCCGTCCGGCACCTCGCCCGAGACACCGCCGAGGAGCAGCTTTTTGTGCTCGAAGAAGATGACCGGATCGTTGCTGCGGATAGCCGATTTCAGAAGGCCTTTCGCGTCGGCCGGCGTCGACGTCTCGACGAGGACCAGGCCCGGCGCCTGTATAAGCTGCGACTGAAGGGACTGGGAATGACCGTACGCCATCCTGAACCCCGCCCCCGTTGCCATCCGGACCGTAACGGGGCAGGGATACTGGCCGCCGCTCACGTAGCGGAACTGGGCGATCTGGTTGCACAGCTCGTCCATGGCCAGCATGGCGAAATCACAGAACATCAGCTCCAGGACCGGGCGGAAGCCGAACATGGCGGCGCCGGCGGCGACGCCCGTGATCGCGTTCTCTGCGATGATCGTGTTGATGACCCTTTCAGGCCCGAATTCCTTTACCAACCCGGCTGTCTGCCCGAAGGCCGCCACCCGGACGTCCTCGCCCAGGACGAAGACGGAGGGATCGCGCCGCATCTCTTCAGCCATTGCCTCATTGATGGCCTGCATGAAGGTTATTGTCCGTGCCATTAGAACACCCCCTTCGTTTCGCACACGTCCGTAAAAAGGTCCTCCTCCGTGGGGAAAGGCGCGTCAAAGGCCGCCTTTATGGCGGCGTCCGCCTCCTGCGCGATGTCAGCCCTTAGCCGCTCGTCTTTCTCTGGCGTGAGGACGCCACGGTCGAAAAGCTTCTTCTGCGCGATATCGATGGGATCGCGCTTCCCCCATTCGTCCAGGTCCTCCTGCCTCACGTAGCCTCCGGGGTCGCCGGTGAAGTGAAGCTCCATCCTGAAGGTCTTGTACTCGATGAGATACGGCCCTTTCCCGCTCCGCGCGTTCTCCAGCCCCCTTACCGTTGCCTCGTAAGTGGTCTCTATATCCTGGCCGTCCACGATCTCGTACGGTATCCCGTAGCCGGCGGCCCTGGGCGCCACATCGGGGGTGGGGAAGTGCTCGGACATGTAGGCCATCTCGCAGAACTGGTTCGTGCAAACCGCAAATACGACGGGTACCTTCCACAGAGCCGCCATTACCATGGCGGGATGGGCGTCCGCCTGATTGCACGTGCCCTCTCCAACGGAATAGAGCACCACCTGGTCGGTCTTCTTCATCTTGATCGCGAGCCCCGCTCCCACCGCCATCGACCAGTCAGCGCCCAGGCTGGAGACGACGAAGGGGATGTTCAATTTCTTGTCCGTGAGATGGAGCGTGCCCTTCCCCTTGCTCAGCCCCGTCCTCTTTCCCATGTACTCGCACCAGATGTCCTTGGGGTCCATGCCCTTACCGATGTACTCGCCCACCCCGCGATGGGTCCCGAAGAGTATGTCTTCTTTGCGCAGGGGAGCCGTGATCCCTGTCGAGACCGCCTCCTGGCCCCGGCCGAAATGACCCATCAACTGGATCTTCCCCTCGGCGAGAAGCTGCTTGTGCTTCGATTCCAGGGTCCTCGTCATCAGCATTTTCTTGTACGCACCCAGAAGTGTTTCATCCGTCAACGCCATGATCCCTCCTTATCACGTGTCGCTCGTGCCTTTGCCGGCCCTCGCTCAAAGCCAATCGAGGCAGGGTCGGATGCGGCCCTTTCGGCTGCGGCGTCCCTCTCCCTCTCCCGTTCCCAAAAACCGTATGTCTCCACTGTCATTTATCCATACACGCAAGGATTGGTCAATGACGGGAATCCGTCATTTTTGATAGAGAGCCCGCGCGAGCGGGGGCGGTTAAGAATTCGTCCATAATCAACATGAGCACTATGGGGCAACAGTATGGTTCCACTCGCCATGAAACGTTGTCCCCGTGAGATACGGCGGCCCAGCGGCGCAATTATCCAGTGTGTGTAACCATAAAACCGGTTCGGGGGATTGCCGCTTTGTCTCTTGACAACTCCCCGTTTGTCTGTTACCTAGATAATGGGGGGAGGATATGGCTGGGATGAACAACTTTGTTTGTGTCTCGCGCGATACGACGGATGTCCTTTACGTTACCAGCCGGGCATTCGAGTGTCGTCAGGTGGACGAGCTGCGGAAAAAGGTTCTGGAACTGCTCCAGCCGATCTTCAAGGCCGACTCATGCAACTTCTTCCTTGCCGCCGACGAAGACCGGCTATCGCTTAACGCGGTCGTGAGCAGTGGCATCGAGGAGAAATCGCTCTCCGACTTCCGCCAGCACTATCACAAGTACGACCCCTTCCTGAAGTTGAAGTCGCTTTTTATCAGGACGGCGGCCTGTACGACGGAGCAGGTCATCCCCTACGAAAAGCTCGTAAAGACATGTTACTACAACGATTTTCTGAAACCTCAATCGATCCACTCACAGCTCACCCTCTACCTCCACTCGGGGACGCGGCTCCTCGGCATCGTCGCCCTCTTCAGACCGAGGAACAGGTCGGTGTTCTCCGCGTCCGACAGAGAGAAGGCAGTATTGATGGTGCCGTCCCTCACGGGGGCGCTGGAGAGGACCGTCGCCGTCGAGCGGGACACGAGGAACCAGGAGATCATAGGCTCCATCGCGTCCGAGATATCGCACAAAGGGATCGTCATCCTGAATGAGCGTCGCGAGGTCCTCTACGCGAACGACACAGCCAGGGACATCATATCCGCCCTCGGCGGCCCGCGTACAGCGCCCGGCTGCGATGAATCTCCCCTCCCGGAGCGTTTCCTCGACTATTTGGGGCGTCAAACGGGCCATCCCGGGTTGGACCTGTTTACAAGAGAGACGAAGCAGCGGGTTTCCGTCAGCATCAGGCAGGAGACGTTCGCGGGCAAGTCCTTCTACAAGCTTTTGCTGGAGCCCGGGGAGGGTTCGTTTTGTCTGTCCCGAAAGCTCGCAGAGCTGGGCCTGACCGCCCGGCAGTCCGAGGTCGTCTCCCTTGTCTGCAACGGCTTCAGCAACAGGGAGATATCGGACAGGCTTTACATCAGTCACTACACGGTGGAGAACCATTTGCGGATGATCTATGAGAAGCTGCACGTCAAAAACAGGACGAGCCTCGCCCGTCTGGTCTCGTTGCTTTCCGGCCCGCCTTCCTCTAACCCGGCGTACGGCTCGTAGTAACTTTCATTCGCCCAGGTAACCTCGCCTGACCATGTCATTGTCCCTGAACTCCTCGATATCGCCCCCCAACACGACCTGCCCCACCTCCAGCAGGTAACCCCTCCGGGCCACTTTCATGGCCAAAAAGACGTTCTGTTCCACCAGAAGAACGCTCACGCGCGCCTCATTGATCGCCTCGATGATATGGGCCACCTCGGCCACCATCAGAGGCGAGAGACCGAGTGAGGGCTCGTCCATGAGAAGGAGCCTCGGTTTTGCCATGAGACCCCGGCCGATGGCCAGCATCATCTGCTCGCCGCCGCTTAAGCTTCCCGCCTTCTGGTTCCGACGCGCGTGAAGTATGGGGAAACGGTCGAAGACCCACTCCAGATCGTGCCTGATGCCGTCCTTGTCCTTGCGAAGACTCGCGCCCAGCTGGAGGTTCTGCAGCACGTTCAGGTATGGGAAAAGCCTTCTGCCCTCCGGGATGTGCACGAGGCCGAAGCGAATGATGTCGTACGGCTGCATGCCGTCGATCTTCCTGCCATCGAAGTAGACCTCCCCGGAAGCCGAAGGCCAAAGCCCTGAGAGGACCTTCAGGACGGTGCTTTTCCCTGCCCCGTTGGCGCCGATGATGGTAACGACCTCTCCTTCCGCTACGTGGAGGGAGACGCTCCTCAGAGCGACGGCCTTCTCGTAGCAGACGGTCAGATCTCTCACCTCAAGCAGCATCGTCTCTCCCAAAGTAGGCATTGATCACGTCCTGGTTTTGCCTGACCTCGTCCATCGGCCCGTCGGCGATCTTGGTGCCGAAGTTGATGACGACCATCCTGTCACACAGAGACCTGATCTTCATGTTGTGCTCGACGAGAAGAATGGTGATCCCCTGAGCCCTGATCTTCTCGATCACGGACATGGCAAACACGATCTCCTGGGGGCTCATTCCGCCGATTGGCTCGTCGAGGAGGAGGAGCTTCGGTTTGACGGCCAGGGCCCGCGCCATGGACAAAAGCTTCTGGTACCCGTGGGGGAGATTCTTCCCCAGAACGTCCCTCACGGGCTCTAACCCCACAAGGTGCAGGATCTCCATTGCCTGCTCCTCGATGTACCTCTCTTTCTCCTGGCAAGAGGCGGTGTTGAGCAACGCCTCCCAGAAGCCGTACCTCGGATGCACGTGGAAGGACGCAGCGATGTTCTCAAAAACGGTGAAATCGGGGAACAGGTAGGCCAACTGGAACGTCCGGCCGATCCCGAGCCTCGCGATCGTGTGGGGTTTCTTGTGCGATATCTCCTTTTCCTGAAAGAAGATGTGGCCGTGTGACGGCCGAAGAAAGCCCGTGATCAGGTTCAGGATGGTCGTCTTGCCTGCCCCGTTGGGTCCGATAAGACCGACGACCTCGCCCTCACCGACGGACATGTCGAGGAGAGATACGGCGGCGAGGCCGCCAAAATGCTTGGTCAGCGCCTTTGTCTCAAGGAGCACGGCCGGGCATCTCCCCTTTTTTCGATCTTGTAAGCTTCGATTGCAGTTGCTCGAACAGTCCGGCAATGCCCTGACGCATGAAGAAAACGACGAAGAGCATTATGCCTCCGAACACGAAGGGGGCAAAGGTCTGCAACGAGCGGACGATCTCGGGGACGATCACGAGAACGGCCGTTCCGATAATCGGTCCGGCGAAGCTCCCGGACCCTCCCACCAGCACGTAGATGAGCAGGTTGATGCTCGAGAGGAAGCCAAAGCTGCTTCGCGTGAGCACCATGTTATAGTGCGCATAGCCCGCCCCGGCAAGACCGGCAAAAAAGCACCCCACGGAGAACGCGAGGATCCGCATGCCCGACTCGTTGATGCCCACGGCGGAGGCGACCATGTGGGCCTGTGCGATCGCCTTCCAGCTCGTGCCGATGCGCGAGTGCTCGATCCTGTAAAGGACGAGCAGGATCAGAAAGGACAGGATCAGAAAGAAATAGTAGTAAGGGATTTTCGAGCCGTCAAAATCGATGTGAGGCAATCCGGGAACGGCGATGGCGGAGAGGGGGGGGATGTCGATCATCCCTATGTCTCCGCCCGTAATTCCCTGGAGCACCCCCAGGAGGGCCACGATGGCCAAACCCACAAATAGGCTCACCATGGAAAAATAGATGGCCCTCACCCTGGTCAGGGGGTATCCGATCACGGCGCCGAAGACCAGGGAGAAAAGCCCCCCTAGGGGCATCGTGAGCCAGGGCGTCCAGCCGAGCTCTTTCGCGAGAATGGCGGAGGCATAAGCCCCGACGCCCATGAAGGCGGCATGAGCAATGGAGATCTGGCCCGAAAGGAGTATAGTGCGGAGACTCGCCGCCGCCATGACGTAGATGAATGTGATGATGAGCGTGTGAAGATAATAGGGGGATGTCGTCGACAGCGGCACAAGGCAGAGAAGGACGACTATGCCCAGGGAGATGAAAAGCTTCTTCCTTCCCCCTCTTTTAGTTTTGATGCGCCTTTCTCCCGTCATGTTCACGCCTCGTGTCCGAAGAGCCCCTGTGGTCTGAATAGGAGCAGGATTATCACGATGCTGAGGCCGATCAGGTCCGTTGCGCTTCCGCCGATGAAAAGGGGAAGGGAGGCGTCCAGGAGGCCGAGGATCAGTCCCCCGATCAGCACGCCGCCAATGCTCCCGATGCCGGCGAGGATGACGATCTCGATTGCCTTAACGAGCATATAGTCGCCCATGAGGGGGCTCAGGCTCAACACGGCGCCCATGAGACTTCCTGCCACCGCGGCCAGAGCGCAGCCTATGGCGGTGGTAAGGGCAAAGATGCGGCGCGTATTTATCCCCTGGAGGGCGGCGGCGTCGAAGTCCTGAGAGACCGCGAGCATCTGCGTTCCAGTCTTGGTCTTTCTGATGAAAAGGATGGCGGCCGCGAGCAGGCACGAGCCGATCACGAAGGTAGCCAGCCTGTCGCCGCTCAAAGAGACGGTCCCGACCCTGAACACCCCCGGCACGAAACTGGGGATGCGCCGGATGTAGCTCCCGACGGTCACGTTGACTGTGGCCTCGAGGATGATGATGAGGGCGAGGGTGATCACGACGATACTGTTCATATCCTTCAGGAAGGGTCGAAAAAGGACCCTCTCTATAAGGAGGCCCAGGGCCCCGATCGCTACCGCCGAGATCAGGAGCGAAACCCATGGATTCATCCCGGCGCCGACGATCAGTTCGTAACAGATGTATCCGCCCGCCATGTATATGGCCGCATGGGCGAAGTTGAGGATGCCCAGGACGTTCATGAGGAGCGCGAAACCGAGCGCCACCAGGATGTATATGGCAGAAAGCATGAATACGTTCGCGACGGTCTGTACGGCAGCCTCTGATATCACCTTCTCTCTCCGCCCATTACCATACGGTTTTTCCCTTTCCTAAGGCAATCGGGCGCCCGGCAGGAGGGGACAGCCTCCTGCCGGGCCGGGTCTGTCTCAAGGACTATAGACGTCAACCCACTTTACCCACTTCACCTCGCCGTTCGTGAGAGAGACGATGGGGCACGGGTGGCACACCGTATGGTTGATGCCGTACGTTTTCAACCCGCCCATTTTTCCGGGACCGTAAAGTGTATCGATGGTCTTCATCTTCTCCCACGTATTCTTCACGACCGTGGGGTCGGTGCTGTTGGCGGCCTCGAGCACTTGCTTGAGCTCATACCAAGGGAAGAAACCCATCATATACATGCCGTTTGTCTTTCCGTATTTTGCCTTTGCCCTCTTCGTGACCTCCTTGATCATGGGCGTCATATCGGGGGAGTCGAGGTCCAGATTGTGGATAAAGAAATCGGTCGAATTCTCTTTCCCCGCAATCTCCCTTATCTGATAGGCGTCGTCGTAATTGCCGCCGAAAACCGGGCCCTTGAAGCCCATCTCCCGTGTTATCCTGAGCATGCTTCCCGTGGCCTGGGGCCATCCGTTCGCAAATGCGATCGAATCCGGCTTCGTCGCCAGCACCTGCGTGATAATGGGGGTGTAATCCTCCGTTGTCATGGTCCATTTCGCTACCCCCGCCACCTTGAGCCCCATCTCGGATGCCCTCGCCGTGAAAAGCTTCTGAAGATAAGGCACCGAACCGTCATCGGGTATTATGTACGTGACGGTCTTTACCTGCGGGTAGCGCTCCTTCAGGTATTGCAGAGAGGCCCTCATCCCTTCTACCGTCGCATCCTGACAGAGAAATGCGTAAGGGGTCTTGGGACCGTACTCATTGGGCATTGCACAGTTGTACAGCAAAATGCGGAGCACCTTTGCCGGCTCGAGGACCGTCCCCGACGCCTGGACCATAAAGGGCACAACCGTTCCTATAACGAATTTTACCTTGTGATCGTAAGCCAGCTTCGTGGCGGCGGCCACGGCGCCGTCGGCCGTCCCTTTCATGTCTTCGATGATCAGCTTGACAGGCACCTTTTTCCCCTTGATCGTGACCCCTCCGTTTTCGTTGATCCATTCCTCTCCGAGCTTCGAGCCCTGTGCGACGTACGCCTCGGCCCCTGAGCCGAACCCCGTAAGACAGTAGAGTCCGCCTATCTTCAGTACGTTCTCTTCCGCGACGACGGCGGACCTTCCGAATGCAAGAAAGATCAGACAAAGCCCGCAAAGCATCAGAAATAAACCTTTCCCCTTCATTTTCTCCCCCTTTTTCGTTTGACTACATAATAATCTGGAAGATCGACGGGTGAAATTTGCTCTCCCGTCTCCAAAGCCATGGCTCCCCACCATCTTTTATCTCATACGGGGAAAGACGGGTCAATGACGGAAATCCGTCATTTTTCGAAAGTGACGCGTACAAAGGGGTCGCCGAACTCGCAGCCTGTCCACTCCTTCAGCAACAGCACAACGGCGTCAAGGTACTCCTTTTTCGAAAACCGGATCGTACATAGCTTCAGGTGCCGGTTGGTTTCGCGGAGGGCTGTCTCTGCCTGTCTACGCTCGACTACCTCGGCAGCGACCGCCTGATAGGTCTTCTCCGGTTCCGGGGTGTCAAAACTGTGTTATCAGGGCAAAAGAGGTGTGAAGGCTCTATGAGATCAAGAACTGCTGAGGGCACCGGCCGGTGAAAATAGGTGCCGGCGGGGAACATCTACGGTTGGATTGAAGCCGGCGTCCCCGTCTTTTTTATAGACGATTCGATTCCCGTCACCTGTCCAATTTGAGAATCCCGCTCTGCCGGAGAATTTCATCTGCAACTTCGTACGTATCGATCGACCCGGCGCAGACGTCACTCACGTATTTGTCTATTGTGCCGTTAAGGAAAGCGGTCCTGGTAATGCGGTTGATGATTCGGGACTTGATGATCTCCATGATCTCGGACTTAATCTGGGTCTCTCTTTTCGACAGAATAAGGTTATGTTCGCACAGGTATTGCCGGTGTTGCCGTACGGCCTCCATCAAGTCTTCGATCCCGCAGCCCGTGGTGCCGATGGTTCTCACAATGGCCGGCTTCCATTCGTTCTCGTGACAGTTCAGGCTGATAAGACACTCGAGATCGGCGATAGTCTGGCTCGTCCCTTCCCTGTCCGATTTGTTTACCGCATAGATGTCCCCTATTTCCAGAACACCCGCCTTCAGGGATTGGAGGTAGTCGCCCATTCCCGGAATGAGGACCAGGACTATTGTATCGGCCACCTGGATCACCGAAACCTGGTTCTGCCCGACACCGACCGTTTCCAGAATAATGATCTCTTTCCCCATCGCCTCCATTACCGCAATGAAACCCCTGGTGGCATAGCAGATTCCTCCCGTATGGCCGCGGGTGGCTGCTGAACGGATGAAGAGGCGCTCGTCGCCGTCTATCTCTTTCATTCGTTCCCGATCCCCCAGTAGACTGCCTCCTGAAAACGGGCTTGTCGGGTCGATGGCGATAATGCCGACGTTCTTGCTCTCACCGAGAAAGGAGCGAGCAATTTTACTGATCACCGTGCTCTTTCCCACCCCCGGCCAGCCGGTAATGCCGAGAACATAAGATGTCCCGGCGACCGTACGCAGTCTTCGCAGGCATGCCTCCGCCCTGTCGCTCTCGTCTTCGATCAGTGACATCAGCACAGAAGCGCATCTTTTATCGCCCTGTCTGACGCCCGTTATGATGTAATCATCAGAGTAGTTCATTGGTAAATAGGCCTCAACCATGCTATCGCCGACGGACTGTATAATCTTCTTTTTGCCGACAAGACAGGAGTCAACGGCGTGCCCTTCTGACCGTTGCTTCCCCAAGACCCGACGCTCCCCCGGTGACAACAGCAGTCTTCTCCTTACGCTCCATCGTCGCACCTCATATTGCTTTTCTCAGTGTTCAGCAGACGGTCTCCTTGAGTTTGCTGAGCAACGCGTCCCGTCTCGTCCCCGGCGTAAAGACCGCGTGGACGCCTATCCTGTTCAGCTCAGCCACATCGACGGGAGGTATCACCCCGCCGATAATGAGCTTTAAGTGGGCCATCTCTTTCTCCTTGAGGAGGGTCACGAACCTGCGGGCATAGGCCACGTGCTCGCCGCCTAGGAAGCTGACGCCGATGGCATCCGCGTTCTCCTCGAGGGCGATCTGCAGGACCCGCTCGGGCGTATTGTAGAGCCCGGTGTAGACCACCTCGTAGCCGCCGTCCATGAGCCACTTCGAGACTATACGTATGCCGTTGTCGTGACCGTCCAGACCGACCTTGGCAAGGATGATTTTCTTCTTCGTCATTGTCATCGGATCTCCTCCCTTCGTTTTAGCGCGGTATCTCGAAGTTGCATGCCTGCCTCATGGCATCGCAGATCTCCTGTAAGGTGGCCTTCGCTTTCACTGCCTCCATGATGGGCTCGAACATGTTGGTCTCAGGCTTATTCTTCGTCAGATCGTAGAGCTTCTGCAGGCTCCTCTTCACCGGTTCCTGGTCCCGCGTCTTCTTATAGTTCTGCACATACTCTATCCTCTTCGCCTGCATGTCCTCGGCGTGCCTGAAGATGTTGATATTGACGTCATCCTCCTCGTCAACGAACTTGTTGACGCCCACGACGGTCAGATCGCCGCTCTCGATGCCGTCCCCGTACTTGTACCGGGCCTCGTTGATGCGCTCTTCCACCCAGCCGTCCTTGTAGACCTGGAGAAAGCCGCCCTTCTCCTCGATCACCTTCATGAGGTCCCAGGCCCTCTCCTCTATCTCGTCCGTGAGGCGCTCGACGAGGTAGCAGCCGCCGAGGGGGTCGGAGCTACAGGCGACCCTGCTCTCATAGGCGATGATCTGCTGGGTGCGGACCGACAGCTTGTGACTCTCTTCGGTAGGCAGGGAGTAAGCCTCGTCGTACCCCGTCGTATGGATCGACTGCGTGCCCGCGAGCACCGCCGCGAGGGTCTGGATGGTCGCCCTCACGATGTTGTTGAGGGGCTGCTGGGCGGTGAGCGGCAGGGCCGCCGTCTGGATGGCCGTCCTCCAGGTCATGCTGCGCGGGTTCTTGGCATGGAACTTCTCCTTCAGCATCCTGGCCCATATCCGCCGCATGGCCCGCAGCTTCGCCACCTCCTCGAAAAGGTCGATGTGGGCGCATGAGAAGAAGGCCATCCTGTGGGCAAAGCTGTCCACGTCGAGTCCTCTCCTGACGAGGCCCTTGATGTAATCGGAGACGAGGGCCATGGAGAAAGCCGCTTCCTGGACCGCGTCTATGCCCGTCTCGCGCATGTTGTAAGCGTTGATGTTCAGGATGTTCCAGCGGGGGATGCGGGGCGTGATGTATTCCATGATGTCGTAGCCGATCTTCACGGAGAGGTCGAAGGGGAACCAGGCCATGTTCGACTGGAGGGTAGGCCCTACGTTCTGCGTGACCGAACAGTTCATGATCGTGCCGATCAGCTTCTCCCAGGGTACGCCCCGCTCGTTGGCGAGCAACAGGTACTGCGCCATGGTGACCGCGGAAAAGGGCGGCTGGATGATGAGCGTCGAACTCACCTTGTCGGGGGCTATGCCGTCATAGAGCGCCCTCATGTCCTCGTAGGTGCTCATCGAGGTGCCCTGAAGCCCTGCGTCGGCCTGCGCCAGAGGATAGTCGGCGTCGAGGCCGTACTTCGTCGCCACGTCCACGTCCATGTTTATCCCCGTCTCGCCCACGGCGAGGAGATATTTCAACCGCTTGTTGCTCTCTTCCGGCGAGCCGAAGCCGCTCTGCTGGCGTCTGGTCCAGAGCCTCCCCCTGTACATGTCCCGATGAATGCCGCGAGTATAAGGGTACTGGCCGGGGTCCGCAAGTTCCTTGTTCCAGTCGGCCTTCGTGTAGTACTCCTTGTAATCGATCCCCGAGAGGGATTTGAAATTAGGGAGCCTTTCTCCCTCGAGATAGGTAGAACCAACTTCCGCCTTACTGCTCATCGCTTTACACCTCCGTAGGTATTCTCAAATATTCCGTCTCGACGAAGTCTCAATAGAAACAGTACGGCCACTTGAGCCTCATCCGCCTATTTTTTTTCACCGGCTTCCCAATCGAGCTTTTTGGGAGAGCGATGTATATATCGCCGGACGAGCGCCTTTTTCGCAATGTCATGCAATGGCCATGCCGCCGGTTTTGGGCTGCGTGGCTTTACAATCTCTTGCCTGCTCGCGCGCAGTCTCCCACCCGCCGAAGATGAAAGAGGTCAAAAAAGGGGTTGCAGCGGGAGAGACTATTGTTGTATGCTTCTCATACACGTGAGAAGCCGATCTTCTCAGAATTGGCCGAGAATTTAAAGATTCGATTGTAATGTATTGATTTGTGGACATGTATATAATATCATTGAGGGTGTGCGTCGATTTTTGGACTGGACAGCTTTTTTTGTGATAGGGTGGTTCCGGTGAAGAACGAGGCAGGAGGCCGGGGACCGGCAGCGGGGAGGTTGGTGAAAAGAGGCGGGGATCTCTGGGCAGACCCGCTTTCCGGAGAACGGGGGAATTGATGGAACTTTTGGATGCTATGAAACAACAGTTGGTCAACGTCGTCCTTGAATCGATCGATGGATACGAATTAACGCCTTTGGTTCTTGATATGATTAAATTCCTGCTCAAAAGCGTGTATGAAGGGCTGGTTCTGTTTGACAATGAACGTAAGATCCAGTTCATGGACAAATGCTCGGAGAAGGTTTTTGGGCTGGAGCCCGGAGGGGCGAGAAACCTTGAGATCAAGGACCTTATACCTGATCACGAGATTGAAACGGTCCTGAGGACCGGTGTCCCGAAGATCAGTATTCAGGAATTCAAAGGTCAGAAGAGAATCATTTTGAAACTGCCGCTCAAAAAGAATGGGAAAGTGATAGGTGTTGTAGGCAGGGGCGTCCTCCACAATTTCGAGGAGATCGAGAACCTGATTAGAGAAATAGAAGACCTGAAGGCGAAGATAGCCTACTACAAGAGAAAGGATAAGCAAGCAAACGCACACTATACCTTCGATGAGGTGCTGGGCATCAGCAAGGGGTTCAGAGAGGCCAAGGAACTGGCGATCAAGGCAGCCGGGACCGAGGCCAACATCCTGTTGGAGGGGGAGAGTGGAACAGGAAAGGAATTATTTGCCCATAGCATACACAACGCAAGCAGGAGAAGGAGCAAGCCTTTCATCCGGGTGAACTGTCCTTCCATCCCCTTCGAGCTTGCCGAATCTGAGTTGTTCGGCTACGAGAGAGGCGCATTCTCAGGCGCGAAGAACGAGGGAAAACCGGGTAAGTTCGAACTGGCCGAAGGCGGGACTGTGTTTCTCGACGAGATCGGCTCCCTTCCTCTCGGCATTCAGGCCAAGCTGCTGAGGGTGCTGCAGGAGAGAGAAATTGAGAAACTGGGGGGAGGAAACACCATCAAGGTCAACTTTCGATTGATTGCCGCAACCAACGTAAGATTAAGTGAGTTGATCACCACGGAGCGTTTCAGAGCCGACCTTTTTTACAGATTAGATCAAGTACCGATCAAGATCCCCCCGTTGAGAGAAAGGTCGGAGGATATAGCTTTATTCATTCGTTATTTCCTCGAAAAAATCAACAGGAGGCTGAATACGAATATATCCCGAATATCGGACGAGGCTTTCAACATAATGACGAATTACAAGTGGCCCGGAAATGTAAGGGAGTTGGCTAATGTACTGGAACAATCGATCTTGAACGTCCGGCAAGGCGATGCGATACAACCGGAAAATCTCCCGTCGTTCATCTTCGAGAAATCATATTCCGTGAATGAAAACGACTCTTCCCTGAAAAATGTTTTGCTGGATGCCGAAAGGCAAGCGGTCGAGAGGGCCTTGGCCATTACCTCCGGCAATAAGAGGAGGGCCGCCAAATTATTGGGAATTCAGCGATGCGTTCTTTACCAGAAATTGAAAAAACACCGTTTGTGTGAAAGCACCGCCTCTTAAGCATATCCTGAATAATTCATCTGAATAATTCATCCGGGTACGCGTTGATTTTCTCTATTGTCGCTGCTATCTCATAGACCCTGCGGGCCGTGCGGGCCGTAAACCTGCCTCACCGACGCAATGTGTATGCCATACATCTCCGCACTCAGAGGCGACATTTTTCGTCTTCTTTTGCTCTCCTTGTTCGAGGACATTGGATAATCACCCGTGGTCGATCGGACGGGGCGCGTCGAAGAGAGTGTGTAGCTTTTCGAACATGTCTACAATTATATACATACGACGAATGTTTTTGTGTGACGAGCCAATCGTTGAATGATCCGTTCTTACTATGTATCAAAACGTATACAACTTAATATTCCCTGCTCACCACCCGTTTTTGATAGCCGAATAAGCCGGGAATTGTCGTAAAAATCATAGCAGATCAGGAAAATGGCATTTCAATTCTCCCTCGCCAATAGAGCTTTCACCCAATGGTACAGGTATTGCTGTACCGGGTAAAGCGAGTGAAGCGAGCCAAAGTCTAACTTGAGGAGGTGTACTTTCATGGAAGTCAGAAAAGTCGGAGTGGTTGGCCTGGGAACAATGGGAAACGGTATCGCTCAGGTAACGGCCGAGGCGGGTTTTGAGACAGTTGGATATGAGATCGGTTCAGAGTTCCTCACTAAGGGCTTAAAGACTATCGATAGCACTTTGAATCGGGGCGTATCGAAAGGAAAGTATGACAAGTCCTATAAAGACGCAGTGATGGCGAGAATCAAGGGGACTACCGATCTCAGCGCGCTCGGCGACTGCGATCTTGTTATTGAGGCCGTCCCCGAGAATCTTCAGGTAAAAAAGGACCTGTTCGCAAAGCTCGATCAGGTCTGTCAGAAAAAGGCCATATTTGCCACCAACACCTCATCTTTCTCCATAGGAGAGCTGGGCGCCTGCACAGGGAGACCGGACGCCTTCGTGGGAATGCATTTTTTCAATCCCGTACCGGTCATGAAACTGGTGGAAGTTGTCAAATCGCTCAGTGTAAGCGAGGAGACCATCAATACAGTCTTCAAGTACGCTTCGGCCATAAAGAAGCAGCCGATTCTGGTCAAGGATTACCCGAGTTTTGTCGTCAACGTGCTGTTGAACGTTTACTTCGTTGAGGCGATCAGGCTGCTGGAACAAGGCATCGCGGGCGCCGAAGAGATCGACACGGCAATGAAGCTCGCCTGCGGATATCCGATGGGTCCTTTCACGCTCATGGATTTTGCAGGCCTGGACATTTTCGTGGGTGCCTTCGAATACTGTTACAATTCCTACAAGGACAAGAAATATGCGCCGCCTTTGTTACTTAAAAAGCTGGTTCAGGCAGGATACCTCGGGAGAAAAACGGGGAAAGGATTCTACGACTACTCTACGGATCCCCCTAAGCCTATAAGCCTGAATATGTAAGGCCGGCCCTTGGGATGGCGCCGGAAGGAAGGTACCTGATGGAGGCCCGGCCCCGGAACGCCAAAGATTTGGTGAGATGGAATGTAACGAGAAGAAGCAGACCGGACCGTTTTCCTTAAGATAAGGTTTTTGAGAGAAAGAATTATCCCAATTTATGAAATGGAGGTTGAAAATGGACCGAGATGTAGTTGTTGTCAGTGCAGTGAGAACGCCTTTTGGAAGATTCGGGGGACCCATGAGGGATATCCCCCTGGAAGAATTGGGTGCCCTCGTGATGAAGGAGGTCATGGGGCGCGTCAATCTCCCTATGGATACAGTGGAGGAGGTCTATGTGGGCAATGCCCTCTCTGTTCAAGGCTATCCCCCGTCAGTGATCGGGAGGCAGATGGTCCTTAAGGCAGGCTTTCCCGATCATATGTTTGCCGTCACCCTGGATGCAGCCTGTACCTCCAGTCTGGTCGCTGCCCGATTAGGCTATCGCGCCATCAAGCTGGGGGAGTGCGAGACTACCCTCGCCGTGGGGGCAGAGAGCCAGAGTCGATCAGGACTGATCATTCCCTACCACGTCCGCTGGGGAACCAAATATGGACACGTGGTGGCGAACGATTTTTACGCCGGTCTGGTCTACCCGGGGTTTAAATCGGCTTCCGCCGACACGGCGGATGTTTCCCTCGAGTACAATGAGGGTCGCGAAGAGCAGGATAGATGGGCTTACATAAGTCAAATGCGCTATGCCCAGGCTTTCAAGGAAGGAAAATTTAAGGTAGGGGACGAGCTGATGTCTGTTGAAATCCCTCAGAAAAAGGGTCCGCCCATCGTCGTCGACAAGGATGAGCAGCCGAGGCCCGATACGACCATAGAAAAATTGGCCGCCCTCGAGACCGTCTTTGGAAGCCTCACCGTGACGCCGGGAAATGCTCCGGGCATGAATGACGGCGCTTCCGCGGTCTTGTTGATGTCCAGGAAGAAGGCTGAAGAGCTCGGGCTGCAGATCCTGGCAAAAATTGTGGCCTGCGGGGGTTATGCCAGCAAGCCGAGATACATGGCGGCAGCTCCTGGTTTCAATATTCAGTGGCTTCTCAAGAAAGCGGGGATGACGATCGATGACATGGATCTCATTGAGATCAACGAAGCCTTTGCGGCGATGGCCATAATCGGTACCCGTATTCTCGCTGACGGAGACGAAAAGAAATTGAATGTCCTTCGGGAGAAAACGAATGTGAATGGCGGCGCTGTGGCTATCGGACATCCCGTGGGGGCTTCAGGATGCAGGCTCCTGATGACGATCGTGAACGAACTGAGGCGGAGAGGTGGAGGAACAGGCGTTATATCACTCTGTGGTGGTCTGGCTCTCGCGGAAGCGATGATCGTGGAAGTATAATAGAAGTCTCCCTGACAGGGGAGTAGACAAAAAAAGGGGGGGTCCCGATGAAGACGTATGTTGTTGGTGTCTGTGCCATTGCTCTGGCTCTAGGTGTAAGTTTTCTGCCCGCACCCGGTTTTGCTGCAGAACCCGTGTTCAAGCTGAAGTACGCCAGTTTCATGCCGAGTATGCATAAGGTTTCGCTATTGTCTGATGAATGGTGCAAGGAGGTGCAGAAGAGGACGAACGGACGCGTAAAGGTCTCGTACTTTTCATCCGGTACGCTGGTTTCCGCCAACCAGATGTACGATGGTGTGGTGAAAGGCGTCATCGACATCGGTTTTAGCGTCATATCGTACACCCCCGGGAGGTTCCCCCTTACCGAGGGTCTCTACCAACCCCTGGGGGTCAAGACCGCTTATCAGGCGACAAAGATGGCCAATGCCTTTTACCAGAAATACAAACCGAAGGAATTTGACGATGTAAAACTGTTCTATCTGCACCAAAACGGTCCCGGCTACATTCATACGAAGAAGCCGGTCAAGAAATTGGCAGACCTGAAGGGTCTCCGGATAAAGTCAGATGCCCAGACTGCTTTGATTGTTACCGCCTTGGGTGCCACACCCACTACCATGCCCATGCTCGAGACATACGACGCTCTGAAGCGAGGCCTAGCCGATGGCGTCATCCTGGGGTCAGAAACGCTGCAGGGATTTAAGTTCGGGGACGTCTGCAAGAACACGTATATAAACTACGGAGCCACATACTCGGCCACCTTCTGGATTGCCATGAACAAGGAAAAATGGAATTCCCTTCCGAAGGACATTCAGCAGATCATTGACAAACTGAACGAAGAATGGGTCGAGAGGCAGGGAAGACTGTGGGACCAACTAGATGAGGAATTTTTTACTCTTGCGAAAAAAACGGACCACCAGGTTTTTTACGCGACACCCGAGGAGCAGGCAATCGCGGCTCAGAAAGTGCGGTCGATATTTGATACGTATGTAAAAAATACGAAAGAGAAGGGTTTGCCGGGTGAAGAGGCAATGATATGGGCCATGGAGTACCTTAAGACTGCGCCCTTGAAGTAAGGTGATCGGCATCATTCGGGACAAGAGAGGCAACAAAGGAGATAACGATGAATGTTTTCTCGATATTCATCAGAAGTATCTGCCGGATCCTTCTGATCGTTGCAGGAATAGTGCTTGCCTTCATGCTGCTTTTTACCCTTACGGACGTTATCGGGAGGGTATTTAGTAAACCTATTCTCGGGGTATATGAGGTTATTTCATTCTTGGGCGCCGTCGTAATCGGTTTTTCTCTTCCCTACACGTCGTTGGTCAAGGGACACGTCATAGTCGACTTTATGATTGAAAAAATGCCGGGGAAGGCAGGGAATGTGATGCAAGTTGCCACGCGGATTCTCAGCATAGCGCTCTTTCTTTGGATGGCCTGGAATTTCGTTGACATGAGCCTTGACCTCGTAAAGTCAAAGGAGGTCACCCAAGTGTTCAGAATGCCCTACTACCCGATTTCATTCGGAGTGGCCTTCTGCTGCATCATCCAGTGCTTGGCCCTTTCTTTGGAGATCATAGAGATTATAGGAGGTCGGCATGGATGAGGTAACAACGGGAATAGTCGGTACATGCGTGCTGATGGCAATGTTTTTGACCGGCATTGAGTTGGCATACGGCATGACCATTATCGGCTTCATCGGGCTTGCTTATCTCGGCACGTTGAAGGGGGCCTCCAATCAGGTTGTCAAAGACTTCTTCGATACATTCACCTCCTACGGGTTTACTGTGATCCCTCTTTTTGTGCTCATGGGTCAGGTCGCTTCGAATTCGGCTATTGCCAAGAAGCTCTATAATACAGCCGAGAAGTTCGTCGGTCATATCCCCGGTGGTCTGGCAATGGCGACCGTGGTAGGCGCGACCATGTTCAAGGCCATGTGCGGCTCGACGCTCGCAACCTGCGCGACCTTTGCCGGTATCGCAATCCCTGAAATGACGCGGCTGGGCTACAGCAGGAAGCTTTCCACGGGTGTGGTGGCCGCGACCGGTACCCTGGGGATGTTGATACCTCCGAGTATTCCCCTTATTATTTACGGCATGTTGACGGAACAATCGATAGGTAAGCTTTTTCTCGCCGGTATCATTCCCGGACTGCTGATATCAGTGCTTTTCATAGCCGTTATTTACGGCTGGGTGAAGATTGATCCATCCATTGGTCGACCGACACCGAGATCGACGTGGAAGGAGAGGGCGAGTGCGTCGCCTGAGTTTTTCTGGGTCGCGGTGATCTTTTTCGCGGTTATCGGGGGACTCATGAAGGGATGGTTCTCGCCGACGGAGGCGGGAAGCATCGGGACGGCGGCGGTGCTGGTATTGGCATATGCCAAGAGGAGCCTCCCTTTTCCTTTACTGGTGAAAGCCTTCAAGGAGGCTCTTCTTACGGCCTGCATGGTGCTCACACTTCTTGCCGGTTCGCAAGTTTTCGGTCATTTCCTGGCGGTAACGGAGATCCCTTTTACCGCTGCCGACTGGATTGCCGGTTTGTCTTTAAACAGGAACCTGGTCATGGTTTTCATTATGCTCATCTACCTGCTCGGTGGTTCAATCATAGACGACATGGCCTTCATGATCCTTGCGACTCCGATTTTCTATCCCGCTGTGGTAAAGCTGGGTTTTGATCCCATCTGGTTCGGCATCATTATCGGCGTCACTCTTATGATCGGCGTTGTCATTCCGCCCGTGGCCATAGCCGTCTTCATTGTAAAAAACATCACAGGAGAACGGTTCAATGTGATATATGCGGGGGTCTATCCGTTTCTCTTAAGCCTCGTTGCGTGCGCTGCCTTGCTTTTCTTTTTTCCTCAGATTGCCACGTGGCTGCCTTCCGTTATCACAGAATAGGGATTGGGAAGTGAATGATTGAAAATAGCAGAAGGAGGCACTTTGTGAGACCACCGAATTTAGCCAGCTACTTCGAGAACGCGGCGTACGCCCACCCCTCGAAGACCGCGTTGATCTTCGAGGGGGAGGGGAGCTGGACGTTCAGGCAAGTTGACGAGGCGGCGAACCGCGTCGCGAACGGCCTGGTCGACCTCGGCGTCGAGAAGGGGGACAGGGTGACGGTCTTTCTCCCTAACTGTCCGGAATTCTTCCCCTGGTTCTTCGGGCCCATGAAGATGGGCGCTGTCGTAAACCCGCTGAACATCATGCTGAAAGAGCGGGAGCTCGACTATATATTGGACGATTGCGAGCCGACCGTCGTCGTCACTGCCCGGGAAAAGGCCGGTGAGATGCTGAAGGTCATCTCCTCGAGACCCGATGGGAAGGTAAAGAAGATCATCATTGTCGGCGGCGCCGAAGGTGCGAACATCCTCAACTATGAGAGCTGGGCGGCGGGGCAGTCGAAGGAGTTCTCGGCCATTCAAGTCGACGAGGGTGATCTCGCCGCCATTCTCTACACGTCCGGGACGACAGGCAGGCCCAAGGGCGCGATGCTCACGCACGCCAACCTCTGGACGAACGCGCGGTACTGCGCGGACTGGGCGGAAACCACCTGCAAGGACGTCGGCGTCAGCTCTTTGCCCCTCTTTCACATCTACGCCATAAGTCACGTATTCGGCGAGTTGTGGATGGAGGCGGGAACGATGGTCTGGCACAGGCGATTCGATGCGACGGCACTCCTGGAATCGATGGTCAACCACCACGCCACCTGTTTTCACGGAGTAGCCACCATGTACCATGCCTTCCTGAACCATCCGGCCCTCGACGACTACGCGAGGGGCATCACACTGCGCTACTGCGTGACAGGCGCCGCGGTGACGCCTGAGCCTATCACAAAAGCGTGGAACGCGAGGTTCGGCTCCATATGTGAAGGATACGGCAGCACCGAGGCGGCAGGCTCGGTCTGCGTTAATCCGCTGCCTGGCAAAGGCGTGCAGAAATGCGCTTCGTGCGGCATACCCATGGTGCCCGAGATGGAGATGAAAATTGTGGACCAAGATGGCCGGCCGGTAAAGCAGGGAGAAGCAGGCGAGCTGCTCCTGCGGGCCCCGAGCATCATGCAAGGCTACTGGCGCAATCCCGACGCGACAGCCAAGGTTTTGCGAGACGGTTGGTACTATTCGGGTGATATCGCTTACTTTGACGAGGATGGATACTACTACATAAAAGACAGAAGGAACGACATGATCATAAGGTCCGCCTTCAATATCTACCCCAAAGAGATCGAAGACCTGCTCTATACCCACGATGCTGTTGCAGAGGCGCAGGTGGTGGGTGTGCCTGACCTCGCGAAAGGTGAAGAAGTGGTGGCGTGCGTTGCATTTAGATCGGGCACCGCCCTCACCGAGCAGGAGGTTATCGACTACTGCAGGAAGAACCTCGCGGCATACAAGGTACCCAGGTATGTGAAGATCTTCGATGCCCTGCCCAAAACCGTGACCGGCAAGCTGGAGAAAGTCTCCTTGAGGCGCATGCTGGAGAATGAATTCGGGAAGGCGTACTGACGAAGCTGTTTTCGGCGGACCGATAGGGTCTCATGAGGAAAGGAGAGAGGCGCGCATGAGTTTTGAATTGACTGACATGCAAAAGGATATTCAGAAGGCGGCCAGGGATTTCGCCGAAGGCGAGATTGCGGACGTTGCCGTCGAGTATGACCGGAGGGAAGAGTTCCCCAGGGCCATCTGGAAGAAGGCGTGTGGGCTGGGATTTATCGGGTCCTTCATCAAGGAGGAGTACGGGGGACCCGGCATGGGGTTCACGGAGTACGCCCTCATCATGGAGGAGTTCTGGAGGGTGGACGGCGGCTGCGGGAATATGATTCTCACCGCCTTCGGGGCAGAGGTACTACAGGAGTTCGGCACGGAAGAGCAGAAGAGGACGTACCTGCCCAGGCTCCCCAGCGGGGAGCTCATCATGGGGACAGCGATCACTGAGCCCGACGCGGGAAGCGACATGCTCTCGGGGACGACGACGGCCCTTAAGCAAGGCGATGAGTACGTGCTCAACGGGAGCAAGATGTTCATCACGAACGGCACCTTTGCCGATTTCCTCCTCGTGTTCGCGGTTACAGATCCGAAAGGGAACCGCTACCACAGACACAGCTTCTTCATTGTCGAAACGGACCGGCCCGGCTACGAGGCAACCAAGCTGAAAGGCAAGATGGGCATACGCGCCTCCGAGACGTCGGAGGTCTCACTCTGCAACGTCCGCATCCCAGGAAAGAACCTGGTCGGCGATGTCGAGAATGAAGGCTTCAAACAGGTCATGTATCTCTTCAACATAAACCGCCTCATTGCCGGGGCGTCGGGGTTGGGGGCCGCGCAAGGGGCTTTTGAAAAAGCCGTCAGCCATGTGCAGAAGAGGAAGCAGTTCGGGGTGACCCTCGCTTCTTTCCAGGGCGTGCAGTTTATGATCGCAGAGATGGCGGCGAAGATCGAGGTGGCGCGCAACACGCTCTATAAAGCGTGCTGGCTGATAGACAGCGGCAAGTTCGACCCGAAGGTCATCGCGATCGCAAAGCTCTTTTGCGGTGAGATGGCGGTGCAGGTAGTGAACGACGCGCTCCAGCTCCACGGGGGATACGGGTATCTGTCCGAGTATGGCGTGGAACGCCACTACCGGGACGTCAAAATCGTGGAGATCTACGAGGGGGCGCGGGAAATCGAAAAGATAACCATTGCAAGAGAGATACTGGGCAGATGAAAGAGGGCATGTGACCGGTCCCCGATGGTTGAAGCGAGGAACTATAGTAACTCCGAACAAAACGGTTTAGCCCTGCGAAAAGTAGACTCGATACGGCTGGTTTAAGAGGGTCTTTCATGAAGTCCGGTCTATCCCTTACCAAGGCCTGGTTTGCTTTTTTTGCGTCGAGTGCTTCCCCGGCTTCATTTTTACATTGCCGCCGGCAGGTTGGGCGGCAGACAGGTTGGGGGTCCGTGTGGTGATATTGGCCGGTATGCTCTTCGGAGGCATCTTCTTGATCGCCATGTCCTTTGCTCCGGGCTACATCATAGCGCTGTTCCTCATGTTCATGGCCGGCTGGCGCGTTGGCTTCTTACTCCTGGGCATTTTGGCCATAGTATTCGGGATACTCTCTTTTATACTCTACAGAACCCCTCCGAAGGATGGGGCCCTGATCTCTTCGATTATATCCCGGAGGAAGCTTTCCCCGAGCGGTTCGTAAGAGTTGTTCGACGCAGCGATAATGATGGAAGTAGAGAACATGAAGGAGGACCAGAAAGATGGAAAAATCCACATATATTCGATGGGAAGAAGAGGGCGGGATCGGCACGGTTACTATCGACAACCCCCCGGCAAATTCCTTGGGAAAAGCAGTCCTTACAGAACTGGCGAGTGTGCTGGATGACGTTTCATCGACATCCATCAAGGCCCTGATCATTACCGGAGGTAAGGGGAAAATATTTGTTTCCGGCGCAAATATCAAAGAGTTGGTCGATATGGACAAGGACGAGGGGACCAGAACGGTTTCATATGTGCAGGAGGTGTTCTCCAAGGTACGGCTTTTCCCCCGGCCTGTTTTCTGCGCCATCAATGGGCACGCGTTGGGAGGAGGCTTGGAATTGGCCTTGCATTGCGATTTCAGGGTAGCTGTAGAGGGAGTGAAATTCGGCCAGCCGGAGATAAGTCTGGGTGTGTTGCCCGGCGCCGGAGGTACCCAGCTTCTCCCGCGCTTGATCGGTCTTGCCAAGGCGCGGTGGCTCCTCCTCAGCGGCCAGACGCTCTCCGCCCAGGAGGCCCTGGCGTGCGGGCTGGTCGATCGTGTTGTGAAGGCCGAATCCCTTCTCGAATCCACGAGGGAGATGGCCCGCCAGATAGCCGAAAAACCCCCGCTGGCTGTTCAGGCTATCAGAAAGATGTTGAGGCTTGTGCAGAGTCCGGCCCTGGCGGAGGGGATGGAAGGGGAGACGGAGATGTTCGGGGAGCTTTGCGCCACAGAGGACAAGAGAGAGGGAGTAGTTGCGTTCCTGGAGAACAGAAAAGCAGAATTTCAAGGAAAATAAAGGAGGACCGTGTGTCGGAAAAAATTATCTTTGAAAAAGAGAACGGCGTCGCGACGATCCGGATCAATCGTCCGGAAGTAATGAATGCCTTCGACACAGAAACCGAGGAGAAGCTGGCAAGGGCAATCAATGATGCCTGGCAGGACGATGCCATAAAAGCGCTGATCATCACCGCGGTCGGAGCGGCTTTTTGCACAGGAGTCGACATTGCAGGGATTGAAGGGCAGAGCGCACAAGCAGTGAACGCGTCTTTGAAACATGCTCAAAAGATAATCGAGGCTTTGGCCAACATGGAGAAACCGGTGATAGCGGCAGTCAACGGTCTCGCGGTAGGCGCCGGGTGCAGCATTGCCATGGCCTGCGATATCATTATTGCATCGAGCAATGCGAAGTTTTCTCAGAACTTTGTGAAAATCGGGTTGGTATCGGATATGGGAGGCATGTATTTTCTGCCCAGGATGGTCGGTCTCGCGAGGGCAAAAGAGCTGCTCTTCACGGGTGCGACCATAGATGCCGAAGGGGCCCGGGAAATAGGGATGATCAACAGAGTGGTTGCGGAAGGCGATTTGGGAGGGGCTGCAAAGGAATTGGCGCGCCAGATTGCCGCCGGGCCCATTACACCGATCGGGTTGATGAAGAAGATCCTGAATCAATCGACGTATCTTGATCTCCCTACGCTGCTCGACCTCGAAGCCCAGGCCCAGATGGTATGTTCTCAAACCGACGATCATAAGAAAAGGGTGCAAGCTTTCCTGGAAAGAAAAAAGAAGAAATGAGTATCACGGCTGCGGGCGGGGGAGCCCCCGCGACGAGGGCTCCTGCCCTGAACCTTAAGAGGTTTTGATCGAACCCCCCCCATCGCGGCGGCTGTTTTCTTTAGATTATGCCGGAGAGCGAGGAAATTTGGAACTATAGCGTAAGATATCCGGCGGGGGAGATGCTGGTAGCGAGCATTACCATGTTTATGTGCCGATCGGTCATCCATAAATCTCCCTGCCGGTGCTCGGGTTGAAGCCAGAAGGCTTCGATAGTCTCCGCCAGTCGCTCATACGGCCGCAAGGCTCTTATCCGGTCGTCCAGGTCGTATTCTTCAGGAAAAAGCGGCTTATTTCTCCCGATCAGGTCCGAAAGTCCCTGAAATGCGCGTAATCCTATCGACAGACCGAGTTCGCGGAAGGCCAGGCGGTCATTTGCGGGAAGGTTCATCCGGTCCAGGTCGAAAGCCTTGAGACCCAGAAGGGCGGCCTCCAGCAGAATGACAAGCAGGCCTGACTGCGAGAAATAGCCTGCCGTCATCAACCGGGCCACGGATAAGGTGTCGGACAGGAGGCCGCCGATGCCAAGAGGGTCGTCGGTGACCCAACTCCTCCCCTTGCACATGCCGGCCATATCGGCGATCTCCTCTCCCAGGTCCGCCGACCCTTCCGGATCTCCCGCGGCTGTCGCCGCAAGCCGGGTATACGTGATCAACCCATCCAAAGGATCGTGGAGACCCATGGACTGGACCAGAGGGTAGGAGAGGTCTGTACTCATCTTCCAGTACATCCGTTTCTGTCTGTCCGCAGACGGGGCATACACGAACCTGGCGTGACTGGTGCGCGCAAGCTCGATGGCCCACCTGTTATAGGTGAATTCCCCGGTCACCCTTGTGACGCGGTCAAGGGCGTGCATCCATTTTGTCAGGTAATGAAAGTACTGGCCGTCCCGGTCCCATTCAAGGCGTTCGTTAAGGGGCTCGGTGGCTTTGCGCTCCTTAAACTGTTTGCCTATCCTCAATCCCCCTGCCGTTGGGTGGAGAGTGGCTTCCTCTCCATCAAGGCCGCTGATCCAGCCGGCTCTCTTGTCATCCTGCCGGTATCGTCCGAGCGTCGAATGTACCTGCCCGACGAGCTGCAGCGCCAGATCCCTGAGCTTCTCGTCACCCGTTTCCCGGTAAAGACCCAGAAGGTTGCAGACTGCGAAGGCATCGGTCCACAGGTATCGCTGCGGGACGCCGGCCGCCGGTAAAAGTCCGGTGAGACGGGCAAAGTCGGTCATGATCTCACGGCTGAGAGGTGTGTCTTCCGTCATTTACATTCCTGATAAAGCTTACACTGCGACGGCCCAAAGGTCCACTGAAAAGGCGCCCGGATCGACCGCTTCCTGGGCACACATGGGGACATCCATGACTAAATAACCGGCCCGCCGCCGGCATCGGCAGGAGGTGCTGAAGGGTTTTTTGCGCGCTCCACCTCCTCGTGGTATGCCCGGGTTATATCCTTTCTGCTCACGAGAGAGATGACCTTTCTTGGATCATCTTTGCTCACCACCGGCAGTTCCCTTACGTCGAGGATAGCCATGAGACTCAATGCGGTATTAAGGGTATCGTCCATCGTGATGGTCCTTACTCCTCCCATAGCAATATCCTTGGCCAAAAGAAGGGCCTGCACTTCCTTATCCGCCATCGCCCGGCGCAAGTCGGTCATGGAGATGATCCCGCTCAGGTTCTCCTCCTTATCGACAACCGGGAAATCTTGTTGATCTGAGGCCAACACGATCCGGAGAACTTGCCCGAAAGGCATGCTTTCCGGAATCGCTTCTACCTTCCGGTTTTGTGCGACAGCGTTTCTTACGGTAAGACGGTCCATAATATCCACCGCGAAATCCCCTATATGGGCAGGGGAATCCACCCTCGTCGGCACTTGCTTTTCGTACAGCGACACACGTCCAAGCAGGAGGTATGACAGGGACGAGACGACCATCATCGGGACAATGAGATTGTAGCCGCCGGTCATTTCCGCGACCATGATCAGGGCTGCAATGGGAACTTTGGCGACGCCGGCGAAGAACCCCCCCATACCGACCAGGACGAACGCTGAAGGCTCGGCCACGATATGTGGAAAGAACCTATGACAGGCAGTACCGAAAGCACCTCCGAGCATAGAGCCTATGAAGAGGGAAGGGGCAAACACGCCCCCGCTTCCACCGGAGCTGATGGTACACGACGTTGCGACGATCTTTGCAAAAATGAGCACTGCCATCAACGGAACGGCGAGGCGCCCATCGATGGCCGACTGAATCCACGCGTAACCGCCCCCCAGTACTTGAGGCAGGAAAACCGCGATGAGTCCTACCATCAGGCCGCCGATTGCCGGTTTTACCTGGCTGGGGAGACTGAGCCGTCTGAAAAACCGATCGCGCATTCCATAGAAAAACCAGACGTAGGGGAACCCGACAACTGCGCAGAGGACGCCTAGAACAGCATAGAAGGGGAGCTGGGCAGGAGTGGCCAGGCTAAACTGGGGGATATGAAAGATCGTCGCATCGCCGTCATGAAAAGTAAAGACCATGAAAGCCACGATTGAGGAGAGGATGCAGGGGATGAGGGCTTCGAATTCAAAATCCTCTTTCCGGTAGAGCACTTCGGTCGCGAAGAGGGCTGCGCCCAAAGGCGCTTTGAAGATGGCGCCGATTCCTCCTGCCGCGCCCGCAAGGAGCATGATCCGTCGTTCCCTGTCGCTGACCCTCAGGAGGGAAGCCAGGAATGAGCCAAACCCCGCGCCTATCTGGGCAATAGGACCTTCCTTCCCAGCCGAGCCTCCCGAACCTATGGTGATGGCGGACGCGATGGTCTTGATTACCGGTACCCGCCTTCGGATGATCCCTTTTTTTCTGTGGAAGCTGTCGATCATGGCGTCGGTTCCGTGGCCTTCCGCCTCAGGGGCGAAGGTGAACACGAGCAGTCCCGAAATAAGTCCGCCCAGCGCGGGAATCCATATCATCATCCATCGGCTGAGCGGAATCCCGAGGAAAAGGCGCACGGCCATCGATGGCGGAAGCGCGAACCCGGGCAGGTCCTGGAGAAAAAAATGTGTCCCGGTCTTCAGAAGAAAATTGAACAGTATGGCGCCGAGCCCCGATACGACGCCTATCAGGATTCCGATCAACGTTCCGCGCCCGATGCGCTTGATCCTTCTCGGATAAGATGATTTGGCAGCTCCGGCAGTCATCGATCAATACTCAGGACGTTAATAATATACGATGTAGTGTTGACAGAGTATTCCCCTGCGCGACAGATGTTTCCGCTCCATCATGGAAAACGGAGCATCTTCGTTACCAGGCCCGCATAAACCGGGGCCTGGGGAAGGCTCCTGCTCACCTCCCCCACGCTGCACCTGCACCGGCCCGGCAAAATCCAAAAATTGGCTCGCGGAAGTATCGTCTCTTCCGCCGTGCCCCGTCACGTTGATTATTTGACCGGCTCCAAATGGGCCCTTCTGTTCTTCGCCCACGCCGCTTCGTTGTGGCCCGGGTCGACAGGCCTTTCCTTGCCGTAGCTCACCGTATCGAGGAGCGACGCACCAGCGCCGAGAGTTACCAGATAATTTTTCGCAGCATCGGCCCTTTTCTGACCGAGAGCGAGATTGTATTCCACTGAGCCCCGCTCATCGCAGTTGCCTTCCACTATTACGCGCCTTCCTGGATTCGTTTGGAACCAGGAAAAATCTTGCTTCAGTATCTGCGCGTCCTGGGGCCTTATGAGGTACCTGTCGAAATCGAAGTGGACGTCTTTGAGCACCACGGCCGATACCACCGCCACGGCCTCTTTCCCCTGAGCGGGTGCGGCATGGACCTGTTCCTTCACCACGGACGGGCCGGCTTTCGGCATTTGAGCGGACGGCTGAGGTGCCGGCTTTTCCCCTTTCATGGCCTGTTGAGACGATGCGCAACCACTGAGACTTACTACGAGAACGCCAACTATTAGAGCCAATCCCGCTGATCCTACCCTCATCGTTTTTCCTCCTTCTAAGAAGATTGATCGAAATACCACGCTATTATCCTTGAAAGCACTCACTCCTGATCGAAAAAGAACGTCACCTTCACATTTTCCACCTCCGCTATTTCCGCAAGCTTCTTGACCGATTCATAGATGATGTTCAATTCATCCTCGCTCAATTTCATTAAGCCGTATATCATTTTTCCCTGGATGGGATTAGGCGCCTTCGCGACCAGATCTTGGCCTGCACGAGTCAGGTTCACCTTCACGACCCTCCTGTCGGTCGAATCTCTGTCTCTCACGACATAACCTTTGCTTTCCAGGCGATCGATCACACCGGTAACCGTGCTCGGATGGAGGTACATCTTTCTACTCAGTTCGCCGAGGGCGAGGCCGGGATGCTGGGAGACTATTTTCAGCGCCCAGAGTTGGGGCCCGGTTATGCCAAAGGTGTTCGACACCTCTTGCGAGTAATCATGAAGAGCCTTGAAAATTCGACGAAGAGACTGCATGGTTTCGGAAATCTGGGCATCGCGTCTCATTTCACCCATCGTTTACCCCCCGGTAGTTTCAGGATACGTGTGGCATAACAAATATTTGCATACATAATATATGCATATATATTTAATCATTCCTCGCTGCTCTGTCAAGCAAAAAGTGAAGCGTGTCAGTCAGCCGTGGAATCGATACGGTTGTTTTTCTCTGAAGGACCTATTAAGCTTTAGAGTGTGGCAATTTGACGGAGTGGGATGGGAGCGCCCGCCGAGGCACTCACGCGCCCGGATGATCGGTCGCTCTGGTCTCACGGTGACTGTCGTTATTCAAGGGGTGTCGCCATGAAACAGGACTTCGGCCATAGGGAAGGATTTTTTTGGGGCTTCATTATCTTTTCGAGCCTCCTCGTCGGCTGTGCCGCACTTGACAAACCGGTGGATCTCACGTACAGCCACGCGGTCACTGCAGGGGGTGGATCGGGCGAAGCCTATCTCGCCATGCCGGTGATCGAACCGCAGCTCTTGAAAATGCCCCGAGGACGAACCGTCCTCGGCACGGTCAATGGGGCGGCCACCCAGATAATCACTTCGGATGATGTGCCGCAATGGATAATGGGGGCCTTAACGGACGAACTCCACTCTGCCGGCTACGAAACAAGAACAGTGGCGCATCTCCCGCCCGGTGTACCTCAGGGTGTATCGGTGCGGGTCGTGAAGCTGTCCGCAGATCAGACAACCGACGGGCTCCTCCTCATCACTTCGACCGATATCTCCCTCGCTGCGGAGGTCTGGAAACAGGGAGTGTTGGTAAAGACACTTACCGCTCAAGCGGCGAGACAGGACCAGGGGTTCGACGGGTCCGGGACTTTCGTCGGCGCCGCTATGCAGGAGACCCTCCAGTCGACGATGGAGCAACTCATACCGGACGTCATCAGGGTCCTGGCGCCCCCCAAGCCTCCCGGATGAGCGCCCTGGAGCCTGTTGCATTTCCTCCATGGCGTTGTCCACCCCGGCCGGTGATGAAGCCGTACAGGCTGGTTTTGTCAGGTCTGGAATGCGTCCCAGGCGAATACGGCCGATCCTCGTCCCTCCTTCTTCAGAGGCGACAATGATTATAGTCTTATCCTCCGCTAGCCGTCCGACAACGCCCTCTTCCTCACCGCCCCGGCAGGTTCCCGTCCACCTCAACTGTGCCACGCAACCGATTACGCCCGGCCGCACCATAACTCCGCGAAGTTTGTCCAGTCATGTCCACGTCGTCATATAGCAAGCTGTAAATGTGCATTGACTTCCAAGGTGTATAAGATTTGAGCGTAGATGATGGCGGCGATGGCGCCCAAAGGACTTGACCATGAGGCTATAAGGGTGTTTATATGTTCCTATTACCCGTGTGGGTCATTGCATGTCTGCAGTGAAGCCAAAAAAACTTCTTGTGGCCATCTTAGTCCTGCTTGTGAGCTTCCTGCACTATGGCACGGGGCACGGCCGGCTTTACTATCACGTCTTCTACCGGGATCTGTACTATCTGCCTTTGATATTGGCCGGAGTCTGGTTCGGACTACGCGGCGCCCTCGTCACGTCCCTGAGCATCACCATCCTTTTTCTCCCCTACGTGCTGATGACCTGGCATTACGTGCCTATTCTTGATTTTGACCGGATCCTGGAGATAATCCTTCTGAACTCATTAGCCGGGGTTTTGGGAGTCATCTCAGACCGGGAAAGAAAGAGCCAGAAGGCGCTCGGCGAGGCCGGGAATTTTGCGGCAATCGGACAAGCCGTCGCGGGGATCGCCCACGACATCAAGGCCCCGCTTACCGCCATAGGCGGCTTCACCCGGTCAGTCCTGAAACGACTCCCGGCCGATAACCCGGATCGTGAAAAACTGGACATCGTCGTCCGGGAGGCAGACAGGCTGGAGGCGCTGCTGAAAGACATGCTCGATTTCTCCCGGCCCATGGACTTGCACCTTTCCAGGGAAGATGTCAAGGGCCTCGTGGAATCAACGCTGCCCCTTGTCGAAGCCGAAGGGGAGCGCCGGAAGGTGAGGATCGAGACCGGTTGGGGCTCTCGTATGCCGTTGATTCTGTGCGACCAGGGGAGGATCAGGCAGGCGTTGCTCAACCTTTTGCTAAACGCAATTCAGGCTTCACCGGAAGGAGAGCGCGTAGAGATAAGGGTCAGACAGGCAGGAGCCAGAGCGCTCATCGATGTCGTAGATCGCGGAGGCGGGATACCAGTCGAGATGAGAGAAAAAATTTTCTTGCCCTTTTTTACTACGAAGACTGAAGGGACAGGGCTCGGTTTGCCGATGGCATTAAAGATTGTCCAGGCCCACGGGGGGAGACTCAGGGCAATGGAAAACCCCGATAAAGGGACAATTTTCAGGATTGCCCTGCCCCTTGCCCCATAATTCAGACCCTTGCACTATTAACCGTTTTCGTTCAGACTCAACGGATGTAGAAAAGACCCGCCGACTCTTCCGGGCATATACGGGGGCCGAAAAAGGCGGTAGCCGGAATCTGTTCAACGCCGTGCTTCTCTGCCTCGTCCCGCCGACATCTCCCCGGTCTCTGTAGCGTAATGTTGACCTTTACGGAATCATCCATTCCCTTCGTGCTTCCAGCATCGCTGAAACGGCATGATCGTCTGCTAAATTAGTGATACGTTTGCCGCGCTTTTCTTATGCGGGCTTCAGATGAACGGTATTTGTCGGAAAGGGTATCACGATGCCCTCGTCCCGATATCTCCGTATCAGTCTCTTGATGAACTCGTGCCTGATCTCGTACTGGTCGATGAACTCGCTCACCTTCATGATGACAATGAATTTTACGCCCCAGTCTCCCAGGGTGCGATACCGGACGAAAGGCTCGAATTCATCAAGACCGCACCGGGTCTCTCTCAGCACTTCCCGCGCCACCTCAACGGTAACCTCTTCCACCTTTTCAAGGTCGCTCTCGTAGGAGACAGCAACCTGCGTGAGCACCGTATGCTGTTTGTCGGGGAGGGAGTAGTTTATGACTATGGCCGACGCAAGTCTCGAGTTCGGGACGATGACCACATTGTCCAGGAGCATCTTGATCACCGTATCCCGCCATGTCATATCCACCACATATCCTTCTTGGCCCGTGTCGAGTTTCACGTAGTCGCCCGGCCTTATCTTCCTTGAGACGATGATATGGAGTCCCGCGAAGAGGCTCGCTACGGTATTCTGAAGGCCCAGCGCAACTGCCAGCCTCCTGCGCCTATGGCGGTGAGTGCGGGCGTGAGCGAAAACCCCAGGGTGCGGAAGATGAGCATGCTCCCCGCGAGGTACACGATGATCCTGACCGCGGTGCTGAAAATCGATACCGAGGCGAGTGTCGCCTCTGCGGTGACGGCCCACAGGTTTATCAATCCCGCGGCAAACCTGGCCAGAATTATAGTCCCCGCGAGCATCATGCATACGTGGAGCGTCCTTTTCAGGAAGACGAGGGCAACCGGTACGATGGGCATGGTGTGGACAGCGGCATAGATCCCAAGAATAATGAATGAGAGCGCCGTCATCCCCTGGAGCGCCGCGCCCACGGCCCTGGTGCGCTTTCGTTTCTGGAGCCGGGGAATAAAGACAGTCTCCACGAGTATCCCGAGGAGCATTGCCCCCGTGATGAAAACGAGGGGCAGCACCAGGTGTGAAAGATCGAAGAATTCCACGGTCAGGTATTTCTTGATGAATGGTAGCGTCTGCAACATACTACAACCTCCTTCAGTTCAGGCAGGCCCGAGAAATGGAGGGTCTGCGAGATATCACGGCGGATCGCCATAGACCTCTCGCTGCGTTGCAGCCAGGAAGGTACCCGCCGGGCGGGCCTGCAAGGCCCGCCCGGCGGGTCAGGGGTAGGGAAGGAGCAGTGAGGGTGAGCCGGTTTTTATACCTCGAACTGGTCAATAATGTGCAATCTGTTGCCTCTCATCCTGGGGACCTCTGTCGCGTGAGGCCCGCGCAAGTCGGCGTCCGTATTCAAGAGTCTACGCGTACTGATTGGGCTAAAGAAGGACCGGGGGCGCCCGGTAAGGGTGGGTGGAGATGAGGGGCGTATGCCTCTCACCCCACCTGTCTTGAGCGGGAAGATAACTCGCGCCCTCCGAGGTTTCGAGGGTAAACCGGTGTCCGACCAGGGCGGGTGAGGCGCCGCCGTCCTCGCATGTCTGCAGCTGGTCGTCGCTACGGCTGATCTCTGCGGCTCTGGTCGCCGTTGTTGATGCAAGGGCCGCCATTATCATAAATAGTGCAACTCCTTTCATGAGAAAAGATCCGGTCATCGCCTTCGGCACCTTAAGCCTGAACCCCTTGTCAACGCTCTTTTCAAGTACATCTCACTGCAACAGCCGTGCCGGGGACATGTCACAGGTAAGTGAGCAGAATCATTCCCTCTAGTGACGCGACTGTCGGGAGGCAACGACGGGAATGTCGAGGACCGTGATGTGGAGGAGACAAAAGTGTCGCACGAGATTATGAACCCTGAAGGCGTGAACCTCTTCCGACGGATGAAGTGAGATACACTCACAAGGACTTCAGAATGCAGTTCTTGACGCAGCCAAAGGATTGTCCCCGCTTGCTTCCCGCTCGGTCGCACTCAGTTGTGCGTGTCGCTAATTCCTTCTCTTTACGGCAAGCAGCGGCCGCTGGGGGTCGAAAATCCGATAGGCTACTAATTTAATCCGATCGTTCACCAGGAACCACGCGAGCGCATGGCCCCAGATCACAAAGGCCCATTTCCATCCGATTGGCGGCATGAACAATCCGTACACAGCCGCCAGCGTGGCCAGCACTTTTGTGATAATCGCCGACCATAACAGCACCGGCGCGGGTCGGATGGACCAGAAAGGCCCTCGTGTTCGCGTCACGAAGATCGTCAGATGACCGGCCACCGCCAGTTTCAGGAACATGAAGGTTTGGAGAAGGTCGCGGCTGAGATGGAACTCACGGTCGCCGAGATAAAACAAACCGAACGAGGCAGCCACGCCGGCCACCCCCAGCACCGTCGCTATCCCCAGCACCAGCCGCATGTTCCAGGCCTCCGGCACGTTCGCATAGCGGACGTTACGGCATTGGCTGCCAGCTCCATGATCACCTGTGGCGCCCCTTTCGCCACGCTGAACGTTGTTCCGTCCGGACCGGTGACAGCGGCCTCGGTACGCTTGTGCACCGGGTCGAAGGGCTGGAAATGGACGAACGTGTAACGTGTGAGCGCCTGATCGTCTTTCAAACCGCTCAGTACGGCCAGATCGATGGTGTCCTGATTCTCCGCCCGCGATGCCAGCGCGGCGCTCATGATGACCTCATCCCTGGTCACGCCGTCCACATTGAATGGCTCGCCCAGGGTCAGCTTGTTCTGCATCAGGGTGCCCGTCTTATCCGAGCAGAGCACGTCCATGCCCGCCATCTCCTCGATGGCTACCAGGCGGCTGACAATCGCTTGTTTTGCGGCGAGCAGCCGCGCCCCCACAGCCATCGTCACCGACAGTACCGTGGGCATCGCGACCTGGATCGCCGCTACTGTCAGCACCAATGCGAACTGGAGGGTGGTCGTCATCTTGTCGCCGCGGAAGAGCGCGACAGCGAGGATCAATACCACGAGCACTATGGCAATCACGATCAGGTAATCGCCTATCTTCAGCACGGCGCGCTGGAAGTGGCTGACGGTGTGCGCCTCCTGCACGAGCTGCGCCGTCTTGCCGAAGTACGTGTTCTGGCCCGTGCCGTAGACCAGCGCGTCGATTTCTCCCTGGCGGATGATCGAGCCCGAGTAGACCGCCTCGTTTTCTTTGCGGGTGACGGGCAAAGACTCGCCCGTCAACGCGGACTGGTCGACTCCAACGGGGTCGCCTTCAAACAAGCGCGCGTCTGCCGGCACGATGTCGCCGAGGCGCACGCGAATGACGTCGCCCAGCACCAGCTCACGCGCCTGCGCTGTAGTCCACTTCCCGTCACGCCGGACCCGGGCCTGGACCGCCAGCTCGGCTTTCAGCGCGGCGATGGCGTGCCCGCCTGGTACTCCTCCCAGAACCCGACTGTGGCATTGGCCAGAAGGAGCACAAGGATGATGAAAAAATCGGGCCAGTGGCGGACAAGCGCCGAGAGAATCACGGCCGCCTCGATCATCCAGGGGATCGGATCCCAAAAATAGCTGAGAAACTTGAGAAGCGGATTGATCTTCTTTTCGGAGATCTCATTGTATCCGTAATGCGTGAGCCGGAGCTGCGCCTCGGCCTGGGTCAGGCCGGCAGGCGATGATCCCAGAAATAGGATAATCATCAGATTGACGGGGCGCAACCTAAGCGCTTACGCTCATGCAGCTGCAACATCCTCGCCCTAAAGGATTGCACATGGGTCCCGAGCCGAAAGAGGTCTTTATAATAGCCGGTTGACACGGCGCGGCGGGGCCGATAGAATGAACAGGAGAGAGGCATGTGAGAAGAGAGGAAAGCTATGCTGCGGCTGATTGAATTCCTGGGGATTCTTGCTTTTGCCCTCTCCGGCCTGATAGAGGCACGACGCAAGAAGATGGATTTCGTGGGCACCTACGCCATTGCTTTCGTGACTGCCCTCGGCGGCGGTACGCTTCGGGATCTTCTCCTTGGCAGACAGCCTTTATGGGTGGTCCATCAAGAATATCCCATAATGATTATGGCACTGGTAATCGGTGCGATCATCATATTCCGGTTGAAGAGATTCACCCTTACGGAGCACACGATAATTATACCCGACGGTCTTGGCCTCGGCCTTTTCAGCGCCAGTGGTACCGCCGCTGCATTTGACATGGGTCTTCCGCCCTTCGTCTGCGTGCTGATGGGCGTGATCACTGCGACGTTTGGAGGGGTGCTCAGGGATATAGCCTGCAATAAAATACCGGTAATCTTCAGACGCACCGAGCTCTATGCGACGTGTTCTTTCTTCGCCGCCGCTGCGTACTGGGGCGGGCGCGTTTTAGGAGTAGACCATGTGCTGTCTGCGACAGCGAGCATCGTGATTGCCCTGACCCTCAGGATACTCGCGATAAGATTCCATTTGAGGCTCCCCCCTTTGTAGCATAAGCGCTAACTTAGGCCGTCACCCCGGTGAAAACCGGGGTCCGGAAGCCTTAAGTTGCCCTGGATACCGGCTTCCGCCGGTATGACGAATCGTCGCAACCAACCCCCCTCTTATGTTAGCGCTTATACCCCTTTGTAGGCGGGGCTCAAGCGCGCGCTGCCGAAGCAGGCGGCCCCCGCCGAAAAAGTATTCGAGAGTCTGACTCACTCCCGCTTTCACATCAATTGAGGCGATTATAGTGACCTATGATTGCCGACGTCCAATTCTTCAGGGTGAGATGGACCGCAATCGCTGCCGGATCGACAACAATGACCGACACGAACGCAAAAACTCCGATTGCTGTTGCCGCGATTACGTTAGTGAGAGAGGATGCAGAGCAGCAGGTCCGCGTGAAGGCTGACCAGGTCGCAAAACGTGCCGCCCGCTTTAAGGAAATCCAGCCACCGCGCGCAGATGAAGACGCCATCGATGAAGTGCTCCCTGAGCGCCGGATTCCGGAGCCTTCCCTCATCGATCACGGGGAGCAGGGGGTTTTGGCGGATGAAGGCTGCGGCGAAGATGCCGCTGCCGCTCCTGCCCGGCTTGCCCTGGTCGTTATATACCGTGACTCCTTTCAAGCCGGAGCTTGGTGACCGGCTTTTGAAGATAAATCCCGCGAGGCCTTCACCGGCCAGATCCTTCGTCCGGGCATCGCTCCATCGCTGCATGGCCTCGGTGTGGTCTACCCCGGTCCGGCTCGTGATGAGCCGCGGCGATGCAGGGTCGCCCACGAGACGGAGCGCTTCCCTGGGGACCGGGAGCCCGTATTCGACCTCCGGGCACACAGGGACGTACTCGAAGAACTGCCCAAGGGTCTCCGCAATGTAGCGATCACGCTTATGACCTCCGTCGTACCGGACCCTTATCCCGAGCAGACACGCGCTCACGCCGATCTTGATTTTTTCGGTGTCCGTCGCACCCATCGTCTTCGGCTTCACCCCATTCCTCCTTGATTGATTCCAGCCGACGTGGTATCACACGGCGGCGGGCCGGTACCGCTTCAGCATAAGCGAGAGAGAGACTACGGTGACGGAGCTCATGGCCATGGCGAGGCCCGACACTTCCGGTTTCAGGGTAATGCCGAAGAAGGGATAGAGGATGCCCGAGGCGACGGGGATCAACGCCGCGTTGTAGGCGAAGGCCCAGAAAATATTCTGCTTTATCCGGGCCATTACCTTTCTGCTCAGTTGGATCCCCGAGACGGCGTCCATTAAATCGTCCCGGATCAGCACTATCTCTGCGCTCTCGATGGCCACGTCCGTTCCGCTCCCGATAGCAATGCCCACGTCCGCCTGGGCAAGCGCTGGGGCGTCGTTTATGCCGTCACCCACAAAGGCGACCACATTGCCTGCTTCCTGAAGCTTCCTGACCGCGCCGGCCTTCTCCTGGGGCAGCACTCCCGCCAGTACCTGGTCGATGCCGGCGAGCCGGCCAACGGCGCCGGCAGTCCTTTCGTTGTCGCCCGTGATCATCACCACCTTTAGGCCCAGTTTCCGAAAAGCCTTGACTGCAGCGGGCGTCGTTGCTTTAAGGGTATCGGCAATAGCGATAAGGCCCAGGATTTTTCTTTCCAGCGCCACAAGGACGACCGTTTTCCCCTCGCTCTCCAGGACCGAACGCTTCTGTTCCACTTCGCCTGAAGGGTTCAAGCCTTTCTCCGCAAAGAAGGCCCCGCTCCCTACCGAGGCCTCCTGCCCGTCTATGCGCGCGCACACACCCTTGCCGCCGACGGTATCGAAAGCCGTGCTCTCCGGTAGGACAATCTGCCGCTCCTTCGCCCCGGCGAGGATCGCCGCGCCAAGGGGGTGCGGGGAATACCTCTCGACGGATGCCGCCAGACCGAGCAGACGCTCAACGGTCGTGTCGAGGGGGATGATGTCGGTCACTTCCGGCTTCCCCCTGGTCAGGGTGCCAGTCTTGTCGCAGGCTACAATGGTAAGTTTCTCCGAGCGCTCAAGCACCTCGCCGTTCTTGATGAGTATGCCAAGCTCCGCGCCCCGCCCGATCCCTACCGTCACTGCGGTGGGGGTCGCGAGCCCCAGCGCGCAGGGGCAGGCGATCACGAGGACCGATATAAGGGCGGTCATTGCAAAGAGCAGTGTACTGCCGAGGATAAAATACCACAGGCAAAAGGAAAAGAGGGCGATTGCGAGGACGACGGGGATAAAATAGGCAACGACCCTGTCTGCTATCCTCTGGACGGGAGGTTTCGATCCCTGGGCTTCTTCCACGAGCCTCACGATCTGGGCGAGCACCGTATCCCTGCCTACCTTCCGGGCGGTGAAGGTGAGCACGCCATTTTGGTTGAGTGTCCCGCCCACCACGCTGTCGCCCGGTTTTTTCAGAACGGGAAGAGGCTCTCCGGTAATCATCGATTCGTCCACATAGCTCGTCCCGCTGCACACTTCCCCGTCCACGGGCACCTTTTGGCCGGGCTTTACGATAACAGTATCCCCTAGTTGCACGTCCTGCACCGCTATCTCGGTCTCCTGCCCGGCCCTGAGCGCAATTGCCGTTTTGGGCTGAAGGCCCATGAGCTTCCTGATGGCTTCTCCTGTCTTGCCCTTGGCCCGCGCCTCCAGGTAACGCCCCATTGAGAGGAAGGTGGCAAGGAGGACCGCGCTGTCATAAAAGAGGAACTCCCTCGAGAGGACGATCCGAAAGGTGCCGAGGAGGCTTGCCGCAAAAGAAACGCCGATCCCCATAGAGTACATGACGTCCATGTTCAGGTTTCTATTCCTGAGCGCCCTCCACGCAGCGGAGAAAATCGGATGGCTTATGTAGATGAAGACGGGCGTCGACACGATGAGCATCACATACGGCACGATGCCGTGCATGGCCATTGGCGAGAACATGAGGAGCATCAAGGGGATGCCGACAGTAAAACCGACGATGACCCTGTTCCGCTTTTCCCGCAGATCCCTCATGCGGCCTTGCGCCTCCAGGTTTTCGGTGTCCTCACCCTCGATGCCGAGGTAGTGGTAACCCGCGTCTTCAACCGCCTTGCGTATGTCGGAAGGGGAGACGAGGCCGGGGCTGTAGGTCACCCGCGCTTTTTCCGCCCCCAGATTGACAGAGACAGCGGTGACGCCGGCGATAGCGGAGACGGCCTTTTCAATCGCCCCGGCGCACATCACGCAGGTCATCCCTCCAATCTTGATGTTTTTCTTCTCTTCGATCACCCGGCAGCCGGCCCCGCCGGTCGCCTCACCGTCGGCCGCGCTCTCGCTTCTTCCATCGCTCATAACCTTATGCTCCCTTCGAACCCCTGCAAGCCCTCGGCCCGGGCAGGCATACATGTCTCTGTGAAAAAGCCTGTTTCTATTTTGCCCTAACCTTCATGAGGTCCTTCGACAACTTCTCCGTGTGGGAGAGCTCTTCGAGAAGTATTTCTGCAATTGTGTCAAAGGCGTGAATGACTTTCGGATTGGCGAGGGAATAGTAAATGGTGACGCCTTCGCGCCTGGCAGCGACTATGCGGCGCGATCTTAGCACCGCAAGGTGCTGCGACACGTTGGACTGAGGGACATTCGCCAGCTTCGACAAGTCGCCGACGCAAAGCTCCCGGTCTCTCAGCAGGTTCAGGATCTCAAGCCGTTTAGGCGAGGTGAAGGCCTCGCAAAACCGGGCGTGCAGCTCGTACAGCGTGCTTCTATCCATCTATTTTTCCATTATGTTATAATATTAGTAGCAACGAATATATATGTCAATGAGGGAAACTCTGTTTTTGTGCATGAAATATAACCAACAGGTGGATACGGACAAGAACCCTTGTCCGCACCAGGCTGATTATTGTCAGTTCAGGGAGAGTTGCGTCATCAACAGGCTCTGCATGGACCGTAGGGATTGCAGGGAAAAAAAGAAGGCAGCCCGTCACGAAGCCTGAAAGGGCGTGTAAATGGTCGCTTACATGGCCGGCCGGGGGCGCGGGCGCACATCGGATGAAGGAGGATATGATGTCGGAAGCCACAATGAAGATCGAAGGGATGACGTGCCGGCACTGCGTGATGCGTGTGAAGAAGGCTGTCGAGCAGGTGCCCGGTGTTTCTCGGACGGAGGTCGCCATCGGCACAGCCCGGATCACGTACGACGAATCGCGGGTCAAAGAACAGGACCTGGAGTGGGCAGTGGAAAAGGCGGGGTACAAAGTCAGGAAATAGATTTTTGCGAAGGGATGCCTTACACTATAGTAAGGGCGTAACGCGCATGCGCGACTATCAAGAATAAGGAGTAACCTATGTTTGACGCAACAGAGGAGGCGTTAGAGACCATTAAAGCGTACATGAAGGAGCAGAATCTGGCGTCTGCCGTCAGGATCGCGATGTCAGGCGGAGGGTGATCGGGACCCTCGCTGGGTTTGGCTCTGGATGAGCCAAAAAGAACGGATGAGGTCTTCGACCGCGATGGGGTGACGTTTCTTGTCGATAAGCAACTCTACGAGAAGAACAAGCCGATCACGGTCGACTATGTCGGGATCCCGGGGCGGAAGAGATTTATGATCAAGTCGGCCCTTGACGAGAAAAACGGCTGCGGAGGCTGTAGCTGCTAAAAACCCGTGCGGCGGATAATAAAGGCCCCCGATCCGGCAGCGCTCCCGGATCCGGGGCCTTTATACCGGATGACCTTGATTGCGCAAGGAGACGGAGATGCGAATATGACGCATGTGATGAAAGGCATAGGCGGCATGTTGCCGGTCTGGATCACGTTCCTGGTCGTTTTTATGGGGTGCGGGAAACCTGCGTCTGCCCAATCCGGCAGGGAAGGAGCGGAAAACCAGGTGAAAAGCATGAATCACGGGGATTGGAAGAACTTCAAAAAGCCGGACGATGCGACTTTGAGAAAAGGCCTGACGCCTTTGCAGTACAAAGTGACTCGACAGAAGGGCACGGAGGCGCCTTTTAAGAACGAATACGATGACAACCACAGAGAGGGCATCTATGTGGATATCGTATCGGGAGAACCCCTGTTCAGCTCGCCCGACAAATTTGATTCCCATACGGGTTGGCCAAGTTTTACAAAGCCCCTTGAGCCGGGTAACATAGTGGAGAGGGCGGACAGGAGTTTCTTTACGAGACGTGTCGAGGTGCGAAGCAGGCATGGAGATTCCCATCTCGGCCACGTCTTCCCGGACGGTCCGCCTCCAACGGGTCTCAGGTATTGCATGAATTCCGCCGCCCTGCGGTTTATCCCGAAAGAAGATCTGGCGAAAGCAGGTTACGGGGAATATCTCAGGCTTTTTGCAAGCAGTAAATAATCCGCGGGCGGTGAAGGCGAGGGGAGAAGGTGAGCCCTTCCGCCGGAATCAGCCCTGAACGTCGCGGCGGGGGCAAGACAGAAACGGAAAGCGGAGAAACCATGGACCAACAAAGGAGAGCATATAATCCCGTCTACACCTTTTTCCCCATCGAGGTCGAGGGGTTCGATTCCCTCGCCGAACTCGCCCTGAATATGCGCTGGTACTGGAACCATGCCGCCGACGAGCTATGGAGGCAGCTTGACCCTGTGCTTTGGGATTTCACCTATAACCCCTGGGTCGTCCTGCAGACCATCTCGCGCGAGAGGCTGCGCCGCGTGCTCTCCGATGCCTCATTCCGGAACAGGGTGGATGAGCTTTTGCAGGCCGGGCGGCAGGAGGCGGAAGAACCGGCATGGTTTCAGCTCAAGTATCCAGAGGCCCCGCTTGCGTCCGTGGCACATTTCAGCATGGAGTTCATGCTGAGCGAAGCGCTTCCCATTTATTCGGGAGGGCTCGGCAACGTGGCGGGCGATCATCTCAAAACCGCCAGCGATCTCGGCGTGCCCGTCGTGGGGGTGGGGCTGCTCTACCAGCAGGGGTATTTCCGCCAGGTGATCGACAGGGACGGGGCGCAGCAGGCACTTTTTCCCTACAACGACCCGGGGCAATTGCCGATCACGCCGCTGCGCGAGCCTGGCGGAGAATGGCTGCGGCTGGAGTTGATGCTGCCCGGCTACCCGCTCTGGCTGCGGGCGTGGCAGGTGCAGGTGGGTCGTCTGAAGCTCTACCTGCTCGACAGCAATGACCTGGCGAATTTCCCGGCCCACAGGGGCATCACGAGCGAGCTCTACGGGGGTGGGCCGGAGCTGCGGCTCAAGCAGGAGTTGGTGCTCGGGCTCGGCGGATGGCGTCTGCTCGAACATGTGGGCATGAAACCGGAGGTCTGCCATCTCAACGAAGGGCACACGGCATTCGCCGTGCTGGAGCGTGCCCGGTCCTTTATGGAAGAGACAGGGCAGCCCTTCGAGGCAGCGCTGACCTGCACCCGGGCCGGCACCCTTTTTACTACCCATACGCCCGTAGACGCGGGCTTCGACCGGTTTTCTCCGGCCCTCATCGCGCAATATCTCGGCGGCTATGCCCGGGACAGGCTCCACATTTCCCTCAAGGACCTGCTCGCTCTCGGCCGTCGGAACCCGGACGACCCTGCCGAATACTTCAATACGGCGTATCTCGCCATGCGGGGGAGTGGGGCGGCCAATGGGGTAAGCAGACTTCACGGCACAGTGAGCCGCCGTCTCTTTCAGCCCCTCTTTCCGCTCTGGCCCGAGAACGAGGTGCCCATCGGCCATATCACGAACGGCGTCCATATGCCGAGCTGGGATTCGGCCGAATCCGACGCCCTCTGGACAGGGGCGTGCGGCAAGGAGCGCTGGATAGGGACTACCGAGAGCCTGGAGCAGCACATGCGCGCTATCCCCGACTCCCTTCTCTGGGAATACCGGACGGTCGCACGCCGGTCCCTCGTTGAATTCGTTCGGAAACGCTTATTGCTCGAGCAGGGCGCCATGGGTGAATCATTCACGGACGTGGAAGATGCGGCGTACGTATTCGACGCCAATGCATTAACCCTGGGCTTCGCCCGCCGTTTTGCGACGTACAAGCGGCCGAACCTGCTGCTGCACGACCCGGAACGGCTGCTGCGCCTGCTTACAAACCCTGAGCGTCCGGTACAGCTTATTGTTGCGGGCAAGGCCCATCCTGAGGATAAGCCGGGGCAGGCGATGATTCAGCAGTGGACGCGCTTCATCCGTTTGCCCGAAGCCCGTAAGCGTGTGGCCTTTCTGAGCGATTACGACATGCTGCTGACTGCGCGTCTGGTGCAGGGGGTGGACGTCTGGATCAACACGCCGCGACGCCCCTGGGAAGCCTGCGGGACAAGCGGCATGAAGGTGCTCGTGAACGGGGGCATCAACCTGTCGGAGCTGGATGGCTGGTGGGCGGAAGCGTATAGGCCCGAGGTGGGATGGGCGTTGGGCGACGGCAAGGAGCACGGCGACGACCCCGCATGGGATGCCGCCGAGGCAGAGGCACTTTATACGCTCCTTGAAGACGAGGTGGTCCCAGAGTTTTATACGCGCGACAGCAACGGCATACCCGCCGCCTGGGTGGCGCGCATACGTGAGAGCATGGCATTGCTCACCCCGCATTTTTCCAGCAACCGCGCAGTCCGCGAGTACACCGAGCGTTACTATATCCCCCTGGCTGCCGCGTACGTGGAGCGTGCCGCCGATAAAGGCGCCGCCGCGGCCGAAATGGTCAATTGGCGACATGACATCGAACGGAAGTGGACCAATGTCCGCTTCGGCGAAGTGAAGGTGGAGGAAGGGGCGGAAGGCCATTTATTTGAGGTCCAGGTCTATCTCGATAGCATTGATCCGGACGCGGTCCACGTTGCGCTCTACGCCGACAAATCGGAGACCGGCGACGCCATAAACCAGGAGATGACGCGGGGCCGGAAACTTGTCGGCGCGGAAAACGGCTATGTCTATTCGGCGCGGGTTTCCGGAACGCGACCGGCGTCCGACTACACGGCGCGAGTGATACCGCACTGCGAGGGTGTGGCGGTCCCGATGGAGACCGCCCGGATCCTGTGGCAGCGATGAGGCGACGAAAGAGGACCATGAACCCGGCACAGGCCCCGCCGCATCCGGCCCGAGCCTTCAGCTTCAGAGCGAGGCAAAGCGCCCGGACGAGGGCGGGTCGACGCCGGCGGCTGCGAGGGAAAAGCCCTCAGATGAATACGGAAATGTGACTGCGGTGGCGGATTACTAATACGACCGGCCGCCTCTTCCGCCGCCTCTTCCGCCGCCTCCGCCGAAACCGCCCCGGCCTTTGTCAGCCCGGGCCCGGGCTTCGTTCACGGCAAGCGTGCGGCCATGCACTTCTTTCCCGTTAAGGCCGCTTATGGCGGCCTGGGCTGCAGCGGCGTCAGCCATTTCCACAAACCCGAATCCTTTCGACTGGTTGCTGTACTGATCCTTGATGATGTTCACCGATGTGACCTGCCCGTAGGCCTCAAAAGCCTCCTTCAGTTCCTCCTCGGTGGTGCTGTACGCCAGGTTGCCGACGTAAATGTTCACTGTGACCCTCCTCGGTCGTAAAAGTCGTCGAAGATCAAAGATCTCCCCATCTCAACTATTATTTTGTTATTATGGACGCTTCAAGAGCCGGCTTCCTTGTCGTCTGGTTCATCTGTAACGTCGGGCGCCTGCTGCTCATTGTCTCCCGCATCTTTTACGGGGCTGCCTTTGCCGTGTCTCCGTGCCATCTTCTCCATAGCTTCGTCTTTACGTTTCATTTCTTTCTGGCGTTTCAAGAAGCTGTGCTGACTTCGCCTTGCCATCCCTTCTCCTTGCCTGATAGGGGGTTGCCTCATCGGCCGAAGAACCGATCCGCTGGACAAAAAACGCATTCCGGATGCTTTCCTCAACCCTGGGAACGGCGTCCGGAAGAACCGTGAAACCCTCGCAGCATGATGTTATTTTGATTATGGACCTTAAGCGGCTTTTTGTCAAGAAAGATCAGGAATCGTGTCGGTAGTCTCCCGTCTCCCGCGTCACGGAAGCTCGGCAATCCGCCTTCTCGCCTCCTTCAGCAGCTTGATAGCCTGCTCCGCTTGGTCAGCGGTAATGGAAACCCCGGCGGGGGTTGCGATTAGCTCGCCGTCCTGACCGGTCTGGTGCACCCTGAAATCTATCATTTTCGTACCTTTAACGTCGCGGAGCGTGACCAGCAATTTCTGTTTGTGTCTGTCGTTGATTTTTCCTATAAGCACAGAACCTCCTTTTCAGTACGGTGCACGACCCTTATCCTCCCATGGACGGCGTGTGGGCTTTCAGGTTGACCGCTGTCCGCCGGCCCCCTGGTGCTTCGCGCCTCGTCGCTGCTTCAAGGGGAACCACGTAGTTTTTCCCCCCGCCCTTAAGAGGCCGTTTTCGGTGCGGGCGGGAATGAGGGAAGGGAAGGGCGTCGTTACGGGTGAGCACTGGATCCGGTAAGCTCGTTCATGAGGTCTTTGACCGTAAGCGTCCTGTCCACACGATAACCGTTCGTCCCGACCGTATACAGAGGCTCTTCGGACTCCATGTTGTAACCCGCCGAGCTCAAAAGGCCGTTGCAGATGCAAAAGTAGTCCCGGCTCGATGACGTGGCGCGACAGAGGTAAGAGCCGCTCTTGTCCTTAAGCTGGACGTATCCCTTGTCGCATCGCGGTTTCCTGAGACCCTGCTGCGCGGAAAGAAACATGGGCGCTTTCCGTAGTATCCGGAAAGGCAGCCCGCAAGGCGAGCCTGGTTTCCGGGAAACGATTATGTCTTCCTTGCTCGCATCCAGAACAGCCTGTTTGTACCGCATCGATGCACTGCTTTCTTCCGTTACCAAAAAGCGGGTCCCCATCTGCACGCCGTCAGCCCCGAGATGCAAAAAGCTCAGGATGTCCTCGCGCGTGAAAATACCGCCGGCGACGATCACAGGGAAATTTCCATATTTCGCCGCGGTCTCCTTGACGGGAGGCAGGAGATTTTCGAGTTTGTTCTCTTCCAGGGATATTTCCTCGAATTTGAACCCAAGATGACCGCCTGCAAGAGGGCCCTCCAGTACGGCCGCATCAGGTCTGTAGCCGTGCCTTTCCCATTTTCTGCAAATAAGCTCCAGCGCCCTCGCAGAAGAGACAATGGGAACAAGGGCGGTGGCTCCCGGATCCTTGATAGTGGGAAGGGCCAGGGGAAGACCTCCGCCGGAGATAATTACATCAACCCCCGCATCGATAGCGGCCCTGACCGAATCTTCGTAATGTCTGGCAATGGCCACCATGATGTTGATGCCGACGACCCCACCCTTATCTTTGGCGATCGACAGCTCTTCGCGTACTGCCTGGTACGTGGTAAGCTCTTTTTGAAGTCTTCTGGACGTTAACAAGTCCAGACATGCGCTCGACACGATACCGAGTCCTCCCTCGACGGCAACCGCCGAAGCAAGCGGAGAAAGAGACACCCCGATGCCCATTCCCCCCTGGACGATCGGCACGGGTATATGTTTCCCCTTTATGGTTAAGGGCGGCAAAACTTGTTTGTACGGCATTCACGGCTCCTGCGGTGACCATATTTGCGTGAAGAAGGAAATCCGGGATAATCAAAGGAGTTCCATCGAACGCACATAGCTTAGTCATCTAAGAGAGACAATAGCAACAAAAAAGTCTCATTCCGCTGCAATGAAGGCATTTATTTCTGAAATTTGGCTTGACTTCGACATAAGTGTGTGGTATTGTCTGCCCTAAGAAGTTTACGTTTTTGCCGTATTGAGAGCCGCAAAGACCTGTTAAGCTTTGCGGCGTTTCTTATTGCGTTTTCGTAACCTTTCAACGCTACGAAAGGAGGTGTGTGCTATGACGAAAGGAACCGTTAAGTGGTTTAATGAGTCGAAGGGTTTTGGATTCATCACCAAAGAAGATGGTGAAGATATCTTTGTCCACCATACGTCTATTGCCGGCAACGGGTTTAAATCTTTGTCGGAAGGTCAGGCGGTCAGCTTCGACGTCGAGAAGACGCCGAAAGGCCTTCGGGCGACGAACGTCGTGAAACTCTAAGGCTACTACAGGAGGGGCCGTCTTTGGGCGGCCCTTGTTTTTGCCGGGCGGTCGGGTGAATTTCGCGCCTTGCCACCCGCGCCATCGCCGAGGAGCGCGGGTACCCTGCCTATGTATCTCGGCGCCTTGCATCAAAATTCCCTCCGACCGGAAGAGCTTGTCGGCAGATGTTCCGTCCTGTTTCCCCCCCCGCACCTTCCCACTTTCCGCGCAAAAAAATAGGCAGAGTTTGCAAATGCTCGGCCTGACCGCCTCGAGTCACTGACAGATTAATTTTTGTGATGATAGTAATAAGGATGCCGGCGAGACCGGTTTATCAAGCACATACAAGGTGGGTGGGTGGTACGGATATGGTGTGGAGGAAAGGTCGTGTGCCCCGGTTGATCAGTCGGGTGAGGGCCGAGGCCGTCGACGTACTCCAGGTGAACGTCGGGTACCGGTGTAATCTGGAATGCAGGCACTGCCATGTGAATGCAGGTCCCCAAAGGCGAGAAGCGATGCCGGCAGAAGTGATGGAGCAGTGCGTCAAGGTCTTCAGCGCCCATTCCATCGATACCCTCGATATTACGGGCGGGAGCCCCGAGCTGCACCCGCGTCTCCGGTGGTTGCTTGACCGATGCGCCCCTTTGGGGCGTCGCCTTGTAGTGAGGACTAACGGGGTGATCCTTCTGGAAAAAGGGTATGAAACGTTTATCGATCTCTATGCCCGGAATCACGTGGCGGTTGTGCTCTCTCTCCCACATATGGAGCCCGGGGTCACCGAGCGGCAGAGAGGCCAGGGGGTATTTCCTCGACTGATCGAGATCCTGCGCAGGCTCAACGACCGCGGGTATGGACAAGGGGACAGCGGCCTCATCCTGAACCTCGTTCACAATCCCGGCGGGGCCTACCTGCCTGCCTCCCAAGCCGGCTTGGAGGCGCATTACAGGCGGACCCTTCAGGAAAGGCACGGCATACGTTTTGACCGTCTCTTTTGCATCACGAATATGCCGGTCGGCCGGTATCTGGAATACTTGCGAAGGACGGACAATTACGAGGAATATATGAGGGGGCTCGTCAGGACGTTCAATCCGGCGACGCTCGGGGGCGTGATATGCAAACGCATGCTCTCCGTGGGCTGGGACGGAAGCTTGTACGACTGCGATTTTAACCAGATGCTCGGTCTGCGCACGGACCATGACGCGCCCGGGCACATTTCAGCCTTTGACTTCGAGAACCTGGCCGGCCGCCGGATCGTCACGGGCGACCATTGCTACCGCTGTACCGGAGGCGCGGGAAGTTCCTGCCGGGGCGAAGTGGCGTAGGACAGGCCTGAGCCCTCCGGCTTCGTATGATGTTCTTTCGACGGATCTTCTGTCTTCACGCACGGCCATAGGGGGTAACCACGATCGGTAGGGATTTGCCGGGAAAAAGGCAGATCACCGGGAATTACCGGTGGCGCATGGTTCTTTTGAAGTCCTGGTTGATCTATGCTAAAGTGTTCTCGGCGGAAGGGGCGCTACGTGACATTGCACTTGGTAGAAAATCCCACTATCTTGCGAGCCATGCTCGATGCGCTTCCTCATGAGCTGTATGTGCTCAATGAGCATCTCGAAATCGAGTGGGTCAACGAAAGGGCCCTGGAACGCTATGGCACGAGGAGTGTCTTCAAAAGGCGCAAGGCCCGTTGCTACAGAGAGATCCTTGACAGGCGAGAGCGATGTGACGATTGCCCCGTGGTCAAAAGCTTCGAATCGGGAAAAATTGAGATCGCAGAAATAAAGAGCTCGACAGGAGATGAGCACCGTCATTTTCTCGCTACCGCAGTGCCTCTCGGTCGGCACCGTGCCGACGACACGCATCTGGTGATTGAAATGGTGCAGGATATCACCGCATCGAAGCAGGTTGAGGAGCAGCTGCGCCGGATCAGCGAGTTGAACTCAGCGATCATAGAGAACGCGCCTGTAGCCATTTTCACCATCGACAGGAACGGCATGTTTCTCAGCGTGAATCCTGCGCTTGGAACGCTTTCCGGCTTGGGCGCCCAGGCCTCGGAAAAGCTACTCGGTTTCAATTGGCTGCGGAATCGCTATACGATCAGTTGCGGCCTCGCGGATTATATAAAGAAAGGATTGAACGGAGAGGCTTTTGCGCTGTGGGATTTTCCTTTCGCTAATTATCGCGGTGAGAGCCAGTATATGCATTTCAGGGGGGTGCCGTTAAGAACAAAGGACGGAAGGGTAGAAGGACTTCTCTGCATTATTGAGGAAACGACCGAGAGGGTGCGGATAAGTGCCCAGTTGATGCAGGAAGGGAAGATGTCGGCCATCGGAAGACTCGCAACGGCTATCGCTCATGAGCTCAACAACCCCCTTGCCACGTTAGTGGCGCATGCCGAGCTTGCCTGCGATCTGATCCCCCCTTCAGGCCGTCTTGGTGTCACGGCGGCTGAATTTGAAGAGCTGCGGGGATATCTGGAAGTCGTTCAAAAGCAGGCCTTTCAGTGCAAGGAGATTATCAAGAATCTATTCGACCTTTTGTGGAGAGAAGGGATCGAAGAGGGCAGCATCGACGTCAATTATCTGTTGGACGATATAGTCGGAGCAAAGGACTTTTCGGAGCGGGGGGTAAGGGTTACAAGAGCCTTTCGTACCGATCTGCCGTTGATAAAAGGGGACTCCAGGGCCTTGAGACAAGTATTCATGAATATCACCCAAAACGCCCTTGACGCCATGGAAGCGAGAACGGAGGCAGAAATCAGGATAAAGACGGAGATTGACGAGGAATGCGTAAGGGTCGAGTTCGAGGACAACGGACCCGGTATTCCGGAAAGTATCGCCGACCATATTTTTGAGCCCTTCTTTACCACAAAGAAATCGAGCAAGGGTATGGGGCTTGGTTTGACAATCTGCCACGATCTCATGAAAAAGATGGGGGGCGGTATTGAGATGCGGCAGCGACAGGGAGGCGGAAGCATCTTCAGGATAAGTCTCCCGGTTGCCGCGAGCAAGGGGTGAGGACCATGGACAAGATCCGGGTATTGATCGTCGATGATGAGGTTCAGCTTACCCAGGCATTTAAGAAGAAACTGGAGCGGGAAGGGTTCGCTGTCTGTACGGTTCCTTCAGCCAAGGACGTTTTTCCCCTGCTGAAGAAGCAGACGTTCGATGTGGGTGTCCTCGACATCAAGCTTCCTGACATGGACGGGATCGACCTGTTGAGCAGGCTGAAAGAAACGGAGCCTAATTTCGAGATCGTGATGCTGACCGGCCATGCCTCCGTCGACACGGCAATCAAATCGATGAAACTCGGGGCATACGACTATCTGATCAAACCCTGTAAAATTTCCGAGCTAGGCAATGTCATTCTTAAAGCGTATGAAAAAAAATCGCTGAAAGAGAAGAATATCCTTCTTGAGAAGCAGCTGCAACGCGCAGAGTTCCAGAACAAGTTCGTGGGTGAGAGCAGGCGTATAAAAGAGCTGAAAAGTCTTATTTCTCTGGTAAGCGCATCGGATGTGCCGATTTTGATCACCGGGGAAACAGGGACGGGAAAAGAATTGACGGCCCGAGCTGTTCACACGTCTTCTGCTCGCGCGAAGAACCCGTTCGTCGCCATCAACTCGAGTACCCTCCAGGAGACCATTCTTGAAAGCGAGTTGTTCGGCTACAAGAGAGGGGCATTTACCGGCGCCCACGGAGATAAGATGGGTCTTTTGGAAATAGCCAACAAGGGTACTTTTTTTGTGGACGAAGTGGGCGACATGAGTCTTCCGATACAGGCGAAGCTGTTAAGAGTCCTTGAAACAGGCGTTTTCATGAAATTAGGTGATGTTCGGGAGAAGAGAGTCAATGTCCGCTTCATATTTGCTACCAACAAGAGACTTGACGAAGAGGTGGGGAGCAACAGATTCCGCAAAGATTTGTTATACAGGATCAATGCCTTTATAGTGGCCGTTCCGCCGCTTCGCGACCGGAAAGAGGACATACCTCTGCTGGCCGATTATTTCATCACCAAATTGAGTAAAGACAGTAAGCGAAAGGCGATTTCCAGTGAAGCCGCAAAGCTTCTTCTGGAGTATGAATGGCCGGGTAATGTGAGAGAATTGGCGAATGTAGTTGAGAGGGCCATGCTTCTTTCTTCAGCCAGGGATGAGATTGTCGCGGATGATTTTCCTCTCAGCCTTCGGACCGGTTCAACCGATCACCATTCGTCGCGCAAGTCCATGCTGCAGGAAGACGATTTCAGACTTGACACCATAGTGAGAAGCCACATAGAAAAAGTGCTGCGCTATACCGGGGAAAACAAGAGTAAAGCCGCCCGTTTGCTGGGGATCAGCAGGAAAAAATTCTACCAGAAGCTGGACGGCGGTTCCTGATTCTGCGTTGCCCGCCCCTTTTATTTAAAATATCCGGTCTTTTCCCGTGGTGATCCATTCCGGGAACCAACGGTAGTATTCCGGCGGGTGGGCCCGGTCAAGACCGTCGTAGGTCGCCTTGGCCAGTTCGATACCGTTTCCTTTCCGGTAGAGCTTTACAAGGCCTTTTTTTTCAAGAGAGGTCAGAAGGTCGTCGAGGGTCGCGTCATCCGTTTCGAACCGTTCGATTATATCCTCGCGGCTCATGAAAATACCCGGATTCACACGGTAGTCGTCCGCCAGCAATCCGAGGAGCTTCTCTTCGGTGAGGTCCGTCTCTTTCAACTCCTGACCGGCAACCGGCACCGGTATACCGAGGACGGGGTGGATGCGGCGCGGTTCCATCCGTAAATCTTTCGCCATCTTGCGCACACCTGATCTGAAGATGACGAGCCGGCACGCCTCCATGGTCCCGCCACCCATATTTTCCACCTTTGCCTGGCTCATTATCTCGACAAGGGGATAGAACGTCGTTACCGCATCCCCGCCTATGACCTGCATCGCGTCAAGGGCTGCCTGGACGGCCGCTTCGCAGCAAAAGACCTTCGATACGTTTGATTCTACCGTGATGTCGGCCCCGAGGTCCCATAGATAGGCGGTATTATAGGTGGCGAGGCGCGCCATGTTTTTCTTGATGATGAGGTTGGCTATCTTGAACTGGTTTTCGGGGATATCGATGGTGGGACGGCCGAACTGGACCCTCCGCCGGGTGTGCGGGACGACGTTCCTGAGAAGCTCGCCTATCCAGCCGGAGACCACCGCGCTGATGAGCGTTCTCTCGAAGTTGAGTCCCACGGTCATGACCCGCCATCCGTCCCCCTCCTCACCGATCCGGTTTGCAGCGGGAACAGGAACATTATGAAAATCGAGTACGCCGTTCTGTATGTTGTTGAAGCCCATTACCTCATTGATTTTTTCCACGGTAAAGCCCGGGGCGCCCTTCTCCACGACGAATGCCGTCAGGTGGCGATAGTGCCGGATATCGTCGGCGTTGCTGCTGGTTCGCGCATAAACCATGTACCTGCTTGCCACACCGGCCGAAACAATGAAGCGCTTCTTACCGCTCAACAGATAGGTATCTCCTTCCCGCTTTGCGGTCGTCTCTATAGACGCCGCGTCGGTGCCGGCGAAAGGTTCCGTGATCACGATGGCGCCGATCTCCCCCTTTACAACGCGGGGAAGGAAGCGCAGTTTCTGCTCCTCTGAGCCGTGCTCGATGAGCTGCCTCAAACCCCCGAGCATGTTTCCCACGAAGACCCTGCTCACCCCAGGCATCCGGCCCATCGCTTCTGCCGCAATGCACGCCCCGGTCGCGCCCAGTCCGAGGCCGCCGTACTCCTTCGGGATTGCGGCCCCCGTGAACCCCTTTTCTCCGATCCGCGCAAAGATATCGAAGGGAAATTCTCTGGTCCATCGCGTCTCTACGTCTCTGGGCCAGACCTCCTCGGCGAATGCGCTCACATCATCCGCGAACCTCTTCTGCTCTTCCGTCCACCAAGGATAAGATTCCATGGCTCAACCTCCTTCGACAATTTTTTCTGTGCTCATCCCCTCGTCATCCCATCAGCGCGTGCGGCAGAAAAAGGGCGATCTGAGGGAAGACGAAGAGAAGGACAATGATGGGGAATGTATGTATCGGTCCGTCCAAATGCAAGTAGTGGCGCCAAAAGGGACACCTGTCGCCTTTTGGCACAGACAGAGTAATCGGGAATTCAACGGACCCGCATGAGAAGTCGGCGCGTGCTTTGACTTTCGGGAACGAGCTGGCTGGCATCCGATTTGCAAATAGGGAAACACAAAATTGATAGGGAAATTTTGCAGGGGAATTTTTATGCCGGGTGGACAAGGGCATAACAGATCGTAAAAAAGGGGGGGGTTATGAAAGGATCGACTATTGTCGGGATTCTTGCCGCAGTTGTTTTTTGTTTCTTGCTGAATGTCTCGACCCAGGTTTATGCCGCAGAAAAGGTGATAACAATCAAGGTGGCAAACTGGTTTCCTATCACCCATAAGCAGAGTATTCTTCTCGATGAGTGGGGGAAGGAGCTGGAGAAGAGGGCCGCCGGCAAGGTAAAGGTCAACTACTACCCCGGGGGCACGCTGGTGCCCGCGTCCCAGGCCTACGACGCCGTGACCAAGGGCATATCCGACGTGGGTAACCACGTCCTCGGCTATACCCCGGGAAGGTTCCCCTTGACCGAGGTGATCGACCTGCCTCACGGGTATCCGAACAACACGGTGGCCACCCACCTGTCAAACGCGTTTTACGCCAAGTTCAAGCCAAAAGAATTCGATCAGGTGAAGATCCTCTGGTTCCATTCACAGGGCCCGGGAATCGTCCATACGAAGTCGGTGCCCATCACGAAGCTGGAAGACCTGAAGGGGCTCAAGATGAGGACTTACGGCTCCAACGCAAAACTGATGGCGCTCCTCGGCGGCGTGCCTGTGGCAATGACCATGAGCGACGTCTACGATGCCCTGTCGAGAGGGGTGGCGGATGGGCTCATGAGTTCCTACGAGTCGCTGGAAGGCTTCAGAACCGGCGAGCAGATAAAGTATACGACGGAGAACTTCGGCACTTCCTATACGGCTTGTTTCGTTGTGGCGATGAACAAGGACAAATGGAATTCCCTTCCGCCGGACGTCCAGAAGGTGATAGATCAGATGATCCCGGAGTACATCGAGAAGTACGCCGCCATGTGGGATGAAATCGAGAAGAGCGGCAAGAATTACATGCTGAAGCGAGGCGATAAGATCACCTCCCTTTCAAAGGCTGAAGAGGCCAGGTGGGTCCAAAAGGCACAGCCCCTCTTCGACGATTATGTCAAGAGAATGAAGGAGAAGGGCCTGCCGGGCGATGAGGCCCTGAAGTTCGTCCGTGATTACCTGAAACCTTATAAGAAGTAAGTGGGCCATCAGGAGGTAAGGGAATGCAAGGGCTACACAGAACAATCCTCAGAGTGGCCACGGTAATGGATGTCCTCGGGGGCGTAGTGCTCACTTTGATGATGCTCGTCACAGTCGTGGACGTCATCCTGCGCTTCTTCGGAAAGCCGATCACCGGCACCTATGAGCTCGTTTTCCTCGGAGGGGCCGTGGTGGTAGGATGTGCAATCCCCATGACTTCCTGGGAAGGCGCTCATGTGAACGTCGATTTGCTCCTGGAAAAGTTGTCGGGAAGAACCCGGAAGGCGACCCTGGTCTTCAACAGACTATGCGGCATAGCCTTCTTTTTCCTCCTCGGCTGGAACCTCTTCGCCCAGGGGGTCGATCTCTACGACAAGCACGAGGTTTCCCTTACCCTCCACGTACCCTACTATCCCGTGGCGTATATTCTGGGCATCTGCGCCTTCGTCGAGTGTCTCGTGCTCCTGTCCGGCCTTATCACGACCATCCAGGAGGTGGGCCATGAGTGAGGCCGCGATAGGATCTATTTTCCTTTTGATGCTGCTGGGTTTTTTTATGACCGGCATCGAGCTTGCTTTCGCTATGGGCATTATCGGCGTGGCGGGATTTGCGTACCTGGTCAATGTGAAGGCCGCCATGGGCCTTATGGCGAACGATTTTTTCGATGCCCTCGCCTCGTACGGATTGACGGTCATCCCGCTCTTTATCCTCATGGGCCAGATCGCATTCAACGCGGGCATCGCGAAGCGGCTCTATGACTGTGCCCACAAGTTCCTCGGACACATTCCGGGAGGCTTGGCCATAGCCACGGTTGCCGGGGCAACTGCTTTCAAGGCCATATGCGGCTCGGTTGCCGCCACGGCGGCCACCTTCGCGAGTGTCGCCGTCCCTGAGATGACAAAATATGGGTATTCAAAGAAGCTGTCCACCGGGATCGTTGCCACCGTCGGCACCCTGGGCGTGCTCATACCCCCCAGCGTGGTGCTCATCATTTTCGGCATCATCACCCAGCTCTCCATAGGCAGGCTCTTCCTGGCGGGCCTTATCCCGGGGCTCCTCATCGCTTTCTTCTTCGTGGTGGTCATTCTCGGGTGGTGCAGGATAAATCCGGAACTCGCCCCCAGGAGCGAAAAATTCCCGTGGAACGAGCGGTGGAAGACGCTTCCCGAGGTCGTGTGGCCCATCGTGATCTTCTTTGTGATCATCATCGGTCTTATGAAGGGGGTCTTCACCCCCACGGAAGCAGGCAGCATAGGCGCCTTCACAGTGCTCCTTCTGTGCTTCTTCAAGAGAAACATCGACTTTCGCGGTTACGTGAAGTCCGTGAGGGAAGCCCTGAGAACGGCCTGTATGGTATTATTGTTGATTGCCACCTCGAACATGCTCGGCCACTTTATCGCAGTGACGAACATGCCGAACGCTCTCGGTGAATGGGTGCTGGGTCTCAAGATACCGGCGGTGCTCATCATGATCCTGATCTTCCTCATCTATCTTCTGGGAGGGTCGTTCATCGACGACCTTGCCTTCATGATCCTCGCCACGCCGATCTTTTTCCCCATCATGACGAAACTGGGGTACGACCCGCTTTTGGTCGGGATCCTGGTGGCTCTCACCATATGTATCGGCTCCGTCATTCCTCCTGTTGCCATCTGCGTCTTCGTGGTGAAAAACATCACGAAGGTACCTATGGGCGTGATCTATAGCGGGGTATACCCCTTCCTGATCTCCCTCGTTGTCGTGGTGATCCTCGCTTTCGTGTTTCCCCAGATCGTGCTGCTTCTACCAAATGCGCTTATGCCATGAGGGATAATGCATATGACTCCTGTGTGACAGGCTCGTACGCCGGTTCCAGCCACCGCCTGACACCCGGTGCGTGAGGGCATGGATATATAGAGAAGACGAGCGGGAGGAGGGATGAAATGACCATCGGTGATCTGCTTACAAGAAACGCGAATAAATTCCCGGAAAAAATGGCGGTGGTCTTCGAAGACCGTTCCATGACATTCCGCGCGTTGAACGACCGGGTAAACAGGTTGGCCCATGCTCTGGTCGATCGGGGGTTGGAAAAGGGCGACAGGGTAGGAGTTCTTGTCCATAATTGTCACCAGTTTATAGAACTGTACTTCGCTGCAGCGAAGGCCGGCGGTATCTTCTGCCCCTACAACAACCACGTGAAACCGTGGGAACTGAAGGATATTGTCGAATACTCGAGCCCTAAATTCCTTTTTGTGGACAGCGATTTCGCCCACGTGATAAGCGAGCTCCGGCCTCAACTCGTCTCGACGGACACATATATATCGCTGAGTGAGCCGGACCACCCGTTTATGGAAGACTATGAAACGGTTATCGCCGGGGGACGAAGTGGAGAGCCGGCGGTCAAGGTGGTTGAAGACGATGTACTGAGTATCTTCTTTACCGCGGGCACAACGGGAAAGCCGAAGGGGGCGATGAGGACACACAGGCACCTGATGTCCGACGCCACCGCGTCTGTGATCGATTTGAGGGTCGAATACGACGAACGGGTCTTGATAACCTTTCCCATGTACCACATTGCTTGCGAGGACAACATTGTGCGCCATTCGTTCTTGCCTAACACCATCTATATAAAGCGGGAAGGCGGGTTCAACCCCGAGCAGATTCTTGACTACATTTCAAAGGAGCGGATATCGTGGTGCCAGTTTGTTCCCACCATGATTCATAGCCTGCTTCAGTCGCCGAACGTCGATAAGTACGACCTGAGCAGCTTGCGGTTGATCCTCTATGCAGGGTCATCCATGCCTGTCGAGCTGCTAAAGAAGGCGCTGGCGGTCTTTCCATGCGGTTTCGCCCAGATGTATGGACAGACTGAGAGCGGTCCCTTCACTACCGTGCTGAAACCTGAGGATCACGTCCTCGATGGAACGGAGAAGAGTCTTGCAAGACTCGCTTCATCTGGAAGACCCGCCGTCAACTATGAAATAAGGATCGTGGACGAGCATGATAATGATGTCCCGACCGGTGCTGTGGGTGAGATCATAGGGCGAAGTGAGGCCATGATGGTGGGGTATTGGCAGATGCCCGAAGAGACGCAAAAGAAGCTCGTGAATGGCTGGCTGCACACCGGTGATCTGGGAAGATTTGATGAAGACGGGTACATGTACGTAGTGGAAAGAAAGAACGACATGATTATTTCCGGAGGCGTGAACGTCTACCCCCGTGAGATTGAAGAAGTCCTCTACAGGCATCCTGCTGTTTCAGAGGCGTCGGTGATAGGATTACCCGACGAGCACTGGGGAGAGGTAGTGAAAGCAGTTATCGTTCTGAACGAGGGCGTTCAGGTTTCAGAGGCGGAGATAATTGAATTCTGCGGCAAAAACCTGGCCGGCTTCAAGAAGCCGAAGACAGTTGATTTCTGGAAAGCGCTGCCGAAGAGCCCACAAGGAAAGATACTCAAAAAAGAGATTCGCACATACTACGAGCGATAATCGCAAGGAATGTCAAGAGTCGCGAAGAGGATGACGGACAAGATCATGGCGGACTAAAAACGGCATTTTCCATGGAGGAGCGGAATGATCGAGTTGACGGCGGAACAGCAAGATATCAAGCAGGCAGCACGGGAGTTCGCAGAGAAAGAGTTCAAGGATATAGCGCGCGAACTGGACGAGAAGGAACAGTTTGACGACCGGATCTGGAAGAAGGCGGGGCAGCTTGGGTTCCTGGGAGTTTTTATAGAAGAAAAATACGGAGGGGCGGGACTCGGCCACTTCGAACAGTGTCTGATCATAGAGGAGTTCGCCCGGGTGGATACGGGGATTGCCCAGTGCATGGTGGCATCCTATTTCGGCACCCAGTTGATAAAGCTGTTCGGCACGGAGGAGCAGAAGCTCACCTACCTTCCGCCCGTATGCGCAGGTGAGTGGAGGGCGGGTATGGCATCTACCGAACCCGATGCCGGAAGCGACGTGGCAGCCATTACAACGACCGCCGTAAAGGACGGAGACGAGTATGTGATCTCCGGCAACAAGATGTTCATCACCAACGCCAACGTAGGTAATTTCCTCTTGGTACTCTGTGTTACCGATCCGAAAAATCCTAAGAAACACGACAGGCTCAGCACAATCATCGTGGAAACGGACCGCCCCGGCTATGAGGCGAGCAAGCTCCACGGAAAACTGTCGATCAGATGCTCGGATACGGGAGAGGTGACATTCAAGGACGTGCGGGTACCGAAGAAAAACCTCGTGGGAGTGGAAGGAAAAGGTTTTTATCAGCTCATGCAATTCTTCAACCGGGCCCGCCTCGACGGCGGAGGCGGCCTTGCCGTAGGCACTGCACAGGGCGCGCTCGAAAAGGCGATAGACCATGTGAAGAAGAGAAAGGCCTTTGGCGGCCCCCTTGCCGGACTACAGATCGTGCAGGCAAAGATCGCGGAAATGGCCACCCTCCTCGAAGCGGGAAGAAGCCTTCTCTATAGGGCCGCAATGAAGGTCGATAGAGGCGAGATCGATCCGGCCCTCATTGCCATGGCGAAGTGGTACACCTGTGAAGTGGCGGTGAAGGTGGCCGACGAAGCAATCCAATTGCATGGGGGGTACGGCATCCTGAAGGAGTATGATGTGGAGCACTACTGGAGGGACGCGAAGGTGCTCGAGATCTTCGAGGGCACGAAGGAAGTAGAGAAAGTGCTCATCGGCAGGCACCTTCTGGGGAAATTCTGACACCGGGAGAACCGGACGCGCCTTGAAAAAAGGTATGAGGCGACATGCAGCGCTTTCGTGCTATATCTCGGGAGGAAATGTTCTTCTTGACAATTACACGCCGTGCCGCTACTATATTATGCGAATAGACCGGGAGGTCGGTCTATTGCTCCCGGCGACTGGAATAGAGCGGAAGCATATGATAGGCTAAACAAATACAACGTGTATCCTCCATACAGGGGCTGCCGGAGTCTCCCCGCTCTCGATGCAGCCAAGGCCTTAAGGCGAGGTGGAACTACATGACATACTCGAGCCCGAGCAGGGTGCTGACCTGTATCCAGTGCGGGAAGTGCACGGGCAGCTGCCCCGAGGCAGGCCGGACGGCCTTCAATATCCGGATGATCGTGAGAAAGCGGCAGTTTGAGCGTGAAATAGACGAAGCCCTCCCCTGGCACTGCACCTCGTGCGGGGCCTGCACGCTCCGGTGCCCGAGGGACGTAAAGCCATCGGAAGTGATCATCGACGTGAGGTCCGCCTTTGTCGAAGAGGGCCGGATCCCCGTGTCGATCCAAAAGGCCCTCGAAAACACCTTTGTCCAGAAGAACCCCTGGGGCCGGTCACGGGCTCGCAGGGGGGCGTGGGTGGAGAAGGCAGACGTCGCCGTTCCCCACATCAGTGAAACCAGCTCGAAAAGATTGCTTTTTACGTGCTGCATTCAGGCATATGACCCCCGCTGCATGGTGATCCCCGTGAACGTGGCGACCCTGCTGCACAGGGGGGGCGTCGAGTTCGGCGTGCTCGGCGAAGAAGAGGCGTGCTGCGGCAACGAGATCAGGAGAATAGGCGAAGCCGGTCTCTTCGAGGAGCTGCAGGAAGAGAACATAGCGGCTTTCAAGGAGTATGGGGTACGGGAGATCATAGCCCTTTCGCCCCATTGCATGAATGTCCTGAAAAAGGAGTACGGGGAGCTCGGGATCAAGGTCTCTCATTACACGGAGGTCCTCGCGGACCTGATAGCAGCCGGAAAACTGAGGATCGAAGGGCGGTACGAAAAGCGGGTGATATATCACGATCCGTGTTTCCTGGGCAAGCAGAACGGGGTTTTCGATCAGCCCAGGAGCATCTTGCGCTCTCTCGACGGTCTTGAGCTTCTCGAATTTACCAGATCGAGAGAGACCTCCCTGTGCTGTGAGGGAGGGGGCGGCCGCATGTTTTTCGAGGCGGAGGGACAGGCCGAGGTGAGGAATGCGGAAGTCCGGGTGCTGGAGGCAATGGAAAAAGGCGCCGAGGTGATCGCAACAAGTTGTCCATTCTGCGTCATGACCCTGGAGGACCCCGCAAAAGAAAAGGGACAGACAGTGAAAGAGCTGTCGGAAATACTCATGGAGGTCACATAAAATGAATCTCTTGGTATTGACGAAAAGGGTGCCGGCGACGCAGGAGGAAGAACTCCGCATAGTCGGCGACGGGCGGGCGGTCGACCTTTCGAAAGTGCCGTTCAAGGTGAATGACTGGGACAACTACTCGGTCGAAGAGGCGGTGAGGATCGTCGAGAAGACGGGCGGCGCGGTCACGGCGATCTCCGTCGGCGATGCGGAATCGGACGAGGTCCTGAGAAGGGCTATCGCCATGGGCGCAAAGGACGGTTTCCTCATCGAGACGGAAGAGGTTATCCATGACCCGCAGGCCAGGGCCACCCTCATCCGTACGTTTCTCAAGAAGGAAGCTCTGCCCTACGATGCCATCTTTACCGGCGTACAATCGGAGGACGACCAGTTTGCGTCCGTGGGCGGCATTCTCGCCGCCAAGCTGGGCCTTCCCTATGCGTCGATGGTGATAGGAATAGACGCCTTTGAGGCCGGCCATGTCGTCGTGCGCAGGGAGCTGGAGGGCGGCATGCAGGAGCGCATCAAGGTTGCGCTGCCGGCCGTGCTTTCGCTCCAGAGCGGCATCAACGAGCCCCGGTACGTCTCCATCATGGGGGTACGGAAGGCCTCCAAGGTGGAGCGGAAGGTATTCAAGGCGACGGAGTACCAGGAGCACGTGAAACGGATGATCGATGTCGTGAAGTGGGTCTATCCCGTGAAAAAGGGCGGGGCCGTCATGCTCGGCGGCGAGCTCGATACGGTCTGCAAAAAACTCTTGGGCATCCTGAAGGAGAAGGGGGTGTATCAATGAGCTACGCACTGGTTGTGGCGGAAGTGAGGCGGGGTCTCTTCGAGGAGAGAAATCTGGATAGCCTGGGCCTGTCGCACCTGCTCGGGATGGAGACTACCCTGCTTATGCCTGACGGGGCCTACACGGTGGGCGAGCGCGTCGCGAGCACGATCATCAGGGTGCGGACAGAGGAAACGATTTTCCTTAACCCGCTCGCAATGACGCAGATAGTACGGAAGGTGATCGAGGCGAAGGGCCCACCCGGCGCGATACTCTTCACCAGCTCGTCATCGGGGATCGAGCTGGCTTCATATCTCGCGGGTGCTCTCGATCTGCCCCTCATCACGGATGTGAGCGGCTTTGACGCGGAAAGGGGCGTTTTCCTGAAAAGCTACTATTCCGACAAGATCTTCGGAGAATTCAAGCCGAAGGAAGGCGCCTTCGTCCTTACCGTAAGAAGCGGGAGCTTCAAGGAGCACGCCGCTCCGCAGGAATCGGCCGCAGCCGTCGAGGTACTCGACGGCATCATTCCGCCGGAGGGGCGGAGCTTCGTCGAGTACGTGGAAGAGGAAAAAGGGGAAATCGATATCACCAAGGCCGACTTTCTCCTTTCTGTGGGACGGGGGATCGGCAGCAAGGACGAGATACCTGCTTACGAGGAGTTGGCCGGCATATTGCGGGCCGTCCTCTCCGGATCGAGGCCGGTTATCGACAAGACGTGGCTTCCCAAGCCCCGGCAGGTCGGTACCTCCGGCAAGACGGTCAGGCCCAAGGTGTACCTTGCTATGGCTATAAGCGGCGCATTCCAGCACATCGCGGGGATGAAGGACTCAGAGTGCATCATAGCGGTCAACAAGGACCCCGAGGCGCCAATTTTCCAGTATGCCCATTTCGGCGTCATATGCGATGCCAACAAGCTTCGGGATAAAATGAAGGATATTGTCAAAAAAGGATGACGTAGTGCCAAGAGTTTTACGTAAACCAAGTGCTGAAGCAGGCCCGGCATTTCTGAGGGGGGTGGCTCCGCGAGCTTGCTCGTGGAGGGGGCGCTGAGCCCCATAAATTGCGATGATCGGAGAGGGAGACAGGGAAAAACAGGTCCTCGTCGTCGGCGGGGGGATCGGCGGCATCACCGCCGGCCTGGAGCTCGCCTCATGCGGCGTCAAGGTGACGATGCTCGAAGAAGGACCGTCGATAGGCGGAAGGATGATTCAGCTCGATAAGACCTTCCCCACCCTCGATTGCTCCACATGCACCCTCTCGCCGAAGATGGTGGAGGTGGCGCTCCAGCGGAACATAGAGCTGCTCTCCTGGGCCCGACCGGCGGCGGTAAGGAAAGAGGGGAGGGGCTTTAGCGTCACGATCCGGAAGAAGGCGCGCTTCGTCGATATAAAGAAGTGTACTGCCTGCGGCACCTGTTTCCCCGGATGTCCCGTTGTCATGAAGAGCGAATTCAATATGGGGACGGGCACGAGGAAGGCCGTCTATATCCCCTTCCCTCAAGCCATACCCAATAAGGCCAGCATCGACAAGCGACGGGTGAGGCCGTGCAAGGCCGCGTGCATGGATGCGTGCCCCGTCCACACAAACGTGCTTGGCTATCTGAAGCACATCAGCGAGGGGAGGTTCAGGGACGCGTACCTGCTTATAAGGGAGACGAACCCCTTCCCGTCCGTGTGCGGCCGGGTCTGCTACGCGCCCTGTGAAGCGGCATGCAACAGGGGGCAGCTCGACGCCCCCCTGGCAATCCGCGAGTGTAAGCGCTTTGCGGCAGACCGGTTTGACTTCGGTTCCTTTGAGGTCCCGCAGATTCAGAAGACGGAGAAAAAGGCGGCGGTCATCGGGGCAGGTCCCGCGGGGCTTGCGTGTGCCCATGACCTGGCGCTCGCGGGGCACGACGTGACAATTTTTGAGGCCCTCCCCGAGCCGGGCGGGATGCTGCGGTACGCCATACCGGAATACCGGCTGCCGAAGGCCGAGGTGGAGAAAGAGATCGACTATATACGGGCCCTTGGCGTGGGGATGCGGTGCAACGTGGAGATCGGAAGGGATGTGACCCTCGACGCCGTCAGGCGCGACCATGATGCGGTTTTTATAAGCACGGGTGCGCCCGCCGGCATGCCTTTGGACATTGAGGGCGAGGACCTCCCCGGCGTGACGGACGGCATAAGGTTCCTCCGGCAGGTTTCCGGCGGCGAGGCGGTCTCCCTGGGGGCGCGTGTGGTCGTGGTGGGCGGAGGGAATACGGCGGTCGACTGCGCGAGAACGGCCCGCAGGCTCGGGAGCGAGCATGTCACGGTCGTCTATCGCCGTACCCGCGATGAGATGCCCGCGGCCCATGAAGAGGTAGAGGCGCTCCTGCAGGAAGGCATAGAGCTGCAATTCCTCGCCGCGCCGGTGCGGTTTTACGAAAAAGACGGAAAGCTCTCGGAGATGGAGTGCGTCCGGATGGAGCTTGCCGAGCCCGACGGGAGCGGCCGCAGGCGGCCGTCGCCCGTGAAGGGGTCAGAATTCCGCGTGCCCGTCGAGACGGTGATCACTGCCCTCGGACAGGGGGTCGAGACCTCTTTTGCCCAGGGGCTTGGCGTGCCCACGGGAAAAAACGGGACAATCTCCATAGACCCCTCCACCGGAGCAACGAGCATAGCGGGCATATTCGCCGGCGGCGACGTTGTGACGGGTCCGGCTTACGTGATCGACGCCATCGCGGCGGGGAAAAAGGCTGCCCGCTCGATGAACCAATATCTCAAGGGAGAGCTGTTGGTCGCGGATGTCGCCGCAGGCAGCCCTGAGAAGCTCTCGGAGGCGGAAGCGGGTGCGTTGGCGGAGCGCGTCATGAAGGCGGAGCGCGTCCGAATACCTGAGGAGAGTCCGGAGGTCAGGGTCGGTACGTTCCGCGAGGTGAGCCGGGGGCTTGCGCCGGATGCGGCGCAAAAAGAGGCCTCCCGGTGCCTCGCGGGTCAGACCGAGGGCTGCATCGAGTGCGGGGAGTGTGAGAGGCGGTGCGACGTGAAGGCCGTCGATTACCGGATGGCGGACGAGACAGTGGAGATGCAATTTGACAGCATCGTCCTCGCGCCGGGGTTCGATCTCTATGATCCCACCGAAAAAGGGGAATACGGCTACGGTACCCTTCCCGGGGTGATGACGGGCATTGAATTCGAGCGTATCTGCTCGGTGACGGGACCGACCGGCGGCGAGATCATAGTGAACGGAAAGACGCCGAAGCGCTTCTTCTTCATCCAGTGCGTGGGCTCCAGAGACCGGCAGAGCAACGCCCGCTTCTGCTCGCGGGTCTGCTGCATGTATACGGCAAAGCACGCAAGCATCGTGATGGACAGGGTGAAAGGCGCCGAGATTTATGTCTCCTATATTGACGTACGGGCCTACGGGAAGAACTACGAGGAGTTTTATAAGAGCACGCAGGAAGCCGGCGCCTTCTATATCAGGGGTATTCCGGGAGAGGTGACGAGGGGCAAGGACGGGCTCGTCGTGAGGGTGGAGGATATGCTGAGCAATGAGGTGCGGGAGATAGAGGTAGACCTTGTGGTGCTCGCGACCGGGGTGAGACCGCGTAAAGGGACGGCGGAGCTCTGCGGCATCATGTCCGTGGAGCGGGACGAGTACGGCTTCATCAAGGTGAACGCCGCAGCCCCTTCGAGGACGAACGTGGAAGGCATATTCGTGTGCGGCATGGCCTCCGGGCCGAAAGACGTGCCCGATACGGTCGCCTCCGGGGGAGATGCCGCATCGCGGTGCCTGGAGTATATAAGCGAGTGAAAACCGGCATCTTTATCTGTCACTGTGGACACAATATCATCCACACGGTCGACGTGAAAAAAGTCCGCGATTATTTCAGCAAGTTCCCCAACGTGACCGTCTCGTCCGACTACCCCTTCGTCTGTTCCGAGCCGGGACAGGACATGATCAGGGAGAACATCGAGAAAGAGGGCCTTGACCGGGTCATTATCGCCTCCTGCACACCGTCGCTCCACCAGGAGCTTTTTAAGGATCTCTTGAAAAAGGCGGCCCTCAACCCCTTTCTTCTCAGAAGAGTGGGCATCAGGGAGCACTGCTCCTGGGTCGGCGACGATGTCGAGAAGAACACGGAAAAGGCAATAAGGCTGATAAAGGCGGGACTCTATGCGGCGGCCCACTACGTGCCCCTCGAAGAAAAGCGGGTGGACGTGACGAAATCGGCGCTTATCATAGGCGGCGGCGTCTCGGGTCTGTCCGCAGCGCTTTTTCTCTCAAGGATGGGCATGCACGTCTATCTCGTTGAAAGAGAGGCGCGCCTCGGCGGCCATGTGAGGACGTTGAAGAATATCTGGCCTATAAGACAGGACGGCGAGGCCGTCATCGGGCAGATGGAAGCCGAGCTTCAGGCCGGAGAGAACGTGGAGATTTTCACCTCGACGAACATCGGCAGCTTCGAGGGCAGTTTCGGCAACTACGAGGCAACTCTCGATACCCCGACCGGAGAGAGAAAGATCACGGCCGGGGGAGTGATCGTGGCAATAGGGTTCTCTCCCTTCGACGCGCGGGTAAAACCGGAATTGGGCTACGGAAGGGACGAGAGGATCATGACTACCGTCGATTTCGAAGCAAAGGCAGACAGCATCGAATTGCCCGCCCATCCGAGGGTCGCCATACTCCACTGCGTGGGGTCGCGGGATGAGCAGATAGGAAAGCCGTACTGTTCCAGGGTCTGCTGCATCAATGCGCTGCGTGTAGGCGAGGCCATAAAGGAAAGATACAAGGACGCCTACGTCGAATCCTTCTATATGGACGTCCGGGCCCATCCGCGTGGAGGTGAGGAGTTCTTCGAGGATACGCAGGAGAAGGGCGTATTGTTTACGCGGGGAAATATCGCGGAGATTATCCCGGGACCTAAGGGGCTGCTTGTGTGTGGAGAAGATACGCTTTTGGCCGAGCCCTTCGAGCGCGAGTTCGACCTGGCCGTGCTCTCCATCGGCATGTCGCCGCCAGTGGACAACCAGTTGATCTCATCCCTGTTGAAGATCACCCTCGACAAAGACAAGTTCTTCCTTGAAGCCCATGTAAAGCTGAGACCTTTCGATACTGCGGTGAAAGGGATTTTTATCGCGGGGACGTGCTCCGGCCCGAAGGACATGGAAGAGGCGATCAACCACGGGAGGGCTTCGGCAGTAAAGTTGTTCGGGTTTCTGAACCTCGGTTATGCGTTCGTGGACCCTTTCATCGCCATGGTCGACGTGAAGCGGTGCAGCGGCTGCAGGATGTGCGAGAAGGCGTGTGTGGCGAAGGCAATAAAATACGATGACGTTCAAAGAATCGCACGGGTTGAAGAGGCGGCCTGCATGGGCTGCGGCCTCTGCAACAGCACTTGCCCGTCCTCTGCGATCGGGCTGAAAGGGTACGTCGACACGATGATTGACGATGAAATCGGCGCGCTTGTGGAGGCCATATGAAAGGGGATTCCATGGAAGACCAAGCCGGAAAAAACCCGCAGATAATCGGTTTCGCCTGTTCCTTCTGTACGTTTAAGGCGTCCGAAATGGCCGGGAGCCTGAGGATGAAATACCCTGAAGGGGTGAGATTGATCCAGGTGCCCTGTTCGAGCAGGGTGGACCCCGCATTCGTGATCAAATCGATCTTCGAGGGGGCCGATGCCGCTTTTGTCGCAGGCTGCCATCCCGGCGACTGTCATTTTATCAAGGGGAACTACTTTACCAGGAGAAAGATCGCGGCATTAAAAGAGATGTTTGACGCCTTTTCGATGAAGGAGAAACTCCGCCTTTTTTGGGTGAGCGCCGCCGAGGCACGCCGTTTTGTTGAAAAGGTGACCGCTATGTACGATGAGATAAAGGATGCCAAAGATGCAGGCAAGACAAATTAAAGAGGGCGCGCTCGTTCGCGGCCTCACCCGGTTTCTGAGCAATGACCGGCATCTGATCCTGGGGTTCGAAAAGGGTGACGACGGGGTCCGCCATCGGATATTTCACACGAGTCTCGACCGCCACACGCTCCTGAACCCCTTTTTCGATGTGAACGGCGCGCTTTACCTGCGCCGCTTATTCTCAAAGGGGGCGCGGGTGATGCTTTTGCTCAGGCCGTGTGAGATAAGGGCGTACCATGAGCTGGTCAAGTTGAGCCAGATAGAGCCCGAGGGGATCGTCGCCGTGTCGGTCGACTGTCCGGGAACGGTCTCTTCGAAAGAACGGATCGGGGGCGTGCCCCTGGATGCGAAAGGGTTGGTCGACTATTTCAAGGACCCCGACAGGATGCGCCCGGCCTGCCGGACCTGCGGGGAGAAAAGGGGGGTTGTCGGGGACGCGGGAATAAGGATCGACAAGGACGGCGCTCTTTGGGCGTTCTCCTACACGGAGAAGGGAGATGCGCTCCTTGAGCTGCTTGAGGGCGATGCGGAAGAGGGCGCCCCCGACATGCTCCTCGGGAAAAGCCCTAAACCAGAGAAATTTCAAACTGATATGGAACAGTTTTCAAGCGATTTCTCAAAGTGCGTGCTGTGCAAGAACTGCCGGGACATGTGCCCTGTGTGCTACTGCATCGATTGTCTGTTCAACGGCGACGAATACCTTCCGAAAGGCGACGCCCTCCTGAACAAGGTCCTTCGCACGGGATCCGGGACCATGCCGGGGGGGAAAGAGATGTTCCACTTCATCAGGATGTTCCATGTATCTCAGGTCTGCGTGGGGTGCGGCGCCTGTGAGGAGGCGTGCCCTCAGGGCATACCTCTGACAAAGTATTTCAAGGGTATCTCGGAGAGACTTCAGGGCATGTTCTCCTACATGTCAGGCCGCGACCCGGGCGAGACCATACCCTATCTCACGTTCCTTGAAGACGAGTTGAAAGATGCAGAAGATTAATACCGAAAAGATCGTAGCCCTCGCCGGCTATGACAGGGCGGACCTCTCGGTCTGTCTTGGCTGCAAGATATGCGCGTCGGTCTGCACGGTGAACGACCTCGGCAAAGACGTCAACCCCCAGGACCTTCTGGCGCGCCTCTTTCTTGGGGAGGAGATAGCCGGCGACGACCCCCTTGTCCGCTACTGCACGAGCTGTTATCGCTGCACAGGGGCTTGTCCCTGGCGTATACGCATACCGGAGGTGGTCAGGGCGCTCAAGGAAGCCCTCGGCATGGCTTCGCCTTTCGAAAAGGCGTTCAAAAACTCCGTCGGCATATGGGGCAGGGTGTACGAGCCGTATGTGTTTCTCATGGCGGTGCCCTTCCTCATAAAAGAGGGCTATATCACACACATCACGCGGTGGATCGAATATATGAGCATTCATCTCCCCCATAAGGTGCGGAGGATATAGATGGATTACACCTATTATCCCGGTTGTTCCCTTACCGGTTCCGCCCGCGCCCTCGATAGAGGCGTAAAAGCCCTGTGCAAAGCCCTTGGCCATCGCCTCACGGAAATCCCGGAGTGGAATTGCTGCGGCGCTCTGGAGTATGGCGACAGGAATGAGCTTACGGCGCTCTCCAGGGAGAACCTCCTGAAGGCGCAAGCCCTGCCGGCTCGCGAGATTCTTGCCCCGTGCCCCGCCTGCTACAAGAACCTGAAAGACGCCAATGGGGAGAACACCTTCACGATAGTGAATCCCCTTGAGCTTCTCGACAAGGCAACGCTCACCCGTATTCCGGCCAAAAGGTCGTTGAAAGGCAAGGTTTTTACGCCCTACTACGGCTGTGTTCTCCTCAGGCCCGAAGGGACCGCGATCAGGAACAAGCATATCATGGAAGAGATGATCACGTTCTTCGGCGGGGAGATAGAAGGGGAGCGCATCAAGGACCGGTGCTGCGGGGGGAACCAGTTCTTCGCCAACAAATGGGCGACGGAGAGGCTTTCCACCCTGATCCTGGAGAAGTCCAAAGGCCCGCTGGTCGTTTTTTGCCCCTTGTGCCATATGGCGTTGAAGACGTTCTCGACGGGCGCGCCGGTCATCTATCTCACCGAGCTGGTACTCTATATCATGGGAGAAAACAGGACCTTATGAACGTAGTGATAGTGGGCGGCGGCATAAGCGGCATATCGGCCGCCAAAGTCATCCTGAAAGCAGGCCACCGTGCGACGATCATCGAATCGGCGGCCGCGCCGGGCGGTCTCATGGCCCGCATTGCAAACTGCAGGGTAGGGTTCAAAACCTTCTACGATGAGATACGGATGGACCCCAGCCTTACCGTCATCAACGAAGGAAGGATCACGGCGGTGGAAAAGCAGGGTGAGGTATTCTTCATCACCCTTGACAACGGTCAATCCGTCGCAGGCGACAGGATGGTGATCGCCGCCGGCCTCACCCCTTACGATCCGGTCGACTACAAAGGGCGCAGGGTCTTGACGAGCCTTGAGTACGATGCCCTCATAGACCAGGCTAAGGCCGACCTCCCCGCAGACTTCAACAGGGTTGCCTTTGTCCTCTGTGTAGGGTCGCGCTCCGAAGAATACCCCCTGTGCTCGTCGGTCTGCTGCTCCTACACGATCAGGGAGATCAAGTGGACACTGCAGCGCGCAAAGCCGGACATTACCGTCTTCTACAACGACCTGCGTCTCTTCGGCCAGGAATTCTACATGGAGAAGATATACCGCGATGGGGGCGTCAGGTTCGTGCGCGCCAATTCCAGGTATTTCGACCAGGAGGGCGAAGAGGTCAAGGTCCGCTATTTCATGGGCGGAAAACTCGTGGAAGAGGCCTTTGACTACGTCGTCCTCGCGATCGGTCTCCGGCCGGGCGCGACGCTTGGGGAATTGAGCAGGCTCTTCGGCTTCTCCCTTAACCAATGGGGGTTTGTCAAGGAACAGGGCGCGCTTCAAACGGACGTCAAAGGAATTTACGCGGCCGGCGGCGCCCTTGAGCCCATGAGCATCAAGGACTCGATCCTGACCGGGTTCGGCGCAGGGTTCATGGCCGCTATGGAAGGCGCGCACCCGGCGGAGGGCGACGAGAGGCTCTACCGGGAAGAGGCGCCGGAGATCGCCATTGCCGATGGCCCCTTTGGTTCCTGCCTCTTCTACCTGGGGACGGCGGATCCGGGGGCGCGCATGTTTTACGAGTTTATCTCCTCGAAGTTCATCGCGGCCGCCATAAGCTTGCGAAAGGCGGGAAAGACGGTTTACGTCCTCGACCGGAACATGTCGGCCCCTTCCTACGGCGAGCTTGACTACGAAGAGGCGAGGCGGGCGGGTGTCTTCTTCGTCCACCTTGAAGAAGGGGAGGATGTTGTCTTCGATGGGGGCACGGCAACCGTAAAGGGTCAGGTCAGGGAGCTTGCCTTCAGCGTCGATAAGATCGTCCGGTTTGACGATTATATGGATGCCTTCAAGGATAGGGACTTTCTCTCCGTGTACAGGTCCGAGCCGCAGCTCCGGTGGTCGCCGACAAAGTGGGGGAGGAAGAGGTACCACGTGGGGTTCATCAGACACCCGCGGGCTGAAAGATGGGAGGCCCGGGAGCTGCTCGGGGCTCAAGGCGAAATGCGTCTCGACGAAGAAGAGGAAAGGGTCTTCCCCGAGGTGGACGAGGAGCGCTGCAGCGGATGCGGCTCGTGCAAGGACGCCTGCCCTCACCGCGCCATCGAGATGGAGTTCAGGCAGACCGCTATCGCGCTCTTCGGGCCCGACACCACGGCGGCCGTGCCTATAGCGCACGTCCAGAAAGATACCTGCGTGGGCTGCGGTCTGTGCGCCTCGACCTGCCCGTCCGGCGTCATCACCTACGCCACGTAATTTGTATGCTTCTTGACTCCCCTCCAACTGATTGTATACTCTACAGCGCATGCGGCGCTATCTCATCGCGATTTTATGGACACGTGGGTGTTTATTCGCTACAATACGGGAAACAGTGTCCACCCGCGAATGCAGGTGTGGGAGCGCGCGGGTACCCGGCTAAAACGGGTTGCTCCGTGAGCTTTGCTCATGGAGTGGACAACTGAAACCAGCGACAAAGTGAAGGGGGGGCTTCATGCGAAAAACTCTGGTATTTTTGGTGCTTCTGGGGGTATGGGTCGGTCTTTGCTGCATCCATCCGCTCTCTTTTGCCGCGGATACGATCAAGGTGGGGATCGTCGATACGTATTCGGGGCCTGCGACGTCGTTCACGTCGGACGTGCTCGACGGGTTCAAGCTGGCCGTCGAAAAAATCAACGCCAAGGGCGGGGTGCTCGGCAAAAAGATCGAGTATGCCGCAAGGGATGAGAAGTTCAAGCCCGATATCGGTTTGAGCATGGCAAAGGAGCTTGTGATGAAGGAAAAGGTCGATATCCTCATGGGCACGATCAACAGCGCGACCGCCCTGGCCGTTTCCGACTTTGCCAGGAAGGAGAAGATCCCCTTCTTTGTCACCTTTTCGAAGAGCGAGAAGATCATCGGCGAGCAGGGACATCGCTACGTCTTCAACATGAACGAAAACACGCTGATGGCAGGAAGGGCGGCCGCAATCGTCCTCGCGAAAAAGCCCTATGTGAGATACTGGATCGCGGGCGATGATTATGAATACGGTCATGCCATCGCGGAAGCCCTCTGGAACAACCTGAAAAAATTGAAGCCGGGCGTCCAGCTCATCGGCCAGACCTGGTGGAAGGTGGGCGAGGCAGACTTCACGCCTTATATAACGCAGGTTCTCGCCGCAAAACCTGATTTCCTTATCGTGGCGACCGGCGGCTCGGGCATGGTCAACTTCCAGAAGGCGGCGAAGGCCACGGGCCTCAGCCGGAAAGTGCCTTTCTATCAGCATACGGCCAACGAGCATTCGACCCTCATGGCGCAGGGTCCCAACGCGCCTGAAGGCGTCTTCGGGACTGCGAACTACCTCTTCTACTACCCGGATACGCCTGCGAACAGGGCCTTTGCGGATGAGTTCCGGAAGTTCTGCAACAGGTATCCGCGCATCGGCGCCCTCTACGGGTACATGACGGCCCAGTTCATTGCGGAAGGTTTCAGGAAGGCGGGGAAGGTCGACAATGAGGCCTTCGTCAAGGTCCTCGAAGGTATGACCCTCGACAGCCCGGTGGGCCCCTTGACGATCCGGGCCTGCGATCACCAGCTTGAGCTGCCCATGTACTGGGGTGTCACGAAGAAGGACCCCAAGTATCCGGACTTCCTTGTTTCCGGTGATACTCAGGTGATTCCGGCGAAGGACTATATGCCGACCTGCGAAGAGGTGTTAAAGGACCGCAAGAAGTAGTGTAAAAGAGAATAAAGAAAGGGGGTTTGCGAAAGACGTTTTCGCCGGCCCCTTTTTTATGGGCCACTCTTTTTTCTGTCGGTCGGCCAACGGCGTGTCGAGAAATGTCACGACCCGCAAGCAGGTGGGCATCCCGAACAGGCCGTCGTCCGTCCGACCTAACGACCGAAAAGGCATAGGAAAAAGATGCAAGTCAATGCTTGACATCCATGAAACAGTAAGCTATTGTTAACGAATTATGGCCGGTGCCACGGAGCGGAATCACCACACAGACGAGATAGCGAGAGCGCTGCGGCGCAGCGTAACCCTTTTGATGAGGCGGCTGCGGCTTAACCGGACCGAAGAGATCTTCAGCCCGTCCAAGCTGATTGTCCTGGGCAGCCTTTACCGGGGCGGGCCGGTTACCGCCACAGACCTCGCCGCGCGGGAGCGTATCCGTCCGCAATCGCTCACGAGACTTCTCGCCTCTCTCGAAGAGAGGGGCTTCGTTTCGCGGCAGCCGGACGGGATGGACAGGAGGCGTCTTGTGATCAGCCTCACCGAGGACGGCAAAAAGGCGCTGGAGATGGATGTTCGCCGGAGGGAAGCGTGGCTCGCCGCGGCAATGACGCGTTATCTCTCTGTTGTCGAGCGTGAGGCCCTTTTCCATGCCTCCCGTCTGCTCGACCGGATTACGGAAGACGAGTCGGCCCCGTGAGGCGCGAATGGTGAAGGTGGCGGACATGTAGCGCCGGGGGCAGCCACAACACCCGTGAAGCAGTGGCGGATGTGGCATGGCGTATGCATCTTCATTGCGAGGATTGTGAGACCGATGGTGACGAAGGAACCGAAAGCGAAGGAACTGACGAGGGGAAATCGGAAGGTCGGGTGGCGCTGGGTAGCGGTGTTCGCCGTCATACTCGTCGCTGCTGTCGCATACGTCTTTTTGGGAAGGGCAAAAACAGGGGCGCCCCAGGCTGCCGCCCAGGCGGGTCCTGCGGTCCGTGCCATTCCCGTGGGAGCGGTCACCGCAAAAAAGGGCGATATGAACGTTTATATCGTCGGTCTCGGAGCGGTGACCCCTGTCTATACGGTCACGATAAAAAGCCGGGTCGACGGCCAGCTCATGGAGGTCTTCTTCAAGGAAGGTCAGATGGTGAAGAAGGACGACCTCCTCGCCACGATCGACCCAAGGCCCTATCAGGCGCAGTTGCTCCAGGCAGAGGGGCAATTGGTGCGGGATCAGGCGCTCTTGAAGGACTCCCAGATCGACCTGGAGCGTTATCGGGTGTTGTGGAAACAGGATTCGATCCCGAAGCAGCAGTTGGATACGCAGGAGTACCTGGTCCATCAGTATGAGGGCGCCGTCAAGATGGACCAGGGGCTGGTGGACAATGCCAGGGTGCAGGTCGTTTACACCCGCATCACGGCTCCCATCAGCGGAAGGGTCGGATTGCGACTCGTAGACCCGGGAAACATAGTCCACGCCGCCGACACGAACGGTCTCCTCGTGATCACCCAGCTCCAGCCCATCACGGTGATTTTTCCCATTCCCGAAGACAGCCTTCCGGCGGTGCTGGCGAAGCTGAAAGCGGGGCAGGACCTGCCCGTCGATGCCTGGGACCGCGCCGAGGTAAAGAAGCTTTCCAGCGGCTCTCTCCTCACGGTGGACAACCAGATCGATACCACCACGGGCACGGTGCGCCTGAGGGCCGTGTTCAAGAATAGGGAGAACGAACTATTTCCCAATCAGTTCGTCAATGCCCACCTCCTCATCAACGTGCTGCGCGACACCGTCATCGTGCCCGCGGGCGCGATCCTGCGCGGCTCCCAGGGCACCTTCGTCTACGCGGTGAGGCCCGACCGTACCGCCGAGGTGCGGATGGTAGCCGTGGGAGAGATACAGGGCTCGGACGCATCGGTGCAGAGCGGCCTTGCCCCGGGCGACCTCGTGGTGGTTGACGGCGCGGAGAGGGTGAGGGAGGGCGTAAAAGTGGAGCTCCGGATGCGGGATAAAGGGACCCCTCGGCGGGGCGGCTGATGAACCTCTCCCGGCCCTTCATCCTGCGGCCGGTAGCCACAACCCTGTTGATGGCTGCCATAATCCTGGCAGGCTTGGCCGCCTACCAGATGCTGCCCGTAGCGGCCCTGCCGGAGGTCGATTACCCCACCATTCAGGTCAGGACCTTCTACCCCGGGGGCAGCCCCGATGTCATGGCCTCTTCGGTCACGGCGCCGCTGGAGCGGCAGTTCGGCCAGATGCCGGGCCTCACCCTGATGACGTCGACGAGCTCCAGCGGCAGCTCGATCATCACCCTGCAGTTCACCCTGGAGCTGGGTCTCGACGTGGCGGAGCAGCAGGTCCAGGCAGCCATCAACGCCGCCTTCACCTACCTGCCGAGCGATCTCCCCACGCCGCCCGTCTACAGCAAGGTCAACCCGGCGGACGCCCCGATCCTCACGCTCGCCCTGACTTCGAAGACCATGTCCCTGCCCCAGGTGGAAGACCTGGCGGACACGAGGTTCGCGCAGAAGATCTCCCAGTTGCCCGGGGTGGGGTTCGTGAGTATCTCGGGCGGCCAGCGCCCGGCCGTGCGCATCCACGTCAATCCGGAGGCCCTTGCCGCCTACGGCCTGACCCTCGAGGACGTGCGGACCGCCCTTGCCGCGGCAAACGTCAATGAGGCCAAGGGCAGCTTCGACGGTCCACGCCAGTCCTATATCATCGACGCCAACGACCAGCTCTTTACGGCCGGCCAGTACCGGCCGATCGTGATCGCTTTCCGGAACGGCGCACCCGTGAGATTGTCCGATGTGGCCGAGGCGGTCGACGGCGCCGAGAACGTCCAGCAGGCGGCATGGATGAACAATACCCCCGCGGTGATCGTCAACATCCAGAGGCAGCCGGGCGCAAATGTGATTCAGGTCGTCGACCACATCAAAGCCCTGCTGCCCCAGCTCCGAAGCTCCCTGCCGTCCAGCGTGCAGGTCTCCATCCTGACCGACCGCACCACGACGATCAGGGCCTCGGTGAGGGACGTGGAGTTCGAGCTGATGCTCGCCGTGGCGCTCGTGGTCATGGTGATCTTCCTCTTTCTGCGCAACCTCTCGGCGACGCTCATCCCGAGCGTTGCCGTGCCTCTTTCCCTCGTCGGCACCTTCGGCGCCATGTACCTTCTGGGGTTCAGTCTCAATAACCTTTCCCTGATGGCCCTCACCATCTCGACCGGCTTTGTCGTGGACGACGCCATCGTGATGATAGAGAATATCGCCCGGTACATAGAAGAGGGCGAACGCCCCCTGGAGGCGGCGCTCAAAGGGGCAAAGCAGATAGGCTTCACCATCCTCTCCCTCACCATCTCCCTCATCGCCGTGCTCATCCCGCTTTTGTTCATGAGCGATGTGGTGGGGAGGCTCTTCCGCGAGTTCGCCATCACCCTGGGCATCACGATCCTTTTTTCAGCCGTGGTCTCCCTGACGCTGACACCCATGATGTGCGCCCGCCTCCTCAAACACACGCCCAAGGAGCAGCAGGGGCGCTTCTACCGCATCTCCCAGGAGATGTTCGACCGCACCATCGCGTTCTACGGGAGGACCCTCCGGTGGGTGCTCGGCCGGAGGCGGGCGACGCTGGTGGTGGCGGCCGGGACGCTCGTCCTCACCATCTTCCTCTACGTGATCGTGCCGAAGGGTTTCTTCCCTGTGGAGGATACGGGGGTCATCCAGGCTATTTCGGAAGCAGCCCAGTCGGTCTCCTTTCCCGCCATGGTGAGCCGCCAGCAGCAGCTCTCGGCCATGATCCTCCGGGACCCCGCCGTGGAGAGCCTCTCGTCCTTCATCGGCATCGATGGGACCAATACCACCCTCAACAGCGGCCGTATTCTCATCAACCTCAAGCCGCTCAAGGAGCGGAAAATCAGCGCCACCGGGGTAATCCACCGCCTCCAGCGGGAGCTCGCGCGGATCGAGGGCATCGTGCTCTATATGCAGCCGGTACAGGACCTCACCGTGGACGCCCGGGTGAGCCGCACGCAGTTCCAGTACACCATTGAAGACCCTGACGCACAGGAGCTGTATACATGGGCGCCCAAACTGGTTGAAGCGCTTCGCACGCGGCCGGAGCTGCGCGACGTGAGCAGTGACCAGCAGGACAAGGGGCTCAGGCTCGCGGTGACGATCGACCGCCCCACCGCCTCCCGCCTGGGCATTCAGCCTCAGGACGTGGACAATATACTCTATGACGCCTACGGCCAGCGCATGGTCTCCATCATCTTCACCCAGCTCAACCAGTACCGCGTCATCCTCGCGGTGAAGCCCGAGTATCAGCAGGACCCCGGGAAGCTGGGAGGCATATATCTGCGCGGCAGCACGGGCGGCCAGGTGCCGCTCGGCGCCATCACGCAGACGTCGGAGACCACGGGCCCCCTCCTGATCAGCCGGCAGGGACAGTTCCCCTCGGTCACCGTCTCCTTCGATCTCCAGAAGGGCTCTTCCCTCGAAAATGCAGTGCAGGCGGTCGTGGCCGCGGCCAGGGACCTGCAGCTTCCCCCGAGTATTCAGGGCAGCTTCCAGGGAACCGCCCATGCTTTCAGGGTCTCCCTGGCGAGCGAGCCCCTCCTGATACTCGCGGCCCTGGTGACCGTCTACATCGTGCTCGGCATCCTGTACGAGAGCTACATCCACCCCATCACCATCCTGTCGACCCTGCCGTCGGCCGGCGTGGGCGCCCTTCTGGCCCTCCTGGTGTCAGGCACCGAGTTCAGCGTCATTGCCCTCATCGGCATCATCCTGCTCATCGGCATCGTGAAGAAAAACGGGATCATGATAGTCGACTTCGCACTGGAAGCGGAGCGAAAAGAGGGGAAGAGCCCGGTGGAGGCGATCTATCAGGCGTCCCTGCTCAGGTTCCGGCCGATCATGATGACCACCATGGCCGCCCTCCTCGGGGCACTTCCCCTCGCAGTGGGCACGGGTGTGGGCTCGGAGCTCCGCCACCCCCTGGGCATCTCCATCGTGGGGGGCCTCATCATCAGCCAGATACTGACCCTCTACACGACGCCGGTGATCTATCTCGGCTTCGACCAACTGGCGAGACGCCTGAAGGGCCGTCATCCCGAGGGACCGGAGAACGGCGCCGCCCCCGATAATCTGCGATGAACATCTCCTCCGGCTTCATCGCGAGACCCGTTGCAACCACGCTCCTCACCGTCGCGGTTGCCCTCGCGGGCGCCATCGCCTTTCGGCTGCTCCCGGTCTCTCCCCTGCCGGCCGTGGACTACCCCACCATCTTCGCCTCGGCCCAGTTGCCGGGGGCCGACCCCGAGACCATGGCAACCTCGGTGGCCGCCCCCCTGGAGCGCCAGTTCGGACGGATAGCGGGCGTCGCGGAAATGACGTCCATAAGCTACCGGGGCACGACGAGCATCATCATGCAATTCGACCTGGACCGCAACATCAACGGGGCAGCCCGGGACGTGCAGGCGGCGATCAACGCGGCCAGGGGCTTCCTGCCCCCCAACCTCCCGAGCCAGCCCACCTACCGCAAGGTCAACCCCTCCGATGCGCCGATACTCATCGTGGCCCTCACCTCGGACACCCAGACAACGGCCCAGATGTACGACGCCGCGTCGAGCATCATGATGCAGAAGCTGTCCCAGTTGCCGGGCGTGGGTCAGGTTTTCGTGGGGGGCGCCGCGCTCCCGGCGGTGCGGGTGGATCTCAACCCTACCGCCCTGAGCAAGTATGGGATCAGCCTGGAAACCGTCCGCGGCGTGCTGACCCGGACCAGCGTAAACCGGCCCCAGGGACGGCTCTCGGATAACGAGAGGACCTGGGAGATCCAGGTTAACGACCAGCTCCGCTACGCCCGCCACTACATGCCCGTCATCGTGAGCTACAGCAGGTCCGGTGCGCCGGTGCGCCTCCCCGATGTGGCAAACGTGCAGGACTCGGTGGAGGACCTGAGGGCAGGGGGGCTCGTCAACGGCAAGGCGGCGGTCATGGTCGTCATCTTCCGCCAGCCGAACGCCAATATCATCGATACGGTCGACCGTGTGGTGGACGTCCTCCCCCAGCTCAAGGCGGATTTGCCGGGGGGGATCGATTTCTCCATCATCCAGGACCGTACGCCGCCGATCCGCGGCTCCCTCAAGGATGTGGAGATCAGCCTTCTGATCTCCTTCGGCCTCGTGATCCTGGTGGTCTTCGCCTTCCTGAGGAATATCCGCTCCACCATCATACCGGCCGTCGCCGTCGCCGTCTCCCTTATCGGCACCTTCGGCATCATGTACGTCTGCGGCTACAACCTGGACAACCTCTCCCTCATGGCGCTGACCGTTGCGACAGGGTTTGTGGTCGATGACGCCATCGTGGTCCTAGAGAACGTAACCCGCCACATGGAGCAGGGAGTCCCCGCCAGGCCTGCGGCCCTGCTCGGCTCGAAGGAGATCGGTTTCACGGTCCTCTCCATGAGCCTTTCCCTGGTTGCCGTCTTTATCCCCATCCTCCTGATGGGGGGCATGGTGGGCCGCCTGTTCCGTGAGTTCGCCGTAATCCTCTCCGCCGCCATCATCGCCTCCCTCGCGGTGTCGCTCACCACCACGTCGATGATGTGCGCGACCGTGCTCAAACCCGGCAAGACGGGCGCCCACGGCCTGATCTATCGCATGAGCGAGGATGGCTTCAACTGGATGCGCCGTCACTACGAGAGCAGCCTCCGCGTTGCCCTGCGCCACTCCCGGCTGATGCTCCTCGTGTTCGTGATCACCGTGGCGACCAACGTGTATCTCTTCATCATCATCCCGAAGGGCTTCTTCCCCGAGCAGGACACCGGACGGATCAGCGGCACCATCCAGGCCGACCAGGATATCTCCTTCCAGTCGATGTTCTCGAAGCTGAGACAGGTCGCCGACATCGTCCGGAGCGATCCCGAGGTGCAATATGTAGGCGGCTTCACCGGGGGCGGGGGAGGGGGCGGGACGGCGATGAATATCGCCCGCCTCTATATCTCGCTCAACCCTTTCAGGGCGCGCAAGGCGACGATGACCCAGGTCATCGCACGCTTGCGCGGGAGACTGGCCGGGATACCGGGGGCGCCGACCTATTTCCAGCCCGTCCAGGACCTGCGCATCGGGGGAAGGATGGCCAACGCATTGTACCAGTATACACTGCAAGGTGACAATCTGGCCGATCTGGCCGCGTGGGCCCCCCGCGTGGAGGCACGGCTCCGGTCCCTGCCCGCCCTGATCGACGTGAGCAGCGACCAGCAGGACAAGGGGCTCAATGCCTACCTGGTGATCGACCGCCCCACCGCCTCCCGCCTCGGCATCACCCCCCAGGCGATCGACGATATCCTCTACGATGCCTTCGGCCAGCGCCAGGTGTCGATCACCTATACCCAGCTCAACCAGTACCACGTGGTCATGGAGGTTGCGCCCGAGTATTGGCAGCGGCCGGACACGCTCCGCGACATCTATGTGAGCGGCTCGAATGGGGGCATGGTGCCCCTCAGCGCCTTTACACATTTCGAGCGGGGCGCGACTTCCCTCGCCGTCGCCCACGCGGGCCAGTTTCCCGCCGTGACCATCTCCTTCAACCTGGCCCGTGACAAATCGCTCGGCGACGCAGTGGAAGAGGTCGAGGCTGCGGTGCACGAGTTGGCCATACCGGGGAGCATCAGGGGCAGCTTCGCGGGCACTGCCCAGGCATTCCAGGCCTCCCTGGCGAACGAGCCCATCCTGATCCTCATGGCCCTCGTGACGGTCTACATCGTACTGGGCATCCTCTACGAGAGCTACGTCCACCCCCTCACGATCCTGTCAACCCTCCCTTCAGCCGGTGTGGGCGCGATGCTGGCCCTTATGATCTTTCACACGGACCTGACGATCATCGCCCTGATCGGCATCATCCTGCTGATCGGCATCGTGAAGAAGAACGGGATCATGATGGTCGACTTTGCCATAGAGGCGGAGCGCAAGGGAGGAAAGAGCCCCGTCGACGCCATCTACGAGGCCTGCCTGCTGCGCTTCAGGCCGATCATGATGACGACCATGGCCGCGCTCCTCGGGGCGGTGCCCCTCGCGGTGGGCAGGGGCGTGGGCGCGGAGCTCCGCCGCCCCCTCGGGATTTCCATTGTGGGCGGGCTCATCTTCAGCCAGATGCTTACCCTCTATACCACGCCGGTGATGTACCTCTTTCTCGACCGCTTCCGGCTGAAGATGAAAAGCATATGGGGCAGGCCCAAAAATGAAACGCGTGATCGGGAGGTGATGAAATGAGTCGGATGAACCTATGGCCCAGGATGGCAAAGGCAGTTCTTTTCCTGCTTTTTGTTGCCCTCGCCCTGGCTGGATGCATGGTGGGACCCAACTATGTGAGGCCGCGCGTGGTGACGCCGGAGGCGTTCAAGGAGATAGACGGCTGGAAGAAGGCCGAGCCGGCGGACCACCTGCTGCGGGGCAAGTGGTGGGAGATATTTAATGATTCCGCGTTGAATGCGCTGGAAGAGCAGATCAGCATCTCGAACCAGAACGTGGCCGCCGCAGAGGCACAGTTCCGGCAGGCGCGGGCCCTTGTCCAGGTCGCCAGGTCCGCCTATTTCCCGACTGCGACGATCGGGCCTTCTTTCAGCCGCTCTTTTCAGGCAACCGCGCAGGCCCCGTCGGTGCCCGTCTCCCTCTGGACACTGCCCGTGGACGTGACCTGGGAGCCCGACCTCTGGGGCCGCGTGCGCCGGAGCGTCGAGGCGAGCCGCGCCACCGCGCAGGCCAGCGCGGCCGACCTTCAGGGCGTATTGCTCAGCAGCCAGGCCCAATTGGCCGAGGACTACTTCCAGCTCCGCGCCCTCGATGCACAGAGCCAGATGCTCAATGAGACGGTCGAGGCCTACCGCAAGTCCCTGGAGCTGACGCAAAACAGGTATCGATCCGGCGTGGCGTCGAGGGGAGACGTGCTCCAGGCCGATACGCAGCTCAAAACCACCCAGGCCCAGGCGATTGATGTGGGTGTTCAGCGGGCGCAGCTAGAGCATGCCATCGCGCTGCTTATCGGGAAGCCCTCGTCCAATTTTTCCCTCCCGCGTATGGCGCTCGACACACTCCCGCCCGCCATACCGGTAGGAGTGCCCTCGGTCCTCCTGGAGAGAAGGCCCGATGTCGCAGGCGCCGAGCGGCGTATGGCCTCGGCAAACGCCCAAATAGGGGTGGCCCTGGCTGCCTATTACCCGAGTCTGACGCTGACCGGCGAGGCCGGCTATCAAACCCTCGATTTGGCAAAGTGGCTCACGTGGCCGGCCAGGTTCTGGGGCGTTGGCCCCTCGGTCTCAGAGATTGTGTACGATGGCGGGCTGCGGAAGGCGCAGACCCGGCAGGCGAGGGCGGCCTATGATGGGGCCGTCGCTTCCTACCGCCAGACGGTGCTCACCGGCTTTCAGGAAGTTGAAGACAACCTCGCGGCCCTCCGCATCCTGGAGCAGGAGGCACAGGCTCAGGGAGAGGCGGTGAAGCTGGCGGAGCAATCCCTCGCGGTGGTCACCAACCAGTACAAGTCCGGGACGGTGGCATACCTCAACGTCATAGTGGCCCAGACGATCGTTTTGAGCAACAAGGTCGTGGCGATCAATATCCTCGGCCGCCGGATGACCGCGGCGGCGCTCCTCATCATGGCCCTGGGCGGAGGCTGGGACGTGGCGCAACTGCCGGCGGAGTAGGGGGCTAAAAGGTTCTATCAGTCGTCATTCAGCCCTCTCGATGCCGGATTTTGTCCCCCTTGCACACCGAGGTGCCCCCCCTTGCCGAGACCACCCTTGACGCTTTGCGCCTTGTAGTGGCGCACCACCTTGACCAACTGGTTGTAAGAATCCATAAAGGCGGCCGTAAGGATCTTTCCCTCCGGTGTGTTTGTGTACGCACCCGCACCGCCTCCTACCCCACCGCCGAACACACCGCCGAAAAGGTTGAAGTCGAAGTTCTTCGCGCTTCCCTCCGCCGCCGCCAGCTGCACACCTGAACGGTTGTCGATCAAGAGCAGCGTCGTCGACGCTTCGTTCGACTTGATACCGCCCGCGATGGCGCCTGCTGCCCTGCCAAAGACGCCTCCGAAGCCTCCCAGGGCGCCGCCGATGCCTCCGGTGCCTTTCTGGCTGAAGGTAATGGTCGGGCTCATGGTATAGTCAGCCGCCACCATCTGGCCTTTGCCGAAATTGCTCCCCTGGCGTATTTCGCCGCTCTGCTCGAGCTCCCGCTCCTGCATCATGTTTCTCATGGCCCGACCGCGCTCGACCACGACAAAACAGTTCGATTGCTGAATCAGCAGGCGCAGCACGGGGATGGTGGAACCGAGCTTGTACTGCGCAAGCCCGGCGTACCACGGTGCGCTCTGGTCTTCCACGACGGCCATCGTACCGAGGGCATCATCACAATGCTCAAGCTGGCTATTGGCTCCTTGGCTGGTGGCGCCACCGGCTGCCCCGGTCACCGGGACATTCGAGCCCCCCAGAATCGGCTCGGTAGCCCAACATTCCGCCAATCCTAGTGCGGCGACCAGCGCCACACTCACACACAATATGCCGAAGAAGGTTCCGGCAACATCGACCCGTTTCCTCTTTATCACTATCTCCTCCTCAGTACGTGTTATGCGTAACGAATTTTGCTCACCCCGTGTGGCGCTGCTCGGTCACCTCATTATATACTTTTAACACCGCTGAAGAGAAATGGCAAGGATGGTGCAAAATTGCCACTCGCATACACGTTTGCGGTTAAGGTAACGCTATTGGCTCCTCAACCCTTCCAGGCGTACTCCGGCTCATACCGAGTCGGCCTCTAAGCCCTGTCTTTGTCGGCGAGAGCTGCGCCGCCGCTCGTCCCACGTCTGCGTGATCACGTAGAACACCGGGACGAAAGGGATTGCGAGAAGCGTTGACGCCAGCATGCCGCCGAACACCACCGTGCCTATCGCCCTCTGGCTCGCCGCACCCGCGCCGGCGGCCAGGAGCAGAGGCGCCACACCCAGGATAAAGGCAAACGACGTCATCACGATGGGGCGGAACCGCCGGCTCGTCGCCTCTATTGCGGCCTCCGTGATGGACATGCCATCCCTCCGCAGGTCCCGGGCGAACTCCACGATAAGGATAGCGTTCTTGCTCGCCAGGGCAATCATGAGTACCAGCCCTATCTGCGTATAGAGGTTGTTGTCGTAGCCCCTCAGAAACATGGCCACGAGCACGCCGACCAGCGCCATAGGGACCGCAGTCGCGCGCATATCGATAGTAATCATTAAGGTCGGCCTGCTCCTCGCGCAATCCACGCCTTGAGCCGCGACTCGGTATGACTTTTCAGAGAGAACCTGATAGACTTTTACCATAATGGCGGAAGACTCGTCCACACTTTCTGCAAAATCCGCTTGCGGCGGACAGGCGGGCGCCTTCTGGTGCGTTGTCTCGCGCCACAAGCTGCTTGTCGCCATGGATACGGACGCCGCGGCAATCCCCTTCGGAGAAGGGCTCGATCGATGGGGCCTCGTTCCCTTGAGGCAGCACTATGTGGGCGCCCTTCGCGGGTTCTCCTGTCACGGCGTGGAGGTGAGCGACAAGACCCCCGCCCCTCAGGGCATGGCATTCGTGGGCTTGTGGTCCCTCTACGGCCTCCTGGAGGAAGACTCCTTCAAGGTCGCCCTGACGGCGATGCACCTGGTTGAATGGGACAGGACCAGCCAATTTTGCGGCAGGTGCGGGGCGCGGACGGAGCTGCGCCGGGAAGAGCGCGCCAAGGAATGCACGGCGTGCGGCGCCATCGTCTTCCCGCGGATATCTCCCGCGGTGATCGTCCTTATCGAGCGGGGAGACCGCGTGCTTCTCGCAAGGGCTTCCCATTTTCCTGAAGGCATGCACAGCGTGGTGGCCGGTTTTGTCGAGCCGGGAGAGAGTCTCGAAGAGACGGTTTCCCGCGAGATCGAAGAGGAGACGGGCATCCTCGTCGAGGACGTCCGCTACTTCGGGAGCCAGCCGTGGCCTTTCCCCGACAGTCTTATGATTGGCTTTACCGCCCGCTACGCCTCAGGGGAGATACGCATCGACGGCAAGGAGATCGTGGACGCCGGCTGGTTCAGCGTCGACGACCTGCCGGAAATACCGGGAAAAGTCAGTATTGCGAGGAAGCTGATAGACTGGTTCATCGAAAAGCATCAGGCACAAAAATAGTCACGCCTTTCTGATACCGAGTTGTATTTTGATCGCCCCCTCCACTTTGCGCATGTCCTCTTCAGAAAGAGTGCCGGCGCGCTTGAAAAGCCTCTCCTTACTGACGGTTGCCACCTGGTCTGCCGTTGCCTTGCTTTCCTTGCCTTCAAAAACCACTGCTGCCTCGCTGGGATAGAGACGATCTATGTTGTTCGTGAGAGGGACGACTTGAACCCGGTTCAGAAATCTGTTCGAGGCATCGTTGCTTACGATCACCGCCGGTCGCTTCTTCTTGATTTCACCGCCTATGGAGGGGTCGAAGTTGACCCACCACACGTCACCCCGCTTCATGAGCTAAGTCCTTGAAAGTAATCTCAGCCCACTCCGTCGCCGCTTTCTCTCGCTTCCTGTCTTTGGCCATTTCGGCGTAGGCCGATTCCAGGTTCGGCCGTACAACGTATGGCCGGACCAGTTCCTGAACAAACTTGCTTATTTTGCGGCGGCCGATTCTCTCGTGGAGCCCCTCATAGACCTCTTCGTCAACAGTTATAGTCAGCTTCTTCTGCATTACGCACCTCCTTATACGTGTACTATACGTGTAATAGCGGGCGATGTCAATAATGGCTCGCAGCGTGCCCGTCAGCCCTTTCTTTCCACGGGGAACGTCAGCATACCGCCGTAGTAGGCAACGATCAGGACCGCCGGGGTCAGGGCGACCACGAGTATCAGATAGACGACGCCCGAGGCGGTCATGCTGCCCAGCACGCCGGGCACGGATGCACGCCATGCGGCAAGAAAAGCGGCGACGACGACCGTTGCGCAGGAGAGGTTCTTCTTGATGGTCGCCGGCCTCATGGGCCTTGCCATGTAGTTGATCCACCACGTCGCGAGACCCGTGATGATGCCCAGCGGCATAAAGAGGACCGCGCCTAGCAGGCAGTAGAAGGCGGTCTGGTCGAAGGAGCGGTTCCCCGTCAGCACGTAAAGGACGGAGAAGAAGCTCGCGGACAGGGAAAAAACGATGGGAAAATGGACTACTGCGGGGTGCGGATGCCGCCTGAGGAGCGGGTAGCGCATCAAGAGGCCGGAGAGCCAAAGGGGCAGGGCAGGGGGCTCGGCTGCGGGCGCGCCGGTGGGTTCGGTCCGGAGCACCCCCACCTGGGGGTAGCGGTCGAGCACCTCCAGACCGTGGGGCGCAGCCTCGATATCGGCGGTCAGGTCGTGCCCCGCATTGTGCCGTCCCATATGGACGCCGCCCTTCCAGAGCTTGCTGGCGGAGACGTCGACGACGCGGCCGTGGGCGGAGATGTAGGTGGGTCTTCCTTTGCCGTCATTCTCTTCAAGTTCTTCTTTGTCCATATTTCTATCACGCGGCCGGGCGCCTTTCGCGCCTAATGCGGGCGGCTCCGGGGCCGCACGGTCCTCAACGTACAACCACAGTACGCCTCCGGGCGGCGACCCCTTCGTCTACGCATTAATCATCGAAACTCGCCTCGGCCGAATAGTTGCCCGTTTTCGGCGGATGCTTAGAAATCAGCACCGGCCCGGAACGCACCAGTATCGTTTCCCGTCATACCGGCGGAAGCCGGTATCCAGTCTTTTACAACTCGGCATTCGACCGCATTGCGTCACTTGGTGCTTTCTCTATTCTTATCGTTCTCGACTCCACTTTCAAGCACATATATTCTCCCTCTCCCCTATGGCGGGAGAGGGTTGGGGTGAGGGGGAGGGGCGATGCCGGGATGGACATGCTTAACATGTTACTTTAACAAATAGAGCATAAGTAGGCGTAATATATATATAATAAAAAATAATGCGTCTATATCGCGCATTCCGGGCAGAACTCTCACAATCTCGATGCCATCCTCAGTCTTTACCCGAGAGCCGTGCCTGTTGACAGCAGCCTGGCAGGGATGTAGATTGAATAGAGAACGGAGAGGCAAAGGCGATAATGCAGGTTATCCGGCGATACGAAAAGAGGCACGAAAGCCTTGTCATGCTCAAGATTCTCGCCCTGGGGAAAAAGGAGGCCGAAGAGGGGAAGGTCCAGGCGATGGACGAGGCCTTCGATGAGGTAAGAAAGACCCTCAAGGAAAGCGATAGGTGACCTCCAAACTCACCTTACGCATGGACAAAATCCTGGTAGCAAAGGCCAAGCATGAAGCCAAGCGCCGGGGCAAGTCGGTCTCCGGAATGGTAGCCGACTACTTCGCGGCCATGGGGGAAAAGGCACATTCAGCCGATACGCTGCCCCCCGTTACCGCAGGGGAAATCGTCGCCAGACCAATCACAGACGAGTACATTGAAGGGATGGCCCGGATGACGGGCACGAGAGGGAACCTGCTCAGAGCCCTTAAAGAAGAGAAGGCAAAGGAGCGGTTGTTGTGATATATTACTTTAACTACTATGATGTAAGATCACAATATTATACGATAATTACTTAATTACTCACCCCGCACGCTGCCCCCTTTATACCTTCTCTTTCTCTTTTCTACGGAAGCTCACAAGGCTCGGCAGCTTACTCTCCGGGAAGCCGCCGACCTGCTCGATCTGACGCTCGTTGAGACCATCGACCTCTTCGGTGAAATGGGGATAAAAGGGAATACAAGAGCCAAAGATGTTGTGGATGGGCTAAAGGTGGGTTCGACTAAGGGTTAAGAAGGCAGCTATCACGAGGCCGGACGCCTTTCGCGCCTAATGCGGGCGACTCGGGGCCGCACGGTCCTCGACGTACGACCACAGTACGCCTCCGGGCGGCGGTCCCGCGTCTACGCATTAATCATCGAAACTCGCCTCGGCCGAATAATTGCCCGCTTCTGGCATGTGCTTCGAAATTCAACGCTGAACCGCAACAGGTCCGAAGCCGTGAAAATATCCCATTTCAGTCGTCACCAAGCCTGCCCCGGAATGTTTGAATCCGGAGGTGAAGACCGGGGTACCCTCTGGGTCGTGCGGAATCCAGCCTACTCCGTCATTCCGGACCTGATCCGGAATCCAGTCTTCTTCATTCTGGATATCCCATCGGCGCGGCATTACTGCCCGACTTCACTCTACCGGCGTTCGCCGGAATAAGCCTGCCTCGGCAGGTTCTAACCCGGGGGAAACGACACGGGGCCGATTTGTTCACAACTTTTCACTGGGTACTCATGCGCAAATAGAAGCTGAAAGAGACGCGCTTTTCGCTGCCGGCCATGCGGCCTCCGATGACACAAAAAATTTACTTGTCAATTTCTGCCTGTATGGTAAGATCACCTTAAGGGCTTCCCGATAGGGCCTGCACCACTTGAGACTTAGCGGCCTCCGCCGCATTCTACGCCTTAAGACAGGCACAGATGGAAGAAAAGTACTACGCGCATAGTCTTTTAAATGAACCAGCAGAAAAGTGGCAGGGCGCTCTTGTAGCGTGCGACGACTTTCGGGAATCTATGATGGTTATGCAGAGCGAGAGAAGCATAAGAAGGAGGTGAGTATCATATGAATGAGTATGAAATAGCCCTTGAGGTGGCTGGTCCAGCTGCGATGTTTACGAGACCGGATACGGGGTCAACACCTATTTCGTATCCCGTTCCCACGTCGTCAACCGCTAAGGGCATATTTGATGCCGTGTTACGGAGACCGCATATTTATGTAAAACCGACGCGCGTTGAGATTTGTAGCCCCATTCGTTACGAGCGGTACGTGACAAACTACGGCGGACCACTTCGCAAGCTGAAAGACATCAAGGAAAAGAATAGCTACCAGCTTATAGCTACCATTCTAGTGGATGTGTGCTATCGCATCTACGGCGAGGTGAAGATGAAGCAAATGAGCAACCGCAGCAAAGCGGTACCGCAAATGCGCCGTCGCCGTGGGCAAGACTGGCGGCCACGATTCAAGGAGTTGTTTGATGAAAGACTATCGCGAGGCCTGACTTTCTACACACCATGCCTCGGCTGGAAGGAGTTTGCGGCAAGCTATATTGGCCCCTTTAGAGACCGAGACAATTTCGGTCAGCGGATCGGGCCGGTCACAACAGGCGAAATCCACATCCCCGCTATGCTGGTCTCAATGTGGGATCATCAGCAGTACAAGCCATCATTCGGTGCCAGATGGATCGTCGATGGTGTAATGTTCTTCGACCAGGAGCGACCGCCGAAGGAGGTGCGTGATGCTGAGTGAAGGGTATGATGTATTACGTAGCCTCAATGAGGCTGGATTTAACGTACCGACCAAGACTGACCCTGATGTGAAGACACCGGGAAAGAATCCCGGATACCGACTTGGTCTCGGTGTTGACGGGCTTCCGCAGGTTGTGGAAGAAGTCAGTGGTGAGTCGATGGGAAAATTGTGGTATCACCGAAAAGGCAAACAGAATGCTTTCCCAGTTGTGAGGATACAGCATGCCCTTCTGGCAGTCCCGATCACGGACCCACTAAGAAAGCAACTCGATGGCCTGAAAAGGAGTGAACAAGCCCGCAGGCTGAAACTACTCCGTGAAGCAGTCGATAACCGGAAGCTTCAACTTCAGAAAAATGACAAGCAAACCTGGGAGCGCTTACGAAGGAAGGCGCATGACTGGCTAAGTATCTTTTCGGAGAATGATGATAAACGTTATCTTGCCCTACCTTTAATGTTGCGTCGGTTCTCGGCGAAGGTAGTATCACCAGAGGACCTTCTTCGTGGTCTGTGTCAGTTGATCGTTCAGCGTCTGGAGCAGGGTCACCTACAAGACCCTTCACTCGCCCAGAGACTCCTCGTAGGGACATTCGATACCAAAGAGACGGGGAGAGCACCGAGGGCAGAAGTCCCCGTAGTTTTTGACGTCGCTGAACCTGACTATCCGATTCTCGTAGGCGATCCAAAGATGGGTTCATATGTGGGTCATCGGCTTCGCTCCTATCAGAGCAGAGACCCTGACGGCATCTGCGCTTTGCAGGGGGTATCCTCTCCCCTCTTGAAAAGAAGATTTCCTGAACCAAGCCTTGGCTCGCTCGGCGAGACAAAGCTTTTTTCAAAGAACAAGGACACACCGTGCGAATTTCGGTACCTGAAAACACGGGAAGAATGGGAAGATGCATCAAAATCTTTTCCTGTTGATGAAAGGATAGCGGCCGATATCGCCTCGGCCCTATGCACTGTCACAGAGGCGCGGCTCAAGGGTAAAACGTGGCGTATGGTTGCTAACGGCAAATGGGAGGGCACCGGTCGAAACAAGAAAGAAAAAAAGGACCTTCTACTTCTTTACTGTGAGGGACAACCGGTCATTAGCAATGAGGCTGCGGATACATTCGGATGCGATGAGGGAGAGAAACGTGCTCAATTCGTGAACGATTCAAAAGGGCTTTGCCGGGCATTGGATGGCATAATCAAACATCACCCACAGTCGAAACTACATCTTTTGCTCATAGGCAAGGCCGACAAAGAGAAAAAACAGATTCTTATGCACATGACACCGACGCCCCGAGAAGTTTTGGATGCTGCCGAGCGTTGGGAACAAGGGGTTCGAGACAATCTACCGACGGTCACTGTTCCTCTGCCACCTGACAAAAAGGGTGATAAGGTGGTCCAGGGCCAGCCTGTCCCTCCGTATCCCGATCGCGTTGTGCGCCTTCTCTCATCGCAATGGGTCCGTGGCGGCTCAGAAGACCTGAAGCTTCGAGGACCGGCACTCCGGCAGGTCTTTGAAGTAATGCTACGTACCCCAGGAAAATGGGAGCAAACCGCCAATGAACTCCTTAGCCTCACGATTCAACGAGTTGGGCCGCTACTTCTTGGCGTTGCTGCTGGCTTGCATTCAGGAGAAAAGGAACAGATAGAGGCATTCAAACCGTCTGCGCGGGATGCAGCGCTTCGCGCGGTCGCAGTGCTTGGAATCCTATTGGATGCCTCAGAATCCAGAAAGGAGACATATATGAAAGATGCACCCTACCAGATCGGGCAAGTTCTATCGCTAGCCGACACATTGCACAAAGATTATTGCGTTGTGGTCCGCAAAGGTGAGGTCCCTAATACCCTTGTCGGTACTTCACTAATGCGCCGTGCACTGGACAATCCTGTCGGTGCGCTGGCAGACCTGAGCGAACGCATGATAGAGTATATAAGATGGGTGAAGACGGCCAGTCCCCCACCTCCTCCAAGCGTAAGTCTGGGTGAAGATGATCAAAAGAAGCAGCGCCATACCCGGCGAGCCTACTATGAGGCCCGGGATACCATGGAGATTTACAAGCCTCTCGCGGAGAAGCTTAGCGATTGCACACTGCCCACGGAATGTAATGATGTAATGAAAGCTCAACTTCTTCTTGGCTTTCTATCAACGCCACCGGAAAAACAAACCGAAGAAAGAAAGGAGGAAATCTTATGAGTCCGACAGAAAAGCGAAGCGCGATCCCTACCCCTATCCCGAGAGCGACCGGGTTGCTAATTATCGCTGCGGAGAATGTGAATCCCAACGGAGATCCAGATCGGGAAAGTGATCCTCGTCAACGCAACCACGACAATCGCGGTTACATATCGGGTGTATCTTTCAAGAGAAAACTTCGAGATTTGGTTGAGGAGAAAGAAGGCCAGGTGTGGCAAACGTTACAGAGCCAACTCAATCTAGCAGCGAACGAGTGCTGCATCCTTGAATCCAGAAAAAGGGGCTTTGAAGAGGTTAATGAGGCGTCGGAGGCATGGCGTAAAGTGCTTGATTTGATTGGCAAGGATGACAAAGGACAAGCAGTAAAGAACAAATACTGGGACGCACGTGTCTTTGGGGCAACCTTTCTGGAAAAGGGAGAGGACGCCCCTGCGGCCGAAGGCCGAAACACAGCGAGCGACCGCAAGTTCATACGAACAGGTGTTGCCCATTTTGGGATCGGCGTCTCTGTTGCTCCAGTCCGAATTTATCGAGACACCAACACGAAAAAGGCTTCGGCCCAAGAGTCAAAGGATCGTGGAATGGCCCCTTTGGCCTGTCGGTACGTAGAACATGGTGTCTATTGTATGCCCTTTTTCGTGAACCCAACTGCGGCTATCCAAAGTGGTTGCACTGCCAAGGACATTGCTCTTCTCTTGAGCCTCATCAAGCCAGCTTATGCCAATACCAGATCGGTCGCCAGGAGCCACGGAATCATAGAAGTACTGCATGCTTGGTACGCCGAACATAATGACGCGTTAGGCTCCTTTTCTGAGTTTGAGTTCATCGAGAAACTCACTCCGAGGCGCAGTGGCTCCGATCATCAGAAGCCATCTGTAAGCGGTGTTCCGCTTTCAGACCAATATACTATCCCTAATAAACAGACATGGAACGCTGACAGCAAGTTCAGTGGAGAACTGAAAGCCGGGCGACTGTACGATCTCTGCCTCGAGCTGCCTGATTGGTGTCAATTATTCAAGAAGAATGGCGGCAATGAAAACAAATCTGCCTCTGGCACATAGCGCTCGGAAAGGAGTTGCTACTCAGACCTACGACGAACACGTCACGAACGTCAACCGTGAAGCGGCCTGCAATGCGAGAAACGCTGTTGAGTTCTATAACGGAGACCCAGGCGGATTCGTTGGATTAGTTGAAATCGCAGCGTTATACCATGATCTCGGCAAGCTTGACAGCGCAAATCAGATGGTCCTTCGAGAGAGTTCACGAAACCCATTGCCGATTGCTCACGAAGATGCAGGAGTGGCAGCTCTATGGAAACTAAGCCAGAAAGAATCAGCAGTGCTCGTGGCAGCGCACCATGCTGGTCTCTTTAACAAGAGTGAAGAAAGTCCACCGAACAAAGAGAGGCTGTTTCGAGACGAGAGACAACCGCCTGTCCTCAGTGGAAGCAGAATCGACAAGCATGTGGACGTTCATCTCAACGAGTACTTAACGATGCATGCGCAAGTAGGCCTTGCCGAGGCAAGGGAAACGAGTAATGCGCAGCTCCACCGTAACGGCTTCACCCGCCGCATCGCCCTATCCTGTCTGGTGGATGCTGATCATGGGGATACAGCCCGGCACTACGGCAATGAGGCCGCAATATCACTACCGGAGCCACGCTGGTCGGAGCGGCTTGCAGCACTAGAACGCTACGTAGGCAGTCTGGATGAAGGAAAGGGCGAAGCCGAACGTGCAAGAAACCAGCTTAGAAACCGGATGTTCGAGGCTTGCAGAGACGCTCCCATTGACCCACGTATCCGTACATGCGATGCACCCGTAGGCAGCGGTAAAACAACGGCAGTAATGGCGCACCTGTTGCGAGTAGCCATTAACCGAAGACCGGAACTGCGACATATCATTGTCGTGCTCCCTTACACGAATATCATTACGCAGTCTGTCGATGTATATCGCAGGGCCTTGGTGTTGGAGGGCGAACGCCCTGAAGACGTGGTTGCTGAACATCATCATCGGGCAGACTTTGCGGATGTGGACCTACGGCAGCTTGCCACACTGTGGAAAGCCCCAATTATTGTCACTACGGCTGTACAATTCTTTGAAACGCTTGGCACTCATCATCCAGCGAGCTTGAGAAAACTGCATGAATTACCCGGTTCGGCTGTATTTGTCGATGAAATGCATGCCGCAATACCATCGCACCTTTGGCCTCAAATATGGCGCTGGTTTGAAGCCTGGACAGGCGAATGGGGAGGACATTTGGTGCTTGCGAGCGGTTCCCTACCACGATTTTGGAAGTTGAACGAATACAAGGATCTGATCTTGACCAAGAACCAAGAAGCGATAGATCGAGTACCCGATCTAGTAACAGACGATTCTCTTCGCCAAGACCTAAAGGGGGCCGAGAAACAACGGATTACATATCGAAGACGGCCAGAAGAAGCCGATGCGCTTGATTGTGCAGGCGTAGTGAGCTTTGTTGAGAGGGAGCAAGGGCCAAGGCTTCTCATCGTGAATACCGTTCAAACGGCTGCTGCAATTGCTCAAGCTATGCGCCGATCCGGACATGATGTGTTGCACCTTTCGACTGCACTCGCGCCCGTCCATCGTGATTTGACTATTGACAGAATAAAACGACGCCTCCGAGACAAGATAGATGACTGGACACTCGTCGCGACCAGTTGCGTCGAAGCTGGCATGGATTTCTCCTTTCGGACTGGATTCCGAGAACGAGCATCAACGGCAAGCCTCATCCAGATTGGAGGAAGGATAAGCAGAGGAGCCGAGTACTTTGGTGCAGAGGTTTGGGATTTCCTCCTTCGTGATGATTTGTTTCGCGACAACCCATCCATGACGATTTCACGCCGTGCGTTGAGCTACTTTAGTGAAGATGAGTTGAGTCAGGGAAACGCTTCTGAATTGGCAACTACCGCCATGCGCAGAGAATGGACTTCGGGTGCGGAGGAAAAAGCCAAGAGGTTGATAGAACTCGAGGAGAACATGGAATACCCAACTGTCTCCAAGGAGTGTAGGGTCATCGACGCAGACACACGAATTGTGCTGATCGACCAATCACTCGCTGATGTGATCCGAAAAGGCAAGAAAGTATCCAAAACTGAGATTATGAGATATAGCGTTCAACTTTGGGCAAACAAAATCGAGAAGCTTGCCTTGGAGCCAGTGATTCGAGGTGCTGCCAAGTCGTCCGATATGGGCATCTACTCCTGGCCTTACGAATATGACCCTGATTTCCTTGGTTATATGAAGGGAGTGCTCAAGCTGGAGGAGTTCATTGCTGCCGGTGGAGCTGTCATTTGATAAGGTTCTTTGTAGCAAATGAGACAGGAGCTGTCGACCCATGACCCCTGAACCCCTCATCCCTCCCCACGGAGGATATCGCGACCTGAAATCCTATCAGATGGCGGAGATCGTCTTTGACGCCACGATGGCATTCTGTGATCGCTTCATCGATCGCCGCTCACGTACCGTTGACCAGATGGTCCAGGCGGCGCGGAGCGGCAAGCAAAACATCGCGGAGGGGAGCGTAGCCTCGGCCACGTCGAGGAAAACCGAGCTTAAGCTCGTGGGCGTGGCGCGGGCCAGCCTTGAGGAACTGTTGCTGGATTTTCAAGACTTTCTGCGGCAGCGGCAGCTGCCGCTCTGGGCGAAAGAGCACCCGCAAGCGCGAGAAGTTAGAGCGCTTGCGCATAGGTCCAATAGGTCCTATGCGTCCTATAAGACCTATCTTGAAAAAGAAGCACCTGAGATCGCCGCCAACACCGCCATCTGCCTGATCCACCAGGCAAACTATCTCCTCGACCGGCAGTTGCAGCGCCTGGAGACGCAATTCCTGGAAGAGGGCGGCTTCACGGAAAGGCTCCACCGGATGCGCACGCAGGCGCGCGGACCCTGGAAGAAGCCATGAGCTATTCCGAAGATGACCTCATTATGATTTCCGCCCTGCAGCATTTTGTTTTCTGCCCGCGCCAATGCGCCCTCATTCACATCTAGCAAGTCTGGACCGAGAGCGGCCTTACCGCAGAGGGCAGGATCATGCACGAGAAGGTTCACGAAGAGCAGCGGGAATCGAGGCGGGCCGTGCGCATCGAATACGGCATCCCGTTGCGCTCCCTGCGGCTCGGGCTGATCGGTAAAGCCGATGTCGTCGAGTTCCACCGGATCGGAAAGGGCGTCTTGCAGCCCTTTCCTGTTGAGCACAAGCGGGGGAAGCCAAAATCTGATCACTCCGACAAGATCCAGCTTTGCGCCCAGGCCGTCTGCCTGGAGGAGATGCTGTCGGTTCCCGTACCGGAAGGTGCGTTATTCTACGGCAGGACGCGAAGGCGTCTCGACGTCGCCTTCGAGGAAGCACTCCGGCGTGAAATGGAGGCGGCGGCGGACAAGGCGCGCCAACTGATCGCTTCAGGCGTGACGCCCCCGCCGGTATATGCAAAGCGGTGCGAGAGTTGCTCACTTATCGGTGAATGCCTGCCGAAAAAAATGGAGAAGAGTTTGCGGGTGAGACGATACCTTGCGAAAATGACCGAGTCGGGGGCGCCATGAAAAAGCACCTCAACACACTTTATGTCACCACGCAGGGTGCGTACCTCTCTAAAGAGGGCGAAACGGTCGTCGTCAAGGTCGACGGGGACGTGCGTTTGCGTCTGCCCGTGCACACCATCTCCGGCATCGTCTGCTTCGGCAATGTCGGGTGCAGCCCCTTCTTAATGGGATTCTGCGCCGAGAACCAGGTGGGCGTGAGCTTCCTGACCGAGCACGGACGATTCCTCGCGCGGGTCCAGGGTCCGGTGTCGGGCAACGTCCTGCTGAGAAGGGAGCAGTACAGGCGCGCCGACGATCTCGAACGTTCGGCGGAGGTCGCGAAGAGTATGCTGACGGGGAAAATCGCCAACTGCCGGGCCGTGCTGCAGAGGGTGATCAGGGACCATGCCGAAAAGATTGACGAAGGGACCATGCGCCATGCGGTCCTTCGGCTGACCCGACAGATCGAGCTTCTTGACGGCAATCATTCACTCGATGAGCTGCGGGGCTTCGAGGGGGATTCAGCCCACATTTACTTCGACGTGTTCGACCATCTGATCGTCGCCCAGAAGGATACCTTCCGGTTCAATGAGCGCAACAGGCGCCCGCCCCTCGACAACGTCAATTGTCTCCTGTCCTTCGTCTACACCCTCCTCATGCACAACGTGAGATCGGCCCTGGAGACGGTCGGGCTTGATCCGGCGGTAGGTTTTCTGCACAGGGACAGACCCGGCCGGCCAGGTCTCGCCCTCGACCTCATGGAGGAATTCAGGCCCTTTATTGGAGACCGCCTTGTGCTCTCGCTCATTAACCTTCAGCAGGTCCAGGACAAGGGGTTCAAAAAGATGGAATCCGGGGCCGTCACCATGAATGACGATACACGAAAGGCCGTGCTCGTGGCATATGAGGAGCGTAAACAAGAGGAGATTACTCACCCCTTTCTCGGAGAAAAAGTCGCGGTTGGTGTATTGTTCCACATTCAGGCGCTTCTCATGGCACGGTATCTCCGTGGAGACCTCGACGGCTATCCGCCGTTCATCTGGAAGTAAGGGGCAGGCCGATGATGGTTCTGGTGAGCTATGACGTGGCGACGAAAGACTCCGGCGGCTCGCGTCGCCTCAATCGCGTGGCCAAGGCTTGTGAAGACTTCGGTCAGCGGGTCCAGTATTCCGTTTTCGAATGCATTGTAGACCCGGCGCAATGGGCTGTCTTGAAGCATCGCCTCATCGACGAGATCGATCACGAGAAGGACAGCCTGCGTTTCTACTATCTTGGGTCTAACTGGAGGCGGCGTGTCGAGCATGTGGGCGCGAAAGCGGGGGTTGACCAGGAAGGACCCTTGATTGCATGATCCGCGAACCTCAAGCAGACACGGTTTTCCGGGGGGTTTCGCGATTGGTTCTATCACATTGAAATTGTTGTGGTTATTTTGGGCTCTTTGACAACTATATGAGGTCAGACTGAAGGCGATGTGCCCGGTCCGCGAAATCGTTGATATTTGCTGTCTGTTTTTGGTACTTTAGAGCAACACCGGTCGCCCCCCGCGCGGGGGCGTGGATTGAAACATTGCACAGGCAATGGGGTTGTGCTGGCATAAATGGTCGCCCCCCGCGCGGGGGCGTGGATTGAAACCGATGAGCTAGAAGAAAGAGCTGCGAATGCCCGCGTCGCCCCCCGCGCGGGGGCGTGGATTGAAACGCAAAGGTCGACGTGACGGAGGAGATA
>JBEKHB010000004.1:0-104025 GCA_050012495.1 Syntrophorhabdales bacterium
CAGCTTCCGACAGGCGGGCCGCATGCGCGTGTTCTCGCCAGATTGCCGGCCCGCTTTGCCGGCCGTGGCCGTTTATGCAACATTTATAATTTATAATTCAACATTCTCTTCACCCTACCCCCTCCCCCTAAACCGTAAACTATCGTTCACTTTCGTAACCCCCCCCTTCTGCAAGGCTTGTAAGAGAAGGGAATCCTAAAGGGGGGTGGTGAGACGGTTAGTGAACAATCCGTGCTGAAAAGGGTAAAAAGAGGTTAAAAGCAGTAGAAAATGCCAAAAAACGACCGTTTTTGCGCCTGTTTGTGCACCACGGCGGGGCAGGCAATCCCCTCCCCCTTCGAGGGGAGAGGGTGAGGGTGGGGATGATCCAAGCACCGAGAATAATTTATTCACACGTTCGCACCCGTGCCGAAGACCATGGGTCGCAAGCCTTGGATATGGCGGAGCCTGGAAGATGATCTAAAACTGTAATTATTTTTGCAAAGTGCCCTATGGAAAAAGCGTCAACTGGGAGGACCTGGTGTCGAGCAGTTCCCGGATTTGTTTCAGCAGCTTCTCTATCACGATAGGTTTTGGGATCATGGGTATCCCCTCCCGGCTGATCCCTTTCTTCGAGAGGATATCGCCCGTATAGCCGCTCATGAAGACCGCCCTTATGTCGGGTCTGATTTTCTTTAGCTCGATATACGCCTCTTTGCCGTTTTTCCTCGGCATAATCACGTCGAGGAGCAGGAGATCGATGCCTTCCCTGTTCTCGTTGAACTTTTCAACGGCATCGACTCCGTCGACCGCTTCGATCACCGCGTAGCCGAAATCACGAAGCACGGTGGTGACGATCTGCCTCACGTCACTATTGTCCTCGGCCACCAGGATGACCTCGTTACCACCCTTCAGCTCCTCTTTTTCCTGGATGCTCACAGCAGAGCTCGCAGGCTCCGCGAGGGGGAAGTAAGCGGTGAAGCTCGTCCCCAAGCCCTGCTGGCTGGCGACATTCACATACCCCTTGTTTTGATGGACGATCCCGTAGACTATAGACAGGCCGAGGCCCGTCCCCTTCCCCACTTCTTTTGTCGTAAAAAAGGGGTCGAATATCTGGTCTTTCGTGCGCTCGTCCATGCCGCTTCCGGTATCGGAGACTTCGATCGCGGCGTAAGCGCCCTCTTTACCGTCACGGGCCTTCATAAAGTCGCCGCTCAGGTGCACCTGCTCTGTTTTTATGGACAGCATGCCGCCATCCGGCATGGCATCTCTCGCATTTGTCGCCAGGTTCATCAATAGCTGCGCTACCTGTCCATCGCCTATGACAACAACCAGCCTTTCACGGCTAAACGACGTTCTCAGTTCTATATCCTCGCCGATAATCCTTCTTAATAGTTTTTCCACGATCTTAATTGCCTCGTTCAGGTCGACCGGTTTTGTTGCCATAGCCTGCTTTCGGCTGAACGCAAGCAGGTTCTGGGTAAGGGCGCTCGCTCTGTCCGCTGCCTCCATGATCTGGTTCACGTAGCTCGTAATCTGGGTGCCCGATACTGCTTTCATCAGGATCAGGCTGCAGTATCCCATGACAGTGGTTAAAATGTTATTGAAGTCGTGGGCGACGCCACCGGCGAGGGTGCCGATGCTTTCCATTTTCTGCGCGTGCAGAAGCTGGGCCTCCAGCTTCTTCCGCTCTGTGATGCTCTCCACGATCCCTTCGTGGTAGAGCACCTTCCCTTCCTTGTCGCGGACGACCCTTGCGTTGAGCGACACCGATTGCACGCTCCCGTCCTCGCAATAAACCTGGATTTCGAAGTCACGGGCGAAACCCTCCGTTTCCATGAGACGCAGATATTCATGCCTCCGTCTCCCGCTCACGCACAACTGCTTTCCGACATTGGTCACGCGCTGAATCAGCTCGTCCGGCGAATCGAAGCCGTGGATACGGGCGAGGGCCGGGTTCGCGTTGATAAAACGACCATCGAGGGACACCTGAAAAATTCCTTCAACGGCATTCTCGTATATATAACGGTACTTTTCCTCCGCTTGTCTCAGGGCCTCTTCAACCGACCTTTTCTCCGTCATGTCCTTGCCGTCCCTCCCGGGGTTATGTACGTTCCTACCCCGCCTGTCTCAAAAGGCGTTCCGTATGCTGCTTAAGAAGAATTATCATCAATTGCGGGAAAGAATCAACAAAAACTTATGCTTTGGCGCAGGTGCGCTCAGTTGCGGGGCCGCGCCTTGCACGGGCCCACCATTTTTTCTTGGCCGCCGCAGCCCGTTTCGTGTTACAGTTTCGGCCATATGAAGAGAGCCGGTACGGGGAGCGCCCTTTTCGATTTCTGCGACCTGGCATGCGAGTATGCGGAGACACCGAAGGAGACGGGCATCGACGGGTCCGGCAGTTGCAGGACCTTCATCGCCCTTTACTGCAAGCGAAAAAAGACCCTTGTCCATAAAAACCATCCCTGCAGCAAGAAGATTCCAAAACAAAAGCATACTGCGTCGGGATAGCGAAGGTCCCTGCCCTTCTTGACTGTATGCACGCACAAGGCTTATAATCAAGCAATAATGAGGAGAACCCGACAAAAGGAGGCATCATGACCAAAGAAGAAATAATGACCGCGTTGCGCGCTAATCCGGTTTGTTATCTCGCGACGGTTGAAAGCGACACTCCGCGGGTGCGGGGAATGCACACGTACGCCTTCGACGAGAGAGGGATCCTGATTCAGATAAGCAGCATCAAGGATGTGTACAAGCAGCTCGTAAAAAACCCGAAGGTCGAGCTTTGCTACAGTGACAAGGCGAGCGGGGCCCAGATTCGGGTGAGCGGCACCGCCGAGTTCCTTGAGGGTCAGGCCGTCAAGGAAGAGGTGCTCAAGAACCGTCCCTTCCTGAAATCCCTCGTCGCGACCCATGGCGATGACGTGATCAAGGTGTTCAGGGTCGCCGGCGCCGTTGCGTCGGTTTGGACCATGGCGACGAACCTCGCGCCGAAGGAGTATGTCACTCTGTAGCCTCCGGCCGCCTTTCGCCCCTTCCTTTTTTAACGCCCCATGCCGGGGAAAAACCTGGCTGCCAGCCCAACCAGGCAAGTGAGGGCGGATGTACCCATGATTATGCATAAGTTGTGCAGGATATTCGTCGATATTTTCTTACCGGATAGCACCGCCGTAAAGAGGCCGGCGACGGATATGCTGATAACGGCGAGGGCAAAGGCTATGATCGCCGGAATGAACGGATTTGAATTCCACATGATCCCGACGAAGAAAGGCGCCAGGACCGGCAACGCCCCGATGACGAAGAATATGCCCGTGGCCTTGACGGAGTCTTTCGGCCGAAGGACTCCGCCCGTGGTTCTCATTGTCTTGGCCAGACAGGACAAGACGCTTGGGTCGTCCCCTACGATATCCGCTATGAGCCTTACCGTATCGTTGCTTATTCCTTTCTCCATGAGAGCGTTCTCGAGCTCTCTCCTCAGCACGGCGGGATGGACCTCTTTCTTTATATCCAATTCTCTGCACTCTCCCTCATTCGCATCATGATGCTCTTTTGACGAGATGTAAGAGACGGACATTTCCGCGATCATTCCGCCTATCATCGCGATGAACCCTGTCAGCCCTATGACCAGGGTCTGTGCATGCGCCGCGAGCAGGCCGATGACCAGCCCCAGCATTTCTATTATGCCGGCCGTCATCCCCGGTATCGCTTCCCTGACCTTCAGGATATACGATCTCCTGTCTGCGATCCCCTCCATCATGTGCCATTCATGGCCGATTTCCTGCGTTATCACGTTGGTGATGATTTCCCCGGTCTTCTTGTCGCCCTTGTAGATGTCGAGCAGTCCCGCGTAGTCAAGGATCGCCTTTTTTTCACCGTGTTCGAGGTAATGGATGAATATGGTGCGCGGCAAGATGAGGGAAAGCAGTTTGAGCAGCACTATTCTGCATTTAATGAAGACCGAAACCCGGAACGAAACACCGTGGGCGTCCTGTGCGATTTTGTTCCACACGTGTGCGTGCCCGCGCTCCATCCCTCCTATTTCGATGAGGGGCTTTTTCCGGGCATCGTCATCATATTTCGCAGCCAGAAAACCGTACAACTTCTCCGCAATGATCTCGGACGACCAGAATGTGCGCAGCAGGCGCGGGGTCTCTTTCGTGCCGATAGATGCACCTCGTGGGCCAACGCCCGAAAAGCCGCGGACGAAAGGCGGGGGAGATGGGTGCTTTCCCCTCTTTCGTCCGGCGCCCGCGGGTCTAGTAGTTTTCCGCCGGCAGCTCGTAGTAGGCCTGCGGATGGGCACAGGCCGGACAGAGCGCCGGCGCCTTGGGACCTTCGTGGATATACCCGCAGTTCCTGCACCGCCACTTCGTTGAAGCATCCTTCTTGAAGACCCTGCCCTTTTCAATGTTCTCGAGAAGGGCGAGATACCTTTTTTCGTGTCCCGTTTCCGCGACGGCTATCATCCTGAAAACCTCTGCGATCTCAGGGAAACCCTCCTTGTCCGCGACCTCCGCGAAATCCGGATAGAGTGTGCCCCACTCCAGGTGCTCGCCGGCTGCAGCCCCTTTGAGGTTTTCCGCGGTCGTTCCCACAGGGCCGGTGGGAAAGGTTGCGGCAACCTCCAAATCACCGCCTTCAAGGAAGGTAAAGAATCTCTTCGCATGCTCTTTCTCATTGTCAGCCGTGTCGGCGAAAAGCCATGCGATCTGTTCATACCCCTCCTTCTTTGCCTGGGAGCAGAAATAGGTGTACCTGTTTCTCGCCTGTGACTCTCCCGCAAATGCCTTTAATAGATTCTTTTCCGTTTGTGAGCCTTTTACGGTTGCCATATCGTATCCTCCTGCCTGTTTTTGAAAACAATACTCTCCCCTTACGGGCTATCGCATGCAGCCTCACTCGCCTTCTTTCCCCTTCGAATAAGCTTGATCTTCCCTCTTTAACGTCGAGGCCGTCCTCTTCACCTCCTCACCATTTTCTGTCTCATTTGTCATTCAAGGGATCGTTTTCGGGCTTCTGTTTTTCACGCAAATCCTTAACGTTATATTACCCCATGGCGGCTTCCCTTTCAACTCGAACTCACATGAAAACTTTATTTCATTGAGGTTTTGGGACGGAACTCGTCAAGTTCGGTCACAAATCGACGCAAACTGCGGAAGATGGGTTGGCGAGCGTTGAATATGGTGGAGCCTGGAAAGAGAGGCTGCGGGGTTTATCCCGGAGGGGCATAGGAGGCAACGGCACGCACGATCTTTTCGGTTCCCCTCAAGCCCTCTATCAGGTTGGCGACAGAGAGTCTTTCGTTCAATCCGTGCATCCTCATCTCCTCTTCCTTCGGGAGCGCAATCGGAAAAAAGCCGTATGCGGGGATGCCGAGATTCCGGAAGTGGCGCAGGTCAGTCGCGCCGGTGGTGAGAAAGGGCAGGACGGGTATGTCACCCTTGAGCTCCCGTACTGCCGCTGCCAGGTAACGGAAATAGGGAGTGTTATGGGGCGAGGCCGCTGAATCTGTTCTGTTCGTGAGGATCACCTCGACTTCGGGCCCGGCGATCTTCCTCATCCTGTGGAGGAAGCCCTCGTGGGACTCCCCGGGCAGTATACGCGCATCGAAGCCGGCGGTTGATTCGGTAGGGATCACATTCACCTTCTCGCCGCTTTCGAGCATGGTTGCGGCGACCGTGTTGCGCAGCATGGCGTTAAGTAAAGGATCGCGCTCTATGAAGGCTCGGAACTTTTTGTTGCGAAGGGCGTCTTTCAAATCGGAGAATTGCATGCCGCCGATTTTTCTGCCGTGCAAAAGGCCATTCAGGTACCTCGTCACCACTCCGGTCGGTTTCAAGGGTAACGGGGTGGATATAATCCTGTTGGCTGCCCGGATGATCTTGTCGTTGGCGTTGTCTCCATGGGGCATTGAGCCGTGTCCGCCGGTTCCCCTTGCCCGCAGCATAAACTGGCAGACCTTCTTTTCGGCCACCGAGACCTGGCCATGCCAAATCCCCGCCTCTTCGAGGATGCTGCCCCCCTCGCTCAGGACGAACGAGGCATGACGCAGCTCCTCCACCTTCTCCAGCATGTATTCCGCGCCCATCTTCCCGCTTGCCTCTTCATCGGCGGTGGCCAGAAAGATCAGGTCCCTCTCGGGGAGAATACCTTCCCGATGGAGCCCGATGAACGACAGGAGCTGACAGACGACCTGGGATTTCATGTCTATAGCGCCCCTGCCGTAGATAAAGCCGTCCCGCACTGCCCCGCTGAAGGGCGGCGCCACCCATCCTTCGTCATGGGCAGGCACGACGTCGAGGTGGCCGAGGAGTATCACGGGGCTGCCTCTCTTTTTCCCTTTCAGCCTCGCGAGGATGTTCGCCCGTCGCGGCTCGGGCGAGAAAACTTGCGCCTTTATGCCCTCTTGCTGGAGTTGGGCTTCGATGAACTGGACCGCGGCCTCCTCGTTGCCCGGTGGATTTGAGGTATCGATCCTTATCAGATCGGACAGGAGTTTTACTGCAGGATGGCCCTCGTTGTCAGTCCTCATCATAGCGTACCATATTTTTCCCTTCGTTTTTTGCCTTATATAAGTTCTCATCAGCCAAGCCAATGAGCGTGCCCGTATCTCTCCCGTCACGGTAGCTTGCCACGCCTCCGCTTATGGAGACGGATATCGGCTTCCCGTTATGGGGGAAGGGCGTCTCCGCCACCTTCTGTCTCAAGCGGTCTCCGATTACCATTGCAGCCTTGCCATCCGTTTCGGGCAGGACCACCAGAAATTCCTCGCCCCCGTATCGCCCCACGCTGTCGATGCCCCTGACCCCGTTTCTGATCATGTGCGCCAGTTCCACCAGGACGGCATCTCCCGCGAGGTGACCGTACGTGTCGTTGATCTCCTTGAAGTTATCGATGTCGAAAATGATCACGGAGAGCGGAGAGCCGTACCGTTCGGACCGCTGTACTTCCACTTCCAGTTTTGAGACGATGGACAGGTGATTATGGAGGCCGGTAAGTCCGTCGCTGACCGACAGGGACTTTATCTCCTCGAAGAGGCGTATCTTTTCGAGGGCGGTCGCCATATGCGCGCAGAACCTCTTGAATACCGATTCTTCCCTGTAGTCGAAGGGCGTGCCCCGGTAGATGCCCGCGTAGCCGTATGTTCTGCTGGTCGTTACCAGAGGGACTATGACGGATTTGAGTTCATCGGAAGGAGACCGGCCGGTCGCTTTTTCCTGGATGACCACCCTCACCTTCCTGTCCTCTTCAGCGAGCCGCGCCATTCTCTTGATAAGCGCGCCGGTTATTATCTCCCCAATGTCTTCGTTGAGCGCCACATTCGGGTAGACGTAAATCTCCGCTTCCTCATGCCCGGGGACAAGGGCTGCAAATGCCTCAAAGGGAAGATAACTTTTTATGAGAGAAAACGAGTGCTTAAAGATCGAGGCAGGCTCCTCTGTCTCGCCTATCATATGCTGCAGGCCCTTCACCAGCTCGAGTTCCAGCAGGTTGAGCCTGTCGGCTTCGCATCTGTCCTTCATCTCTGAAATGGCCAGGGCTGATTCGCGCCTTTCTTCATAGCCCTTGATAGCGTTGGAGACGATGCAATAGATCTCAACGCTATCGCGCAAGGGCTTCTCAATGCTCGAATAAGCCCCGTGCTCCAGCGATTGCAGCCTCTCTTCCGCGTTGCCTCCTTGCGTGACCGTGATGATGGGCAGATAAGGCTCAACTGCCCTTATTTTTTGGAAAATACTTGTGTCGAAATTGCCTGTTGAAGGTATATCCAGAAGAAACGCGTGCGGCTTCGTCGCAATTATCCGCTCTACCGCATCATGCGATTCGAGAAGCAGATCACCTTCCAGGTCGTGGTAGCGCAGGAGGAACTGCTCAAACCATCCACGCACTACCCCGTCCCTGGTAGCGATGAGAAGCCTTTTTCGTTCGTTCATAAAAGAAGGCGGGGGCGTAAGCCCCGGCTACTTCTTACCCTTTTTGTCCTTTTTTGGCGCCTCTTTCTTTTTTGGCGTTTCTTTTTTGGCCGCGCAACCTTTCATTCCGCATGTCATCGTCACTCACCCCCTTTTCCAAAACCATATTAAGTAAAATGGTGTTTTTTGTCAACAACAATTTGAAGCATTATGCGGAGACTACCTCTTTGACTTCCGGTATCTCCTTCTTGAGGGCGTTTTCGACACCCATTTTCAATGTCATCATGCTCATCGGGCAACTCCCGCAAGCCCCCGTAAGCTTCACCTTCACCACACCGTCGGCCGTCACATCGACGAGCTCTATATCGCCCCCATCCCGCTGGAGCATGGGTCTGATCTTACCGATCACCTGTTCTACTTTTTCTTTCATTGGTTCCTCCATATGGTTTGTCCTTTTACGGGATTACAAAAATATAAACCCTGAAACTCATTCTGTAAAGTGAAAGCCGGGCAGTGAGGGGGCCGGGCGATTTTTGATGGATGGCGCGGAAGCCAGCGAGGGCGGGACCCGCAGCATACTCCGTCGTATGTGAGGAGTCACGCTGAGCCGGCGACCGCCCCAGGCGCGAAAATCGCCCCGGCCGCGTTACCCGGTCCCGCCAAAGCCGAGGAGCGGAAAAGGAAGGCCCCTGGAAAACCCCAGGACCGAGATCGTCGAGCCGAGACCCTCAGGCATGATAATCCATTTCACCGACATTCTTTCTTCCATGGTGAGCCGGTCGAGCCTTTTCAACACTCCCGCCTGGTGAAGGAAGCGGTACTGCTCGATTTCCCCATCCTTTCGCCATCCTGCTTTTTGAAGCAGAGCGGAGAGGTGGTCGAAGTTGACGTGATGGGTGATATCCGTCCTCCCGAGGGAGGCGAACAGGTCGTCACGTATCCTGCGATCCCTGTAGCCGAGCATGCTGCCGTGAAAGAATTTGCCCGCCGTGATGTCAGACTGGTGGTAGCCGTAATCGAAGACAAGGAAGCAGCCCTTTCCGACGAGGCTTGAGACCGCCTTGACAGGCGCCGCCGCCGCTGTTGTCACCTCCAGCTCCTGATGTTCCTGCAAAAAGATGGGGTAGTCATCGAGGAACGATGCAAGGGGTCTGCTCAAAGGCCCTGTTTGTTCGAAAAAGCCATCCCTGTGGCCCACATAGACCTCTTCAAGCCTGCCGCCCCGGTCGATCACCCTGTGGAAGGGGAGGGCATCGAAGAATTCATTTGCCAGGATGAAGGTGAAACCTTCCACGCCCTGAAGCCTATCGAGATTGTTGATCCATTGGATGGCGCCCGACCTTCTTTCCTTTCCCTTCTCCAGTATGAAATAGGCCTTCAGGGTAAGGTGGGTGAAGGCGGAGATGACATCGGCGGCCAGCTTTCCCGAAGCGCCCCCCAGTTCCAGTATGGTAACTGACGGGCTCTGTACGCGGTCACAGAGATCCTCGATGTAGGCGCCTATGGTGCGGCCGAAGAGGGCATGTATCTCAGGAGATGTGCAGTAGTCCTGCCGGCCCTGTTTTCCTGCCCTGTAGTAGCCGTGGTGCTCATCGTAAAGGACCGTTTCCAAAAAAGCCTGATAGGAGAGGAGACCGATGCTATCCATCCGCGCTTTGAGCTGCTCTTCCAGAGGGGATGGGTGCGGGCTGCGGCCGCTTACGGGTTCTCTCGTGCAGTCCTTGCCTGTCTTGACGGGTCCGTTCTCCATAACGCCGAACTAAGGTGCGGTCCGTTCTTTAGGGGCTTCCGTTGAGGTCGACCCTGAAGCGATAGCCCCGATAGCCGAAAATGACACCGTCCGGAACGATCTCCTCCAGTTTCAGCCCGGGCGCCAGCTCCTGCCCTTCCTGGAGGATTTTCTCGTTGATCCGGGTCACCCGCGTCCGTGGCTCGGGGCTGTACGCGTGGCCCGAGATCTTGAATTCCGGCAACGCGCTCCTGACGGTGGCGGGCAGCTCATTCACCAGGAGCACTTTTCCAGCCGTCCTTTTGCTTTTTTCTTCACGGCTTTCGAATTGAGCCTGCGGCCTTTCGGTCTCGACGGCTTTCGCTGCGCCTAGTTGAGGGACGTCCGGGGCCGCTGTCCCGGGTGTGGCCGGTGGGAGGGGCATCAAACCCTGCGCCACGCGCGGAGCTTCTCTCTTCTTGCTCGGCCCCTCGGCCGGCGGGTTATATTTCTTCTCCGGAGCTGCGAGGGGCGCGGGCCGGGGGGACTCGCGGGGAACGGCCACCTTTTCCGTGATGGTCTCACCCTTTTCCCCCTGTCTCTCACTGACCCACCAGATCATCGCGACCGCGTTCAAGAGGAGCATGCCCGCGAGCAGATAGGGCCACGATAACCATTTCTTACGCTCAGGCCGAGGCCCGTGGGAAAAGATGAACAGCGTGGGCGGCTCCTCCTGCTCCCGCTTCTGCTCAAGCTTCTTCAGCGCCTCTAGAATATACGACATGCCTATTTGATCCCCTTTCCGCTCCTGATGGCCTGGAGGACCGGGTCTCGGTTGTCGGGACTTGCATTGCACAGACGCAGGATCGTCCTGGGGCCTGCGACCCCGTCGGGCGCCATGCCGGCTGCGATCTGAAATTCTTTCACCTGTTCTTTCACCTTTTCGTCATATATCCGATTCTCTCCGGTCGGGGCCTCCCGCCCCTGGGCGAGGGCCAGTTGCCTGATCAGCCATGCCACGGCACGCCCCCGGCTCCCCGGCTGCAACTTTCCCTCATATTCCGGAGGCACGCGCCAGAGGAGCAGATAATCACCGGACCACCGTTGGGCGATCTCTCCGGTATCGACGGTCCTTGTCTCATCACCCAGCATAAAGGTGGCCGCCTCCCCGTTGAGCGCGGTCAATACGGCGTAGTAGTCGCCGTGTGCTTCATCCTTAAGCCGCAATACTGCCGGTCTGTTCATCTCGACAAGATTGCTGATGTCGCCTTTCCCCGTGAGGCACTTGAGGCCGGCTGACTCCGCCTGATCGCACACCGGAGGGCGGTCTTTACCGGTGTAATAGGGGACATGCCATTGCCGACAAAGCGCCCGGTATGCCATTTCCCTTGTGCCATTGCCGCTATGGCCGGCGGGGCGACTCAGCGTGGTCTTTCCGGCGGATTCCACCTTTCCACTGTCGGCAATTCGTGCCGGGGGTGCAAACGCTGTCTCTCTCAGCGGGGCCGCCTTTGAGACGACAAGAGGGCGTTCGGGCCGCGTGTGGAGGCGGCCGTAGGCCCATTGCCTTGATCCGGGCACGTAGTAGAAGGTCGCGAGAGTGATGCAGAGAAGGAACAGGACACCTGCCGCTGCCCTGTAGAGGCGCATGTTCTTTCCTTTGCGGTGTTCCTCGGCCATCACCTCCCGCGCCGCCCTCTTCAATGTCTCGATGTCGACGCGCTCCTTCTCCTGTACGAATGTGCCGAGCAAGGCCCTGTCGCACACTACGTTGATCAGCCTCGGAATTCCCTTGGTAAGCCCATGCACCTTCTTGATAGTCGCCGGAGGAAATAGCCGGCTCCGGCCGGCTCCGGCCACGGCAAGGCGATGGTTGATGTATTCCGGCACCTCCTCTTTCGACAGGGGGCCGAGGTGATAACGTGCCGTGATGCGCTGGGAAAGCTGGCGGAGCTGCGGTTTCGCGAGCATGTCCCTCAACTCCGGCTGGCCGATCATGACCACCTGGAGGAGCTTCCGCTGGTTGGTTTCGAGGTTCGTCAGCAACCGTATCTGTTCGAGGACTTCGGGCGTCAGGTTCTGGGCCTCTTCGATAACAAGGACGGCTCTGCGGCCCTTATCGTGGGCATTGAGGAGATAATTGTTGATCCGGGCCACCAGCGTCCTGGTGCTCGTCGTGCCTTCCGGGCAACTGATGCCGAACTCGTCGCAGATCGTTGCCAGAAGCTCCTCTGCCGTCAATTGAGGATTGAGGATGAAGGCCACGTCCGTCGTCTCTGGGGCCAGCTCGAAGAGGCGGCGGCAGACGGTAGTCTTTCCCGTCCCGACCTCGCCGGTTAAAAGCACAAAGCCGCCGTCGCCGGTCGCGCCGTATAACAGGTGGGCGAGGGCTTCCCGATGCCCGTCACTCACGTAGAAGCAGGCAGGGTCGGGGACGATCGAAAAAGGCTTTTTTTTCAGACCGAAATATTCCACGTACATAAGTTACCCGGCACAGGCCGATCGCAAGGGGTAAGAGCCGCCCCCTCGCGCTTTTCGGCTAAGGTGAACTGTTCCCACCTATGAAATGATATCCCGTCGGATGGTAAAGATCAATACCATGCTGGCAGCGATTCTCGCTTAACCCACCTTGTTGAACGCCACAGCCTTTATCGCGGCGTAGACTTCGCTTCCTTTTGCAAGGTGCAGCTCTCTGGCGGCCTGACTGACCACCTGCCCGATGAGCCGCTGGCCGCCGCATTCCAGTTCGACGCCGATCCTGCTGCCTGCTTCGAAGACGTCGACTACCCTGCATTTGAGCAGATTACGGGCACTGGTTGCCTCGGGGTGGCGCTTAAAAAGGATGATGTCCGTTGACGAGAGTTCGAACAGGGCCTCCGGTGCGTCGCTGCCGGCCGATACGAACAACTCCTGATCTCCCCAGCGATAGCCGTAAAAGCCGTCAATCCTGCGTGGCGCCGTAAGCCTGAGAAGGTTCGTGTAGCCGCCGGGGCTCACTCCCATGCGCACGCGAGCAAGCGCCTCCGCCGTGGTCTGCTCCACTATACGCCCTTCGGCAATGTTGAGCAGCTGATCTGTCATGATCCTCATTTCCAGCAACGAGTGGGAGATGAAAAGATAGGGGATCTCAAATACCCGGCAGGTGTTTTTCAGGAAGGGAGTGATCTGGAACTTGAGGGTGTCGTCGAGGGCCGATAACGGCTCGTCCATCACGAGCAGGCGGGGGTTGGAAAGGACTGCGCGGCCGATGGCCACCCGCTGTTTCTCGCCCCCGGAGAGATTCTTCACTCCCCGATCGAGGAGATTGTCTATCCCTAACACTTCCACCACGCTGTCCAGGGTGATCTTGCGATAACGGTGTGCACAGCGCTTGTAACCATAGAGCAGGTTGCCCTTCACGCTCAAATGCGGGAACAGATGGGGGCGCTGGAAGACCATGCTGATACGACGGCGCTCCGGCCGGACGTCAAGCCTCTGCCTGCTGTCGAAAAGGGTCTCTCCATCGAGCATAATGAGGCCGCGGTCCGGATGGTGCAATCCCGCGATCAGGCCGACCAGGGCTGATTTTCCGCTCCCTGAAGGGCCGAAGATCCCGATCCGCTCTCCTTTGAGCGCAAAGTCTGCATCAAGGAGAAATGTGCCATAGCTTTTCCGGAGGGCAACCTGAAGCTCCACGTCAATCCGTCCTGACCATGCGCGTGCTGAGCCATTCATGGAAGAGAAGCACTGCAACGGAGATGGCAACGGAGACGAGGCAGAGGGCCACCGCCATGATGTCCCCCCGGGGAGAGCTGACGTATTCATAGATGGCAAGGGGGATGGTCTGGGTCACCCCCGGGATGTTGCCGGCCACAATGATCGTGGCCCCGAATTCCCCCAGTCCGCGGGCGAACATCAGAACGGAGCCCGCAATAATGCCCCGCATCGAAAGGGGCAAGACTACCGTTAAAATGGAATCAAACAGTCCGGCGCCGAGGGTGCGGGAAGCCTGGATGAGCCGCTCGTCTATTGTCTCCATGCCTGTCCGGATCGACCTGACCATCAGGGGAAAGCCGACTACGGCCGTGGCAATGACCGCCGCCTTCCAGGTGAATATCAGGTTTATGCCGAGCGGCTGAAGCACCATTTTACCGATCCATCCGTTCCGGCCGAGGAGGAGCAAAAGAAAGTAGCCGACTACCACGGGCGGCAGGGTCAGAGGCAGGTTGACGAATACATCGAGCAAAACCCGACCGCGGAATTTCCGATACGTCATGAGATAGGCTGCGACAAAACCAAACGGCAGCGACAGCAGGGTCGCGGTGACGGCTACCTTGAGGGACAGCAGGATTGCCGAGTAGTCAGCGGCGGTGAAGCTCAGCACGATGAATTACCTGTCGATAAAGCCATATTTCAAGAGCACCTGCCTTGTCTCAGTTGACTGGAGAAACCTGACGAATGCAACGGCATCGCTATTCTTGACGCCCGCCGGCGTAAGCGCCATGGGATAGACCACCCTGGGATAGAATTTCTGCGGCACGATGAAAAGAACGCGGACGTTTCCGGCCTGTCCTGCGTCGGTTTTGTAGACAAAGGCGCCATCCACTTCACCCCGGTCGGCGTAGGTCAGACACGCACGCACATCCCTGGCCATGACCAGCTTGTGCTCCAACTGTTTGTCGATGCCTGCTTTCTTGAGTGCCTGCATCGCGTAATCGCCGGCAGGGACGCTGTTGGGGCTGCCGATGGCAACCTTCTCCAGCTTCGCCACATCGGGCAGACCGGTCACTTCGAGTCCCGGCTTGCCGACGAAGACCAGCTCGTTGAAGGCGAAGGGCGCGCTACTCTTGTCATCGACCAGTTTTTTCTGTTTCAGGTAATCCATCCATTCCACATTGGCGGAGAAAAAGAGATCAGCCGGGGCGCCGTTCTCGATCTGCTTAGCCAAGGCCCCGGAAGCGCCGAAGTTGGTGCGAAACGTCACGGCAGGGTTCTTTTTTGCAAAAGTGTCTGCCAGCTCGGTGAGGACATCTTTAAGGCTGGCGGCGGCAGACAGGTTGACTTCACCCGCCACTGCAGATGCAGTGAAAAAAAGCGTGAGGCAAAGAAACAACGCTATGGATTTGACGGTCATTTTAAATCCTCCCTCGTTGAGAACGCAGAATCGCTTTCCCCTGCCGATATATATCACTAGTTATAACGCCAAGTCAAACCGTTTTTTGCCGCTGCCGGCAGCAAAGCGCCGCTCGGCGCATTCCGCAGGTTTTGCTGGAATCGCCTGCGTCCGTCCTGTAGCCGACAACGGAATGCTTGACAGGCGCCGGAGCTATCCGTTACAATGGGCGTATGTCGATGGACTCATTGAAGATCGCCTACAAGGTGTGGCTTGACTGCAACGGGAAGGCTTTTGGGGAGGGGCCGGACAGGCTGTTGCAGAGGGTCGAGACGACCGGGTCGCTGCACAAGGCCGCTGCCGATATGAAGATGTCTTACAGGAAGGCCTGGCTCATGCTCAAGACCATGGAGCAGCGGCTCGGATTTGCCTTGCTCGAACGGAAGGTGGGCGGTGTCTCCGGAGGAGGCTCCCGGCTCACACCGGAGGCGCGTGCGTTCATGAAGCGCTATGAAGCCTTCAGAAAGGAAGTCGAAGGATCGCTCCAGGAAATCTGTCGCAAACACTTCGGATGAGGGGAAGCCAGGGGAAACCTGGTATAAAGACCGGGTGGTTGTTGCGAAAAACACACAGGAGTCCGGCCGGGGAGGCCCCTGGCGGTTGCGCCATTACGAAGACGTGACCGCAGGCCATGAAACGGTGATGATTTCATAGGTCCGTTCCCCGCCCGGCGCTGAAAAGGTCACCTCATCTCCGATCTTTTTGCCTAGGAGCGCGCGACCGAGAGGGGAGCTCATCGATATTTTCCCCTTTTTCATGTCCGATTCATACGGCCCCACCACGGTATACACAACCTCTTCATCGGTATCGAGGTTCTTCAGGGAAACACGACCGCCGAAGCCGACGAGGCCATTGGGGTTCTTCTTCACGTCGACGATCTCACACTGCCTGAGCATCTCTTCCAGCTCGCTGACCTTCTTCTGAAGGAACTGGTACTCTTCTTTTGCGGCCTCGTACTCCGCGTTCTCGGATATGTCTCCATGCGCGCGGGCTTCTTCTATAGCGATAAGTATCTTCGGCCGTTTCGTGTTCAGTAAATACTCGAGGTCTTTCTTCAGGTTGTCGTGGCCTTCACGTGTTATCGGATACTTCATCGCCTCTCCAGGAAATAATAAAAGTCTCTTGTAAGGTACAATTTGTAATATATTTCTCGGAACTTTTCAATATCTTTTCCGAAAAGCCGCGCCGCCGAAACTCAGATAATCATGACTGCCTGTCCCTGTAGTCCTTATAGCCGAACTTCTTCACTACCTCTATCTTTCCTCCATCCCTCACGAGGCCCACTACGATCACGATGGGTGTCGCAAAATGAGATTTTCCAGGTCATTTACCTTGGCGATGTCCTTCAGGTATAGCGGATGATTGTCGGGGAGTTCATAGCTCTCTTTAATTTTTCGGAAGTGGAATCTATCGTTACACAATTTTTCGCCGTCGTCGGTAGCCGGCATAGCGTACAGCTTTGCGACATTCCCCTCATCCTTTAACTTGTTTAAGTGGACGGCAATTTGTCTGAAGAAAAGCTCGGTGAGCTTGCAATGCTTACGCTCAAGGGCGAGGGAAAAGAAATATAACCTCGTGCTGGATCTCATTTTTTGCTTAGTGAGAATGTCTCTAGCCCTTATATCCGTTTGACGTAAATGGCCATTTATAAAGTTGTTTAGGGCTTTGTCCGTCATGGGAAGGATGGAAAAGTATCCTATAACACGCCCTGACTCGCGGAACACGAAGAATGTCTCATCGTTCTTTCTGTGCCATTCCTTGAAGACACTGACATCGATCAGATCGCGTTCATCGAAAACCCGTTTGTCTATCCGGTAAATGTCCTCCAATTCCTCTTCGGTAGCCAGGCCGAATCTTATCTCATGGGATGGCTGATGGGGGATTTGAAACGACTTCGATCTTCGCCACTTCTCTTCGAAGTAAATCGCTAGGCAGAAGAGAAAGAGGGCCAGTATAAGCCAAATTACCCGATGACCGATAGACCTGAAGATGGAGAAAAAAGCCCCAAGGAAGCCGAATATTGACAAAGCGAGATAGAGGATGCCTGTGATGCCACTGTGATTCGGAAAGAGCTTGTCTCTATTCATCGCGGCTAATCTTAATGACTAAATTCAGTTGTTTCTTAGTATGCACCAAGCGTATCCGACCTGCAACAGCAATGGATGTATTCTTCCACCGCACTTATGATCGGGACTATAGAAAATAATCCTGGAACAGGTTTGCGCCATAGAAAAAATTGAAACCGCAAACAAGGACAATATTCATTGTTGCCCTCTTATCCCGCATCGACGAGCCTTCTGACGAACGTGGGCAGTCTAAAAGCAGCCTCATGTACGTCTTCATTGTAGTACCGGGTATTGAGCTTCAGGCCAGCAAAATACTGTCTATCGAAATTCCTGATAGGGTGGTACTTCTTGGAGCAGAAGGCAAAGCTCCAAAGACCGCTCGGGTATGTGGGGATCGACGCTAAATAGAGTTCTACCACGGGAAAGATCTCCTTCAGGTTTTTATACATTTTTCTTATTGTCTCCTGATGGTAAAAAGGTGATTCCGACTGCGCCACGAGGATGCCGTCGTCATTAAGCCTGTCGTATATCTGTTCGTGGAAGCTTTTCTGAAAAAGGACTTCCGCAGGGCCGATGGGGTCTGACGCGTCAACGACAATAAGATCGTACTTCTCGGTGCCGTGATACACGAACTTAGCACCGTCAGCGTACAGGACCTCCACCTTCGGATTATCGAACTCAGAACTCACCTGCGGAAAATACTCCTTGCACACATCCACCACCATCTTGTCGATCTCAACGAGGGTCACCTTTTGAATGGACGGGTGTTTGACGATCTCCCGGACTGCGCCGCCGTCGCCTCCGCCGATGACAAGAACTTTCTTGGTCTTTGTATGAACGCAAAGTGGTATGTGCGTGATCATCTCGTGGTAAATGAACTCGTCCTTTTCGGTGATCATTATCGAGCCATAAAGGACAAGGACCCGACCGAATTCATAGGATTCGAAGACGTCCACCTGCTGAAAATCGCTCTGTCCGCTGTAGATAATCTTTTTTATCTTGAGAGTGAAACCGGTATGCTTCTTATGAAGCTCGGAAAGCCAGATATTCCAAAGGTCCTCCATGGAACCTTCCCGGATTGTTTCATTTTGATTTGTCATGTCAACCCCTCTCGTGAGCAGTTATTCAATCTATAGTAATGGTATGCGCCTTTTCAAGCCTATTGAAGGCAGTGGCGCTTGCATTCGTGTAGGCGCCCATGCTCGGCGCCAGAAGCATGTCCCCGACCTCCAGCTCAGGGAGAATGACATCGTTTGATATTACATCAAAGGAATCGCACGTGGGACCTGCCAGGACGCATCTCATCATCCCGTCCTTCCGCTCAGACACGATTCTGTAATTGGCGTGATCATAAACTTTTCCAGAGAAGGAGTTGTAAAGCCCGTCATCAATGTAGTACCACTGGGCATTGTTCCGGTACGACTTCCCCACAACCTTGGTGACCAACACTACGGCGTCTCCGGAGATGACCCTTCCGGGTTCGGCCAAGATCGTCGTGTCTGAGAAGTAGTTGTTGAGGGCATCATTGATGGGCTCGCAGAATTTCTGGATAGGCATTACGTTCTCAATATACTGAATAGGGAAGCCGCCTCCGATATCAAGGAGACGCATCTTCACCCCCTTAAGGGCCATGAAATCGTAAATTCTCTTGCAGATGACAATACTCTCCACGTAAACGTAGGGATTAAGACTCTGGGAGCCTACGTGGAAGGAAATGCCAGAGACTCTGAGGCCAAGGGCCGTGGCTTTGTCCAGAAGCTCCTCAGCCGACTGAGGATCAGCCCCGAACTTATAGTTGAGGTTGACCATACAGAAGGGATTCGATACGGCGATGCGAAGGAGAACACTCGCCCCAGGGGCGTTCCGCTTAATCTTATGAAGCTCATCTTCGTTATCGAAAACAAAGAGCGTCAGACCCTGTTCAAAGAAATAACGGATATCCTCTTCCGTTTTTATCGGGTGGGTATAGAGGATTCTCCGGTTATCGACACCCACGCCCTTTACAAGCTCGAATTCGCCGACTGAGGCAACATCGAAACTACCTCCGAGTTCATTGATCATCCGAAGTATATCGATGTTGTCGTTGGCCTTTACCGCATAGAAAGGCTCGACGCTGGGCATGCTCTGCTTTAGGCCCCGGTAGTTCGCTGTGAGTTTGCTTTTGGACAAAACCAAAAGAGGTGTGCCGTATTTCTCGGCAAGCTCCTTTGCTAGCTCAAATTGGAGAAAATCTACCCTCATTCGGAAAGCCTTTGTTATGGAAGACTCGATAATATTATGGTGAGTCCCTTAAACGGCCGCACACGCCCGTTGAGGTTTATGCGTAAAGTCGCCCACATCCGTCACATCAAGCTGGCCCCGCTTCATCTCTACCGTAGAGACGTGCCCCGCTTCCAGTCTCTCCCTGAGATAAGTAAAGCCTTTCCACGGATCGATATCGTCACCGCACGTAAAAAGGTCGATTGCTGCATAGCCGTATTCAGGCCATGTATGGATGGCAAAATGGGATTCCGCAATAACCACAACGCCGCTCACGCCATGGGGATTGAACATATGAAAAACGCTCTGCACGATGGTGGCGCCCGTAAGAACTGCCGCCCGTTCCAGATGGCTCTGTATGATGCCAACATCATTAAGGATCTCTCGGTTACACCCGTAGAACTCTGCCATAATCTGTCTGCCTAATGCTTTCACTCTAGGGCCCTCCTTCGAAATCGATTGCCTCTTCGGCATCAAAAATTAGGAGGCGAAGATACCCACAGGACCGATGCCCTCATCTTTCGCCTGTTCGCGAGATAGTGTTTCTTGGAAGCCTTGAAGTAAAAGCACTCTCCCTTTCGCACCCGGTAGGTTTTTACTCCAAGAATCACCTCAATGCCGCCGGACAACACAAAGCCGAACTCCTCTCCTTCGTGGGGTTCTTCTTCTTCCGTCTTCTCACCGGCGTCAAGCTCTAGGAGCGCCGGGTCCATCTCCCTGTTCTGAGCAGCAGCTACAAGGATCTCAAACTTCGTCACGTGCTCCTTTTCCAGCTCGACCCTGTCGTCCGTCCCGAATACGATCTTTTCATCAAATCCTTCGTCAAAAAACGTGGAGGCTTTCTGGTCGAGTGCATCAAGGATACCGAAGAGGCTCTCGACAGAAAGTGACGTGAGGTTTCTCTCTACCTGGGAGATAAAACCTTTTGTTAATCCCGCCCTCGACCCAAGTTCTTCCTGGGTGAGAGATTTCGCCTGCCTTATCATACGTATTCTTTCACCTATGCTCGATCCGTCGATCTTCGCCATGAACAGTAAACACTCACAAAAAGTTTAAGTTACTAAACTAAATCAATTTGAAAACCATGTCAAGTAGATTTTTATTTAACTTTTAGATGCACTATGCTAAACTCGCAAAAATGGAGTAATTATGCTGGGAAATGGGGCGATTGTACACTTTCTGGAAAGCAAAGGCATCAGATATATCTTCCATTTGCCCGGTATTCATACCCTGCCGCTGAACCGTGCGCTGGCCGAGTCGAAGATTACGGTTCTCATGGGAAGACACGAGTCCCACGCAGGGTTTGCGGCCGACGGTTTTTCGCGGGTGACAGGTGGGGCTGCCGTGCTCCTTGTGACGCCGGGTCCGGGTCTCGGCAATGTCGTGACCTCCTGCATGGAAGCCCATGGGGATGACGTGCCCCTGCTGATCATGGTCATCGAGGTGGAAAGAAAGCATGTGGAGAAAGGCATACTCCACGGCGTCCGGGAGCCTGAGGCGCTCTTCCGGAATATAACCAAGGCGGTTTTTGTCGCCTCCGGTGAAACGGACCTCCTTGCCACGTTGGAAGCCTCCTTTCGGACGGCAGTATCAGCCCGGCAGGGGCCGGTAGCTGTTTTCATCCCCTATCGCCTGCTCGAAAAAGAGGTGATCTTTCCCGTGCAGGGGGGCGTGGCTGACGAGGAGAGGGAGTTTGACCCTGAGCCTCTTGAAAAAGCGCTGGAAGGCGGGCAGAGGCCCGTCATCATAGGCGGGAGCGGCTTAATGGAAGACGGGATAAGGGGTCTTCTCGAGGCAGTCTGCAGGGACTCGGCGGTCCCCTTCCTCAACACTACGGGGGGAAAGGGCGTCTTGAGGGAGGATAGCGGCTGCGCGTTGGGTAATGTTATGGCAAAAGGGGTCGCAAGAGAGGTGGTAAGAACGGCGGACCTGACCATTGCTCTGGGGACGAGACTCAGAGATGTGGATACGAAAAGGCGGGGGGTAAAGCTTGGCCGCCTCGTTCATATAGACGTCGATGACCGGTGGCTTGGGCGCAATTACCGGCCGGACCTCGCGATCGCAGGCCATATGAAAGAAGTGGTGGAGTCCCTTCACCATAGTATGAAAGGAAAAAGGTCGACCTGGGACATGGAACAACTGAAGAGGACGAGAGAGCGCGAAGAGGCCCTGCTTGAGGCACACCATATCGGTTTTCGGATCGTGAAGCTTTTAAGGCGGCTCATCCCCGACGAAACCGTGACGGTATGGGACCTCAACCTGGTTACCTATTGGGCCGAGCTCTACTTCCCCGCATATCATCAGCGCAGCTTTCTCAGCCCGAGGGGGAGTTCACCGATCTTTTACGGATTGCCCGCCGCCCTTGGGGCCAAGCTCGGGAAGCCGGAGAGCCCCTGTCTCTGCATCACGGGAGATGGCAGTTTTTCGGCCGTCGCCGGAGAACTCGCAACCGTGAAACAATATGATATCCCGATTGTCATACTCGTTTACAATAATGGGGCTTTCGGCGTCCTCGAAGACTATATGCGGAAGCGGTACGGCGTTTCGCATGCCATGGAACTCTATAACCCCGATTTTCTGGGCCTTGCCCGGGCTTTCGCCATCAAAGCACAAAGAACACGGAGCCTCGACGGGCTTGAGCACATATTTCGCCACCATATATCATGGGACGAGCCCTACCTGGTCGAATTCCGCTACCCGCTTTTTTCTCCTCCCTGGGAATAACGCAAAAGAGAAGAGGCGACTCAAGCCTCACGCTTCTACACCATCAGATACCGCTTCTTTATCTCCTCGTTGGCTTCAAGCTCGGCAACGGTCCCTTCAAACCTGATGCGGCCGTTGTCAATGACATAGGCTCTCTCGATTAATTTCATTGCCGACTTTATGTTCTGCTCCGAGAGCAGGATGCTGATGCCTGCGTCTCTCAGCCGCAGGATCTGCTGTTCCAGATCGCGGACGATCAGCGGCGCCAACCCTTCCGTCGGCTCATCGAGCAAGAGCAGCTCGGGAGCCGTCATGAGGGACCGGCCTATGGTAAGCATCTGCTGCTCGCCGCCGCTCAAGTTGCCCGAGCGCCGGTCCTTGATCTCCCGGAGTGCCGGAAAAATGTCATATACCCGGTCTTTGTTCCACTCGGCATTTCGTCTGTACGTGATCTCCAGGTTGTCGTCAACGGAGAGGTCCGCGAAGACCCTCCGGTCATCGGGGACATAGGCGATGCCCTGCCTCACCAGCCGGTAGGCCTGTTTGCCCGCTAGCGGCTCCCCATGAAAGGTAATGGTTCCCTGTCTCGGCGGCGTGAGCCCGCTTATGCTCCTCATGGTCGTGCTCTTGCCGGCCCCGTTCCTCCCGAGAAGGCCCACGATCTCGCCTTTCGACACCTCGAGGGACACATCGTAAAGTATATGACTGAGACCGTAATAGGTGTGGATCCCCTTTACGCTGAGCACGCGTCACTCCCACCGAGATATGCATCCTGCACGGCCTGATTGCATCGTACCTCGTCACAGGGGCCCTGCACGATAGTGGAGCCCCGCACCATAACCATAATCCGGTTGGCAATGGCGAAGACAAGCTCCATATCATGCTCGCAGAAAAGTATGGTGAGACCGAAGTCTTTCGAGAGCTTCCGTATGAGATCGATGCACCGGCCGGTCTCTTCCGGAGACATGCCGGCGGTAGGCTCGTCGAGGATCAGGAACTCTGGGTTTCCTCCGAGGGCTATAGCGATCTCCAGCACCTTTCTTTCGCCGTGTGAGAGCATGGTGCTCACCCGGTCCTTCTGGCCGGTAAGGCCCACGCTGTCGACGATTCGCTCTGTCTCGGGCGTAACTATCTTCTTTGCGGGCGTAAACATATTCCACGTTTTGTTCTCCCTTGCCAGGACCGAGACGCGGACGTTCTCGAACACGGTAAGTCTGGAGAATACATTGACCACCTGGAAGGAGCGCGAGAGACCCTTCTTGCACACCTGATAGGGGGGCATGCCCGTGATATCTTCTCCCCTGAAGCGGACGCTGCCGGCATCAGGTTTCAAGATGCCTGTCACGAGGTTGAAGAGTGTGGTCTTGCCGGCGCCGTTCGGTCCGATCACGGCGACGATCTCCCCTTTGGCTACATGGAGATTGGCGCCGTTGACCGCCTTAAACCCTGAGAACGATTTGTGGAGGTTTTCGACCTTCAGCATCTACCGGTCCCCCGCCAAAGCGGCCTTTTGCTCATTATTTTCCGGGCCGGTCTCGCGTCTTTTGCCCGAGAGCTGCATCAGCCAGCCAAGGACGCCCTCCGGCAGAAAGAATATGACGAGCATCATGATAATACCAAGGACAAGGGCCCAGTAGACAGTGTAAGTGCTCACCAGGGTGCGCAGCGCCACGATCACGGCGGCTCCGAGCATGGGCCCCATAAAGGTGAGCCAGCCGCCCAGGAGGCACATGATGACCATTTCCATAGAGAGGGTCCAGAAAAGCATATCAGGGAAAGCAGTCGTGTCTACAGCCACGAAAAGACTGCCGGCCACGCCCGCAAAGAAGGCCGCAATGACGAGCGCCATGAGCTGGTGCCTCCTCACGTTCACCCCGATCATCTCGCTTCTGACGGTATTGTCGCGAATTGCCTGGAGGACGCTGCCGAAAGGCGCCTTCAGGATCCTGTAGGTCATGTACGTGCAGATGAGCGTGACGATCAGCGTAAAATAGTAGGCGGCCGAACCGGAGGAAATAAGGTCAGGCACCGGGATGCCGTGTAGTCCGTCGTCTCCGCCGGTAAACGAGTACCACCTGTACACGATGGCCCAGACAAGGGAGCCGAGCGAGATTTGGAGCATGCCGAAATAGAGCTTGGAGAGGCGGATGCAGATGAGGCCCATGACAAGTCCCAGTACGGCGGCAATGAGAGGTCCGACAATAAAGCCAAGCCACGGTGAAAGACCCGTTTTCATCATCATCAGGGCCGCCCCGTATGCACCCACGCCATAGAAGACCGCATGGTGGAACTGGTACAGCCCGCCGAACCCCAATGCAAGATTGAGGCTCGTTGCCGCAAGACCGTAGATGAGGACGATGGCGGCCATGTAGACATAGAATCGCGGCAGTATCGCGGGGAAGAGGAAGAGCAGGACCACCGAGGCGATGATAATAAGGTTTTTCTTACGGAATACCGGCCCCATGCCACTCCTTTACCACGTCGATTTGAGAAGCCCCGTCGGCCTGAAGAGGAGGACCGCAATCACCGCCATGTAGGGAAAAATGATGCCGAATTGCGGCCATATAAGGATGCCGAGGGATTGGGTAAGACCGAAGATCAATGCACCGAGAAGCGCCCCCCACACGTTGCCCAAACCGCCCATGATAACGATAAGAAAGGCCTCCATGATCAGTGTGGCGTCCATGCCGAGGGTGACGCTCACTGTTGGAGCCACGAGGGCGCCGCCAAGCCCGGCGAGGAAGCAGCCGATCACAAAGACGCAGGCAAAGATCCAACTCACGTTGATGCCGACCGCTCCGACCATCTCCCTGTCAACCGCTGCCGCCCTTGCGATCTTTCCTATCTTCGTCTTGTTCACAAGAAGCCAGAGGGCAATGGCGACGACAGGGCCCAAAATCAGTAAAAAGAGATTATATATGGGGAAGGGCAGCCCCCCGAAGAGCGGGACAAAACCCTGGAAGGCCGGGGGCACGGGAACGGACTTGTATTCGCCGCCCCAGACGAGCTTCACGAGGTCGCCGAAGACGAGGGAAAACGCAAAGGTGAGCAGAAGGAGCATCAAATGCTCCCGCTCATACAGATACTGAAACAACCCGCGTTCGCAGACCAGGCTCAAAAGGGCCACGCCGAGGGGAGCGCCCGCCATGGCCAGCCAGAAACCAAAAGTGCCCCCTCCCGCCATCTTCGAAATGGTGAAGGCCAGGAATGCACCGATCATGTAGAGAGAGCCGTGGGCAATGTTGGGGATGCGAAGCACACCCAGTATGAGAGTCAAGCCTGACGCGACGATAAAGAGGATGACCGTGCGGCTCAAACCCACAAAGATCTGGCACAACACTCCGGGAGGACAGATTGAGTAAACAAAATCCAATTGCTTTCCCCCTTACCCCCGCCCTACTGATTTTGGCTGCGGCTCAACGATAGTGTTTAACCACGACACACATCATTTTGTCAACCGGAGTTTACGGATTATTTTTCTGCTTAGGCCGCGCGTATGGTCCTTTCGGGCGTGCCCCTGACTTCAAAGACCGGCTGCGCCAGGATCGACCAAAGAATTGCTAAAACCGATATATGGCCCGTACGTAATATACGTTCGCCTTGTACGACCCGTCCGTGTAGGCGCCGCTGAGATAGGAGTGGCCCGGCGCCACGTACTGATAGCCGTTGAGCTGGCCGTCGTTCAGCCTGAACTGGCTGTAGAGGAAGCCTAAGGCGAAGCCGAGACTTTTGTTATAGTCATACGTTAAACGGGCAGAGATATTCTGCCTGGTGTAGTCGTCCCACTGTGGGATGTTTATATTGCCGTTGTTGATGCCCAAGGCCGTATTGGAGGCAGTGAAGCTCTGGGACGTGAAGTTTGCGGTGCCGTTGTTCAGCTCAAAGTCGTACTGGACGATGAGGGCGAGCTTGTCCTTGATTATGGGGAAGCTTGTCCCTGCGCCGTAAGCATAGTTGTTGTTGTGCTGGTTGCAATACCAGTTGAAGGCTGAGGTGGTGGGGGCCGCGCTTGGGTTCCCGCCGCCCTCCCTCTCAGTCTGCTCGTTAAGGGAGACGTCATAGTCGAAGAAGGCGAAGAACTTCATGCCTTTCCAGACATAGTTGCCGTCAACGATAAACTCGTTCTCCTGCGCCTTTGTCAAGCCGAGGACGGTGTCGCTGTAGTCGTCGAGCTTGTATGCGTACTCGAGAGAGACGTTGAGGGCCTCGGTGGGTGAGATGTCCGCGGTCAGTTTGAACATATCCTGGTCCAGTTTCCCTATGTCGAAGCGGCTGACGTTGTTCGGGAGGACATTGGCGGTTCCCGGCTGGAGTTCGGTGTCGGTACCCCTGTAGAGTTTCTGGTACTTAAGGCGCGTGCCGAGCCAGTCGAAAGGATTATAGACCATCTGCGCTGTAAACGTGTTGTCCGCCGTACGGGGGACGTTATCGATACCGAGGGCTGACGACGGAGACGTGAGGTAGTCCACTCCTCCCTCGCGCCTCGTGTCGGTAAAGTCATACCCTATGATGCCCTTGAGGTTTTTCAAGAAGCGGTACGTTGCCTCTGCGCCCACGCTCGTTTTGTCGTAGCTGAAGAGGGCGTTCGTCACCGGGGAGTTCGTGGCCGATACGGGAAGCGAGGGGTTCGTGAAGGTCACGGAGTCCGAATTGTCCCTCCTGTCGAGGTATTTGAAGTAAAACTTCGTGGTCAGATCCTTCATCGGACTCGAGGTGAGATTCGCCCCCAGATTCCAGTATGTCACGTCACCATTAAAGGTTGGCTGGCTCAGACGCAGCGTGGTGACGGTGGGGGACGCCGCTGTGCCGGTCTCGATCGTATTGAGGAGCGTCGTCCGGGACGTGTTGTTCTGAAAGCCGGCGTTCAAGGCAAACACAGAGGAGAGGGGGAGTTTCGCGGTGCCGGTGAAATTGAGGCTCCACGACCTGTTGTCAGGAGGGCCGACGAGGGTGCCATATGCCTGCGTCGCACCCGTGGTGAAGGGGTCCTGAAAGCGGGTAAACTCCGCCTGGTTGCTGTACTCGCTGAAGCCCCCGCCGAGGGCAGCATAGAATTGCTTGTTCTTCCAACCCAAAAGCACGTTCGCGTTGGTCGTGTGGTCGTCAACAGGGAGCGGCAGTTCCACGGTTTTCCCGAAACTGTACGCGTCATGGCCGGACCAGGGCATGTCCCCTTCCCGCTGCAGCCGATTCGACGTCACATTGAAGAAGAAGGGCGATATGGCGGTCACATCCAAGGAGCCGCCTACGTCCTTCCTCCGGATCCCATAATCGAAGGACGTGCTCGGCCACAGGGCGGAGTTTTGCGGGGTAGCCAAGGCTTTGCCGGGCAGGGTGAGATTTTGGGAGCCGGGGTTGGTGTAGATGGTCCGGTCCTCGAAGGAATAGTTGTGGGGAAATTCCGTGTAGTAGAGGGAGTACTTGAAGCTGCCCCACTTGCCGCCTTTAAGCTTCAGGTACATGTCGTCCCCACCGAGGTAGGCCGCATCTGCGTCGAAATGGTACTTACCCGTGTCGTAGCTCACGTTGCCGCCCCCGGCCATACCGGGGGCTATGGCGTTGTATTCGTTGAATTTCGCGCTCTGGTGGTCGAGGTTGAGGGCGTCGCCGCCGAGGAAGATACCGCCGGAGAAGAGATTATCCGCCGCATAAGAATACGAGGCAAAAAACAAGCCGAATAAGCATGCGAGTAAGAGCCGGCTTTTCATATCATCCCCCTTACCTGAAGAAGTATGCGCCGGAGTTGAATCCGTTCGCGGGATTCGCAGAGCCATTGCTCCCGTGTATGTTGACGTGGCAGTTCAGGCACGCGCGACTGACGGACTGGATGGCCGGGGCTTTTCCGGTGAAAAGCGTCTCCCTGCTGTACCTATTGCCCACGTGGCCCGAGGAGTCGTGGCAATTCTGGCAGAGGTTGGGCACCTTCTCCACCAGAAGCCACTCGTGGACGCTGCCGTGGGGCGTGTGACACGTGGCGCAGTTCTCGTCAACCGGGGGATGCTCAAACATATAAGGACCCCTCTTCTCCGCGTGGCATGTATAACAGAGCTGGTTGACGCTCGGGGCCTTGATCATCGAGGGATTCATAGAACCATGCGGCTGGTGGCAGTTGGAGCAGGTGATCCTGCCTTCCACCAGGGGATGGTGGGCCCTCCTGTTGAACCGGGCCTTGATGTCGAGGTGGCACTTGCCGCATACCTGGTATTCCCATGTGGGAGAATACGCGAGACCGGCCAGGGTGGTGCCGTAGCCCGCAGGGGCCTTCGGAGGCCCGTGCACGGCATGGCAATCGCTGCACGCTACATCCATTTTCTTGTGCGTGCCCGAATCCCACATGGCGAGCACCGTGCTGTTTTCGTGGCAACTGAGGCATACGCCCGATTTCCGCTCGGCCGTAACCTTCTTGTCGAAGGTAATCAACCCGCCCACACCCTTTCCGCCACCCTGCTCCGCGTGGGCGGCGCCGGGGCCATGGCAGGACTCGCACCCCTCACTGTTGATCGGGGCGCCGGGCACCGCCTTCTTCCAATGTGGGCTCTTCGCCAGGAGCCGGACCTGCTTTTCATGACATCCTATACAGACATCGGAACCCACATAGCTGTTCTGGTCCGCAGCACGGCTGATGCCGGGAAAGGCAAGCAAGAACATCACGAGCGGCAGTAAACTCAATTCTCTTCTCATGCGACCTCCTCCGATGGGCGTTTCAGTTCGCCCGCCTGTCCTGCCCGTTTCCGTCCCAGGAGCTTGAGGGTAAAGCCCCTTCAAGCTTTTCGGGTTCGCTGTTTCCTTCCAAGCCTTGCCGCTTCTACCCCGGCTCCCGCCGGCTCGTCGTGCACATGGAAAATGGCATCGGCAGCAACGGATGCAGCTTTTTACCCCAATGCCCCAAAATGGACCCTCATTTTTACTGTAGGAATCGGGCAGATTATTGTCAACCGACGAGAAAACTTCTTTTAACGTTTTTTTGACAAATGTTGCCGTCAACGGGCGGGCGGAAAAGCTCTATAACCGTCACTTCGGGAGGTGCGAGAACACGGATGGGAGGCCCCCACGTGCCCGAGCCCCGGCTGACGTAGAGCGCCGAACCCGGCCGGAGGTGGTAGAGACCTGCTATAAAGGGATAGAAAAGACGGGTAATAAGCCTGAAAGGAAATATCTGGCCGGCATGGACGTGCCCCGAAAGCTGGAGATCAAAAAGACCTGCGCTCTCCGCATCCACCACGGGCCTGTGCTTGAGGAACAGGGTAAATTTTCCCTTTGAAGCGGAGGAGAGAACGGCCTTTTCCCCCGTGATTGACGAGCCGTAGCCCGGTCCTGACGGGTCGTCAACGCCCACGATATTGATCACGTCTCCGACGGTGACCGCCTCCCCGCGGAGTACACGAAAGCCGGCCCTATTCGTAAAGGCGAGGGCCTGGCCGAGACCGGCGTAGAATTCGTGATTGCCGGTGATCGCAAACTTGCCATACCTCGGTGTGACCGCTTGCAGCAGCTCGACAGTCTCTTTCTGGTCGTCCATGCTGCCGTCGACGAGGTCGCCCGTGGAGACGAGTATGTCCGGATGCGCTTCTCTCACCAGGTGCATAATCCTTTTTAGCCTGTTCCCGCTGACCGTCAGTCCAAGGTGCACATCAGAGATCTGGACGATTCTTAAGGGGCCGGCATGGACGGGGATCTTTGACGTGGCAATTTCAATGGTCTCGACTCGTACCGCCCCGGCCTCAAACCAGCCATAGAAGCCGATAGCAGCAGCACTTGCGAGGGAGAGCAGGAAGCATGATCGTGGGGAAAGCGTGAGCCACGAGAGCCTTCTTCCCGTAGCCAAACCTGCCAGGTGAACCGAGAGGCGGTAGACGTCGGTTACGAGCAAGGTGCAGAAGAGGAGAAAGAGCAAGGCCAGCCAGGTATAGCCCACATAGGCCGTGACGCGGGCGAGGAGTCCGAAACCGGCATTCTCCAAAAGGTGTATCGCTATGGGTGTGGTTATCATGACGGCCAGAAAGAGGGCGAGAGGAATGGCAACAGCCGGGCCAAAACCCAGGGCCGTTTTTGCCCTCATGAACAGGTAGAAATGAAGCAGACTGTAGATAAAGAAAAAAACGGTGAGGAAAAAACCCATGATACATAGTATGGGCCGCAATATACCTCATTGCCAGGAAGTTGATCGCTTCTCCCCGTATTTATGCTGCCAATATAGCTCCACAACGCATTTTTTCATTGTGAAGGCGCTGCAATAGTCTTATACTTAGCGACAAACGTGGGAAAAACGATGGCGACACCTGTGAAAATCATAGTCGGGGACGTACTAGTCGAAGCAGAATTCTTTGATACGGTCTGCGCAAAGGAGGTCGTTGACGTGCTTCCCGTGGAGACGCGCCCGCATGTGTGGGGAGATGAATTCTACTTCGAGATTCCCGTTACGTGCCCCCTCGACGAAACAGCCACATCCCGCCTGACAGTCGGTGATATCGGTTATTGGCCGCCCGGTTCCGCACTCGCCCTTTTTTTCGGTCCGACACCTTTAAGCCGGGGACCCGAGCCCGTGCCCGCGAGTGAGGTAAATCTGATCGGTCGCATCAAAAGTGACCCTGCAGCACTGAGAAGAGCAAAAGGCGCGGCGCGCATCAGGATTGAAAGCGCTGCTCGCTGCAAAGAGGAGATCGTCTCGAGCTGTACATAAGGAAACCGTGACGCCCTCGCGCGTACGGACCAAGACATAGGGTTAGGCGAACCGAGCAGGACAAAAAAAGGAGACGGGGAGGGGGGTGATAAGAAAATGGCAAAGATGGCACCGAAGGCAAAAGCAGCGCCGGCAAGCGTCACAAAGACCAAGGCTGAAAAACCGGTAGCGTCAAAGGGCACAAAGGAAGCGCCAAAGCCTGCAAAGAAGGCAACCCCTAACGCAGCAGCGAAACCGGCGGCCGGGACGGCTGCAGCAGCAGCCAGGCCCGCCGCAAAAACGGCAAAAGCACCGTCTAAGACCGCCAAGGCAAAAACGGCGAAAGCAGGCAGAGGGGAGAAGCTTTACTGTGAAGTTTGCGGGCTTGTTGTTTCAGTCGATGAAACATGTGGCTGCGTAGAGATATGTGATATCGTCTGCTGCGGCCAGAACATGCAGCCTAAGAAGTAGGTTTTCGGAATCGGTTCGCCTAATTCTCTTTTTTTGTTTCCTGCACCTTTTCGAATCGCGCGGGTTCGGCTCGCGGGTGAGGAATAACGGCTGAGGAGGTTCCCATTGCAACGAAGGTGCCGTACCGGCGGAAAACGGGTAGCGGGAGCGCGTGCGGTTCATCGGTGAAGTGTGCATGAGCGATAATCAGCTCATTACGAGGGAAGAGAGCCTTCTTGTGATCATCGATATGCAGGAAAAGCTCGTGCCCGCAATGGCTGAAGCTGAGAGGCTCACTGCAAATATGAAGCGTCTCCTCGCCCTCGCGGCGGTTATGGGGCTTCCCGTGATCGTCACGGAACAGGAAAAACTGGGTCTGACGGTGAGAGAGATCAGCGAGAAAGTCACCTTTCCGGAGCCCATCTCAAAGAGCACCTTCAACTGCTTCCTGTCGGAGGCGTTTGCCGCGCGCGTCGAAGAGACGGCGAGAAATACGCTGATCATCGCCGGCATCGAGGCACATATCTGCGTGGCCCAGACCGCCCTCTCCGGCCATCCCCGCTTCCGGATCCACGTCGTCAGTGACGCGGTAGGTTCCCGCTCACCTGATAACGTCTCCGTGGCCCTTGACAGAATGCGGGCAGCAGGCATCACCGTCACCTCCACAGAGATGGTGATCTACGAGTTGCTCCGGAAGGCGGGTACCGCAGAATTTAAAGCCATGCTTCCCCTTATCAAGTGATACCGAGCCGCCTTCTTCGCCCCATCTTTGTTGGCTCCTCATCGCTCTCCTTGACGTACAACGGCGTACGCCTGCGTCGGCTCTTCGTCGCCGCCTCGATGTGCCTTTGAACGCAACTCGGTATCATCCGTTCGTCACGTTGGGGAAAGGGCCCGGTCGAGCACCCGCGAGACGTAAAGGCGATCCCGCCCGCACCGTGCCGTATAAGCCTTCAGGTCAAGGACGATCACGGTAATGTTGTCCATGCTTCCCTGCTCCATGGCCCTGGCTTGGAGCAGCCTTGCCGCCTCGCTCGGTCCCGCCGCGTCCCGGGCGATTGCCACCGCTTCTTCTGAAGTCAGCACATCCCAAAGCCCGTCACAGGCAATGATCGCTATGTCGTTTTCCCTGCCGAGAACCCCTTCCGCTATCCTGGGCTCGGCCGTGACAAAAGGCTTGAGGAGGGCATCCCCGAGGGAGCGACTCATGGAGAGTAATCCCTGCACGCGCGGCACATCATAGGATACGACTCTGCCGCCCAGGGCCTCGATCCTGGCCCTTTCATCGGGAAGATCGGGCTTGTGATCGACGGTGAGGCTGATTGCCTCCGGTCCATCCCCGATCACGATCCGGACGTCGCCGGCATTTGCCGCAAGGAACCTGTTTTCCCAGAGATAGAGCGTACCTACCGCAGTCCCGCTTGTAGTCTGCTGAGCGACAATATACCGGTCTATGGCGAGATACGCGTCCCGTAAGTCCTCCGGGGTAAATCCTCTCCCGCCTGTCCTCTCGCAGGCCACGCCTTCTCCGTGGAGAAAGCAGGGGGTGAGCATTTCGGCGGCAATCCTTGCGGCGAGCGAGCCGCCGTGCCCGTCGCAGACCTCGGCGCTGAAAACCCCGCGTCCCTCGTCGTCCCTCACTGAATGGGCATCCTCCATTTCTTTGCGAAGGCCGATGGTCTCTGCTATGCCATAGGAGATATTCATTTCCCCTTTCCCTCGCTTCCGCGTGAACGTGTTTTGCTTCCCGACATAATTATACTCCCTGAATGGGAAAAAGCCAGCGCCCTACTCCATTCGCTGTCCGTTCTACGCTCCGCCATATCCAACGCTTGCGACCCACGCCCCTTCGGGGTGCAGGCGCCCCGGCGTCCGTTTCTGCCGCTTTCTCGAACTCCCCATCAGCGTGCCGTCTTCCGCCTTCGCGCATCACCTCGGCCTTCGGCCGTGTCCCAGGTTCCCCTGGCCTATCCCCTCCTCAAGAGAGGCAGAACTGGGTGTATTCCTCCTCGGCAGGGGTGGGTTTGTGCACGGACCTCCGCATCCCTTTTAGGATTCCCTTCTCTCGCAAGCCCTCCGGAAGGTGCAGCCGCGTTTGTAACCTTTTGACAGATACCGGCGACTTATCCTCTGATGGGCTTGAGCGGTACCGAAGGTCTGTACGGCCAAGTAAAAAAAGGAAGGATGAAGCTCGTGGAAACGAGGGAATAGGCGCCATCCTTTCTCATGCCACTTTTGATGCAGCCCGGTCTAACCGGCCGCCTATGTGTCTAAAGCCCGTGTGCGACGGAGCTGCATCGGTTGGGGCCGAACCGGCCGTGCTTTAAACGGGAGTGGATTTTATGCGACGAACAGGTGTAGTCGCGATCGTAGTCCTTGCCGGACTGGCGGCAGGCGCCGGGGTCTGGTCATTCTGGTCCAGGGGGAACAAGGCCCCCGCATTCCGCTCGACGCCTGTGAAACGGGGAGACCTGGTCGCCACGATCACCGCCACAGGCGTAATAGAGCCGGTAGCGGTGGTCCAGATAGGCGCGCAGGTTGCGGGCATCATCATCTCCTTCGGCAAGGACAAGCACGGCGACGAAATTCGCTGGGGCTCCGAGGTGGATAAAGACACGGTCCTGGCAAAAATTGACGACTCCCTCTACGTGGCTGCCGTGAAGACCGCGGAAGGCCAGCTCAAACAGGCCGAGGCGGCTGTGGTCGCGAACAAGGCCAATGTGCTCCAGCAGAAGGCAAACCTCCTTTTAGCCACGCAGAACTGGGAAAGGGCCCAGAAGCTCGGCCCCAGCGACGCCCTCGCCCAGAGCGCCTACGACCAGTACAGGGACACTTACGAGGTAGCCAAGGCGAACCTCGCCTCGGCGGAGGCGACGGTGGAGGAGGCGATTGCCACGGTGGCGCAAGATAAGGCGGCTCTCGTGACGGCGCAGTTAAACCTCAACTACTGTACGATCAGATCCCCCGTGAAGGGCGTCATCATCGACAGGCGGGTGAATATCGGACAGACGGTCGTTTCCTCGGTCTCCGCCCCGAGCCTCTTCCTCATCGCGAACGACGTGAGGCGCATCCAGGCGTGGATCAACGTCTACGAGACGGACGTGGGGAACATTACCAAGGGCCAGCCCGTGACGTTCGCCGTCGACGCCTTTCCCGGCCGTGTGTTCCACGGCGTGGTTGGTCAGGTCCGACTTAACGCGACCATGACGCAGAACGTCGTTACCTATACCATAGCGGTCGATATCGACAACTCGGACGGGAAGCTCCTCCCTTACCTCACGGCCAACGCGCAATTCGAGATAGGCCGCCGGAAGGGCGTGCTCCTCGTGCCGAACGCGGCGCTCAACTGGTCACCGCGGCCCGGCGAGATCGCGCGTGACGCCGAGGGCGCGGACGGGCTTTCCCGCCGTGGCCGCGGCCCCGAGGGAGGCGAGAAGCGCACGGTCGTCTGGATCGAGGAAGGCAGGTTCGTCCGGCCTATTCCCGTCACGGCGGGGCTCACAGACGGTGCATTTACCGAAGTGGAGGGCAGGGGCCTGACCGAAGGCCTCCGCGCCGTTGCCGGCGAAGGTGTGCGGGAGGCCGACGCGGGTCAGACCGCCGAGCGCAATCCCTTCGCGCCTCAAATGCCCTTCCGCGGCAACCGTCCGGCTCAGGGCCAGGGCGGTCAGGGCCGGGAAAGCCAGGCGCGGCCGGCCGCGTCCGCCGGGGCAGGACGATAGAAGGGAAGGGGGACGGAATGGACAATCTCATTGAGTTGCGGAACATTTACAAGACCTACCACCTCGGCGAGGTCGATCTCCCCGTGCTCAAGGGCATCTCCCTCGAAATCGAAAGGGGCGAGCTCGTGACGCTCATGGGCGCGAGCGGCTCCGGGAAGAGCACGCTCATGCACATCCTCGGGTGCCTCGATCACCCCACATCCGGCGAGTACTGGCTCGACGGCCGGGAGACCTCCCGGTTCGGCCCGAAGGAGCGGGCCAGGCTGCGCAACCGGATAATCGGCTTCGTCTTTCAGAGCTTTAACCTCCTTTCCCGGACGACCGCCCTGGAGAACGTGGTCATGCCCCTCAGCTACACGAGGGAGAGACTCGCCGAGCATCAGAAGAGACAGCGGGCCGTGGAGATGCTCGAAAAGGTCGGTCTGGCCGGGTCCACCACCACCCGTCCCAGCTCTCCGGCGGCGAGCAGCAGCGCGTCGCAATCGCGAGGTCGCTGATCAACCAGCCTGAGGTGCTCCTCGCCGACGAGCCGACCGGTAACCTCGACTCGCACACGAGCGAGGAGATCCTGGAGATGTTCCAGCAGCTCAACAAGGACGAGGGGATCACCATCATTCTCGTCACCCACGATCCGGGCGTGGCCCGTCACGCCCGGCGGACCATCCGCATCAAGGACGGCCTCATCGAGGGGACGGTTTAAAGGTCTGCCATGAGATTACTCGGTACACTCAAAATGGCCGCAACCGCCCTTAGACGGAATATCATGCGGACCCTCCTCACCACGCTCGGCATCGTCATCGGTGTGGCGGCGGTCATCACCATGATGGAGATCGGCAACGGGGCGTCCCTCGCGATCCAGCGCACCCTCACGAGCTTAGGGGCGAACACTCTCGTGATCATACCGGGCGCCCAGAACGTGGGCGGCATCAACTACGGCATAGGCAGCCAGACGACACTCTCCCCGAACGACGCGGACGCCATCGCGAAGGCATGCCCCGCGGTGAGCGCCGTGGCCCCCATCGTGCGCGCCCGCGCGCAGATCGTCTACGGCAACAAGAACTGGGTGCCCACGTACATCCAGGGCTCGACGCCCTCCTTTCTCCAGGTGCGCGACTGGACCACCATGGCCGAGGGCGAGGCGTTCACCGAGCACGACGTCCTCAACGCGAGCAAGGTCTGCATGGTGGGCAAGACGATCGTGAGGGAGCTCTTCGCCGGACACTCGCCCATCGGAAAGGAGATCCGCGTCCGGAACGTCGCCTTCAAGGTAATCGGCGTCCTGAGCCAGAAGGGCGCGAACATGATGGTCCAGGGCGCCAGGACGACATCGTCCTGGCGCCCTGGACCACGATCAAGTACCGCGTCGTGGCCACCACCCTCTCGGGCGGCAACCAGAGCACCACGAATACCTCGAACGTCACGGAGGTCAATTCGCTCACCATGATGTATCCGAACATCTCGACGAGCCTCTATCCCACCCAGTCCACCAACGAGGCGGCCGACCTGCCCCAGCCCATCCGATTCGCCAACGTTGATCAAATCCTCACCACCGCGCGGGGACCTGCGTGGATACAGGCGGCCATCGAGCAGATCACCGACGTGATCCGGGAGAACCACCATCTCCGGCCTACCGTTCTTGACGATTTCAGGGTCCGCGACATGACGGAGATCACGAAGGCCATGAGCTCGACGACGGAGCTCATCACAAGGCTCCTTATGTACGTGGCTATGATCTCCCTCGTGGTGGGCGGCGTGGGCATCATGAACATCATGCTCGTCTCCGTCACGGAGCGGACGCGCGAGATCGGGCTGCGCATGGCAGTGGGCGCCGAGCCGAACGATATCCTCCGCCAGTTCCTCATCGAGGCCGTAGTGCTCTGCCTCGCGGGCGGCATTATGGGCATCATCGTCGGTCGGGGCGCCTCCATGCTCGTCTCGAGGGTGCTCCACTGGCCGACGGCGCCCTCGATGGGCGCCATCATCGCGGCCGTTGTGGTATCGGCGAGCGTCGGCGTGATCTTCGGCTTCTATCCTGCCTGGAAGGGGTCGCGGCTCGACCCCATCGACGCCCTCCGATATGAGTGAGGTACTATGAAGGCAAAGCTTTTCGCCTGTCTCGTCCTTTCGATGTTTGTAACGGGATGCATGGTAGGCCCCGATTACCACGTGGCCAAGCCCCCTCTGCCCCCCTCTTTCCTGGGCGTGAGAGAGGCGGCCCAGCCGAATACCCCGTCGGTTCCGACGGACCGGTCCGCAGATCTTGCCCGGTGGTGGCGGCAATTCGAGGACCCGACGCTGAACAGGCTCGTAGAGGAGGCCCTGAAGGCGAACCTGAGCCTCGCCCTCGCGGAGGCCAGTCTCCGGCAAGCCAGGGCTCTCCGAGGCGTCGCCGTTGCGGGCCTGTGGCCCTCTGCCACCGCCTCGGCCGCCTACCAGCGGCAGGCAGGCCCCCTCTAGGGCACAAATGGGAATCCCCGCAACTCTTACCTGGCAACTGTGGACGCGGCGTGGGAGCTCGACTTTTTCGGGGGCGTCCGAAGGAACGTGGAATCCGCGGGTGCGAACGTCCAGGCCGCCGTCGAAAACCTGAGGGACGTCCAGGTGATCCTCATCGCCGAGGTGGCCCTCGATTATATACAGCTCCGGGGATACCAGCAGCAGATCGTCACAGCCCGCAACAACCTGAAGGCGCAGGAGCATACGGCCGATATAACCCGCAGGCTCGACAAGGTCGGGTTCGACTCAAGCCTCGACGTGGCGAACGCGGAGAGCCTGGTGGCGTCGACGGAAGCCCAGATCCCCGTCTATGAAACGGGTGCGCGTCAGTCCATCTATGCGCTGAGCGTGCTCCTCGGCCGCCACCCGGCGGATCTCGTGGAGTTATTGTCGCCCGCGGGCGGCTTCCCCGCTATACCGGGAGAGATCCCTGCGGGACTTCCTTCCGAACTCCTACGGCGCAGGCCCGATATCCGCCAGGCCGAGGCCCAGCTTCACAGCGCCACCGCGCAGATAGGGGTGGCGGTGGCGCAGCTTTTTCCCCAGTTCTCCCTCACGGGAGGTGCAAACTGGCAGACGAGCACAGCCAATACCTGGTTCAAGGGCATGAGCCGCTCCCTCTTCATCGGCCCTGCGGGGACGTGGCCCATCTTCCAGGGCGGCGCCATCGTTTCAAACATCCACGCCCAGGAGGCCCTTCGCAACCAGGCCTTCGTCACCTATCAACAGACCGTGCTGACAGCTCTGCAGGACGTGGAGAACGCCCTCGTCGCTTTCGCCAAGGAGCAGCAGCACCACAAGTCGCTCACGGATGCCGTCGCCGCCGACCGCAAGGCCGTAGACCTGTCATTGCGGCTCTACACGGAAGGGCAGACGGACTTCCTGAGCGTGCTCACCGCCGAGCGCCAGCAATTCACGGACGAAAGCGCCCTTACCACGAGCACCCAGAACATCGCGGCAGACCTCATCGCCCTTTACAAGGCCCTGGGAGGCGGCTGGGAGGTAGGATAGCCGTGATAGAGGGCGACCGCGACCTCATGGCTGAGGCAGGCGTCTATTTCGTACGTCGAGCTTCACAGGACGCAGCGCGACAAAGCTATGCGCAAAAGGCGCCCGGCCGCCAACCCCGCTGCAAACTTTCCTTGACAGACCCCCCGCCTGCGGTATAATATAAAATGGTTTTACAGATTGAAATGGATGCTTGCTGCGTGAAATGAAAATCACGCAGGCAGCGCCATTTCGTCCGGGTTGGGCATATTCAGGAAGATCGGAAGCAGGGGGTATCTCTCCTGACTCGGCACTACTTCCACCGATCGTATGAAATGGGTTTCCAGGATACAAACCATCACATTTAGTAAGGAGGAATGGGTAAATGAAAAGTTACACGAAGGCGTATATACCTTACGGTGGGTATTACTCGACCCCCTTCAGCCGTTGGCAAGGGAGCATGCAGTATGACAACGCGGTGAGCCTCGGGGCTATGACGGCGAGAAGGTGGTTTCTCGAGAAAAGGCATCTCGACCCTACCATCATCGATTATCTGTACTTTGGCAGCACGGTTGCCCAGAACCACTGGTTTTGCGCTCACAACTGGGCCAGCGCCATGCTGACGGACGACAAGAAATTCGTCCCCGCCCTCTTTATAAACCAGGCATGCTCGACCTCTACGACGGCGCTGAACCTCGCCGCAAAGGATATGGAGCTTGGTATCTATGACGTGGCCTATGCGCTGATGACCGACAGGTGCTCCAACGGTCCGCATACCGTGTGGCCCGACCCCCTCGGTCCCGGTGGCCAGGTCGACAGGGAAGACTGGAACATGGACAACTTCGGCGGAAGTCCGAAACATCGCGCAGCCATGGTGCAGACGGCCGAAAACGTGGCCGCGGAAGTCGGCATAACCAAGGAGGAGTGCGACGCCGTCGTCCTCAGACGCTATCAGCAGTTTGAGGAGGCGCGCGCCAACGACAGGGCGTTTCAGAAGCACTACATGTTTGCCCCCGAGCTCACGGTTACCAGGAAGAAGACCAGGCTGCTGGAAGAGGACGAGGGTTTTACCCCCAGCACGGCCGAAGGCCTCGCCAAACTGAAACCGGTAGTGCCGGGAGGCTGTCTCAGCTTCGGCGCCCAGACATTCCCCGCCGACGGCAACTGCGGCATCATCGTGACCACGAGGGACAGGGCCAAAGAGCTGAGCACGGACCCGAAGGTAGAGATACAGATCGTTTCCTACGGCTTCGCACGCGTAAAGCCGATGTTCATGCCCGCAGCCCCAATTCCGGCTGCGGAAATGGCCCTTGCAAACGCAGGCATAAAACTTTCCGATGTGAAGGCAATCAAGACCCATAACCCATTCGCGGTCAACGATCTCGCCTTCGCAAAGAAAACGGGCTACGATGTCATGAAGATGAATAACTACGGATCCTCTCTGATTTACGGTCATCCACAGGGACCGACGGGGGGAAGGGCCGTCTGCGAGCTGATAGAAGAGGTCACGCTCCTCGGCGGCGGCTATGGTCTTTTTACCGGCTGCGCCGCAGGCGACACCGCTGCGGCGCTGATCGTGAAGGTCGGATAGCTAAAGATCGGGTAAGATTCGGGCCGTTCCTCCGCTTCCGAGGAACGGCCCGATTTTGCTTCTAGGCCATTCACACAAACCAATCCTCTAAAAGCGCACCTCAACACTCAAAAGAGCTCACCATCGATTCGGGTCGATTCTTTTCTGTAACCTTTTTGAAAGCGCTGACGACTAAAAAAAGAGAAGGGTGGTAAGGGCTTTCTCCTGACAAGGCCGGGTTGGCCGGAAAAGCTCCCTCGGGCGCAGCCGTCACGAATTGGGAGGCTTTTCGGAGGTTCTCACCCTTTCGCCTGCGCGCGTGAGTTATACTATCGGCGGTACATGGAAAATGACCCTCGAAAGCCCAGTGATGAGGAAGTTATACGTCGGGTCCTCGGCGGGGACGTGAATGCGTTCGAATACCTGGTGCAGCGATATCAGCATCTCGTCATGGCTACGGTGAAAAAGCATATACCCTTCGATCACGTGGAAGATATCGTACAGGATATATACTTGAGGGCCTATCGATCGCTGCCGGGCTTCAAGGAGAGTGACCGCTTTACGCATTGGCTGTCCGTAATTGCCGTGAGGGCCTGCTATGATTTCTGGCGGGAACGCTATAAATCACGGGAACTTCCAATGAGCTCGCTTACGGAGGAGCACCGGGTGTGGCTGGAGGCGGCGCTATCGGACCAATCGAGCCCTTCCTGCGACGAGATGGCCCTGCAAAAGGAAGCGGGGGAGATACTCAACCTGGCGCTTGGCAGGTTGTCGGCGGGTGACCGAATGGTGCTGGAGCTTGTCTATCTTGAAGGCCATTCAGTGAAAGAGGCGGCCGGCCTTCTCGGCTGGAGCACCACAAATGTAAAAGTGCGCTTGTTCCGCTCGCGCAAGAAACTCCGCGGGTTGCTCATGCACCGGCAGTGATGCTTTTATGAGCGGGGAGGCTCCAGCGGCTTTGCCGATGGAGGGGGTGCTGAACCCCAATAATTGCTGATGCTTTTATGAGCGGGGAGGCCGGGGCACCCGCGCAGCGGGTCGTGGCTTTGCCGATGGAGGGGGTGCTGAACCCCAATAATTGCTGAGGAGGGTATATGACGACACCCGGACAGAGGGAAAAGCTCAAAGAGCTACTGGGACAGGCTTACCGGGCAAGGGAACGTATGGAGGTCGGCGCACGGTGGCAAAAGAGCCTTATGGCGCGCGTCCGGGAGATAGGCCCCTTTCAACCCACAACTCGATTCCTGCCCACCTTCGAACGATTCGTCTGGCGGCTTGCCCCTGTTGTGTGCCTGTTGGCCCTTGTGCTCATTGCCGCCTTCGTTGAGATCGAGGTCGCTTCCTGGGAAGACCCGATTCAATTATTCGTCAACGGCGCGGAAGAATCGATGCTCAGCAACCTATTTGGGGCATAAGGGGGGTGTAATGAAAACGTGGAGGCTGATCACAGGGGTCGCTCTTGTCCTGGTCCTTGGCATACTGATCGGCGGAGCAGGCACCCAGCTCTACTTGAGACACAAGTATCACTTATCCCTCGACCGCAAGGATAGAGCGGCCCACGTCCTGAAGACCCTTTCACGGGAGCTGGACTTATCGCAGGACCAGAAGACCGCGGTAGAGAAAATCCTCCAACGGATGGTGGAAAGGCTCCACAGCCATTTACTTCAGAGACGGCCGGAGGCAGAGCGGATTGTGGACGAGAGTTTTTCAGAGATACGGCAGCAATTGACTGACGAACAAAAGAAACAATTTGACAGCCTGCAAGAGCGGCATCGGAGGCACAGGCACTACCCCGACCGGTGAGACGTACGTCGGGGCGCCCGCACGTGCAAGACCGGCCGGGGAAGGCCGTCCCCTTAGAATACGAACAGATCGATCCCGCCCAACATATTCATCACTGCCCCGGTCATGTATGCGGCCTCATCGGATGTCAGATAGACGACAGCCCCCGCAATCTCCTCGGGCGTCGCAGGGCGGCCTATGGCGGTCCTTTTTTCAACCTTTTCCAGCACTGCGGGAGGCAGCTTCGCAGTCGCATCGGTACTGCTTATACCGACCAACACGCAGTTTGCCGTGATGTTGAACCGGGCGCCTTCCAACGCGACCGACTTTGCCAGGCTGATCAGCCCCGCTTTAGCCGCCCCGTAACTTGTCTGTCCGAAGCCGCCCAGGATGCCCGCAACGGACGTGATATTCACGATCCTTCCCCACTTCGCGGCGCACATATCCGCCCATACTTCCTTGATGCAGTAAAAGGCGGAGTTGAGGCAGAGCTTCACCTCATAATCCCATTCTTCTATGGTCGTCTTGGCAATCGTCACGTTATGGTTCATCAGGGCGGCATTATTGACCAGGATATTGACGGGGCCGAGCTCGTTCTTTATGGTCGCGAACCCAATCTGTACGTCGGAATAGTTGCTCGCATCCATTTTTACGGCCACAGATCTCCTGCCCATCGCTTTTATCTCTTCGGCTACCGCTACTGCCCCTTCCATGTGGTTCAAGCCGCTAAGTGCGACATCAGCACCCTTTCTCGCAAGGGCAAGGGCCGTAGCCCTCCCGTTGCCAAGCGGCCTCGAGGCGCCGCTCACGAACGCAATCTTACCTTCCAGCGACATACCGGAACCTCCTTTGTGTGGATTTTTATGCTCCCCGGCGCTCCCCCCTTGCGTGGAAACCCCCTGCCGGTCCAAGTCATCCGTACATTTCACCGCGCCGACCGCAGCGTGTTTGCGGGAGAGCACGGAAGGCCCATCAGACCGCCACGGGCCGATGGGCCTTCCGTCAACATACTCTACGGACTTTGCGTTACTTCTTTACGGGCTGGAACGCGTAAAAGACGCGCTCCGCCATGATCGTGCCTGCTCTTCCCTTTTCGATAGGCATGGCAGGAACGTCGAATACGACGAACTCCACCTCATCGCCGCGCTGCAAGGTGCCTACCGGGCAATTGACGATCTTGCTGATCATCCTCTTGACCGGACCGTCAAACTCGATGACGGCATGGATCAAAGGCGATTCGTATCCGAGGGGGACGCCCTTCACCTCTTCGGACAAGACGACGACCTTACCTCTCTTCGGCAGGTCTACATACTCCAGGTTCTCAGAGTAACAAGCCGGGCAGATGACGCCTCTGGGAGGGAAGGCAATATGACCGCAGTCCTTGCACTTCGTGGTGGTGAACCGGCCCTGTTTCAAATTTTCATAAAACGGCCATACCTTATTGAACTCTTTAGCCTCTATAGGCCAAAGGTCCATCGTGACGGGATAGAGATTGTCAAGTATTGGGATTCCTGCTACGGACATTATCGACCTCCTTATTTTACTGGTTCCAATCCATATATGAGGATGGTATGCTCGGCGTTCGCCCCGCTCAGGTTATGCGTAAGACCGATGTCCGCGTCTTTCACCTGGTGGCGTGCCCTGCCCTGGAGCTGCTTCATGATCTCGACGCCCTGCCTGATGCCCGTTGCACCGAAGGGGTGACCCACGGCCAGAAGGCCGCCGTCCGTATTGACGGGAACCTTGCCGCCGATCTCGATCTGCTTCGAGCTGCAGAATGCGCCGCCCTCACCTTTTTTGCAGAAGCCGAGATCCTCCACTTCGATGACTTCCGAAATGGTGAAGCAGTCGTGCGTCTGGGCGACCTTAATGTCACCGGGCCCAACCTTCGCCCTTTTGTATGCCTTCTCCGCCGCTACCCTGGTGTGCTTCCAGTCGGCAAGATGCTCGCCCGGGAAATTGACCGAAAGGCTGGAAAGCGATACCTGCGCGCAACCTCTCAGATAGACAAGGGGTCTGTTCGTGTATTTCTTCGCGATCTCGTCGGTGGTGATGATGCATGCCGCTGCGCCGTCCGTAATAGGGCAGCAATCATACAGTGTGAGAGGCGGTACAACCGAAGGTGCGCTCATCGCCTCTTCCATGGTCAGGTGCTTTTGCATCTGCGCAACAGGGTTATCGGCTGCGTAGTTGTAATTGGCCACGGAGACGGCCGCAAGGTCTTCCTTCTTCGTCCCGTAATGAATCATATGTTCCTGTGCGGTCAATGAGAAGAATGGCGGCGGCAGACCCATGCCATGGGTAGCTTCCCAGTCATGGTCGACGGATGCGAGCTCGCTGTAGAAAATCTCCCATTTCTGGGGCGTGTACAGTTTTTCGCCGCCGGCCACCATGACGATGTCCGCATTTCCCGATTCCACAAGTCCTTTCGCGAGAATGATGCCCGTGCTCCCGCCCGCGCAAAGGGTGTCGCATCTCGTGCAGATGGATGTCGGCTTCAACCCGAGCCTCTCCGCGACCACCGGCGCAGTGTTGACCTGGAAAGAGCACCTGCCCGCGTATGACGTGGCCACAATGAGCCCGTCTATATCCAGAGGCTTGAGCCCCGGTATATCATCGAGGCAAGCCTTGCCCGCTTCCTGGAATAGGTCCATAATGTGGGCTTCTCTTACCCCCCACTTACACTGACCGCCTCCCAATATTACTGCATTTCTCGACATGAAACCCTCCTTGATTATGTTCTATTTGCCCTTGAAAACCGGTTTTCTCTTCTCTATAAAAGCCTGGAAGCCCTCTCTCCCGTCCTCGGACAGGTAGGTCGTGACAAAGCACTCATTCTCAAAAGTTATCGCCGTGGCGAGATCCATGTTTATGCCGTTATCGACGGCGCTCTTCAGCACGCTGAGGGCTACCCTCGGCTTCGCTGCCAGCTTCTTCGCCCAGGCCTTTGCCTCGTCCAGTAACGCTTCTTTTGCCACGACCTTGTTGACGAGACCTATCCGGTAGGCTTCATCACCGCTCACGATATCACCCGTAAACAGGAGTTCTTTTGCCTTCCCGATCCCCACGAGCCTCGGGAGTCTTTGAGTGCCGCCGGAGCCGGGAATAATCCCAAGATTGACCTCAGGACAACCCATCTTTGCATCACTCGTGGCAATCCTCAGATCGCAGGCGAGGGCAAGCTCAAGGGCGCCGCCGAGGACGAAACCGAAGACCGCGGCAATCGTGGGCTTGCTAATACCCGCAATCTTATCGACGCACCCTCTGGAGATCTTTCCGAAGGCGTAATACTCCGCTACCGACTTCCCGGCTACTTCCTTGACGTCGAGGCCCGCGGTGAAGACTTTCTCGCCGACCGCCGTGAAAATAACGGCCCGTACCGAGTCGTCTTTTTCCAGCTCGCAAAAGGCGTCATAGATTTCCTGGTATGCCTTGACGGTGAGCGAATTGACCGGGGGCCTGTTCAGCTTGACTATCGCGACGCCCTCTTCTTTTTCTATAAGCACCGATTCGTACGCCATATCGCCCTCCTGAGACTATTTGTTATAGTCGTACCATCCTGAGCCCGTTTTCCTCCCGAGTCTACCCGCCTTGATCGTGTCTTTCAGAATCCGGGGCGCCACCCACTTCAACTCCTTGTTGTGCTCCTGGTAGAAGTAATTGACGACGTTGAGGAGGATATCGACGCCCGTGAGGTCCATAAGCTCGAAGGGTCCCATCGGGTAGTTGAGTCCCAGTTTGGCCGCCTTGTCGATATCTTCTTTCGACGCAACGCCTTCCTGAAGGAGGCAGATGGCTTCGACGAGGTGCGGGACCATAAGTCTGTTCACCACAAAGCCGGCTATATCCGTCTTCACCTCGATCGGTTCCTTGCCGAACTTTCTGGCCAGGTCAAGGGAGACCGCCACGGACTCATCGTTCGTGTAGTAGCCCCTGATCACCTCGACAAGCCGCATGAGGGGAACGGGGTTGAAGAAGTGCATTCCCAGCACTTTGTCGGGTCTTGTCGTTGCCTTTGCGATCTCGGTGATCGACATCGACGAGGTATTGCTTGTAAGGATCACGTCCTTTCTCGTAATCTCATCCAACTGTTTGAATGTCTTCTTCTTTACTTCCATGTCCTCGAAGACGACTTCGACGATGTAGTCGGCATCCTTCATGTCCTCGATCTTCGCGGTGCCCTTGATCTTTCCCATGATCTGCGCTTTGACGTCCGCCGTCATCTTGCCCTTTTCCACGCTCTTTGCAAGAAATTTGTCGATATTCTTCAAACCGTTCTGCACAAACTTGTCCTCGATATCGGTCATGATGACATCAAAACCTGCCTGTGCAGCGACCTGGGCAATGCCACTGCCCATAGTACCCGCGCCAACAACACCGATTGTCTTAATGGTAGCCATACAAACACCTCCGGAATTTATGAGATTGGGCATTGAAACCACGCTCTAGATGCTCATTATATAACTATAATGAAAGGGCGATGTCAATTGTTATTTCTTGCACAAGCCCCTTTTCGCTCCGATACGGGCAATTTTTTCCCGAAAATGTACACGCCGGCCGTCGTACGCAACTGCTCTCTGTTCATAATAGTGAATTGATCAACCTTCCAGACAGGGCAACCGCACTCCCCTTCGAGCATTTCCTTGATCGTCTTCGTAATCTTTCTTTGTGAGGGCCTTCAAGACGAAGGCTCGACCGCTCCCCGGAAAAGACGGCTTACCTCCCTGAGACGCGGCGCCGATAACTATAATGAGGCAGCATTTTGTGTGACACAGCGGGTTGCACGTGAGAAGCGCGATAAAATAGCCGAAAAGACCAACTGGCGCGCCCATGATTGTAACATATTTTCACAAAGCAAGAAATAACTTGACAAAAACCACCATACGAAGGAAAATGGTCACCATCTGTATAGCCGATGAGAGCATATGCCGTGCTACGATGCATGAGAGGTGAGGATAGTTTATTCGTTCACACCGGACACATACTGTGTACGGTCAAGAAAACATGCACATGTAGAGGGTCAAACACAGATGCGGCAAGACCTTTTCACAAGCTCAGGGCAACCGGAATACGGGCAAAAAGTCAGGAAACTCCAAAGCTTTTGCCCCCTTGACAAATCGTGTTTGTTTGTGATATAAAATACAAGGTGCGACAAGGTACTATATGGAAAGAAATACGAACGACCCGCGCAGCTGAAGGCCATCGCTGCGCGGATATCTGGGGGTAAAACGTGAGGTACGGAGAGGCAGGGTTTAATTTAGAAATTGATCTATCACGGGGAAACGTTGAGAGGGTAGAAACCGACCCAAAATTGACCGAGCTTCATCTGGGGGGTTTGGGTACTAACGCCAAGATATTATGGGATAGAGTTCCCGCTGACGTTGACCCCTTTTCTCCTGATAATCTCCTCATATTCAGCACCGGTCTTTTGTGCGGCACACCCGCTCCCGGCGCCAATCGCACCATTCTTACTACCTATTCTCCCCAGACGTTGTTAATGGCATATTCAATGATGGGGGGGTTTTGGGCGCCGGAATTGAAGTATGCCGGTTATGATAAAGTAATCCTTCGCGGCAAGTCCCCGAACCTGGTGTATATATGGATACACAATGACAAAGTAGAACTACGTGACGCCTCTCATTTGCGTGGTAAAGGCGCCGTTGAAACTCAAGAACTTATTCGGCAGGAGTTGAAGGAGCCGAACGCTCAGGTGGCTGCTATCGGCCTGGCCGGTGAAAATAGGGTCTACACGGCTTCCATCGAGCAGGGCCGCTCCAGTGCCAGCCGACTCGGAATGGGCGCCGTTATGGGAGACAAAGGAGTAAAGGCGATAGCTGTTCGTGGAACGAAGGACATCAATCTTGCCCGGCCGGCTGAATTTTTAGGGCTCTGCAACGACGTGCTGAAATATATAAAATTCCGGAACGAGAATCCGGTTCCGAACGTAATGACCATTTTACAGGGGCTTGGGTCGCCGCAAGAGATGTTGCACGTTGATGAGAAGTGGCACACCGAAAATTTCTCCTGGGGAAACTCCCGCGCTCGGAGAAAAGATTTCTGGACCAAGGAAGTCGAAGAGAAGTGGAAGGAGACTCAAGAAAATGCGCGGAAGCGGTTAATAAGCTGCTATAACTGTCCGATGAAATGCGGGGCAATAATTTCCCTCCCGGGCATGTCAACGTATATGATGAAATGCTTCTCGAAACTTACCTATACGATGGCGGCCTTTGTAGACTCCCTGGATTTTGGTTTTAGAATCGCTCAACGCGCGACCGAGTATGGGGTAGACGGGTTCTCGACCCCGCAAATTATGGCCTTCGCCTTTGAGCTTAAAGATGCCGGTATCTTGACTGACGAGGACTTTGCAGGATGTCCGTCCGATAACGAGGGAAGATTTTACTGGTTGCTCGACAGAATTGTCCGGCGGGAAGGGATAGGAGATGTGCTGGCCAACGGCACCCATTGGGCAGCCCAGCAGATCGGTAAGGGCGCAGAAGCGTATGCTCATAATAACATTAAGAAACATGAGCAGTTGCCTCTCAAGCTCGGAATGCTCAATCCGGTTTATTTCCTTATGTACGCGACCGGCGAGAAGATAAACATCACCCAGATTGAAGGGCAGTTCCCCCAGTCGCCTTTTGCGACGATGGAGGAGAGAGAAGACTTTATAAAGGATTGGATCCAGGTTCCCGATGAGAAGTTCAAGCAAATTGTTCTGGACTGGGAAATGCGCGGAGAGCGCTCAAATCCATATTACCCAACGCCTGAAATGTCCTGCGACATTGTTGACTGGCAGGAGAAGATGCACTACATCGATGACGCCCTCGGGGTGTGCGCCGGTTTGTCGTCATTTCCTTTGAAGCCCCCCTATCACATACACAATTATCCGCACTTTATCTCGGCAGCGACCGGGATCGATGTGGATGAAGCCGGCCTCACACGCGTATATAAGAGGAACCGAACTCTGGTGAGATCCATTAATGTAAGAAGAGGCTTGAGGAGAGCCGATGAGGTGCCGCCGGAAGACCATTGGAGGAAAAGATTTCCCGAGCTGGAAGCGAAGCTCTTAGATGAGTATTACAAGTTCAAGGGGTGGGATAATCAGGGTATTCCTACGAAAGAGGCTTTACAGGAATTGGATCTGGGTTATGTTGCCGAAGACTTAGAACAGAGAGGGATAATAAAAAATGGGCAAGATTAAGAAGAAAATCAAGACAATCAAGATCGATCTTGATAAATGCAATGGTTGCCGGGCATGTGAGGTGATCTGCTCCGCCTTTCACGCCAACCCGAAATACAGCAGCAATAATCCGGCGAGGTCTCGTGTTCGACTGATTCGTCAACCGATAAAAGACGTATATCTTCCTGTATACGCGGGTGAGTATACCGCAGCCGAGTGTATGGGCAGAGACCAATATGTGATCGACGGAAAGGAATACGACGCGTGCGGTTTCTGCAGGGCTTCGTGTCCATCCAGGGACGCGTTCAAAGAACCCGATTCCGGCCTTCCTCTGAAATGCGATATGTGTGAAGACGATCCGCCGCAAGAAAAGCCCTTGTGTGTTCAGTGGTGCCTTAATGATGCCCTGATTTACGAAGAGAGGGAAGAGGAAGTAGAAGAAGAAGAGAAGCTGGAGGACGTGGACGTAGGCGTGGAATCATTGGTAGACAAACATGGAATGCAGAAGGTAATGGATACTATTGCCCGATTGGCAAAGAAGGACTAAAACGTTAAGACGACATACGAGGATTAAAATATCGTGGAAACTGTAGCCCCCTTCAAAGAGGTAATAGATGAGGTAAGAGAGAAAGGCGGAGACGCGGTAAAATTCTGCTATCAGTGCGGAAAATGCGATACTGTCTGTCCCTGGAACAGGGTGAGAAAATTCAGTATGCGCAAGCTGATCCGTGAGGCTGCATTCGGCTTGAGTGAGATAGAACGCGAAGAGATCTGGCGTTGTACTACCTGCGGAAAGTGCCCTCAGCGATGCCCCAGGGACGTAAAGCAGATAGACGACATGATAGCCCTGCGCAGGGTGGCCACGGGATATAATGTTTTTCCCGCCGCTGTCAAGCCTTACCGCGCCGTAAGCTCAGGCCTTGCCGGTCAAGGCAACCCCTTCAATGAAGACCGAAAAACCAGGGCCGATTGGGCAGAGGGTCTGTCTGTAAAACCCTTCGCCGAAGGGATGGATGTGTTATATTTTCCTTGCTGCTACACATGCTATGACCCGAGACTCAAGAAGGTAGCGAGAGCCACGGCCGCGATCCTGAATAAGGCAGGGGTGGATTTCGGAATACTGGGCTCCAAGGAGAATTGCTGCGGAGAAAGCATCCGCAAGACAGGCAATGAGGATTTATTCAAGCGTTTAGCCAGGGAAAACATCAAAACTTTTATCGACAACGGGGTGAAAAAAATAGTTGTTTCTTCCCCGCACTGTTACCACACCTTCAAGAACGAGTATCTCGAATTCCGGGTGAACTTCGAGGTCGTTCATATCTCCCAGTATTTATTCGGGCTTGTGAATGACGGAAGGCTTCGGATCACGAAGGAGTATGGAAAGAGAATTACGTATCATGACCCGTGTTACCTGGGGCGACATAATGGCATATTTGACGAACCCCGGGGGGTCTTGAAGAAGGTGCCCGGTGTGGAACTGGTTGAGATGCCTGAGTCGCGGGTAGATAGTCTCTGCTGCGGAATGGGAGGAGGCAGGATTTGGGCGGAAACCGAAAAATCTGAAAGATTCTCCAACCTCAGAGTGGAGCAAGCTATCGGGCTTGGGGTTGAGGAGGTGGTTACTTCCTGCCCCTATTGCATCACCGCTCTTGAGGATAGCAGGTTAGTCCTGAATCATGCTGACGACATACAGGTTAAGGACATCACGGAGATTCTCCAGGAAGTGATATAGTCAGTTGTGAGCGGGGAGGCTCCGACAGCTTTGCTGACGGAGGGGGCGCTGAGCCCCAACATAGAGGACGAAGAAGCTCAACATGCAGGAAGCGATCGGCGTATCGGATATGACAGGTACCGCAACGGACATAGTCTGCAATCGCTTTTCCGAGGAGGGATGGGCCAGGACCTCAGTTCACGTGCCTCTCGAAAGGGAGCTCACCGTCTATGTGAATCTCAGGGAGCTGGTCACCATCCTGTGCACTCCAGCCAAGCTGAATTACCTTGTCCTCGGATTCCTGTACTCAGAGGGAATCATCTCAGGGCTAGGCGACGTGACGATGATGCGGGTGTGTGACGACGAATCGGAAGTCGATGTGAGGCTGAGCAATCCCAACCTTGAATTGCCAACGAAGCGGAGGCTCACCTCCGGGTGCGGTGGCGGTGCAACTTTCACAACTCAGGCACAGAGGCTTGACTCGACTCTTGCTGCGACACCAGCGGAAGTGCGATCACTGATGAAGCAGCTTCAAGAGCAGATAGAGTTGTCTCAGGCTAGTAGCGGGATGCACGCCTCGGCTCTGGCCGATACCGGGAACCTGCTCGTAGTGGCTGAGGATATCGGACGACACAACACCCTGGACAAGATCCAGGGCGAATGTCTCTTGAGGGGAGTATCAACCAGAGACCGATTGCTGCTGACCACCGGTCGCGTTTCGTCGGAGATGCTGCTCAAGGCGGCAAGGATGCAGGCCCCGGTTGTTGTTTCGCGGCACTCGCCGACAGGGAGCGCGGTGTCGCTGGCTCATGACCTGGGCATTGCCCTGGTCGGTCATGTGCGGGGCAGCCGTCTGTTGGTCTATTCCCACCCGGAGCGACTGGGCTGCTCAACAAATTAAGGACGGCTGAGCCGGCCGAACCAGGACGGCACGGCCACATAAAAACCTGATGAGGTGAGAGAAAGTGGAAAATGTAATAGAGCTAAAAGAAAATATTCGACAGCTTTGTAAAACGCTCACAGACGATAAGAATATTGGCGATGTCATGATCGTTGGTGGGGGGATCAGCGGTATTCAAGCCTCCCTCGATCTTGCCACTGCCGGTTTCAAGGTGTACCTGGTTGAGAAGGCGCCGAGCATCGGGGGCCATATGGCCCAGCTTGACAAGACCTTTCCCACCAACGACTGCTCGATGTGAATACTCGCACCCAAGCTGGTCGAGGTCGGCCGGCATCCCAATATAGAGGTCCTGACCTATACTGAAGTTGACAGTATAGAGGGGGAAGCAGGAAACTTTAAGGTAACCCTGGTTAAAAAGCCCAGATATATTATAGAGGACAAATGCACGGGTTGTACTACCTGCGTAGAATATTGCCCGGTCAAATACCCCGATCAGTTTAATCAAGACATTTCGCAGAATAAAGCAGTGCATGTATATTTCGCTCAGGCAATTCCACTTGTCACGTATATAGATGAAAGCTGTCTGTACCTTAAAGAGAAGAAATGTCGTATTTGCGAAGCAGTATGTAAGAATGACGCCATAGATTTCAATCAAGCGCCGGAGAAGGAAGAAGTAACCGTAGGGGCGATCATCCTGTCTGCCGGCCTTGAGCCCTTTGATCCTAAGGTGAGGGAGGAATATCGGTACGGGGAGTTCCAGAACGTCGTAACCAGTATGGACTATGAGCGGCTGTTATCCTCCACCGGGGCATACCAGGGTGAGATACTGCGTGCATCCGACAAAAAGCATCCCCACAAAGTGGCCTGGATTCAATGCGTCGGTTCCAGACAGGTTATCGAGGGCGGCAACAGCTATTGTTCGGCCGTATGCTGCACCTATACGCAGAAACAGGTGATTTTGACAAAAGATCATCACCCGGAGTCAGAGTGCACGATATTCCATAACGATGTTCGTTCCTACGGGAAGGATTTTGAGCGATTCTATCAAAGAACGGAGAACCTTCCCGGTGTTCGGTTTTTCAGAAGCTACACATCGATAGTAAAAGAGGACCCGGAAACCAAAAATGTCTCCATACGGTATTCTACACCCGAGGATGGAGTAAAAGAGGAAGAATTCGATATGGTGGTATTATCCGTCGGATTGAATCCTCCGGCGGATGCGTTGGAGATCGCAAAAAAATACGGCATTGAGCTTAGCGGTCATCGTTTTTGCAAGGTTGACGAGGTCAACCCTATGGTGACCAACAGGCCCGGGATCTTTGTAAGCGGGGCCTTCCAGGGTCCTGTAGATATCCCTGAGTCGGTCTTCAGCGCCAGCGGAGCCGGCTCCCAAATCGGCGAGCTCCTTGACTACAGGCGGGGAAATCTTACCAAAGAAAGGATATATCCGCCGGAAAGGGATGTCTCCGAAGAGGAGCCGAGGATAGGAGTCTTTGTGTGTCATTGTGGGGCTAATATCTCAGGCGTAGTAGATGTTCCTTCCACAGTTGAATATTGCAAAACCTTACCCAATGTTGTCCACGCTCAAAACCAGCTATTTTCATGTGCCACGAATTCTGCCAAAGAAATCACAGACGTGACAAAGGAAAAAGGGCTCAACCGGGTGGTTGTCGCCGCCTGCTCCCCCAGGACCCTCGAGCCGCTATTCCGGGACACCCTCCGGGAGGCGGGCATTAATCAGTATTACTACGAAATGGCGAATATCAGGGAGCATAACTCCTGGGTCCACCAGAAAGAAAAGGAAGCGGCCACCGAAAAGGCGAAGGATATAATCCGGATGTCGGTAGCGCGAGCGTGCCATCTGGAGCCCCTGCAGGAATTTGATCTGCCCGTCGACAAAAGGGCGTTGGTGGTCGGAGGAGGCATAGCAGGCATGACTTCCGCTCTCTCCATAGCCAACCAGGGACATGAGGTGTACCTGGTGGAAAAGGATACAAACCTTGGGGGAATAGCACGAAGAATTCATTACACCCTGGAAGGACTCGATGTTCAGGCCTATCTGCGTGATCTTATACGCAAAGTATATCAACACCCCTTACTACATGTCTATACTGATGCGATCATCACGGGGGCGAGCGGCTATGTGGGGAATTTCGTCACCGGGGTGAAGTCCGACAGAGGGGTCGCAGAGATAAAACATGGCGCAGCCGTCATCGCGATAGGTGCTGATGTCTATACACCCACCGAATACCTTTACGGAGAAGATGACAGGGTCATGACCCACCTTGAGCTGGAGGAGAAAATCGCCCAAGGGGACGAAAAGGTCGTCAACGCCCAAAGCCTGGTAATGATCCAGTGCGTAGGCTGCAGAAATGAAGACAGAAATTACTGCAGCAGGATATGCTGCGGCGAGTCCGTAAAGAACGCCTTGTTGCTCAAAGAGAGAAACCCCCGGATGGATATCTACATCCTCTTCCGGGATATCAGAACGTATGGGTTCAAAGAGGATTATTACCGGGAAGCTGCAAGCAAAGAGGTCCGGTTCATCCGCTACGAGCCGGAAGATGCGCCTCAGGTGGAACCCGGTGAGGCTGAGGACGGTCGCCCTGTCCTGAAGGTCACCGTGACGGATTTCATTTTAGGGAAGAAGCTGGAGCTGGATGCCGATGTACTCGCTTTGGCTGCCGCTGTGATTCCCTCCGCAGCAACCAAGGAAATAGCCGGATTCTTCAAGGTAACATTGAGCCCGGATGGCTTCTTCAAAGAAGCCCATGTCAAATTAAGACCTGTTGAGTTTGCCACAGACGGCGTGTATCTGTGTGGACTGGCTCACTATCCCAAGTTCATGCAGGAAACGATTAACCAGTCTTATGGAGCTTCAGGCCGGGTCTTAACGCTTCTCTCACATGATACGGTGACAGCCTCGGGCTCTGTATGCGAGGTGGATGAGAATAGGTGCATTTCGTGCGGGGCATGCATCACCGTGTGTGCGTATGGCGCCATAGAGTTTTATGAGACACCGCAAGGCAGAAAGGCCAAGGTTAACCCTGTCCTCTGTAAAGGAGATGGTCTTTGCAACACAGTATGTGCAACAACCGCTATTTCTCTCAAGCACTTTACCGATGAAGAGGTCTTGAGCGAAATTGATGCGGCGGTTTCAGAGGAAGAGATCATGGGACAAATTGATGCGGCGGTTGGAGATGTCTAGAAGCATACCGATGAATAAAGCCGGGATTCCTACGTAAGGGGGTGAGAACGGATGAGTACAGGACTTGAATTTAAACCAAAAATAGTAGGTTTTGTATGCCATTGGTGAGCATACGGCGCTGCTGACCTGGCTGGAGTTTCCAGACTGCAATATACCACTGAAATGAGGCTTATTCGGGTCATGTGCACAGGCAGGCTCGACCTGTCGCATGTACTCCGGGCTTTCTCAAAGGGAGCGGATGGGGTGTTTATTGGCGGCTGCCATTTAAATGAGTGTAATTATATTACTCATGGAAACTTCCATGCATTAAGCATGGTGAACATATGCAGAAAAATGATGCAGCATATAGGGCTGAACCCGGAAAGGCTAAGGATCGAATTTATGTCCGGCAGTGAAGCAAACCTTTTTGTCGAAGGTGTCAATGATTTTGTCAAGACCGTGAAGAAGTTAGGACCACTCGGCAAAGGTGAAGGAATAGATAAAAAGGGATTAAAGTTCAAACTTGAAGCAGTGACAAGCCTGGTCCCCTACATCAGGCTGGTGGAAAGGGAGAGGCTGAGGATACCGGTTAAATCGAAAGAGGAGTATCAGAAATTTTTCACCAGTGACGAGTTCAACAGGTTATTTACTACATTAATTGTAGATAAGCTGGCAATGAGCCAAATTCTGTCACTCCTGCGGGACAAACCCCTTTCAACCGGTAAAATCGCTGAAATGTTGGGCCTGACCCCGTCTGAAGTATCGAGGCACATGAATGCGTCATCGAGGCACGGGTTGGTCAGGTACGATGTAGGTCAGAAGTGCTATGCTCTCGCCTGAGGTGAAAGAGCGCATCAGTGGATCAGGGCAAAGAAGCATGTGAGGAAGGCGACTATGGATAACGATGGCATCGATCGGATTATTGACAAACATCATGGTGAAGCCAGCTCGCTCATTCAGGTACTGCTGGAGATTCAGAAAGAAAATCATTGGCTTCCCAAGGAAGCATTGGAGAGGGTAGCCGAAAAACTGCAGGTGCCTTTAACCCGGGTGCAGCACATCGCGACGTTTTATAAGGCCTTTAGCTTAGTCCCTAAAGGACGTCATGAAATTCACATCTGTGTGGGCACTGCCTGTCATGTGCGCGGCGCGACGCGTGTCCTCGACACGGTTCAAGACCTGACCGGCATCAGACCCGGCGAAACGGACCTGGATCTGAAGTTCAGCCTGCAGACCGTTAACTGCCTCGGCTGCTGTGCCTTAGGACCGGTGATGGAAGTGGATGGGAAGACCCACGGTAAGATGGCGCCGTCCAAGACGGCAGAGATACTAAAAAACTACGAGTAGGATAACACTATGGCGCAGATCAATACACCCGCCGAACTGGAAGAATTCAGAAAGGGCATCCTGTCGAAAAGAGACCCGGATAAGCCTTGCATTACACTCTGCTCGGGATCTGCGTGCAATGCCTCCGGCAGCGGTGAAGTCGCTGCGGCTCTATCGGAGGAGATTGAAAAGCAGGGCTTGCGCAGCGATGTGGATGTCAGGAGGACCGGTTGCCATGGTTTTTGCGAGAGGGGTCCCATTATAGTCATTCACCCTGAGGAAATATGTTATTTCAATATAGAGCCCAAGGATGTGCCCGAGATTATCTCCGAGACTATAAAAGAGCATAAGGTCATAGAGCGTTTGCTCTATACCGACCCCGGCACCAATGAAAAGATAATTCATGAATCTGAAATCCCTTTCTACAAGTACCAGGAAAGGATTGTTTTCGGTTCCAACAGTAAAATCGATCCTAAGAGCATCGACGACTATCTGGCAATCGGCGGTTATTCCGCGTTGGCGAAAGCCCTCTCCGGGATGAGCGCCGAGCAGGTATTGGGGGAGGTCAAAAAAGCCAACCTGCGCGGTCGGGGAGGCGGCGGCTTTCCCGCAGGGAGCAAGTGGGAAGGATCCCGCAATGCCCCCGGCGCAATAAAGTACGTGATCGTCAACGCGGACGAGGGGGATCCCGGGGCTTATATGGACAGGAGCGTTCTGGAGGGAAACCCTCACTCGGTGCTGGAGGGGCTGACCATCGGGGCCTATGCCGTCGGCTCCCACGAGGGTTATATCTACGTTCGACAGGAATACCCCCTGGCGGTGGAGAATGTGCACATGGCCATCAAGAAAGCTGAAGAGTATGGCTTTCTCGGGAAAAATATCCTTGGCTCGGGCTTTGATTTCATGGTCATTGTGCACCAGGGGGCCGGCGCTTTTGTCTGTGGTGAATCGACTGCTCTGATGACGGCATTGGAAGGCAGGGCAGGAGAGCCCAGACCGAAGTATGTCCGTTCCAACGTCGTGGGCCTTTGGGGTAGACCCAGCGTGTTGAATAATGTCGAGACATGGGCCAATGTGCCGCTTATCATCAATAAAGGCGCTGACTGGTTCACCCAGCTCGGCACTGAAAGCAGCAAGGGCACGAAGATTTTCTCCCTGGTCGGCAAGATAACCAATACGGGCCTTGTGGAAGTACCCATGGGCACGCCCTTGAGAGATATTATCTTCAAGATAGGCGGTGGAATCCCCGGAGGCAAAAAGTTCAAGGCAGTGCAGACCGGAGGACCGTCCGGCGGATGTATCCCTGAGGAGCTGCTGGATTTGCCGGTCGGTTTCGACGAGCTCACCAAAGCCGGTTCGATGATGGGGTCAGGCGGGATGATCGTCATGGATGAAGATACCTGTATGGTAGATGTAGCCAGGTACTTCCTCGACTTCCTCACCGATGAATCGTGCGGCAAATGCGTCCCGTGCCGTGAAGGCATGAGGCAGATGCTCAAGATCCTGACGAATATAACCCGGGGAAAGGGAAAAGAGGGCGACATCGAGCTTTTGGAGGAGCTGGCCGAGACAGCCCGGGAAGCCGCCCTTTGTGCGCTGGGCAAGAGCTCCCCTAACCCCTTTTTAAGCACGTTAAAATACTTTAGAGATGAGTATGAGGCGCATGTCAAAGAGAAAAGGTGCCCCGCTCTCTCCTGCAAAGAGCTGATCGCGTTCCATATCGACCCGGGTAAGTGCCAGGCCTGTATGATCTGCCTTAAAAAGTGCCCTGCCGAAGCGATTACGGGCGGCAAAAATCTGATCAGTATAATCGACCAGGAGAAGTGCACAAAGTGCGGAACGTGCTTTGAAGTGTGCCCCCCCCGCTTTCGTGCGGTGACGAAGATCTCCGGTGAGCCTGTGCCGCCTCCTATTCCTGAAGAAGCGAGAACGATAGTCAGGGAGAGTAAACAAAAATGAGTGAAATCCTCCTACAGATCGATGGAAAAGAAGTGAGGGCAAAGGAAGGGATGACCCTCCTGGAGGCGGCGCGCGGTGCGGGAATATCGATTCCGACGCTTTGTTACCACGAGAAATTGGAACCTTATGGGGGTTGCCGGCTTTGCATGGTAGAGCTGGAAAGTCGCGGCTCGACAAGACTCGTCGTTTCCTGTGTCTACCCGGTAGAAAAAAACCTGATCGTAAGAACCAGATCCGAGAAAGTAGACAGGATCCGCAAAATGGTCCTGCAGCTATTGCTGGCCCATGCTCCGGATGCGTTTGATTTGCAGGATTTGGCTCTGGAGTATGGAGCAGACAAAGACCGTTTTGAAAAAGAGGCCTCATTTTGCATTCATTGCGGTCTATGCGTAAGATACTGCGCCGAGGTCAAGAAGAAGAACGCCGTTGGGTTTGTTGACAGAGGCATAAGGAAGGAGATCAGTTTCATTCCGGAGATCGCATCCAGGGAGTGCTGGAACTGCAAAGAATGTTTTCCCCTTTGCCCCACGGAGGCATTGCAGGCAGCGTTCGTGTTAACCAAAGCCCTCGCGTTTTCCTCACCTTCTTTGGAACCGGCGTCGGGGGAATAGGCAACGCGTACTACTCTTCCAGGACGGAATCACACCACTTGTTCGCCTGTTCCGTCAGCAGTTCATGATACCGGCCGAAGAGGCCCGTCGCCTCGGACCACAGCCGGCAACGCGTGTGATCCGGCCGGGATGCACTTTTCGACAATGCCGGTTATTCTTGCGGAGATGACGTGTAATGCATGAAGGAAAGACTGCCGTTTACCGGTGATCTGGCGACTACTGCCATGGGGATCATGCCTCATGAGTCTCCCGCCCGGGCTCTCGATGCGGCCCTCGGGCTTGATATCCCCTTCTGGCCCCAGCTTCCGCGGGTCTCTTTTCACGAGGATATGTACGTCCAGGCCATGGAGCATTTTCCGGGGGTCATCATTGATGAGGAGAACCGGCGCATATACGTGGAGAGCGAGAAGTTCATGGATGAGCTGCCTGCGTATCTCGAACAGGAATCATCATCCGACCTCTTCCGCATCTCGCCCGACTTTTCAGTGGTTTATGGACGTTTCCTCTCTCTCGATCTCTTCTCCTGCAAAGCGATCCGGGGGCAGATGATAAGCCCGGTGAGCCTCGTTCTAAAAGTCACCGATGAGCACGGCAAACCACTGGCCTACAACGATGAGATGCGCGACCTTATTTTCTCTTTCATGCAGAAAAAGGTGAATATGCAGCGTGCCGAGCTCGCCGAAAAAAACGGGCATGCCTTTGTCTGGCTCGACGACCCGGGATTGCAATTCGTATTCAGCGCCATGAGCGGCTATGACAATGTCAAGGCTAAGGACGAGCTGGTCGCGTTTTTTAACGGGATCGACGGTCCTCGGGGCATCCATCTGTGCGGCAATCCCGATTGGGATTTTCTCTTCTCCCTCCCCCTGGAGATCATCTCGTTTAACGCCTATGCCTTCGGTGATATCGTCGCCACCTACCCGAGCGTCAGGCGCTTCATCGAGGCAGGCAACGTGGTGAGCTGGGGCATAGTGCCAACCCTTTTCGAGGAGTTTACGAGGGAGGATGTGACGACTATCGCCGGGCGGCTATTGGCTATGTGGCGTCTGCTGGAAGAAAAAGGTGTGCCGAGGGACGTCATCTGCCGAAACAGCCTCATCGCCCCCGCCACCTGCAACCTCCTGAACGCCGACAACACCACGACCGTCGACAACGCCTTCAGGTTGCTCCGGGAGGTCTCACAGTACGTGCAGAGGCACTGCCTCTGAAAAACGCGAGCGTCCCGGCGCGATTTCTTCGGCCTGTCACTGCAGGGAGCTCACCAGGTCCTCCACCAACCTCTTCGACCCCACATAGAGCGCCGATCGCTGATGGTGGTGCCCGGGGGTGATTTCAAGAATGGGCACTCCCTTCTCGTTGACCGCCACTCCACCGGCTTCGCGACACATGAACGCGACAACCGCGGCCTCGTACATGAGGCGCAGCTTCCCTTCGGGACGGTTTTTCTTTGGATTGGGGTGGTTTACAATGGCGGGATACATGAACATGCCGCCGTTTGTCAGCGTCCTGTGGAAATCGCCGGCCAAAGCGCCAAGGTAGCGGAAGGCGTACCTTCCCTCATTCTCCCTGATCCATTTTTGAACGTTTTCCGCATATGTATGCCGGTTGGATGCGTTAAAGGATAATTCCCAACTTTTGGGGTCTTCGGGAAGGACCATGCGGGTAGGTCGTACAAACGTCATGGTCTCATCGATGTGGAAGCGCCAGGTCCCTGCGTCTTTAAGCCCAAGGGTGAATGTCCCGGTGGGGATCACAAACATGCCTGCGGCGATATAATCTTTTCCGGCCCTCAGGTGCCCGTCCTCAGGGCCCGTCAGGTCGCGCTTGGCGATGCCGAAAAGAAAGCCGACCGGCAGCCCGTGTGAGATATTAGATGATCCATCCAAGGGGTCAAAATAGACGAAATAACGCCCCCCCTCGGGATTGATGGGAATGATCTCATCCGATTCCTCGCTGACCGCGTGGATGACCCTGCCGGAAGCCTTCAGGTAATGGATGGTGATCTCATGTGCAATCTGATCCATATGCATGACGTCCTCGCCCTGCACATTCACGGCCCCCGCGAGACCGAGGTTCCCCTTGAGAGCGCCCGTCAGGTAGTAATACTGGATATGCTTTGCAGCGCTAATCAACGCGTCCATAAGGATGAGAAAGTGGTGCGTGCGGTTATGCCTTTCTTGATGGTGAAGAAGAAAATTCATGAAAGTTTCTTCAAACGCGACACCGGAATGCTTCCTGCTCCCTTCCATTACATCTCCTCCTTTCCTCTCCCGAAGGCGCCGTCGGCCTTCGAAAAGCGGATATCCGGCATATCTGGGATCGTTGTCCACCCTCTCTCGCGTGAGCAAAAAAAAGCGCTGGGTTTCACCACGCCACCTGGTAGTTATTGTATCACTTGGAAAGAAAAAAGTACCGCAAATTTTGCCGGAAAACAGAGGATTGCCTTCCGCTTGTTTTCACAGGGGCCACTGAAAAAAAGGCACTTAAGCGGCAGCGGAGCAGACATAACGGGCGTTTTTTTGCCGCTCCTTGGGAGAAAGGGGCGCGTGTACAAAGACTTATGGCTGCTGAAAAAGGGAGAGAGAAGGCATGTGCAGGCTGTAGCTTCTGCCCTGTTTCACACCGGTTTCGATCACCTTGCCATTTTTGAAGATCACGAGGAAGTCACATGTGTCCCAGAAAGAAAGGTTCGGGTTGCAGAGACGGTTCTCATACCTGTAGAGGGTGTAGACAGACCCTTCTTTGTCGAGAGTTTTGGCGCCATGGCTCTTGCCCATAATGGCTTCGACTTCTCCGGGAGTCATGCCGCGCTCAACCCTCTGCAGATTGTAGAAAGTAGAGGCGCACGCGGCCAGCAGGAAAATCAGCGGAATCAGAATGAATTCTTTGGGCAGGCGCATTCTCGCATGGAACCTTCATGTATGAATTACCACAGGCGTGCGCTCGTTGCAAGACAAATCCCGGAGACATAGGCAAAAAAAAGGAAGGAAGGATCGATCCTTCCTTTTTTTTGTTGGTGAGGTCTTACTTCGCAGGAGCGGCAGGAGCAGGAGCTTCTTCTTTCTTCTCTTCTTTCTTGGGCGCCTTCTTCTTGGCCTTCTTCACCTTCGCCGGTTTCTCCGTCTTTTCAGGAGCTGCCACGGGCGCCTTCTCCGCAGGTGCTGCGGCGGGTGCCTGAGCAAAGCCTGTGGCGGCAAATGCGACTGCGATCACTACTGCGAACACGAACACCAATACTTTCTTCATCTTTCTGTTACCCCCTTCGGTAAGTGTATATTTTATAGAGATGTTAACTGCATGAGCCGTGCCATAAGAACGAGGGAGGGGAAGAACGTGCTCCCGATACGGCCGGTCCGATAAAGGGATGATAGAACGGGCCTTTTCAGAGAAAGGGTCGGCGATGAAGCTTGCGTCTTTGTCATTATCTCAGCTATGCGGGAAAGAGGCAGTCGGAAGTTTCCGAATCTAGTGGTCACGTCCATCGGAAAACTCCGACTGTGTGGTCCGGCGCTTTCTTTATCATGAGCTTGAGGTGACACGAGCCTACACGCCTTTTTTTAGGGACTGCCGGACCACACAAACTCCGACTGTGTGGTCCGGCGCTTTCTTCATCATGAGCCTCAGGCGGCACGGCAGTCCTTCACTCATCCTCTCCCTCGTAGATGCATCCGGACCCGGCACTCTCCTGCACGACGATTCGGCACAGGTTGGGCAATGCCGGCTGCAACCGTTTCCAAATCCATCGGGCTATGTTCTCGGACGTCGGATTCTGCAAACCCTCGATGTCGTTGAGGCACCTATGATCCAGAATCTCATGCAGGGGATTGAACGCCGCCGCGATATCGGCGAAGTCCATAACCCAGCCGACTTTGGGCTTGAGGGGACCTCGGACGTAGACCTCTATTCTGAATGTATGCCCATGCATCCCGAAGCACTTGTGGTCTTCCGGGACATTTGGCAACCGGTGCGCGGCCGCGAAGGTAAAAGTCTTGTAGATGACCATCTGTTCTTACACTATGGTATGCCCAGTATTTTGTGTGTTTGAAGGCTCAGCCTCCACTGCGGATGCTGGAGGCAATAGTTCACTGCCAGCGCCGTATGCGCCCTTATCCGCGGGCCGGCCAAGGGCTGCAGGAAAAAGTACCGGAAATTGAGATCGAGATAGGTTTCCGGATCGACTCCATCCTGAGGGAACAGGAGTTTCAGTTCATCTCCGGCCCGTATGGTGAGTCCGGCGCCCGCTTTAGGGCTGACGCACACCCAGTCAACGCCGGCCGGCATCGGCAAAGTCCCGTTCGTCTCTACTGCAACCTCGAGACCAGTGTCGTGGAAGGCAGCGATGAGTGGCTCGTCGAGTTGAAGCAAGGGCTCTCCTCCCGTAGCGACCAGCAGCCGTCTGATGCGCGGTCCTGACGCAGGAAAAAGGGCCGACGCGCGCGCTGCAAGCTCTCCTGCATCATTGAAGATGCCGCCTTGAGGTCCATCCGTACCCACAAAATCCGTGTCACACCATGTGCAGAAAGACCGGGGTCGGTCCTCAACGTTGCCGGACCATAAGTTACAGCCTGAGAACCGGCAGAACACGGCGGGACGACCCGTGTGTGCCCCCTCCCCCTGGAGTGAGTAGAATATCTCCTTTACCCTGTAACCCATCTACGCTTCAGTCCTTCTGCAGATAGCGAACGGGGTCCGGAATCCCCAGCTCCCGGAAGCCCTTAAGCCGCAACAGGCATGCATCGCAAGTCCCGCACGCTTTGCCGTCGACAGAAGGGTCATAGCAGGTGCTTGTCAACGAGTAATCTACCCCTAATTCAAGCCCCTTTCTGATTATCTCAGCCTTGCTCAAGCGGATGAGAGGGGCGTGAATCTTGAGGCGCCTGCCTTCGACGCCTGCTTTAGTGGCAAGGTTCGCCATCCCTTCGAAAGCTTCTATGTACTCGGGCCGGCAATCAGGATAACCGCTGTAATCCAATGCGTTTACGCCGATAAAAATATCCGTCGATCCAAGTACTTCCGCCCAGGCAAGAGCAAAAGAGAGGAAAATGGTATTGCGGGCAGGAACGTAGGTAACGGGTATGTCCCTGGCAATTTCGTCGGCGTCCCGACCTTTTGGAACCGGGATGGCATCGGTAAGCGCGGAGCCGCCGAACCTGCGAAGGTCGATGTCGACAATAGTGTGGTCGGCCACCCCGAGCGCCGCCGCAATCCTGCGGGCAGCCCCAATTTCACTATCGTGCCGTTGGCCGTAACGAAAACTGAGGGCATACGCCTCAAAGTCCTCTGATTTCACTACGGCAAGCAGTGTAGAAGAATCGAGCCCTCCACTCAGCAGCACCACGGCTCTCGGTTTCCTTGTCACGTTCTCTCGACCCCGCATCTTTCCCACGCGTCCCCTGTGAAACTCATCTTATAACGATTGAGGGGTGGTTTTCAATCCCGTAGAAGAGTACCAGGTTCTTTGCCGCCCATGGAATGCAGTGGCGGTCCAGAAGGTCCTCTGGGCGCGTCCCGGCTCCTCGAACTCTTCCAGGATCTCTTCCTTCCGCGCGCTCGAAATGACAGGAGTCCGGCCCGGTCTTTTCTTGGCGATGAGACCGTCGACGCCATACGAGTTGAAAGCCTTTATGATCTTCTTCACCGCGCTTTCGGAAAGGTCGAAGGCACGCATGGCCTGTTCCCGGGAACTGCCCGTGAGAAGCAGAATAATGACCGTACACCGGCGATTGGTCTCCCTGGTTTCCGCACGCTGGGTTGCATAGAGATCCGCAAGGGATGCGTTCTCGGGGTTGGGAGTGAGATACCTCTGCGCCACGATCCATATGTAACCACATGTCTCAGAAAATGTCTAGGTATAACAACAGCAAACGGGAATTATTTTTGCGTAATGCTCTAAGGCTAGTCCTCCTCGCGCATGTTTTCTCTCAGCCGCCTGAAGAACTCTCTTGCCTCGTCCTGGTCCTTGGCCTTTATGATGTGTTTGAGAAATTCCAGGCGTGAGGTGATTTTGGCAAGCCCAGAACCACGATTTTCATCCCTTATGCCCCCTGTAGCAACCGAGAAACTTGAAACTCGTACAGCCCTCTCTGATCCCATCCAGGGCCGCCTTCACCCCTTCGTCCCTGTCCGAGCCCTCGAAGTCGACAAAGAACGCATAACTGCCGGGGTCCAATCTGTGCGGCCTCGATTCTATCCTGGTCATATTGATGGCGGCGTCGGACAATACCTTCAGCACGGCGAAGAGGCCGCCCGGGCGGTGGGCGACCGAAAAGACGACGGAACACTTATTGCCCTCAACACGTTCCGCCTCCCTTGAAAGCACTAAAAACCTGGTCAAATTTGAGTCGCTGTCCTCCATGTGCTCGTGCAATACCTCCAGGTCGTAAAGATCGGCGCAGAGCCTGCTCGCGAGCACTGCGCATCCCGCAGGTCTTTGCTCGCGCAGCATGATCGCGGCGCCCGCCGTGTCATAAAAGGGCCGGGCTTCCAGCTTGTGCCTTGAAATAGATGCGCGGCACTGGCCGAGGGCCTGGGGATGGGAGTAGACAGTCCTCAGCTCCCGGTAATCCGCACCCGGCAGCGCCAGAAGGCAGTGATGCACGGAGATTGAACGTTCGCCGACGACCTGAAGTCCGGTCTCGATCAACAGGTCGTTCACCTCGGTCACCGGCCCTTCAAGTGAATTTTCAACAGGCACGATGCCGTAGTCGAGCTGCCGGGTTTCCACCTGATTGAATACTTCATCAAAGCCTGCACAGGGGATGGGGACAAGGCTTTCGTCATACCCGAGGGCTGCCACTTCGCTGTAGGCCCCGTGCTCCCCTTGAAATCCGATCAACCGCAAGTCCTTCTTCTGGACGCGTATGCTCTCCTCGATAATCGCCCTGTAGAGGCGCTCGGTGAATTCCGGCGCCACTACCGTATGCGAGCAGCCCCTGACGTGCTCGATTACCTGCTGCTCCCGCTCGGGCTCGACGATGCTGCCCTTCAGCCTCTTTAGCCGTAATGCGTGTTCCAGCCTCCGGCTGAGGAGTTTTACGATCTCGTAATCGATCGTGTCGATAGCGCCCCGTATTTTCTCCAGTTCCATCTTTTTTTACCTCTGTATTCGTGAGACTTTTTGCTCGAGGAGCATCAGGTCGGCAATCACCACAGCGGCCGCAGCCTCCACAATGACCGGGATCCTGAGGGCGAAGCACGCGTCATGGCGCCCCGGGAGAGAGAGCTCGTGGTGCGCTCCGGTCTCCATATCCATGAAGCGCTGGGTCTTCGAAATGCTCGCCGTCGGTCTGACCGCCGCCCTGAACACGAGTTGATTGCCGTTCGTGACCCCTCCGTTAATGCCGCCCGAATTGTTCGTTTCAGTTTCGCCCGTCTTCGAGATGATCCGGTCATTATACGCGCTTCCCCGCATGACGGCGCACGCGAAACCGGCGCCGAATTCGATGCCCTTGATTCCCGGTATGGAGAAGATAAGGTGGCTGAGGAGGGATTCGACGGAATCGAAGAAGGGCTCACCCAGACCGGCGGGGAGACCGTCCGCCCTGCACTCGACAATGCCGCCCAGAGAGTCGCCCTCCCTCATGGCGCCGGCGACGGCACGGTCGATGTCAACCGACCCACCCGCCTCCCGCAGTACCGCGCCCACGGTCACGGGGTGGATCAGCTTCTTCGCCACGACCCCTGCCGCGACAAGACCGGTCGTCAGTCTCCCGGAGAAGACGCCTCCCCCCCGATAATCGTGAAAGCCGCCGAACTTTTCCCGGGCGGCGAAGTCCGCCTGGCCGGGTCGGTCCATCTTTCCGACCTGCTCATAGGGCGCCGAATCGATGTCCCTGTTGTCAAAGAGAATGAGCATCGGAGCACCGGTCGTGGTTCCGTGGAAAAGACCTGACATGACGGAGGGCGCATCCTCTTCTTTCCTTGCCGTTGTACCCGGCCTCCCGCTCTTCCTGCGGTTGAGATCGGGGAGGAAATCCTCCTCCGACAGAGGGATGCCGGCGGGACAACCGTCGATGAGGATGCCCACGCACGGGCCGTGGGATTCGCCGAGCATGCTGATCCTGAAGAGCCTGCCGAAGGAGTTCATGGATCTTTTGACACCGCCTCAAGGTCTGAAAAAAAGGCAGGGTAAGACTTGGAGACGCATGCCGAGCCGGAAATGGCGACTTCCCCCCTCGCCCGCAAGCCCACCACCGCACATGCCATGGCAATCCGGTGGTCGTTGTGAGAATCGACAAGGGCCCCCTGCACATCGCCTCCGTAGACCTCCATCGTGTTTCCTTCCGCGACGACGCGGATGCCGAGCTTGTTGAACTCCCGGCAAAGGGCAGAGGCCCGGTTGCTCTCCTTGTACATCAACCGCCCGAGTCCGTGGATCACGCTTTTTCCCCCGCAGCTGCTTGCGAGGGCAACGAGAGGCGGGAAGAGGTCAGGGCTGCCGCTTGCGTCGAACTCAAAGGGCTTCAAGTCTCCTGTCTCTACCGAGATGCAGTCACGGCCCGTCTCCACCCTGGCGCCCGCGGCTGCCAGCACCCCGACTATGGCGCGATCCGCCTGGAAGGACGCGTGATGAAGGCCCTTTACCTCCACGCTGCCGGCAATCGCCCCCGCGACGAGGAAAAATGATGCGCCCGACCAATCGCCTTCAACGGCGTAGACAGACGGACGGTAGGCCTGATTCCCCTCGATAACGAACTCTTCGAGCCGGTCATCGTTGTCTATCCTCACCCCGAAAAAACGCAAGAGGTCGATGGTCATCCGCACGTAGGGGGCGCTTGCAAGTCCTGAGACGGTGACGGTGGAGCGCTTCTCACAGAGGGGGAGGGCCATGAGAAGCCCGCTGAGGAACTGTGAGCTTACGGATGCATCGGTGCGGATGCGTCCCCCCTTCATAGGGCCTCTGACCAGGATTGGTGCGTGACCGTTCTCAGTCGTGCAGGAGACGTCCAGGGCCGTTAAAGACTCCACCATTTTCATGGGTCTCGAGCGAAGCGAGCCGGACCCTGTAAGGCTGGTTTCCCCGGCAATAAGCGCCGTGATGGGCGTAAACATACGCATGGCGAGGCCTGATTCCCGGCAATCGAGGGCACCTTCCACGGCTCTGAGCGCCGATCCCGTGCCTCTCACCACAAATGTCAGGTTTTCGCCCGGATGGTTCGGTATACCCGGACACGGGCGCCCGGCGGCCCGCCGCCGGCGTGGCTGAGCCGAGGGCACTACCTGCGCAGTGCCGCGGACATCTGTGCGGGCGCCCAGTGCTTCAATAATTGCCGCTGCCGCGAGTCCGTCGTCGCATAAGGACGGGTTCCCTATCTCGGACACGCCGGCTGAGAGCAGGGCAGCGGCCAGGGCCCGGCCGGTCATGCTCTTTGAAGGCGGGGCGGTGACTACCCCTCTAACTGCTGAAGGAGTGATGAACTTCATCCCATATCCTTTCGGCGATTTCCTCCGGCCTCTTTCCCTCCGTGTTGATGAGGAGATCGGCGCACCGCGCGTAGTGCGGGAGACGCCTCCGCAGCAGGTCTTGGCTGCCCTTTGCATCCCGCCGCTCAAGGAGCGGCCTCGCCCGGTCCTTAGCGGTCCTTTCCAGAATAGTCGACATGTTCGCCCACAGCCAGATGGAAAGGCAGTTGTTCCTCAAGGTCCGCACGTTCGCCCTCACTCCCAGGGCGCCGCCCCCACATGAAGCTACATGATGTGACACAAACCTGAGCCCGTCGATTTCCGCCTGCTCCATCCTCCTGAATACTTCTTCGCCCTTCCCTTCGAATATCTCCGCGACGGAAGCGCCGGCCTTCTCCTCTATGTGCTTATCGATGTCGATGAGGGTCAATCCGCCCCTCGCCGCCACCTGCTCGGCAACGGTCGATTTGCCTGTGGCCATGAACCCGATGAGGGCAATATTTTTCCGTGAGTCGCCTCTTTTTTTCCAGAGGGCCTTTCGCATCTGCTCGAGTGGAGCAGGCTGCCCGATGAAGAGACTGAAAGCAGGGGCTGCCTGGGCGAGGAGCCACTCTCGCCCGTCGATCACGGTGCATCCCCTGTCGGCTGCATCCCTGAGGAGGGAGGTGGGGCTGGAGTAAAGGGCTTCGAGGACAATGACATCGGGCCGAAGCAGAGAGGGGTCGAGCACCCTGTCGGCTGTAGAAACGGCGGAGACAAGCAGGCGAGCTCTCTTCAGGGCGTCGCCGATATGATGAAAGGAGATCGCCTCGCATCCCAGGGTCTTCGCTGCATCGCGGGCCTTCTCGAAGGTGCGGTTCGCGACGACCACGCGGCTGCCGGCCGTGACAAAAGCGAGGGCCGCGGCCCTGGCCGCCCCTCCCGCGCCGAGGATGACGACCTTCTGTCGCGACGGCTCGAAGCCGACGCTTTTGGCTGCCCCAAGGGCGCCTGCGATATCCGTATTGTAGCCGATAAGCCCTTCGGCCCTCTTCACCACGGTATTGACCGCCCCCACCTTCTCGGCATCAGCCGTAACGAAGTCAAGGTGGCGCATCACACCGGTCTTGAAGGGGGTTGTGATGTTGCAACCTTGAAGGCCCATTTCCCGGACGGTGGTAACTATTTCCTCCGGTGTGGAAGCGGCAAGGCGCAGGTATACCGCTTCGACGGCACGCTCCCTGAACGCGGTATTGAACATGACAGGGCTCCTGCTGTGAAAGACGGGGTTGCCGGCAACTGCGTAGAGGGCCGTCATCGCTCGCCTGCCCCGCGCCCATCCGGCGCAAGCGCCCTTAGCGCCGTCCGGAGCGTCTCATGGTCGATCTGTCCGTCGGCGGTTTCCCTGCCCGACGCCTGACATGCGAAGCTAAAGGGACTTCCAAGGAGAGACGCGGCGATCCTCGTAATTCTCCCCATTTCCCCCATTCCTACAACCACTATTTTCCTTGCGTCGTCGAGCAGTCCGAGGAGCCGGGCATTGTCCGCGTCCGTGTGGACCATGCAGGCTACTTTGGCAATATCGGCCCCCAAGGTGAAACACGCGGCGACCGTCGCCGCGAGTTCCTCCCTCCCCGGCGTCCTCGCATGGTCATGCAATGAGACAATTATGGCGCAGCCGCGCGATTTTGCGCATCCCATAACCTCCTCCCGGTAGCCGGCGGGCGCATCGACTTCCACGTCGACGAAGGCTGCGCCTGCCTTTATTGCCTCCAGGAGCAGCATCTTCCGGTGATCGTCGGGAAACACCCCCGGCCTGCACGTCGCGATAAGGTTGTGATGGCGGGAAAAGATCGTGCGGACATCGGCCGCGGTCAGGCGCATCCTGTCCATCCGCACTTCGGCGAAGGGATGGTTTTTCAGTGCCGCGAGACAATTGGCAAGAGTCTCTTCAGCGATGCTGACACAGATCATCGATCACCCCTTTGAGCGCGTCAATTGATAGTGGTACTACCCTGGCATTTCCAATCCCTTCGAGCAGGACGAAATGGATTTCCTTACCCGTCTTTTTCTTATCTTTCCAGAGGGCCTCCCACACGAGGCTGCCGTCTATCTCCATGCTCAGGGGAAGGCCGAAAGCGGCCAGCAGACACTCGATCCTTTCCACGTCCCCCTGCGAAAGGAGGCCCATGGCAGCGGAGAGCCTGCTTGCGGCGCTCATCCCCAGACTTACTGCCCGGCCGTGGCTTGGATGATGGACTTTTTCCACTGCATGGCCTATGGTGTGGCCGAAATTGAGTTTCCTTCTTTCACCCGACTCCCGCTCATCCCGGGAGACAATCGCAGCCTTGATCTTCAAAGAAGAATAGATGATCCGTTCGATGACGCCCTGATCAAGGCGAAGCGCTTCCTGCGCGTGCGTTTCGAGAAAGGAGAAGAAAGATGCGTCGCCGATGGCCGCCTGTTTGATCACCTCGGCAAAGCCGTTTTGCAGTTCCCCTTCCGGAAGGGTGCTGAGCAGATCGAGGTCGCACAGCACAAACGCGGGCTGGGTAAAGGTGCCGACGAGGTTCTTGTAGCCGTGAAGATTGACGCCGTTCTTCCCGCCCACGCCTGCATCAACCTGGCTGAGCAGCGTGGTAGGGACAAAGCCGAACCGAAGGCCCCGCAGGTACGTGGATGCGGCGAATCCCGTCACATCACAGACGATCCCGCCGCCGATGGCGACAACCTGAGAGGAGCGATCAACACCAAGACGGAGGAACGCCTCGTAGACCTCTCCAACCGTCGTCAACGTTTTTGACTTTTCCCCCATGCCGATCTCTATCACCTCACAGACGGGAAAGCGCATTCCATGCAGGCGGCGCACTGCTGCGTCGGTGATGATAACGGCCCCGGGCGCATTGCAGTATGCATCGAGATGGCTGAGGGAGTCGCCGACCGCGATTACCGACGGCCCCGAGGCTCCCTCCGGAACGATGCGCCTCACTGCGAGACCGCCATAAACTGGTGAAGACCGTTGATCTTCCGCACGATGTCCGCAAACTGGGACGGCGTCAGCGTCTGTTCCCCGTCGCAGAGGGCTTCTTGCGGGTTTATGTCCACTTCGACGATCACGCCGTCGGCGCCTGCCGCCACCGCCGCAAGACTCAGGGCGGGTATCAGCGAAACTCTTCCCGTTGCATGGGAGGGGTCGACGATGATGGGCAGATGGCTCAGCTCCTTGACGGCGGGTACGGAGCTGAGATCGAGGGTATTCCTCGTATATTTCTCAAAGGTCCGTATTCCCCGCTCACACAGGATGACATGGGGGTTTCCTTCGTTGAGTATATATTCTGCGCAGTTCAGCCACTCCTCGATGGTGGAGTTCATGCCCCTTTTCAGGAGCACCGGCCTCTGTGACCTCCCTACCTCTTTCAGGAGCGAAAAGTTTTGCATATTTCGTGCGCCGATCTGGAGCACGTCGGCGTACTCGCTCACCCAAAAGACATCCCGTGAGTCGACTACCTCCGTCACAATGGGCAGACCCGTCTCCATTTTTGCCTTCTGCAGGATACGGAGGCCCTTCAGGCCGAGGCCCTGGAATGCGTAAGGCGAGCTCCGTGGTTTGAAGGCCCCTCCACGCAGGGCGTGGGCGCCGGCAATCCTTACGGCAATGGCTGTTTCTATGGTCTGTCTTTCGCTCTCAACCGTGCAGGGGCCGGCTATCACCGTAAACCCCTCGCCGATTCTCACCGAATCGATAGGGACGACAGTGCGGCTGCCGCCCTGCAATGTTGCGAGCCTCAGATTCGTCATGTCTCCCCTCCTCTTTGAGAAGCCCGGCTTCAAAAAACGAAAGGCCATGGGTTCTCCATGGCCTCTAAAAACTGAAAAAGGCCATGGGTTTTGCACCCATGGCCCTGTTTAGCCCTATCGGACTAAGTACACCGTGGGTGCATTCCCCTATACCAGAAATAAAAGTAATATCCGGAAAACGTCGCGAGAATCTGCATAATAGTCAGTATAGGCGATTTCACTCGGGGTGTCAAGAAAGAATTCTTTCCCGGTTGTTAGTTGACAGTTACGGTCAAGATTGTTGTATAATAACAAAGGCCATTGCGATGTTTTCAAGAGTGCGTGAGGACGTGCGGGCAATTTTCAAGAGGGACCCGGCAGCAAGGAGCGTTGCCGAGATCTTCTTTTCCTACCCTGGTTTTCACGCGCTGTTGTTCTACCGGCTCGCCCATAAGCTCTGGCTGCACAAGATGTATTTTCTCGGACGTTTCGTCTCCCATATAGCAAGGTTCTTGACCGGCATCGAGATACACCCCGGGGCCCGGATCGGCAAGGCTTTTTTTATTGACCACGGCATGGGCGTCGTCATCGGTGAGACCGCGGAAGTAGGCGACTATGTGACCATGTATCACGGCGTCACCCTTGGGGGGACCAGTTGGGAAAAAGGGAAGAGGCATCCAACCATCGGCAACAACGTGGTGGTGGGCACAGGGGCAAAGATTCTAGGCCCGGTGAAGATAGGAGACAAGACACGAATAGGCGCCAATTCCGTCGTAATTTCTGATATTCCTCCCAATTCCGTCGTCGTGGGCATTCCGGGGAAGGTTGTCTTCAGGGTCGAAGGAGACAGGAGGATAGCCCTCGACCAGGAATTTATGCCCGATCCTCAAGGCCGGGCTATTACATCCCTGCTGGAAAGGGTAACCCGGCTCGAGGAGAGGCTGAACCGGGCGGACCTCGATACGACGAAGCGAGAAGGCGATGTATGAAGAGCGCACCTACCGGAGGGTGGCAAGACCTCAGGACCTGGTTTGTTACGAGGTGGTGCGCAAGGAGACGGACCTTTTCTGCTGCACCTCGGTGGACCTGAAGGCTTTCATAGAAGGAAGGGCCCTTTTCTATCGAAACCAGTTAGAGACCTACATACGGGAGAGACCGGAGTTTCTTGAGAGCTTGCGGCCTGTCGCGCCGGACCCACTTGCGCCGAAGATGGTGAAAGCGATGGTGGAGGCGTCAGCCGCCCTGGGAGTTGGGCCTATGGCGTGTGTGGCGGGAGCGGTCGCCGAATTCATCGGAAGGGATATCGACCCCAGGTCGGATGAGTATATAATAGAGAATGGCGGCGATATCTTTTTGCGGACGCGGCGGGAGCGGAGGGTGCTGGTTTATGCGAAGGACTCTCCCTACAGCGAGAGGATCGGCCTGAAATTGAAGCCGAGGGAAGTACCGTACGGCATATGCACGTCGTCAGCGACCGTAGGTCCTTCTCTCAGTTTTGGTCGTGCCGACGCGGTCTGCGTCATCGGGCGGTCGTCGCTCTTTGCGGACGGACTTGCAACAAGGCTTGGAAATATCGTACATAAAGAGGACGACATAGCCGCCGCCCTTGAAGAGGGCAGCACGTATCCGGGCGTCACCGCCATTTTGATCATTCTTGGCAAGAAGCTGGGCGCCTGGGGAGATGTCGATCTCATCAAGGTATGAGGGAAGCATGAAGAAAAGGATAATCCTCAGATTCAAGAAAAATACGATAGACAAACCGATCGTCTACCGGCTGGCAAAGGATTTTAACCTGGTCTACAATATATTGCGGGCAAATATCTCTCCCAGAGCAGAGTCGATGATGGTAATGGAAGTGGAAGGCGAAGAAGCCGATTTTGCGAAGGGCATCGAGTACCTGTCGGGCTTTCACATAGGCATAGAGCCTATAGAACAGGATATCAACAGGGACGAGGAGAAGTGCGTCCATTGCGGTCTCTGTACAAGCGTCTGCGCGACCCAGGCCCTCGATATTGACAGAGAAACAATGCGGGTCCGGTTCGACTACGAGAAGTGCGTTGCCTGCGAGCTTTGCGTCAAGGTCTGCCCGGTAAGGGCAATGCAGGTCTATTTTACGTGAGAAAGGACGCCCGATGAGGAGAGTCTACTTCGACTACAACGCGACAACGCCGATCCATCCTGATATCGCCATTTTTGTGAAGCCCTTGTTCCGCGAGCTTTTTGGAAACCCTTCGAGTCTTCATTGGGCCGGCAGGGACGTGAGACCGTACGTGGACGAGGCGCGGGAACAGGTGGCTGCCATGATGAAGGCCGCACCAGGCGAGATCGTCTTTACGGCGGGCGGCACCGAAGCGGATAACCAGGCCATAAAAGGAGTGGCTTATTCCTTATCAGGGAAGGGGAGGCATATCATTACCACGAAGATCGAGCATCCCGGCGTGCTCGCTACGTGCCGTTATCTGGAAAGCAAAGGTTTTTCCGTCACCTATCTGGACGTAAACAGAGACGGCCTTGTCGACCCCGAGGACGTAAGAAAGGCTATCACCGGCGAGACGGTCCTTATTTCGGTCATGTATGCGAACAACGAGACGGGGACTGTGCTTCCCATAAAGGAGATAGGCGCCATCGCGCGGGAAGCGGGTGTGCTTTTTCACTCGGATATGGTGCAGGCCATGGGGAAGATCGACATTGATGTCCGCGAGCTGAACGTGGACCTCGGCGCCTTTTCAGGTCATAAGGTGTACGCGCCGAAGGGCATCGGCGCCCTGTATGTAAGGGAGGGGCTGGAGATAGACAACCTGATCCACGGCGGCCATCAGGAGATGGGAAGAAGGGCCGGAACGGAAAATATAATCGGAATCGTGACGTTCGGCAAAGCATGCGAAATAATGATGGGCGAAATGGCGGAAGAGAACGAGAGAATCGAATTCCTCCGCGAGCGGCTCCTCGACGGCCTTCACGCAAGGATAGACGATCTCCACCTGAACGGAGACCCGGAAAGGCGGCTTCCCAACACCCTGAATCTCAGCTTCGAGTTCGTGGAGAGTGAATCCTTGCTCATTGGCCTCGACCTCGCCGGGATTGCCGTCTCCGCGGGGTCCGCCTGCTCGTCGGGAAGCACCGAGCCGTCGCACGTACTCCTCGGAATGGGCATAGAGCCGGAGCGTTGCCAGAGCGCGCTCAGGATAAGTCTGGGACGGGAGAATACCGAAGAAGACATCGATTATGCCCTTGATATAATTCCGGACGTTGTACGAAGGCTCCGGGAGATGTCGCCCTTTCATAAAACAACGAACCTTTCTCTTTCCCGATTTCCGCTTTGATCCGGGTGGGGGATGAGGAACGGGAACATTGACCGACAAGAAGACATTTTTTGTTTTTACCACCGGATGCAAGGCAAACCAGTGGGATTCCCACGTGCTCGCCGATAAGCTTGAGCACGCGGGTTTCACCTGTGTCCCGGCAGAGCGCGCGGACCTGGTGGTTATCAATGCCTGTTCCCTTACCGCCAGGGCAGAAAGGGATGCGAGACGATACATCCGGAGGGCGCGCCAGGTGAACCCAGCCGCGCTGGTGGCGCTTGTCGGTTGCCACGCGCAGGCATATCCCGAGCGCGATTTCGGGGCGGACCTCGTGCTCGGTCAGGCGGAAAAGTTCGAGATCGACCGGTATCTGCAGGAGAAAGGCCGCTTTGTCGCGTCGACCCGCGCGTTCCCCATGGAGGAGACCAGGATAGACACACAGAAGGACCGGACCAGGTTCTTCTTCAAGATACAGGACGGCTGCAACAAATTTTGCAGCTACTGCATCGTCCCTATTGCACGGGGCGCGGTGCGGTCGAGACCTGCCGAAGACGTGGCAACGACCATGGAGGCCCTGCGGGAAAAGGGGATTAAGGAAGTCGTCCTCACGGGGATCGATATTGCCGCCTACCGTGACCCTGCTTCCGGCATGGGCCTGAAAGACTTGCTTCTCCTTTTTGACAGGCTCCCTACGCCTCCCCGGATCCGCCTCAGTTCGGTAGATCCTGACTACCTGGACGACGAGTTCATCGCGGTGCTTGCCGCGTCAGGGAAGGTCGCGAAGAGTATCCATATCCCGGTCCAGAGCGGCTCGGACAGTATCCTCAAAGGCATGGGCAGGGGGTATGGCAGCGCCTTCGTCACGGGTCTGGTGAAAAAATTGCAAAAGCGCATACCGGCGATCGGCATCGGCATGGATATTATGGCAGGGTTTCCGGGCGAAGACGAGGCGGCCTTCAACGAGACCTGCGCCTTTATCGAGGCCCTTGACATCTCCTACCTTCATGTCTTCCCTTACTCCGAGCGGCCGGGCGCCAGGGCGTCCGCCTTCGACGGCAAGGTAGCCGAATCGGTGAAAAGGAGGCGCGTCAAAAGGCTGAAGAAGATAGACGCGACAAAAAGAGAAGCCTTCTCGCGCCGTCATCTGGGAGAAAGGGCTTGCATCATCCCCGAGGCGAAGATGTATGCGGGGCGATTCATGAGAGGTTTTTCCGACAACTATCTGCCCGTCTACATCCCTTATGAAAAAACGCTTGAAAATAATCTTGTGGACGTTACAATAACAGACATGCAAGACTTGAGGTTGATAGGAGGTTTTAGGTGTTCGTAGCCGGGGATTTCATAATTGGCGCTGCGGTTGTCATCGACAAGCTGCTCTCGGCGTATATGCTGGTCGTTATTGTGCGTGCCCTCCTCTCGTGGGTGAGGCCCGATCCCTATAACCCGGTCGTGAGGTTTATCAACGGGCTGGTCGACCCGGTGGCGTACCGCATATCGAGGGTCATTCCGACGAGGATAGGCATGGTCGATATCTCGCCGATCATACTGATCGCGCTCATCTGGTTTGCCCAGTCTTTTCTTGTCAGGGTTATCATGGATGTGGGAGCCAGGCTCCGGTGAATCTGGAAGTAAAGGTGATCACCGGGGCCAAGAAACGGGAGATGAGGCTTGAGGGCTCGCGCCTCAAGGTCAGGCTCGTGGCAAGACCGGTAAAGGGCAAGGCCAACGAAGAGTTGATCGCCTATATCGCCGAAATATTCAGGGTGAAAAGACACGAAGTCAGCATCATCGCCGGCGAGAAGGAGACGCGAAAAGTCCTCTCCATTCCCCTTAAAGAAGACGAGTTCGCGCAGATCCTCCAAAATTTGTCTTGACAAGTTCTTTTTAAAAAGGCAACAATGAGAAGAAACAGAGAAGAAACAGCATTTTACAGTATGAAATGGAGTTTTCATACGGGTCGATGTACTCTTCTCCCATGACAGCGGATGCCCTTACGTGGAAACGGACTTTTGTGAGTGAACGGTCGAGAAGCGCATAGGCGAAAACAGGGATTCTCGATCTGCATAACGTGAGCGAGTCTACCCGGCGCAGGGTGTCTTACGCGCGTCCTTCAGGGTAAAATGATTCGGGAAAGGGAGGGATAATGGAAAATGCACTTGACGTGTTTTTGAGGGCATGCAAGGTGGTACTGAACGTTATCGCCAGCGCGGCTCTCACCTTCATGATGCTCCTGACCGTAGCCGACATATTGATGCGGGCCTTCGGCCATCCTCTGGTCGGCACTTACGAAATCGTGAGCCTCGCGTTGGCGCTCGTTATCGGGTTCGGCATCCCCCCCGTCTCCATGGACCGCGGCAACGTCTACATGGAAATCCTGCTGGAGAAGCTTTCTCCCAGGGGCAAGGCCATAATGAATACCGGCACCAGGATCGTCTGCATCATCCTTTTTGCGCTTATAGCGTATAACCTCTTCAGCATAGGCAGTGAGTTCCACTCATCCGGCGAGGTGTCGCCGACGATAAAACTGCCCTTCTTCCCCATCCCTTACGCCGTCGGGGTGTGCTGCTATGTCGAGTGCCTGGTGTTCGTCCGCGATATCGTCAAGATCTGGAGGGGTCAATATGAATGAGATGACTGTCGGCATCATCGCGCTCGTAGTGCTCCTGGCCCTTTTTGCCACCGGCATCGAATTGGGCTTCGCTATGGCCGCTGTTGGATTTGTGGGTTTTGCATACTTTAACGGCGTTCCTGCAGCGATGAGCCTGCTGGGAAGAGACCTCTACGACGTGCTGACGAACTATGGGTACACAGTCTTTCCTCTCTTCATCCTGATGGGACAAATCGGCTTCAACGCGGGCATAGCGGTGAGGCTCTATGGCGCCGCCAACAAGTTCGTCGGCCATATTCCGGGCGGCCTTGCCATGGCGACCGTTATCGGGGCCACAGGGTTCAAGGCGATCTGCGGGTCGTCGGCGGCAACGGCGGCAACGTTCGCGAGCGTGGCGGTGCCTGAGATGGACAGGTACGGCTATGACAGGCGCCTGTCGACAGGGATCGTCGCGACGGTGGGAAGTCTCGGCTGCATCATACCCCCCAGTGTCGTGCTCATCATATTCGGCATCCTCACCGAGCAATCGATAGGACAGCTTTTCCTTGCCGGGATTATTCCGGGATTGATCATTGCCTTCTTCTTCCTCGTGATCATTTACGGATGGGTGAAGATATACCCGAAGGCCGCCCCCCTGTCCGGGCGGTCCACATGGGGGGAAAGGGTGAGGAGCCTGCCCGAGGTCTTTTGGGTACTGCTCGTCTTCCTCCTGGTCGTAGGCGGGATCATGACGGGCTTTTTTACCCCTACCGAGGCCGGCGCAGTCGGCACGTTCGCCATTTTTATTCTCGCAATAGCGACGCGGAACATGGGTTTCAAGAAGTACGTGGCCTCGCTCTCGGAGGCGATTCGCACCGCGGGGATGATCCTCATGCTCATCGCAGGCTCCACCATACTCGGCCATTTCATCGCGGTGACGAATATCCCCCAGGCGGTGGCCGATTATGTAGTAGCGCTGCCCCTGAACCGTTACGTCATCATGATATTGATCTGCTTCGTCTACGAGCTGGGCGGCTCGTTCATCGACGACCTTGCTTTCATGATCCTTGCCACCCCTATCTTTTACCCCGCGGTCCTCAAACTGGGCTTCAATCCGCTCTGGTTCGGCATAGTGATCGGCGTGGTCGTGATGATCGGCGTGGTCATCCCGCCGGTCGCAGTGTGTGTGTTCGTGGTAAAGAACATCACTAAGGAGCCGATGGGCAGGATATATAGGGGCGTCATGCCCTTCCTGCTCTCTCTCGTCCTGGTGTGGGGCCTCATGTTCGTTTTTCCCCAGCTCGCGCTCTGGCTTCCCTCGGTGTTTTACAAATAGGAGCCGGGCGGGCGTGGGCGGAGAGGCTTATTGTGAGACGTGCTTTCGGTCACTCCGGATAAGTGGGTACATGCGTGCACTTCAGACATAAACGTAAACGTATAAAAAGGGGGTCTGCTATGCAAAGGAAATTGGTTGTCCTCATGTTCGTCCTTGCTTTTCTCTTTTCCGTCTCTTCCGTGACGTGTGCGGACGTGATCAAGCTGAAGCTCGCGAACTATTTTCCGACCACGCATATGAACTCGGTAATGCTGGGCAAGTTCTGTGAAGAGCTGAACAAGAAGCTGGCGGGCAAAGTGGAGATTACCCAGTACACGGGCGGCACGCTTCTTACGGCCCCGAAGATGGCGGCAGGTGTTGCAACGGGTATCGCCGATCTCGGCTTCTCCCATTGCTCCTACACGAGAGGGCGATTCCCGGTCATGGAGATCATGGAGCTGCCCCTCGGTTTTCCGAGCCCCTGGATAGCAGGCCACGTGTCGAACGATTTTTATGACAAGTTCAAGCCGAAGGAGTGGGACGGCTATCACCTCATCGTGTTCTGCACGAGTCCGGTAAACGTCCTCCAGACGCTCAGCAAGCCCGTGAAGACCCTGGAAGACCTTAAAGGCATGAAGATCAGGGGCACCGGGAGAATCGGGGACATCGCGAAGGCCCTGGGCGCCGTGCCCATGCCCATTGAGATAGTCGACACCTACGAGGCCCTGAGGAGAGGCGTCGTGGAAGGCAACTTCGGTCCCCTGGAGCAGCTCAAGGGCTTCAAGATAGGTGAGATCGAAAAATACGTGACCGCCTCGTGGCACATAGGGAGCGTCTTCTCCTTCTACCTCGTGATGAACAAAGCTAAATGGAACAGCCTCCCCGCCGATGTGCAGAAGACCATTACCGAGTATTCCAAAGATTTTCTCGATCGCTGGCTACTGGAATGGAACGCGATAGACATCGAGGGCCGGGAGTGGTTCCTGAAGCAGGGCGGCCAGGTGCTGCCTCTTTCCGACGCTGAAAGCGCCAGGTGGGTAAAGGCCGCGGATCCCGTGATAGGCGACTACAAAAAGGATATGGTTGCCAAGGGCTACAAGCCTGCGGAGGTTGACGGTTGGATAAGCTTTATCAAGGAGCGCATCGAGTACTGGAAGGGTCAGGAAAAGGTGAAGAAGGTGCCGACCGCGTACCAGTATTAGGTTAGCGCCGGGCGTCTTTTTCCTCATGAAGAGGTGCGATACGTGGCCGTAGAGGGCTTTACCGAGTATGCGAAGGAAGACAGGGAGAAGTACACCAGGAGGCGCTGGTGGCTCGGGTTGACGTGGGGTGATCTATTCGACAAGGCCACGGACGTCTATCCCGATAAGATCGGCCTGGTCGATGGTGCGGGTCGCTGGACCTACGCCGAGTTGAGGGAAAAGGTGGACCGCCTCGCGATCAGCCTGATGAAGCTCGGTATCAAGCCCCGCGACTGGGTGCTTCTCCAGTTTCCCAACTGGCATGAATATGTCCTGTCTTTCTTCGCCATGCAGAAAATAGGCGCCCTGACGGCTCTACTCATCCCCCGCCACAGCGAGTCGGAAATCAACCATATTGCGGCGCTCACAAAGCCCGTCGCGTGGGTCCTGCCAAAGCAGTTCGGCAAGGTCGACTACCAGCCGGTCATCGACGCAGTGGTTCGGGAGAATCCGCAGATCGAGCACATCATCCAGGTAAGGGGGGCGAGAGACGGCAGGTATGCTACCGTTGAGGAGTTGATCGAGGCCGGGGAGCCGACAGAGGAGAATCTCAAGGCGCTGGAGGAACGGAGGCCCGACCCCGGCGAGGTGTCGCACATCATGCCGACCGGCGGCACGACGGGTCTCCCGAAGGCGAGTGTCCGTACCCACAACTCCTATATCACGAACGTGGAATACCACTCAAAGGTTTGGGAGATCACCAGCAACGATACGCTCATGGTCGTCACCCCCGTGGGACACAGCATGGCGATGCACTGGGGGATCGGCGCCGCGTTTCTCAATTACGCCACCCTTGTTCTGCTTGATTCCACCGGGGCCGAGGATATCTGCGAGTGGATACAGAAAGAGCGGGTCACGGCAATTCCTTCCGTTCCCGCCCTTATCGCCAGGATGCTCAGCCTGGAGTACCTCGAAAAATATGATTTGAGCTCTTTGAAGAAAATTTCCCTGGGCGGCGCACCCAGTACCAGGGAGATGCTCATTGCCGCCCGTGACAAACTGAAATGCCTCGTCATCAACGCCTTCGGCTCTTCTGAGGGCACGAATATCTCCACGAGGCTCAACGACAGCCTCGATCTCATCCTGGGCAGCGTGGGCAGGCCCGCCTGCCCCTACGATACGATCACGATCATCGATGAGGCCGGAAACGAAATGCCGCCGGAAGTGGAAGGCGAGCTCGTCTCCAAGGGCCCCGGCGTTTTTACCGGCTATTTCAAATCCCCTGAAGAGAACAGCCAGATTTTCACGAAAAACGGTTTTTTCAAGACCGGTGACAGGGCGAGAAAAGACAGGGCCGGGAATATCACGATCACGGGCAGGATCAAGGACATCATCAACAGGGGCGGTGAGAAGATCAGCGCCCTCGACATAGAGAACCGCCTGACGGCGCACCAGGAGATTGAGGAGGCCGCCGTGGTCGGCATGCCGGATGCGGTCCTGGGTGAGAGGATATGCGCCTATGTCAGAATGAGGCCGGATGCCGCTCTCTCCTTCGAGGAGGTCGTCGCTTTCCTGAAATCCGGCGGGGCGTCGGTGCAGCAGCTTCCGGAAAGAATCGAGTTCGTCAGCGAGCTGCCGGTGACGAAAGTCGGCAAGATCGACAAAAAGAGCCTCAGGGAAGACATAGGAAGACGGCTCGAAGCAGGGAAGTAACGAGAAACAAACCTATTGCTGGCCGGCCATCCGCTCGGCCTCGGTGACCCAACCGCCCCCCATGGACTTGTAGAGGTTCACGAGGGCGCGGAAGAGCACGCCCTGGGTCTGGGCGTAGCTCAGCTCGGCGTTGAAAAGACTGCGTTCGGCGTCGAGTACCTCAATATAGCTTGTATAGCCGTTGTCGTAACGGAGCCGCGCAAGGCGCGCGTATCCCTGCAGGGCCACCACCTGCTGCCGTTGCGCCTGGAACTGCTCCCTCGACTTGGCCTGATCGATCAGGCCGTCCTCCACCTCCCTGAACGCCTGCTGGATCACCTGCTGGTACCGGAAAAGGCTCTCCTTCTGAACCGATTCGGCCACCTTCACCTGGCCCGCTATGGCGCCCGCCGTGAAGAGGGGGACAGTCACCGAGCCCGGGTAGCTCCACATGCGGGCGGGGCCGCTGAACAGGCTCGTGAGGCCCGTGCTCTCCACGCCGTATGTCCCCGTGAGGGTAAGGGTGGGAAAGTAGAGGGCCCTGGCAACGCCGATCCTCGCGTTCGCGGCGATGAGGCCTTGTTCGGCCTGGCGGATGTCGGGCCTCCTCTTCAGGAGCTCCGAAGGCAGGCCCGCGGGGACTGCGGGGAGCACGAGCTGATCGAGGGACCTGCCCCGGGGAATGGGACCGGGGTTCCGTCCGAGAAGCACGCTGAGGGCGTCTTCCTGCTGGGCGATCAGCTTCTCCAGAAAGGGGATGGTGGCGAGGGCCGCCCTATACTCCGATTCCACCTGGCGCAGCTCCAACTCGGAAACGAGGCCCCGGTCGAAGCGAAGCGTGAACAATCTGAGGGTGTGCTCGCGGCTCGCGGCTGTTCGCCGTGCGATGTCGAGCTGTTTGTCGAGGTCCAATAGATCGGTGTACGCACTCGCTACCGTCGTCACCACCGTCAGGATGACCCCCAGCCGCCCCTCGTCGGTTGCCAGAAGGTCCGCCCGGGCGGCTTCCGAGGCGCGCCTCAACTGTCCCCACAGGTCCATCTGCCAGCTCGCGGAAAGGAATGCCCGGAGGTCCCAAAAGGTGTGCGGCGTGCCGGGGGGCCACGCGGGGCTGGTATATTTCGTCGCGCCCTCACGGAGGGGAAGGGCGGCGCCGGAAACCTGGGGGAACTGGGCCGCCCTGACCACGGCATAACTACCCATGAACTTCTCGACCCGCGCTGCCGCGATCAACACATCTTTATTCTCTTTCAGGGCGGTCTCTATAAGTCCGTCCAGGACAGGGTCGCCGAACTGTTTCCACCACGCCGTGTTGATCACGTCCTTTACCCGGGTATCTTCAAAACGCCAGGCCTCGGGGGTCCGGACGGGCGGCCGCCGGTAGTTGGGACCTATCATGCAGGACGACAGTGCGACGGCGAAAAGGAGCGCGGCGAGGGCCCTACGCATGGTCGCTCCCCGTTTCTTTCTCCCCGTCTCTTCTCTTTGAGCGGCCTGAGATTTTTCCTACCACATAGAAGGTCACAGGGATAAGGAAGACGGCGATCAGCGATGCGGCGGCCGTTCCCCCCATGACCGCGGTCCCCATCACCCGCCGCGCCACAGCCCCGGCCCCGCTGGAGAAGGCGAGGGGGAGCACGCCGAGGAGGAAGGCAAAGGATGTCATGAGGATCGGCCTCAGACGGAGGCGGGCGCCTTCGAGGGCCGCCTCGTCGAGCCGCCGTCCCCGCTCGTACCGGGTTTTGGCGAATTCGACGATGAGGATGGCATTCTTTGCGCCGAGACCGACGAGGACGATGAGTCCTATCTGAGCGTAGACGTTGTTCACGAGGCCGCGCATGGCTATGGCGGCGAAGGCCCCGAAGACGGCCACCGGGGTGCAGAGGAGCACGCTGAACGGGAGGGACCAGCTCTCATACTGGGCCGCAAGGATGAGAAAGACACAGAGAAGCGAGAAAGCGAAGATGGCTGTGGCGGGTATTCCTTCCTGTGCCTTCTTTTCCTGAAAGCTCATACCGATGTAGTCGAGGCCCATCTCAGGGGGCATGGTCCGGTGGAAGACGTCTTCGAGGGTCTTCATCACCTGCCCGGAGCTGTAGCCCGGCTTGCCCGCCACGTTCACCTGGGCCGCGCGGTAAAGGTTGTAGCGCATGGTGAACTCGGGGCCCGGGCGGGATTGGATGGTAGTCACCGCTGAGAGCGGCACGGGGCTCCCCTGGTCATTCGATACGTAAAACCGGCTCACATCCTCGGCCTTTGTCCGGTATTTCCCCTCAGCCTGCACATAGACCTGCCACTGCCGGCCGAAGCGATTGAAATAGTTGATGAAATAGCCGCCCATAAAGGCCTGGAGGGTCTGGTAGACCTGCCCGACGTCGACACGCTGTTTGAGCACTTTGTCGCGGTCCACATCGATCCAGAGCTGGGGGACGCTCGGGACAAAGGTAGTGGTCACCCGTTCGATCTCCGGCCTCTTGCGGGCAGCCTCGACAAACTTGTTCAGGTTCTCGGCGAGAAAGCCAATGCTCTTGCCCGCCCGGTCCTCGATGACAAGGGTGGCGCCCCCGGCCATCCCGATGCCCTGAATAGCCGGGGGAGGGAAGGCAAAGGCAATTGCCTCGGGCAGCTTTTTCATCTCCCGGTTCAGATGGGCCATGATGGCTTCGTAGTGTTCCTCCGGCCTTTTCCTCTCCTTCCACTCCTTTAAGGTGACAAAGAAAAAACCGCTGTAGGTGTTCTGAGCGTTGCTCAGCAGGCTGATGCCCGGCACGGCCTGGAAGTGCTCGACCCCTGGCGTCTCCTTGAGGATCTCCTCGATCTTTCTGCACGTCTCCTGGGTGCGCTGGAGGGAGGCGGCGTCGGGCAGGGCCACATTGATGAAGAGATATCCCTGGTCTTCCTCGGGAAGGAATCCCTGGGGGATTCTCTGGCCGAGAAGACCGGCAAGAAGCGCTATCGCCGCGAGAAGGCCGAGGCTCAGGGCGCTCTTACGGATGAGGGCCCCGCACACGGAGATATAACCCCTGGAGGCCCGGCCGAAAAGACGATTGAAGGATCTGAAAAAAATGCCGAGCGGTCCCCGCGTCTCTTTCCTCGGCTTCAAAAGGAGGGCGCAAAGGGCGGGGCTGAGGGACAGGGCGTTGAAGGCGGAGATAAGGACAGAGATGGCGATGGTCACCGCGAACTGCTGGTAGAGCCTGCCCGTGATGCCGGGGATGAAGATCGTGGGGACGAAGACTGCCGCAAGGATCAGGGCAATGGCCATAACAGGGCCCGCGACCTCGCCCATGGCTTTGATCGACGCCTCCCTCGGCGAGAGGCCCTCCTCGATGTGACGCTCTACCGCCTCCACGACGATGATGGCGTCATCCACGACCAGTCCGATGGCCAGGACAAGACCGAAGAGCGAGAGGGTATTGATCGAAAACCCGAGCAGGGGGAAAACGGCAAAGGTGCCGATAAGGGAGACGGGGACGGCAAGGGCCGGGATAAGGGTCGCCCTCCATCCCTGAAGGAAGACGAAGACTACGAGGATGACGAGGGCGAGGGCCTCCAGGAGCGTAATAAGAATCTCGTGGATGCCTTCGCTGATCGATCTCGTGGTATCGAGGCCGACGGCATAATCGATGCCGGTGGGAAACCGTTTTTTGGCCTGCTCCATAGCCTTTTTCGCGCCCTCCACGGTCTTGAGCGCGTTCGTGCCGGGCAACTGGTAGAGGGCAAGAACGCCTGCAGGCTCGCCGTCTTCCCGGCCCACGACGTTGTAGGTCTGCGCCCCCAGCTCGATCCGCGCCACGTCTTTCAGCCGTACTATCGAGCCGTCGGAGTTCGCCCGGATCACGATGGAGCCGAATTCCTCCGGGGAGACAAGGCGGCTCTGGGTGCGGACCGTGTAGGTGAATTCCTGTCCCGGGGGAACGGGCTCGCTGCCGATCTGCCCGGCCGGATTGACCGTGTTCTGCTTCTGCACGGCGTTGACTATGTCAGTGACCGTGATGCCGAGCTTGCCGAGGGTGTCGGGCTTGACCCATATACGGATGGCATACTGGCCCGCGCCGAAGACGTTGATCATGGCGATGCCGGGTACGCGCAGGAGCGGGTCGATCAGGTTGATGTTGGCATAGTTTGCCAGGAAGGTCGAATCGTAGGTGCCCTTCGGCGAGTAAAGGGCGATGAGCATCAGGGGCGAGGAGCGCGCTTTCTGCATGGTCACGCCGTAATTTCTGACGTCCACCGGAAGCTGGGGCTGGGCCAGGGTCTGGCGTATCTGGCTGAGGACGAGGTCGGTGTTCGGGTCGGTCTTGACGTCGAAGTTGACGAATATGCGCATCGTGCCGTTGCTGGAGTTGACCGAGTACATGTAGTTCATGTTGTCCACGCCGCTCATCTGCTGCTCGATCGGCGTGGCGACCGACTGCTCGACCGTCTCCGCGTCCGCGCCCGTGTAGGTGGTCAGGATCTGGACCTCGGGCGGCACGATCTCAGGGAACTGGGCCACGGGCAATCCGGCCATGGCAACGAGCCCCAGGATGACGAACATGATGGAGATGACCATGGCAACGATGGGGCGGTTTATGAAAAACTTTGACACGCGAGAAGTCCCTCCTACCTGGCGCCGGCCTTGACGGACAGGGAGACCTGCGTGGGTTTTGCCTCCGCCCGGGGCAGGCCGGAAACCCCCGGCAGGGGGGCGACAAAAGGCGTTACGGTCACGACCGACCCCTGCCTGACCTTCTGAAGTCCTTCGGCTATCACCTGCTCGCCGGCTTTCAGGCCCTGGTCTATCACCCAGAGGTTATCGATCCGCTCCGCTGCCGAGACCTGCCTGATGTCGACTTTGTTGTCCGGACCGACCACCGCAACCTGGTAGCTTCCTTGAAGCTCGGTCACCGACCGCTGCGGCACGAGGAGGGCGCCCTTCTTGAGGGTGGTTTGCGCGCGGACCCTGGCGAACTGTCCGGGCCGCAGTATGTTCCCCGGATTAGGGAAGAGGGCGGCAATTTTGATCGTGCCCGTCCGCACATCCACCTGGCGGTCTGCAAAGGCAAAAGTCCCTTTGTGAGGGTACGTACGCCCGTCGGCAAGAATCATCTCGAGAGGCATCCACTGTGTGTGCCCTTGGCCGTTTTGTACGTAGTGCACGTAGTCCTGCTCGCCCATGGAGATGTAGACCTTGATGGGGTTTACGGTCGAGACGGTGGTCAACTCCTCTATGGAGCCGGGACCGACGAGATCGCCCAACTGGGCCCGTGCGATACCGGCTATGCCGTCGATGGGTGAAACGATCCGTGTGAACCCGAGGTCCAGGGCGACCTTGTCGAACGCCGCCTGGCTGGCCGCCATGGAGGCATTGGTTGCCTGCTCCGCGCCGACAGCGTCGTCGAGGTCTTTCTTGCTCACGGCATTCTGTTCGACCAGAGGTTTTATACGCTCAAGATTGGCCCTCGCGGTCTCCCACCGGGCCCGCTGTTCGCTGAGCTGCCCCCTTGCCTGCTCCAGCGCCGCCTGAAAGGGCCGCGGGTCGATCTTGAAAAGGACCTGCCCTTTTCTGACGACGTCGCCCTCACCGTAGTCGCGGGAGATAAGATAGCCCTGGACCTGGGCGCGGATTGTGGCATTGACGAACCCGTCAGTAGAGGCAGTCCATTCCGAACAGACGGGCACGTCCCTCTGTAGCACCTTTGCCACCTCCACGAGGGGGGGTGAGGGGCTTTCCGTGGTCTGCGCCTTCTTACATCCGGGGAGGAGAAGGACAATCCCGCAGAACAGGAGGATGGCCGCCCAAGGGAAGAGACCGACCACATGCATGTTTTTCTGCAAGACAGCGAGTTTATCCGGATATCCCCCAAGACGGGCCGGTGTTCCTCCACGCATCATTCTTTCCTTTCGATGTTCCTGATTATCTGCCCCAGGGCCTTTCGCATCGAGAGGAGGTCGTCGTCGGTGAGACCCGAGAAAACGCGATCAAGGTGATCCGCAATGAGAGGTATCAGTGTGTCGCCCAGGGCGCCCCCTTCCTTGGTAAGAAAAATCCGGTAGACGCGCCTGTCCGTTCCATCCGGCCGCCGCTCTATGTAACCGCGTTCTTCGAGGAGGTTAAGGATCCGTGTGATGCTGTGGCGGTCCTTGTAGAGGTTTTTCCCCAGTTGACTCTGGTTTATCCCCTGGAAGTCACGGAGCCTCACCAGCACGCCGCATTGCTCCGGCGTCAAATCGTGTCCGGCGGCCAGGAGCGTCTTTCGAAAAAGGTTGATCCCCTGGGTATGGGCGCGGTATACCCAGAAGGAGGGCGACTCATCGAGGGGGAAAAACCGCATCTGCATCTACCTTCCCTGATCGTTGTCGACACAATGTTGTCAGGACAATTTATATTGGACAAGCGCGTTATGTCAAGGAAAACTTTCCCTGTCGCGCACCCCTTCCGCGGTATCTTGCGGACTTTGTCTCCCCGCCGGAGGCGGGCGTGCCGGCGTTATTTCCCCCGTTGCCGGAAGCAGGCCCTCCCCCTCTCCACGTCTTCCGCGATTCGGGCGGCCAGCTCTTCCGCGTTGCCGAACTTCATCTCGTCCCTGATCCTTTCCAGAAAATAAAGCCGCACCTTCTTGTCGTAGAGGTCACCTTCAAAATCGAGAATAAATGTCTCTATCGACCGTTCCTGACCCTCCTCGAATGTGGGATTGTGGCCGATATTGGTAACGGCGCCCCACCTGCGCCCGTCGACCTCGGCCTCGGTCACATAGACCCCATTCTTCGGGATGAGGGCATAGTCGGTCTTGAGGTTGATCGTCGGATAGCCTATCCTCTTACCCCTTCCCCGGGCCTTGATCACCGTACCCTCAATGGCAAAGTGCCTCCCCAGGAGCTTCGCAGCCTTCGCAACATCCCCGGCGCCAAGCAAGCCCCTGATGCGATTGCTGCCGACCTTTTCACCCTCCAGGGTGACCGCATCGACGACTTCGACAAAGAAGCCCCACCTGCGTCCCGCCTCCTGAAGGGATGGAATGTCCCCCTTGCCGCGATGTCCAAACCTGAAGTCGTAGCCGATCACAAGTCCCTTTACTGCCAGCTTGTCCACGAGGATGGAGGTGATAAAAACGCCGGGTTCGATGCGGGCAAATGCGACCGTAAAGGGCGCGATAAAGAGCACATCGATGCCCGCATCCTCAATAAGGCGCTTTTTCTCCGCAAGGGGTGTGATGGGGGCCAATTCCCTGTCGGGCCGCAACACGTGGAGGGGATGCGGGCGAAAGGTCATCAGCATCGAGGTGCCGGAAAGCTCCCGCGCCCTTTCCTTTACCCTGTCGATGATCCGCCTGTGGCCCAGGTGGATTCCGTCATAGTTGCCGACCGTCAGTACCGGGTTCTCGAATTTCTCCCGGATATCGAATGATTCAAGAACCTGCATTGTCACCTCTTGACATTGGACGCCTTTTCTCTATAATGTAACGAAGCGCCGAAGTGGCGGAATTGGCAGACGCGCCAGGTTCAGGGTCTGGTAGGCGAACGCCTGTAGGGGTTCGAGTCCCCTCTTCGGCACCACTATATCCCACGCCGGCTGTCAGGCGCCTTCTCTTCTACCCGTCCACCAGGTCTGCCAAACCTTCGTTCATGCTCCCTGTCCGGTAGCCCTTCAGGTCAAGGGTCACGTAGAGAAAACCCGCCTTGTTGAGGGCATCGGCAATATCGTCCTTCAAGGCCGTCACCTTATCGAAGTCTTCTTCCAGCACCTCGATCCGGGCAACCTGTCCGTGGTACCTGACCCTCACCTGTCCTATTCCAAGGCCGCGCAGGAACTCCTCAGAGCGCTCTATTTTTTGCAGTATGTCCGCTTCCACCCTGGTCCCATAGGGTATCCTGGAAGCGAGGCAGGCGAGGGACGGCTTATCGTGGGTTGGAAGCCCCAGTGCCTCCGAGATCTGCCGTATCTTTCTTTTCGTCAAGCCCGCCTCCAGCAGGGGACTCCCGACCACCAGCTCTTTACCCGCACGGCGCCCCGGCCGGTAATCTCCCTGGTCGTCGACATTCGACCCTTCCACGACGTGATCGAAGCCGCGGGCCCTCGCGATCTCCCGGGCCCGGCCAAAAAGGTGCCGCTTACAGTAATAGCACCGCTCAGTTGTATTCCGGAGGAAACGGTCGTCGCCCATCTCGTCGGTTTCGATTACCTCGTATGGCGCTTCAACGGACGCGGCAAAGGCGACCGCCTCGTCAATCTCGCGCTCCGGATACGTCTCCGACCTTGCAATGAGGGCAAGGACACGTGCTTTTCCAAGGGCATCGAGGGCGGCCTTAAGCAGCAGTGTGCTGTCCACGCCGCCTGAATAGCAGACGACAACCCGGCCTAGGCCCCGTAACACCGCCAAAAGGCGCTCGTAGTCTTGTAAAACGTCCATGTGGGTACTATACCACATATCCCGGTTGTGTTCGACACCCCGCCGGCGCTATAATGGAAGCATGCCTCTCGCGTTCAATTCCCTCAGTCACGGCGAGATCGCCTTCGGTTTTTTCAACGTAGAAACAGACCTCCTCATACTCGATTCCTATTTTATGTTCGCGTCCGATTTCTGTAGCCACGTCGCGAACCTGGCAGAAGGGCGGGCGGGAGAGCGCGTTCAGATGGAATGGGAGGTTTATACACTCAAGGAAGAGGAGATAGGGAACCTGACGGGGGCGGTGCATGGGCTGGATTCGCGCGGCTTCATGAGCGACGTATACCGCAGATTCCCCTTCCCCGGAGATATGAAGGCGTTTCGGCAAAACCCCGAGGGCGCAGAGACTCACGCTGTCGTCAGGGGGATGATCGAGCGGTATGCAGGGGCCGGGCGCATCACCGTTGCCGTTGACGGCGCGGGCTCTACCATAGAGATCGGCGATTATCTGTTCAGCAGGGAGCAGTTCCACAACCTGCTGCGATACCTGTGGGCCGGAGGCTATCCTACCTGGAAGGCGGGGATAAGACCCGACTACGTGACCGGTATGAAGGAGCGGATTATCGCGTCACGCCACCCCCTTTTCGACGACGTTTCCGCGTTTATTTGATTTTCCGTCCAGCCGCAGGTATAGTAAAGAAATGCAGGATGAGCTTTTTATGGAGATGTGCCTGAACGAGGCAGCCAGGGCCTTCGAGGAGGAGGAGGTGCCGGTAGGCGCTCTCATCGTTGCGAGAGACCAAAGGGTGATAGCCAGGGCGCACAACCTCACGATCCGGCGCCGCTCGCCGCTCGCCCACGCGGAGCTTCTCGCAATCGCCCACGCGGCAGAGGTGCTGGGAAATCATCGTTTGACCGGCTGTAGCCTTTTCGTGTCAAAGGAGCCGTGCCTCATGTGCGCCGGCGCCATCCAGGAAGCCCGCATAAAAAGGGTCGTCTTCGGGTGTTTCGACACAAAAAGAGGCGCCTTCGGCTCGGGGGCAGACGTCAATACCCTTCCCTCGAACCACAAAGTCGAGGTCCGCGGCGGGATCCTCAGAGAGAAAAGCGAAAGCCTGCTCAAGAAGTTCTTTCAACTACGGAGGGATACCGAAGTGGTCGTAACGGGGCCGACTCGAAATCGGTTGTTCGCCTGATAAGCGGACCGGGGGTTCGAATCCCTCTCCCTCCGCCATATGTCCCGCTGTTTTCCCTTGTAAAACCGTAAAACAGATCTCTGAAAATGGGTCACGTGAGGGTCACGTGAACGCAGGATCTGTTTCTTTTTTTTCCCGCGAAAAGGCGCATCCTTCACATATTTTTAGTTTCAGCCACCACGCATCGCGTTGGGGGGGGGGTACTCTGCCGTTCTCCTGCGCTTTGGCACGCACGCGGCGAAACATGCGCGCTGGAAGGAGCAGGAACTGCGGGGGGCGACACCATGGTGCATGATCGAATGTTATGGAATAGGCACAGAAAAAATATATTCTTTGTCCCTATTTATTTGTCTTTCACAAGCGGGTCGGATTTTCTTCCCATTTTGCGATTTTGCAAGGGGTTAAAATGGTAAAAAGTTGTGATTTCACAAGGGGTTTGGCTTTCTTACCATTCAAGGGGATCAGGCAGGGTTCTGACCTGTGTTTTGACCCCTGCCACCCCGCTCGCTTGTATCGTTATATACGCGAGGGAATAAAAAACAGTAGAAATGCGAAATTTATACCAGGACAGGAAGAAAAAGAGGGGTCAATTTTATGGAGGTACTGATAATCTCTTTTTATGTTTACTTCCCGGCAAGGGTGTCTATTCATAACATATTAAAATCATTTGTATTGTACTTACTCTTAAACATTACCAATGTTTATGGCCCCACCCCCCCTATCGAAAACTTCCAGTTCCAGAGCGCCGCGCCCCCCCCACTACGCTCAAAAAATTGCGGAGAAAACGAAAACCGATTTTACGGTTTCCACGGTTTTAGGGAAAAAGCGTTCCACGGTGAAAGTTGGCGGTTTTGCTCACTGTTGTTATTTTCGGCGCCCAGAGCGTGGAGGTGTCGGCAACCATGCAAAAAATACAAAGTTTCACGTCGATTGCACCTATCGACGACATCACGAATAGGAGGGGGTAACCATTGAAGGCGTCACCGGGGCCACGAATAAGGTCCTGGGCGGGATGGTGGGGGGAAGGGGTAATGAAAGTTTCAGACGTTTCCACCTGGGGTACATCGAGCGGCAAGACCCATCTTATCGCCCACCTCAAAGGCGAGAAGCTGACGCAACGGCAGGCGATTATTGCGATGTGCTGTTCCTGCTGTTGCGGATATTCTGACGGCCGTTATTCCTGCGAGATGCCCGACTGTTCGTTGTACCCGTGGATGCCATACCGGAAGCATAAGAAGCCCTCGGAGACACAAGTGACGGTCAAGGGGCGTTGATGTCGTAGAAGGGGGGCGTAGTGGCCTTCGGAAGGATTGCAGAGGCAGAATGGTGGATGGCGGCACAATGATCCTCTTCCCGCCGTATACGCCGATATTCCTTATGGTGTCCGAAATGCGCCCGCGGGCGCTTACGGAGACGTGCTGGAAATCCTTTTCGGAGTTGAACGAGGGGGCAGAAGCGGTAATGGCCGGATGGGGAGAGGAGAAATAACATGAAGTTCGAGCGGGTCAATCAATGACGGACGACCTGGAGAGGTTCTCACGCTATCTCACCATCCTGCGGGGGGTGTCGCCCAAGAGTGCGAGCCTCTATACCAGGCAGGTCGAGGCCTTTCTCTTCTGGATGGAGAAGGACGGCTGCACCATGGATCCGGCCGCGATGAGGCGCGAGGACGTGGAGGATTTCTTCGAGCACAACTTCTACCGGCACGCCACGCCGAACGCCATGGCCGAGGGCAATTCCAACGCCACCAGGAACGCCAAGCAAACGGCGCTCGGTCATTATTTCAAATACCTGCTCCGCGAGAGGGTGGTCGCGGAGGACATCACGGCCCTGATACCCAGGCCCAAGGTCGACTACAGCGCCGTCGAGAAGTTCACGCATGGGGAGGTACAGCGGTTCTTCGCCGCCGCCGACATCACCAGGGAGAAGGGGCTGCGCGATGCCTGCGTCTTCATCCTGGCCGCCTTCAGGGGCCTGCGCGCAGGGGAGATCGTGGGGTTGACTCTTCAGAGCCTGATCGAGGAAAGTGCGGGCAGTCTGGATATTCACATCGTAGGGAAATTCTCGAAGCACCGCCAAATCTATCTCTGGAAGGCGCCGTCGCGTCTGCTCTTCCTTTGGCGGTCCGTCAGGATCTCTCATGGCGCCCGCTCTGCTCATCCGCTCTTCGTTACATACCGCCGAGGGAACCATCATCAGCGCAACCGGCTGACGATCCACGACCTTGACAAGATGGTTAAGACCTACGCCAGGGTGATAGGCGTCGAGAAACCTAAAATCTCCATGCATATGTTTCGGGCCACCCATGCATCCGATCTCCGGCACATCGAGGGGTACGATACCCCGGCCATAGCAGAACGCCTCGGCCACCGCAGCATCGCCACCACGGACAGATATATCCCCACGAGGGGGAGAATCCACAAGACGTATGCGAGCCTCGCGGCGTACTGGCGGGATGTCACGGGGCTGTGGGGAGGGGCAGAATGAAATCGGAGACGCAGGACGCCCTCGACAGGCTGTTCCATCGCCTCTGCACCGACTTCGGCGAGGCATCGGGACAAACAATCATCAGGACGATCATTGAGGAGCTTGGCGGCTTGCGCCTTTCCTTCCCCGACATGCGGGAGATGTCAAGGGAAGCGCGCGACATGCGAGTGCGCGCCAGGTTCCGGGGGAATTACCGGGGTGGCGGTATGTGAATCGTTACTGCTTTGTTTTGAGAAATGCTCTAAGTCTCCAGCATATCCTGTGTGAATTTCATTCAGGGTAGTAATGGCTCAGGTATTCTGCCGAACACACGCTCTAAGGCTAATCCCAAGGAGAGCAAGCGCCGATCACTGCCCTCCGGTCCATCCAGTCCCAAGCCAACCGGGAGACCGACAGCTGTTAGTGCAAGAGGAACGGTGATGCCGGGAATCCCCGCATTGCTTCCCGGATCCTCATTACGGATATAGGTCGGGAAGGTCGGGAAGGGCTTACCGTTTACATCCACGGTCTCGTCAGAACCAATGATTTTTGTAGCGGGCAAAGGTGTGGTTGGGAAGATAATCGCGTCTATGCCATTCTGCTTGAAGAGGTCGGCAAACTGCTGCTTGAGCTGCGGCCTCAGGGCGTTCACAGCCTTCTCATAGACAGCCGCCGGTGTTGCTTTGGGTGCGCCATCAATGATGAAATCCCGGAAAGTGCCAAAGACATCCGGGCTCGCAATCTGTTTTGCGAGCGCATCAAGGGTTAGACCGGGAACGTATTTTGCGAGGTAAGCCTTAATGTCCTTGTTCCCTTCGAAGAAGGCGACAGGAAAACCGACCTGGTCATTGAGGCTACGGATGGAGTCCATATTTACATCGACCAGTATGACGCCCGCTTTCCTCAGTCTCTCAAGGGCACTACGCGCCAGCGCTGCGCTTTCATTGTCAACATCGGCCCAATAATCCTTTGGAATCCCCAGCTTCACTTCGCGAAGATCGGCGGGAACAACACTTGACCGATCCTTGGTAATTGCGCTATCCAAGAGAACCAGATCCTCCACGGTTCGCGCCATTGGTCCTGCCGTGTCGCGGGTGCTTGCAATCGGCGTGATGGCTTCCTGCGAGTAGCGCTTCAGTGTGGGCCGTAAACCGGCGAGGCCGCACAAGGCAGCGGGAACGCGCACCGAACCCCCGGTGTCTGTACCCAGACCTGCCGGTGCCAGTAGTGCTGCTACAGCGCTCCCCGTTCCCCCACTGCTTCCGCCGGGAGAAAGAGTTGTGTCGTAAGGGTTGGCCACTACGCCAAAACCTGCATTGTTACTCCTGATGCCAAAAGCAAGCTCGTGCATGTTTGTCTTGCCCAGGATAATTGCGCCTTCATCAACGAGAGCTTGAATCACCGGTGCATTCTTCTTAGGCACATAATTTTTGAGACCAGGCGTTCCCGCAGTATTGGGCAACTTCGCCACATGCGTGTTGTCTTTGATCACCAACGGGACGCCGTATAATAGCCCCTTCCTCTGGCCCTTCCCACGCCGGTCTGCCGCGGCAGCTGCAGCGAGCGCCTCTTTAGCGTTTACAGTGATGAAGGCGTGAAGGTCGCTATATTGTTCAACCCGGGCCAATAGCGCTTTAGTCAGCGCAGTGCTCGAAAGGGCCCCACACTTTATCAGACGGGCCGCTTCAGCCGCAGAGAGACGAACCATCTGATCCTGGGTCATGCTCTCTGTCGCTTTAGAAACTTTCTTCTCCGCCGCTTCTCCGCTGCAGGCCCCGAAAACAACAAAACCCACAATGAATGTAATCAAGTCTAAAAGAAGCATATGTCTCCCTCCATCTTTTTCCCACTGTTCCTGCTATCCCTCCTTTATGATTTCCGTCCTTTGCTCAAAGACAAAGCCAGCCTCTCACCTCCTTTAACGTTCGCCTCTACAACACGTAAACCCTCTTCCAGAGATGGAAGTATGACAAACAAACCGGGTAGCTCCTGCCATCCTTTTGGTTGTGGAATCTACCTTATTTTGCTAATTCAACATTGATTTGTTCATAAGACAACGCTTTGGCTTTGTTTATCCCTACTTTTCTCACGGACTGTGAGCGATTCTGGTTAAAAGTCATGCTGAGGCTGGGGTTGGAATAATGTCCCGCTGGATCAGCCAAATACTTGCTAAGTATAATGCTCTCCAAATTTATATCCGCATAAACTATGCCCTCTTGGTCCGACAGTAACTCTTTGGTCAGAACTTTTCCATTGGGCCCTACACCCCCTAAAGAGATGGGTCTACTTTACCATGCCCCCTATCTTTCGTCATTATCTTTTTTAATTTGTTGACTTTCATCATAGGAGGAAGTTAGCTGCGACCTCGCGGTCCTTGAGGCGAGTGGCGCAGAGGAGCCTCCCCCCTGCGCTCTCTCAGAACCCGGCGTGAATCTCTCGACTCACCGGGCTCCCAGGACGACACCTCCTCGCCAAGATTGGAGACCTTGTTCTTTAAGAACAAGGACGTAGGGCCCCATAGAATTCTTGAAGGCTTTGCCCAGAGAAGCAAAGAGGTGAAAGGCCTCATTCTTACCGGCTTCCTTTTGGGTCCTTCTACGAGTTTAGCGGTCACAAGTCGAGAATAAGCTCCGAAAGAGACCTTTTCGGGACATGGTGACGGCTCTCTTCGTCACGCCAGTACTTAAAATCCCCGCCTTTCATCTCTTCGATCACGATCGTTTCGTTGGGGTAGCCTAGGGCAATCACGAGCAAGATCTGGTACCGGATCGGGATTTTGAGGCCCTTCCTCAAACGGTCGCGATCGATGGTTGCAATAATGCATCCCCTTAAATCCTGTTCTACTGCACCCAACATTATCGTTTGAGCGACTATCCCATGGTCCCATTGCACCGTCTCCGTAATCTCAGTGTCTCCAAGAATGACAATATATGCGGCGGGGCGCTCACCCTCGGCGGGACCCGGCCACTCTTTCAGGAATCTCGCCCAACCTAGGCACGGGAATATGACATCATTTTTTTCTCGGTTCCATGAGAGGATGTATTTGAGTGGCTGTTTGTTGGTGGCAGAAGGAGTCAGCCGGGCAAGGGCGACCAGTTCCTTCAACGTTTCGTGCGAAACCGATCTGTTCTCCTGAAACCGCCTGTAGCTCCTGCTCTTTGTGACAAGTTCCTGCATCATAACTACCTCCTTATCCACGGGCTCACTGTTTCTCTACATAATTTTTCCCTTCAGCCGCGAACCGTTTTTTCTTCATATCCTGTCTCCCTTGATTTGAGCCCAGAGTATAACGCATCATCTGGACCAATTTCAGGGGGTCAGGCCACTACCATGCGAACATCAACCCCATCCTTTCGGCGAGACCTCAGAATGTCGAACATGGTTTTGTTACTTTCCGGAACCAGTAGAAAATCCTGATCGCCATAGGAAAGCGTTAAATAGATGAATTCCTTCGCACAGTGAAAAGCGGCGGCCACCTCACGGTAGGCTACCTGCCCGTCAATCAGAATCTGAACCTCATTGCCCTGTCGAGGCGGATAAGTTCCATGTTGTGCCCAGAGCGTCGGAGAAGCCATGGTATCCTCCATTTCGTGAGACTATTGGATCCTTATGCACGAATCACCCAAAAATCCGATTGCGAGCCACGTAGCTCAAAAATAAGTCGAGAATCCCGCTATGTTTCTACGGCATTTTATTGATTTATACCACAAAAGGGCGAATGAAACATGGCTCAAAAGGGGATTTATGAATTTGTGGTTGTTTTTTTGTCTTTTCGGCGCCTCCCCCCTGGGCGCTGGGGAGATTTTGGGGGAATGCCCAAAAACACCCCACAAATTTACAAGTGTTTTGAGACAGTCAATGCAGTGGGTACAAACCTCAAAGTATGGCAAATAAAAAGGATTAGGAAAAGACAAAGCAATTCCTAATCCTGGTGCCGCGTGTTCGAGTCACGCCGGGGGCACTAATGATATCAAGGGCTTAGCGGTTTTCCGCCAAGCCTTTTTTTGCCTGGTGTAATTCTGGTGTAATTGTGTCAAGGGTCCGGGCTTCCATTTTCCCTATTCGGTAAATTCCAACCGATTTTCGAGTTTTTCCATGGCGGCTTGAATGTGCTCCCCGTTCTGGTGGGCGTACGGACCTCGTTACACCTACAAAGAGCGTATGCACAACTAACGCTAAACGGTGAAGATTACCACAACAAAGCATGCAGCGCTAAACTTTTTATGGAATGGTTCGTCTCCTCTATTTCTTTTGTTTGAGTAATGTGGCTTCTTCGGCTCGCGCCCATTTCCACTGTTCATGCGAGCCAGATGGCATCTCGTGCCTGATATCGTCTTCAGCGGATGTTCCTTTGCCTATTCATCCTCGCACTGTTCCCGTCAGCGAACATAACCTCCTGCTTATGGTTATGGAAACCTGGCCGAGATCAGGCTAGATTCATATCGTCGAGTCGAAATTATGCTGGAAACCTGACGAATGTCTGGTACACTCTTCCTGTAGAAAGAAGGGCGCGTCAAGAGCAGTTGCTGGACACCAAGGTCGGCGCTGAGAAGAGCCCGAAAGCACTTTTGCCGAAACTGATCGGGAGGTCTGATGATGAAATCTGGGCGAAAAGCTTCGGTCGACCCATCCGAGCCCAGACCGTCTCAAGTTACTGACAAGTACTGGCTATATGCAGAACGAAAAAATGGTGATTACCCGGCAGCCACCCCGAACTCAGGGAAATGGCTCATATTCGCACCAATCTCACAAATCGATGAGGTGTGGATCAGGATCAAGCACGCAACCGAGCATGGTCGTTTAGGTGATAGTGCCAAGGTCGCCACTGCAAAACCGAACCCGAATGCTTCCGATCCCGTCACGAAAGTGATTTGCGTCTACACGTACGATTGGACAGACAAGGCAGATGTAAGCCGCATCCGGGACGAGCTGCGTGCACTGGGAATTGTCTCCAAGATTCCGTACAAAGCGGACCGCGATACCCTCACCGGCAGATACGCCAGGCGGGGCCACAAACGAATCTCTAAGTACTACGAATGATCCACGGTGTCCGAGATCCTTTTCCTTGCGTGCCCCTCTGCAGGCGGATACTCGCGAAAGAGCACCCCTTGAAATAAGTTAACAGACGTGTTAACCTATTGATATGGATCAGTGAAGGATCGATTTCTATCGAACCGAAGAGGGCAGATGTCCGATGGGGGAGTTCCTTGATGCCCTCCCGGCAAAGGCCGGCCAAAAGGTCGTCTGGGTTCTTAAGCTGATACAGGAACTGGAGGTGGTCCCCTCGACCTACTTTAAGAAACTTGAGGCGACGGACGACATATGGGAGTGCCGGGTGCAATTGGGGTCCGACACGTATCGCCTTCTCGGTTTTATTTCGGAGAAGGGCGTTGTCGTCCTCACCCACGGCTTCTCGAAAAAGAGCCAAAAGACACCCAGAAATGAGATAGAGCGAGCGGAAACATACAAGAAGGATTTTATGAGGAGGTCCAAACCATGAGCGACCTGGATAACTACATCGAGGAGAGGAAGAAGAAAGACAAGGGATTCGCCGAAGGGTTCGACGAGGGCTACGAACAGTTCAAAATCGGGGAAGTTCTCCGCCAGGCCCGCGAGGCTGCCGACTTGACGCAGGAACAACTAGCCAGTCGAGTTCATACCAAGAAGACGGCCATATCGAGGATCGAGAATCACGCCGAGGACATCAAGGTCTCGACCCTGAAGCGCGTCGCCAAGGCGTTGGGCAAACGGATTCAGATCAATCTGGTATAGCAGTGCATGAATTCCCGCATCGACGACATCAAGGCCCGCCTTACCGAACTTGAGCAGGAAAGAGCCTCCCTCCTGCAGGAGATGGAGACTTTGTCGGCAGCCAGCCCATCGTGTGGCTTGTTCGGGGTTCCGGCAGCGGAACAGCCGCTGACAACCTCCGAAGAGCGTATCGCCCTTTTCATGCGGCTGTTCCGCTGCCGCGACGACGTCTTCCCGAAAATGTGGGAGAACCAGAAAAAAGGGACAAGAGGATATTCACCGGCTTGCAGCTCTGAGTGGGTTCGAGGCGTCTGCGACAAGCCAAGGACCAGATGCAGCGTATGCCGGATGCGCGCCTTCACTCCCTTCGACGAGACGGTTATCCGCGGTCACCTGGAAGGCGCCTTTACCGTTGGGACCTACACTATTCGCGAAGATGATACATGCATATTCCTTGCGGCCGATTTCGACAAAGAGCGCTGGGGTGTCGATGCACTGACATACAAGGCCGCCGCAAGAGATATGGGCGTCGAGGTATATGTCGAACGGTCCCGATCAGGAAGTGGCGGCCACGCCTGGATATTCTTCCAGGAGTCGATCAAGGCGCGTCTTACCCGACAGCTCGGAACACTCATCCTCACCCACGCCATGGACCGGCGCCACCACATCGGATTCGACAGCTACGACCGGTTCTTTCCCAGCCAGGACACGATGCCGAGCGGAGGCTTCGGCAACCTCATCGCCTTACCCCTGCAGAGAATCCCCCGGAGAGCCGGCAACAGCGTCTTTGTTGACGACGATCTCAGCCCCTATCCGGACCAATGGGAGTTCTTGAGCAGTGTGCGGCTCCTTTCGGCCGAGGATGTTGCTACTGTGCTCCGTAACAACGCACCGGCACCGAAACGCAAAGCCGACCAGGCAGATGCCGACATCGTCGAGGCCGAAGCGTCAATAGACATGACGGAGGAGAAGATCAGGGGCATTTACCCCGGAGCTATCGCCTTCCGCTATTCCCGCCATCTTGAGATAGGGATCCATGGATTGCCTTCCAGCCTGATCTCGGCATTCAAGCGGACGGCGACTTTCGCCAACCCGAAATTCTTCGAGTTACAGCGCATGCGTTTCTCCACCTGGAATACGCCCCGTTACATCTGTTCCGCCGAGCTGTCTGACGACGGGGACTCAATGATATTGCCGCGGGGCTTGCTGTCGCCTTGCACACAGCTTGCCGAAGTGGCCGGGGCAAGAATAGAGTTTACAGATCTCCGCCCCGTAACGAGGCGTATCCCCATCAGGTTCACGGGCGTTCTTCTGCCTCCCCAGAAAGCAGCCTTACGTGCCCTCTCATCCCAAGAGTCGGGGGTGTTCGTCGCTCCTCCGGGCTCGGGGAAGACCGTCATTGCCTGTGCCCTGATCGGAAAGCGAAGACTCCCGACCCTCATTCTCGTACACCGAAAGCAGCTTGCGGACCAGTGGAAGGAACAGCTGCTCCAGTTCACGGACCTGGAGAAAAACCAGATCGGGACTTTCGGTATCAAAGAGACGAAACGGAAGGGCTTCGTGGACATCGGCATGCTGCAAACCCTTGCCCGGGACCGCGACCCTGACCGGCTACTGGATGGGTATGACCACATCGTCATAGACGAGTGCCATCATGTTCCTGCGGTCTCTTTCGAGTCGGTGCTTAAGCACATTCAGGCACACCACTTTCTCGGCCTCACTGCCACCCCCTACCGCAAGGACGGCCTCGAAAGGATAATCACCATGCAATGCGGCCAGGTGTTGCACACCATGGAAGAAACCAAGGCCCAGTCGCTGCTTTCTCGGCAGGTCGTCGCGAGAGAGACGGGATTCCGGATGAGCCCCGAGGATAGTCCGCAACCGGCGCTCTACGAAATCTGGCAGGCCCTGGTAACCGATAGAGACCGCCTCCGCCTCATCGCATCCGATGTCATCGCCGCCCTGAGAGAAGAGAGATTTCCCCTCATTCTATCCGATAGAAAGGACCATCTGGAATTGCTTCTGGCTGAGATCACCACGATGCAGGCCGAGAAGCAAGTCCCGGGCTTCCTCATCACCAGTGATACCGGAAAGCGCATGAGAAACCAGATGCTGGAGGAGATCAGGACGATGAGGGAGAGGGGAGAGTTCCCCTTCCTGCTTTCAACTGGCTCTCTGATAGGCGAAGGATTCGACCTGCCGGAACTGTGCACGTTAGTTCTGGCCATGCCGCTGTCGTTCAAGGGGCGCCTTGTGCAATACGCTGGTCGTCTCCACCGTGAGAGCGCAGGGAAGCATGATGTCCGAATCTACGACTACGTCGATGTCAACCTAGGCCTCTGCATCACCATGTTCCGGAAAAGGCTGGCCACCTACCGGAAGATGGGATATAACGTCGAGATTCCACCCGACTCGCATCTCAGTGACGTCGTAAGGCGGAAGCCAAGCCCAAAGACCCGCACCAGCGATGCCATGACGATTCCCAGCAGGTCTCAGCAATAACAAAGGATACGAGAGGAGAACAGACAAAGGACGATCGAGCTTCGGTGAATGACGTGTTGGCAATTTCGGCAAATTTGGGGTTCCTCTTTCGGCAAAGAATAGGGTAAAGTAACAGCCGGCCCCTTCATTCTGTTCTTGCATGTTTGCTGCAGACAGTTGTCCAGGGAATTGCCTCAAGGCGTTCCGCCTCGATTTCTTTTTCACAGACCTCACAGGCGCCGAATTCCCCGAGTTCGATCCTTGCCAGTGCCCTGTTTATGGCCTGGATCTCTTTCTGCTCTGTTTCGTCCAGTATTGCCAGAACATCAGCCATAGCCTCCTTCTGCGCTGTTTCTTCAGCCTCGATATCGTGTTCTGACAAGATAAGCCGTGCTTCATCGCTAAGCTATGGGCCTCGAAGACTTCGTCACGTTTTTTGATCAACCGCTCGCGAATTTCCCCCATCTGTTCGGATTCGGATCTGCTCATAGGATTTCCTTCGACTCAAAGTGTCTCATGAGTAAGTATCATCACCGGCCTCCAGCATTCCAACAATTACCAGGCATTCCGTAGGCAGCTTACGTGCCTTGCATGGCTTCAAGTACGAGTGGTCACCCACTTCAGTCAATCACATGGAGAACCAAACCGGATGAGTAGAGTAGACTACGGGCGCCGTGGGGTCTTTCAACCGCCGGTCTCCCGTAGCCCCTCACCGAACCGGACGTACACGTTTCCCTATGTATCCGGGTCTCCAGAGGCCACGGCATGCCTCAGCTACACCGCTGAGAACGTCTCTCTGCACGCTGGGGATAGGACCATAGCAGCCCTTTCTCTGTGTCCACAGAGTATTCTCCCGGCTTCAAAACGCCTCGGCCTCCTGCCCCCCTTCGCCATGTGGACGGCTTTCCCGTCCTCAGACTAATACGAGGGCTCGATCTGCCGAAACGCCAGAATTACCTCTTGACCGAGCCAAGGATTTTTTCCGACAGATCAACGAGCGCAGCGCAGCACGTGCCACGGAGCGATTCCATCGCGGATGGCATCTTTACTACGAAGGCCTTCCCTGGCGTGGCGAGCTGTGGTTAGAGGACACGCTAAGGCTTGGCCCACCTTCCCAGCAAGACGACCGGGCGTTGATCGGTCCGCGGATCATCCTAGTCAACGCGTTGATTAACGGCATTGACGAGTTGCATGCGTCCTCCACCTTTGAGCTGACACTCTGCGAGTTGTCTGTGTTTCTTACCGTCGTGATGGGCACGAATGTCCGGGTATCGCCCAACGGTGGCCGTGGCTGGACTTGGGGTACCAACTGCAGTGGTCAGGTGGAATGCGACATCCGGAACCTTGGTTACTGGGAGAAGGACTGGCCGAAGGAGATGCCGGATAGAAATGAAATCCAAGCAATTCCGCTCGAACCAGTTTCCCGGCCCGACTTTTCCCTGCGGGGCGTCGACGGGATGCAGCTTGAATTACATCTGCCCGAGAACATCCTCGACTTGTGGAGGGCCTTTACGGGATTGCCTCCCGACCGACGGCGGCAGTTTCTGCAGGTGGCCAGCATGTGGCAGCTATCTCTCTCGCTCAGCCACGATTACCAGACGGCTCGGTTCGCTTGGATGGTCGCTGCGTGCGAAGCCCTCAAACCCCGGGACCCTCAGTTTAGGGACCACAATATCTACCATGTGGTAGATGCTTTGTTGGGCAAGACGATCACCAATCAAATGCAAGAGCAGTGGTTTCGGCCGCAAGATGTCCGGAGCGCCCACCTCCACCGTGGCGAGTTTCGCGGCTCCGAGTTCATCCAACACGCGATGATGTCCAGCTTTCAGGACCCGACCTTCGATGAGGCGTGTCGCGTGTTGTACCAGATTGTACAGGCCGCCATCATCGAGTGGTTGAGGAGAGGCGGCATATTCACGATGCTACCGCTTAGGCGTCGGACGAGCTGGCGTCGTTGGGTGAGGGATCATGCTTTCTCGATCCTGCCAATTATTGGGGGAATCGGTATTGCCGTGGGAATCGTGCTTGCCTGGATCCTCAGCATATTATTCTTCGCTTGATGTGGTGAGGTTGCGTGATAACTTCTTCCTGTTATCCACATTTTTGTTTTTCTTGTTGCACAACTCGGTTTGAAGTGGTAATAGTGAAGAAGTCGGAGACTGGGGGCGATGCGGCGTTTTCTGGCGGGGAAGGTGAGCGTTGTTGA
>JBEKHB010000005.1:0-100481 GCA_050012495.1 Syntrophorhabdales bacterium
CCAATAATTGCAAGGAAGGCGAAGGTAGTGAAGAGAAAAGAGTAACACTTGTGCTTTTGTGAGCGGGGAGGCTCCATGAGCAAGCTCATGGAGGGGGTGCTGAACCCCAATAATTGCAAGGAGCGGGAAATGGAAATCGTGGCGAAGGCGCAAATGATGAGGATATCGGCTACCAAGGTTCGGATCGTGGGTGATCTTATAAAAAAGAAGAATGTGAACGATGCACTGGGAATTTTGCAGTTCACCCCGAGGAAAGGCGCGGTTATTCTCAAGAAGCTGCTCGATAGCGCCATTGGGAACGCGCGACAGAAGAAGTATGTCGATGTGGACACGCTCTATGTGAAGAACGTAGTCGTGAACGAAGGCCCTACGATGAAGAGGTTTCTCCCGAGGGCGATGGGCCGGGCGACGCCTATTCGGAAGAGGATGAGCCACGTCACGTTAATATTAGATGAATCATAAAGGCAGGGATTAAATGGGTCAAAAGACACATCCTATCGGCTTCAGGCTTGGAACAATCCGGACGTGGGATTCAAAGTGGTTTGCCTCCAAGAATTACGCGCTTTTTCTCCATGAAGACATCCGTATGAAGAAATTCCTAAAGGAGCGGCTCTATCAGGCAGGCATATCGAAGATGGAGATAGAGAGGGCGGCGAATAAGGACAAGAGGGCGAAGATCAATATCTGGACGTCTCGGCCGGGTATTGTCATAGGGAGAAAGGGCGTCGAGGTGGAGAGCCTGAAGAGAGATCTCCAGAAACTGACCGATAAGGAAATCCTGCTCAATATCACCGAGGTGAAGCGGCCTGAGGTCGATGCGCAGCTCGTTGCGGAGAATGTGGCGCTTCAACTGGAGCGGAGGGTCTCCTTCAGGAGGGCCATGAAAAGGAATGTCTCCCAAGCCATGAAGTTCGGGGCGAAGGGCATCAAGATCATGTGCGCGGGGAGGCTGGCCGGAGCGGAAATGGCAAGGACCGAATGGTACAGGGAGGGCAGGGTCCCTCTTCAGACGATTCGGGCGGACATAGATTACGGGACTGCGATTGCGCGGACAAAATACGGGGTGATCGGCGTCAAGGTGTGGCTGTTTAAAGGTGAAGTCTATCAGGAGGCAAGGTAATGCTTGCACCGAAAAGGGTCAAATACAGAAAGCAGCAAAAGGGCAGGATGACAGGCGTCTCCGGCAGGGGCGCGGAGGTCAGCTTTGGGGATTACGGATTACAGGCGACGGAGTGCGGGTGGGTTACAGCCCGCCAGATAGAGGCCGCCCGGGTAACCCTCTCCCGGTACGTGAAAAGGACCGGGAAGCTGTGGATACGGGTGTTCCCGGATAAACCGATTACCAAGAAGCCGGCAGAGACAAGGATGGGCAAGGGCAAGGGACCTGTTGAGGGCTGGATCGCGGTCGTAAGGCCGGGAAAGGTGCTCTACGAGATTAAAGGCGTGCCTGAAGACAAGGCGCGCGAGGCGCTGCGCATTGCGGCACAGAAGCTTCCGGTGCAGACGAGGCTTGTGATGAGGAGCCAGGTGGAATGAAAGCCAAAGAATTGAGGGAACTGACCCCAGAGGAAATAGCCAAGAAGCACAAGGACCTCAAAGAAGAGGTGTTTAACCTGAGATTTCAACACTCGACCGGGCAGCTCGATAACACGTCGCGCATGAAGATAATAAAGAAAGATCTTGCGCGCGTCACGATGGTGCTCCACGAGAAGGCGTCCGGCAGGCAGGTATAGCGATGGAACGGAAAAGGGATGACAAGAGAAAAAAGCTGGTAGGCGTCGTGGTGAAGGACAAGATGGACAAAACCGTTGTCGTTGAAGTCGAGCGGATGCTGAAGCACCCGAAGTATCACAAATACTTGAGGACAAAAACGACGTGCAAGGCCCACGACGAGGAGAATAAGGCGAAGGTCGGCGACAAGGTGCTGATCGTGGAGTCGAGGCCGCTCAGTAAGGACAAGAGATGGGTGGTCAAAGAGATCATCGTGAAAGAAGAGGCAGTGCCTGAGGCGAGCGAGGTGGTTTAACCATGATACAGGTAAGGACGAAGCTTGAGGTCGCAGACAATTCCGGAGCCAAAAAGCTTGGCTGCATAAGGATCCTGGGGGGCTCCAGGAAGAGATACGGCACTGTGGGTGACATCATCGTCTGCTCCGTGAAAGAGGTGCTCCCGAACAGCAAAGTAAAGAAAGGGGAAGTCGTCAAGGCCGTCATCGTCCGCACCAGAAAGGAAATCAGAAGGATTGACGGCTCGTACGTGCGCTTCGACGACAATTCAGCCGTCATAATAAACCAGTATAACGAGCCGGTGGGGACCAGGATCTTCGGGCCTGTGGCGAGGGAGCTTCGGGCGAAGCGCTTTATGAAGATCGTCTCCCTTGCGCCTGAAGTAGTGTGAGGCATCATGGAAAAAGAATATCATGTGAAGAAAAACGACACGGTCATGGTCATGGCGGGGAAAAGCAAGGGGAAGACCGGGAAGGTGCTCCGCATCAACCGCAAGACCGACCGGATCATCGTGGAAAAGGTGAACATGATCAAGCGCCACGTGCGGCCCAGCCAGAAGACAAAGGGCGGCATCATGGAGCGGGAGGGCGCGATCCACGTATCGAATGTCATGATCTATTGTGATAAGTGCGCAAAAGCCGTGAGGGCGGGGACAAAAGTGCTCGAAGACGGCAAAAAAGCGAGATATTGCAGAAAATGCGGTGAGGTCCTGGACAAGTAGGAGGGGTAGTGAAAACGGCATACATGGAGCAGTACGAAAAGGAGATAGCTCCGGCACTGATCAGGAAGTTTAAGTACAAGAACGTGATGCAGGTGCCGAAGCTTACGAAGATTGTGGTAAACGTCGGTCTCGGAGAAGCCATCCAGAATATCAAGGCCCTCGACGCGGCATCCGCTGACATTACCCTGATCGCAGGCCAGAAGCCTGTCATTACGAAGGCGAGCAAGTCGATCGCCTCCTTTAAGCTCCGAAAAGGCATGCCCATTGGGTGCATGGTGACCCTGAGGCGGGAGCGGATGTATGAGTTTTATCAAAAGCTTGTGACCATTGTTCTTCCGAGGGTAAGGGATTTTAAGGGCATTTCCCCGAAGTCCTTCGACGGAAGAGGAAATTATACGCTTGGCTTGAAGGAACAGATCATCTTCCCGGAGATAGACTACGATAAGGTCGATCGGGCCAGGGGAATGAATATCACGATTACGACAACTGCGCCGACGGATGAAGAGGCCTATGAATTGCTGAAGCTCATGGGCATGCCTTTCAGGAGCTAAGGAGGAACGATGGCGAGAAAGGGCATGATTGAAAAAGCAAAACGGACCCCGAAGTTTGGGGTGAGAGCGAGAAACAGGTGCCATATTTGCGGGAGACCCCGCGGGTTTATCGGCAAGTTCGAAATGTGCAGGATCTGCTTCAGGTCGCTCGCCCTCAGAGGGGAGCTGCCCGGAGTCATCAAATCGAGCTGGTAGGAGGAGCAATGGTAACGACAGATCCCATTTCCGACATGCTGACGCGGATAAGAAACGCCGTCATGGTGCGCCATGAATGGGTCGACATACCTTATTCCACGGCAAAGTTTTCGATCGCCAAGCTTCTGAAGGAGGAAGGGTACCTCCGGAATTACAAGGTGTTTGTCGACGATTCAAGGATGAAATTCATCAAGGTTTATATCGGCTATGACGAGCACTCGAGGAGCGTCATCTCGGGATTGAGGAGGGTCAGCAAACCCGGCAGGCGGGTCTATATGAAGGCTGAGGAGATTGGGCGGGGCAAGGGCAAGTTCGGCACTGCGGTGGTATCGACTTCCAAGGGTCTTATGACCGATAAGCAGGCGATCGGGAACCGATTGGGGGGAGAACTCCTTTTTCGGATCTGGTGAGGTGTGAGATGTCAAGGATAGGAAAAAAACCTATTGCCCTGCCTGCCGGCGTGCAGGTGGAGCTGAAGGATGGGTTGGTGTCGGTGAAGGGGCAGAAGGGCGCGCTCCAGAGGCCGTTCCTTGAAGGCCTTGAGATGGATATGGCTGACGGGATAATTACCGTGAGGCGAATGAGGGATGATAAGCGGTCGAGAAGTTATCACGGTCTCATGAGGACCCTGGTCGCCAATATGGTTGAAGGAGTCTCGAAGGGTTTTGAGAAGAAACTCGAGATTGTGGGCATAGGCTACCGGTCGGAGCTGAAAGGCAGCGACCTGGCTCTCTTCCTGGGCTATTCCCATCCCATCAATTTTCCGCTTCCTGCCGGTATATCGGCGGAGATAGAGAAGCAGACCCTGGTCACCATCAAGGGGATAGACAAAGAACTCGTCGGCCAGACGGCCGCCAAGATAAGGGATCTGCGGAAACCCGATCCGTATAAAGGGAAGGGCGTCAAGTACGCCGGTGAAGTGCTGAGAAAGAAAGCGGGTAAGACCGGCAAATAAGGGGCAACCGTAATGGAGAGAAGAGACAAGATAGCAGCAAGGCTGAAGAGGAAGAAGAGGATAAGAAAAAAGGTTGCGGGGACTGCACAGCGGCCCAGGCTATGTGTCTACAAAGGTCTGAAGCATATGTACGCCCAGCTCGTCGATGACGCCGCGGGCAGGGTGATCACGGGTGTCTCTACCCTGACGGTCGAGGTGAAAGCGGGGATGACCTACGGCGGCAATGTGGGAAGCGCAAAGAAGGTTGGAGAGGCGGTGGCAAAAAAGGCGCTGGCCCTTGGCATAAAGGAAGTGCTCTTTGATCGGAACGGGTTTAAGTATCACGGCAGGGTCAAAGCACTTGCAGACAGCGCCCGGGAGGGTGGATTAATCTTTTAGAGGAGGTTTTGGCTTGATTGAGAAAAGGCGGATTGACCCGGGGGAGCTTGAGCTCGTTGACAGGGTAGTGCATATAAACCGCGTGGCAAAGGTTGTGAAGGGCGGGAGAAGATTCAGCTTTAGCGCAATCGTCGTGGTAGGAGACGGCAACGGTCACGTGGGCTTCGGCCTCGGAAAGGCCAACGAGGTTCCCGACGCGATCAGGAAGGCCGTGGAACGGGCCAAGAAGGATATCATAGAGGTTCCCATCAACCGCGGCACTGTACCCTACGAGATTACGGGTGTATACGGGTCCAGCCAGGTCTTCATAAAACCTGCGTCCGAAGGCACGGGAGTTATCGCCGGAGGCGCGGTGCGGGCTGTGGTGGAGGTAGCCGGCATCCGGAATATCTACACGAAATGCTATGGGTCGCGGAATCCGCACAATGTAGTCAAAGCCGTCCTGCAGGGACTCTCCACGCTGAAGGCCCGGGATACGGGCGCAAGGCAGACAGGGAAACCGAAGCCGGAGGAGGCAGAACGTGGCGCATCTTAAGATAAAGTGGGTGAAAAGCACCATCGCGTGCACGGACGACCAGAGGAGCACGGTAAAGAGCCTCGGTTTCAAGAGGCTCAACGAGGAGCGGTCAGTGAAGAACTCGCCGGAGATCCGGGGCATGGTCAAAAAAGTGATGCACTTGGTAAAGGTGCTGGAGGATGTGAGATAGATGAAGCTGGAGGATTTGACAGGTCATGCTGGCTCAAAGAAGGCGCGGAAGCGGATCGGAAGGGGTCCGGGCTCCGGCCATGGCAAGACGGCAACCATGGGAAACAAGGGACAGAAGGCGCGTGCAGGGGCCTCCAAGGGGAAGGGCTTCGAAGGCGGCCAAATGCCTCTCACCAGGAGAATACCGAAAAGGGGTTTTAAGAACCCCTTCAGAAAGGAATACGCTATTATAAAAGTGGGCGACCTGCAGGCGTTTCAAGGCAGGGCAGAAGTCGGGCTCAAGGATTTTATGGATAGCGGTCTGGTGGACAAGGTGAAGGACGGCGTGAAGCTCCTCGGGAACGGGGATATCGACTTTGCTCTTAAAGTGCGGGTTCATAAGGCGTCGCAGCAGGCGATCGATAAGATAAGGGCTCAAGGCGGCGAGGTAGAGGTGGCTCAACAATGAGCGGTTTCCAGAACATCGGGAGAATCCCCGAACTGAAGCGCAGGATCATCATGACCCTTGCGCTCCTCGCCGTATACCGTATAGGGGTGCATATCCCGACGCCTGGTATCGACGGGACTGTTCTGGCAAGTATCTTCGAGCGCGCGAGGGGGACACTCCTCGGTTTCTTCGATATGTTCGCAGGCGGGGGCTTGGAGAAGCTGTCCGTCTTTGCCCTCGGGATCATGCCTTACATCAGCGCGTCGATCATACTCCAGCTCCTTACGGTGGTCGTGCCGACCCTCGAAAAGCTTTCCAAGGAAGGAGAGGCGGGCCACAGGAAGATCACCCAGTATACGAGGTACGGGACCGTTGTCATAAGCCTGATCCAGGGTTTCGGCATTGCAGTCGGGCTTGAGCAGATGCGCGGGGCAGGCGGCGAGCTTGTTGTCTATAACCCCGGCTGGGCCTTCAGACTGATGACCATGCTGACGCTCTGCGCCGGCACCTCCTTTCTCATGTGGCTTGGCGAGCAGATCACTGAAAAAGGTATCGGGAATGGCATCTCCCTTATCATATTCGCGGGTATTGTGGCGAGGATGCCGAATGCGCTGGCAAGCACGGCCAGCCTCGTAAACACGGGCGAGATGAACTGGTTCGTCGTGATCCTGCTCATAATCATGATGTTTCTCGTGGTGGCCTTCATCATCTATATGGAGACGGCCCAGAGGAGGATCCCGGTCCAGTATGCGAAGCGGGTGGTGGGAAGGAAGATGTACGGAGGCCAGTCGACGCACCTGCCGCTGAAGATCAACCAGGCCGGTGTGATCCCGCCCATATTTGCGTCATCCATCATCATGTTCCCGGCGACTATCGCCAATTTTATCCAACACCCCTATATGAAGCGGTTTAGCGAGCTTCTCACCCCGGGAAGCATCCTTCACGAGGTGCTCTACATCGGTTTCATCATATTTTTCTGTTTTTTCTACACGGCAATTGTATTTAACCCCGACAACGTTGCCGACAATATGAAAAAATACGGGGGATACATCCCGGGGATCCGTCCCGGCAAAAAGACAGCCGACTATATTGAAAGAATACTTTCCAGGATCACCATGACCGGCGCCGTCTACATATCTTTTGTCTGCGTGCTGCCGACCATACTGGTCCAGAAATTCAACGCCCCCTTCTATTTTGGCGGGACCGCCCTGCTTATCGTCGTAGGCGTCGGCCTCGATACGATTCAGCAGATCGAGTCTCATCTTATTCTGCGTCATTACGATGGCCTTGTGAAGAAGACGGCAAAAATGAAGGGGAGAAGATAGGGTGTGTTGGGTTGTCCGGAGGGTGCCGGGCACTGACGGATGATACTACTGAAAAATGCAGAAGAGATAGGCAGGATAAGGACTGCCGGCAAGTTCGCTATGGAGGTGCTGCTGGAGTTGGGGCGCCATGTAAGGGAAGGTGTCAAGACCTCGGACCTCGAGAGAATCTGCGAGGAGATGATAGGGAAGCGAGACAGTTTTGAGGCCGCCTTCAAGGGATACAATGGCTACCCGTACTGCCTCTGCGTGTCGGTGAATGATGAAGTCGTCCACGGCATGCCTTCCGACGGCCGGTTCTTGAAGGAAGGGGACATAGTCAGCCTCGACTTTGGGGCGATCTATAAAGGGTATTATGGCGATGCCGCCCTGACGTATCCGGTGGGAAAGGTAACGGAAAACGCGCTGAAACTGGTCGCAGTCACGAAGGAGTCTCTCTACAAGGGCATAGGCGAGGTCCGGGAGGGAGCGAGGCTTCATGATGTTTCTTCTGCTATCCAGTCTTTCGTGGAAGCGGAAGGGTTCTCCGTGGTGAGGGAGTTTGTAGGCCACGGTGTCGGCAGGCGTTTGCATGAGGAGCCGCAGGTACCCAACTTTGGCGTAAGGGGCACCGGCATCCGGCTGAAGAAGGGCATGGTGCTCGCCATAGAGCCGATGATAAACGAGGGTGGAAGCGACGTGGTAATCAAGGAAAATGGATGGACGGCGGCGACCAGAGATGGAAAGCTTTCTGCTCATTTCGAGCATACTGTCGCCCTTACGGATAAAGGGACGGAGATTCTGAGCGCACTATGAGGTTGTATGCCTAAAGGGGAAGGGATAGAGGTAGAGGGGACGGTAGTGGAGCCGCTGCCGAACGCCATGTTCAGGGTGGAACTGCCAAATGGGCACAGAGTGCTCGCCCACGTGTCCGGCAAGATGCGCATGAACTACATAAAGATTTTGCCCGGTGATAAGGTCATCGTCGAGCTCTCGCCTTACGATCTGACGAGAGGAAGGATAATCTACAGGGCGAAGTAGGAGGTTTTACATGAAGGTGCGGCCTTCAGTACAGAAAAGGTGTGATAAGTGCAAGATCATCAAGAGAAAAGGGGTTGTAAGGGTTATATGCGAAAACCCTAAGCATAAGCAGAGACAGGGTTAAGGAGGTCATAGTGGCACGAATTGCTGGTGTTGATATCCCGAGAGAGAAGCGGATAGAGATCGCCCTTACCTACCTCTACGGGATCGGCAGGTCCTTATCGAACCAGATACTTTCGCAGGCCGGCATCGATCCGAACAAGCGGACAAATACGCTCAGCGAGGAAGAGGTTGCGAAGATCAGGGATATTATCGAGCAGGACCACAAGATAGAAGGCGACTTGCGTAAAGAGAACAACATAAATATAAAGCGACTTATGGATATAGGCTGCTATCGGGGTCTGAGGCACAGGAGGGGCTTGCCGGTGCGGGGTCAGAGGACGAGAACGAATTCGAGGACGAGAAAGGGACCGCGCAAGACCTCGATGAAGAGAAAGAAGTAAGGGGGCGAAATGGCGAAGGTGCGAAAGACCGGCAAGAAAAAGGTAAAGAGGAATATTCCTATCGGAGAAGTACACATACAGTCGAGCTTCAATAATACGATCATTACCATAGCGGACCCCCAAGGCAATGTGATTTCTTGGTCGAGCGGAGGCATAGCAGGTTTTAAGGGCTCCAGGAAAAGCACGCCCTTCGCTGCACAGCTCGCTGCCGAAAATGCCGCAAAGAAGGCCATCGAGCAGGGCATGAGGACGGTAGACGTCTACATAAAAGGTCCCGGGGCCGGCCGGGAGGCTGCGTTGCGCGCAATCCAGAGCGCCGGCTTGAAGATCCATCTTATAAAAGATGTGACTCCCATACCCCATAACGGCTGCAGGCCGCCAAAAAGAAGAAGAGTCTAGGAGGAGAAATTGTCGAGATACACAGGACCTGTCTGCAAGATATGCCGAAGAGAAGGCATGAAGCTTTTCGAGAAAGGGGAGAAGTGCTACACGGAGAAGTGCGGGGTGGAGAAGAGGAACTATCCCCCGGGCGTCCACGTGGAGACAAGGAGAAAGGTGACTGAGTATGGTATTCGCCTCCGTGAGAAACAGAAGGTGAAGAGAATGTACGGCCTCAGCGAAAACCAGTTCAAGCGGTGGTTCGCGATGGCCGAGAAGGCGAAAGGTGTCACGGGCACCAACCTGCTTGTGTTTCTGGAAAGACGCCTGGACAACATGGTATATCGCCTGGGGCTTGCTGTTTCGAGGAAAGAGGCTCGGCAGCTCGTATCTCATACCCACGTCACGGTGAACGGTAAGACTGTGGACATCCCGTCATACCTCGTGAAAGAAGGGGATGAAATTGCGATCCGGCACAAGAATTTACCTTCCGTGAAGGATGCCCTGGAATCCGTGGTGCGCAGAGGGCTTCCTTCCTGGCTGGAACTGGAGAAGGAAGCGATGATGGGCAGGGTCAAGCTTTTGCCGACAAGGGAGGATATCTCGATACCCATAAAGGAGCAGCTCATCGTAGAGTATTACTCCCGATAGTTTCTTTCTCCCTGAAGGAGGAGCCATGTATATGTTCGAAAAAAATTGGCAGGAACTTATTAAGCCGACGAAGATTGACATAGAAAGAGAGACATGCTCCGTCTATTATGTCCGGTTTTCTGCGGAGCCTTTTGAGCGCGGTTACGGCATCACCGTAGGCAATTCACTCAGGAGGGTACTCCTTTCCTCGATCATGGGCGGGGCCATCACTTCTGTCAAGATCGACGGTGTAGATCACGAATTCTCGACGGTCAGGGGTGTTAAGGAAGATGTAACCGAGATCATTCTCAACCTGAAAAAGGTAGTGCTCAGGATTGAGGATGACCGGCCGAGAATTCTGAAGATAGATGCGCGCGGTGAAGGCGTGGTGAAGGCGGGAGACATCACCCACGACGGCGGGGTGGAGATCATCAATCCCGAGCACCACATCGCGACCTTGAGTGATGAGGCGAGACTCTACATGGAGATGAAGGCAAGAGTGGGCAGAGGCTATGTGCCCGCCGAAAGAAACCGGGAGGAGGAAGAGCCTATCGGGACAACGCCTATAGATGCCATATTTTCTCCGGTGAAAAGGGTGAGCTACAATGTGAGCCCCGCGCGAGTCGGCTTCAGGACCGACTACGATAAGCTGACCATGGAGATACAGACGGACGGCAGCATCAGCGCCCTCGACGCGCTTTCCTATGCGGCGAAGATTATCAGGGAACAGATGCGCATCTTCATAAACTTCGAAGAGCCGGCGGACCTGGAAGCGGGCGACTTGAAAGAGGGCGAAAGACAGGAGTTTAACGACAATCTTTACCGGAACGTCGATGAGCTGGAGCTCTCGGTCAGGAGCGCCAATTGTTTGAAGAATGCCGATATAAAGTACATCGGCGAGCTTGTTCAGAAGACCGAGCAAGAGATACTGATGACTAAGAATTTCGGAAGAAAGTCACTCAACGAGATAAAAGAGATACTTGCGTGCATGGGCCTCAAGCTCGGCATTAAACTGGAGAACTTCCCGCCCAGGGAAGACCTTGACAGGATGGCGCAAAGAAGGAAAGATCAAGCATAGAGGGTGTATCATGAGGCATTTGAAAGCAGGCAGGAAACTGAGCAGAACGTCCAGCCACAGGAAGGCGCTTTTTCGTAATCTGGCCGCCGCCCTTTTTTATCATGAGCGCATCAAGACGACCAACCCCAAAGCATTGGAGCTGCGGCGTGTGGCGGATAGGCTCATCAGCCTCGCGAAGACCAACAGCGCCCATGCGGTGCGCCTTGCCTTCGCATACCTCAGAGATAAGGAAGCGGTGAAGAAGCTTTTTTCTGACATCGGCGCGAGATACAGCGAGATCCACGGCGGCTACACGAGGGTCCTCAAGCTCGGGCCCAGAAAGGGCGATGCGGCGCCCATGGCGCTTATCGAATTGACTCGGAAGAAGGACCGGCCGGAGCAGGAGAAAGAACACAAAAAAGAGGCCAAAGCCAAGGCGGCCAAGGAAAAAAAGTCGGAACGGGCTGACCGGAAAAAGCAGGAGAAGAGCTATAAGCAGGCATAAGATTGTGAGAACTAATGGGGGATGGTCTAACGGCAGGACTCAAGATTCTGGATCTTGCTATCTAGGCTCGAATCCTGGTCCCCCAGTTTTGCGGTAATGGACAGACGCATCGCGGTAATCATACCGGCTTACAATGAGGAAAAGACAATCGGAAGCGTCGTCAGAGGGGTGAAGGATCTCGGTAACGGGTATGAGGTGATTGTTATCAACGATTGCTCGCGGGACGATACCACCAGAAATGCGGAAGCTGAAGGGGCAACGGTCCTTGAGCTGCCCGTCAATCTGGGAATCGGGGGCGCCGTCCAAACAGGCCTGAAATATGCGCTGGCATCCGGGTTTGACGCCTGTGTGCAGGTAGATGGAGATGGGCAGCACCCGCCCCACGAAATCCCGAAACTCATCGAGCCTCTGTTTGACAACGGGCTCGATATGGTGGTCGGCTCGCGTTTCCTCGGCGGCACGTATAGGGTGCCCCTCATGAGGGCGCTGGGAATCAGGGTCATATCTCTCTTCCTAAAGATCACCATGGGGGTGAGCTTCAGAGATACCACGAGCGGGTTCCGCGCGCTGAAGGGGCCGGCCATGGAATTTTTCGCGAGCTGTTATCCTCAGGATTACCCGGAGCCGGAATCGTTGCTCCTCGCCTACATAAAGGGCTTCAAAGTGGCCGAGGTCGCCGTCGAGATGAACTACAGGGAGCACGGAATATCGTCTATAACGCCGATTCATGCGGTCTATTACATGACAAAAGTGCTCCTTGCAATGGTGATCGATTTATTCAGGGAATTCTAGGGAGATTGGGTGCAGATGCTGCATATCCGCCTCTTCATCGGCATAATCGGCATCATCTTTTTCGTGGCAACCTTCGAATTCATTCGAAAGAGGCATCTGAGAGAGGAGTACGCCATTCTCTGGCTTTTCACGTCCTCGATCGTCGCCATCCTCAGTCTTTGGCCCGGTTTGATAAATGTCTTAAGCAAGGTAACAGGACTCTATTATATTACTGCCGTGCTCACGATTGTCTTTTCTTTTGTGATCGCGGTTCTCATGCACTATTCGATTGCCATATCAAAAATAAAGGAGATGAACAAGGAGCTGGCGCAGAAGTGCGCACTCCTTGAGCTGCGGGTGAGAGAGCTTGAGCGTGGAGAAGAACCTAAAGACAAAATGGAGCGGGCAACGGGGCTCGAACCCGCGACATCAAGCTTGGGAAGCTTGCACTCTACCAACTGAGTTATGCCCGCCTCTGGAAAAATAATAATGGATTCGACACGCCAAGTCAACACTCGTTTCTTATCGCTATGAGGACCGAAGAGTTTGACTATTCATTACCGGGGGGACTGATCGCGCAACATCCGCAAGTGGAGCGGGCTTCATCCCGTCTCCTTGTTCTCAACCGGCTGGACGGGCGCGTCGAGCACAGCCATTTCAAGGACATAACCGCTTACTTGCGGGAAAACGACCTGATCGTAGTGAACGATACGAAGGTGATCCCTGCACGGCTCGCGGGCGTGAAGGAGACAGGAGGGCGTGTCGATATCCTGTTGACGGAAAAGATCGACGGGAGACGATGGTCCTGCCTGGCGACCGGTCTCAAAAAAGGGACGCCCGAGGCACACGTGTCTGTGGGCGGGACGCTCCTCACACTCCGTGCAGCGCCTCTTCACTGGACAGTCGAGTTTCCTGAAAGAATCGATGGCGCGGCCTTTATGGCCCGCCACGGCAAGATGCCCCTTCCTCACTATATCAAGCGGGCGAAAAACGGCGAGGAGTCCGATGACGACGATCGATATCAGACCGTTTATGCACGGGAGGAAGGGTCTATCGCGGCCCCGACCGCGGGCCTCCACTTCGACGAAGACCTGCTCCGCCGGATCGGAGACATGGGTGTCGCCATTATCAAGATCACCCTTCATGTCGGTATCGGGACCTTTTTTCTCATTAAGAGCGCCCGCGTGGAAGGACATGAGATGCACCGGGAGCACTACTGTCTCTCGCCCGGCGCCCTTGAAGCAGTGAGAAAGACAAAGGCTGACGGCGGCAGGGTCATCGCTGTTGGCACGAGCACGGTGAGGACCCTGGAGACAGTCCGGGCAGGGGAGAACGGGGCGGCACTTGCCGGTTACACGGACCTTTTCATCTATCCCGGCTATAGATTTCAGGTGGTTGACGCCCTCATCACCAATTTCCACCTCCCCAGATCGACGCCGCTTATGCTCGTCTGCGCGTTCGCCGGGAAGGAGAGCATAGAGACGGCCTATCAGGAGGCTATTGGGCTGGGCTACAGGTTCTACAGTTACGGGGATGCGATGTTTATTTCATGAACGCTTTTGCTATTGTACAGGCTGACGGCCAGGCGCGGGGCGCCGTTCTTCACACAGGGCATGGTCCCGTAGAGACGCCCGTATTCATGCCCGTAGGAACGCAAGGGACAGTGAAGGGCATCCTTCAGAGGGATCTCAAAGAAATGGGCGTACGGATGGTGCTGGCCAATGCCTACCATCTCTATTTGAGACCCGGGGACGCACTTGTAAGGGATATGGGCGGCATCCAGAAGTTTGCCGGGTGGGACGGGGCCGTATTGACGGATAGCGGCGGCTACCAGATCTTCAGTCTCGGAGTGCTGCGTAAGGTGGAGGAGGAAGGTGTGACCTTTCAGTCGCACATCGACGGCTCGAAACATTTTCTTAGCCCCGAGAGGATAGTGGAAGTGCAGGAGCACATAGGTGCAGACGTCTGCATGTGCCTCGATGAATGTGTGGCCTATCCGTCTTCCCATGAATACACCGGCGCTTCGGTCGAGCGTACGACAACGTGGGGGCGGAGGTGCAAGGAAGTAAAGACGGGATCATCTCTTCTCTTCGGCATCGTCCAGGGCGGCATGTACGCCGACCTGAGGCGTCGATCCGCGGCCGCCCTTGTCGAGCTCGACTTCGATGGCTACGCACTCGGTGGTTTCAGCGTGGGTGAGCCGAAGAGCGTCATGTGGGAGATGGTGGACACGGTTATCGGCGATTTGCCCTGGGAGAAGCCCAGGTATCTCATGGGTCTCGGTTTTCCCGAAGACATCGTGGAAGGGGTCAAAAAAGGTATCGACATGTTCGACTGTGTCATCCCTACACGCCACGCCAGAAACGGGAACCTCTTCACGAAAACCGGGAGGATCAACATCAAGCACGCAAAATACAGCCGGGACCAGTTGCCCATCGACGAGACGTGCGGGTGCTACACGTGCACGCACTTCTCGAGGGCCTATCTCAGGCACCTCTTTGTCGCGAGGGAGCTTACGAGCTATTATCTGAATACAGTGCACAACCTCTTCTTCTATGGCGCACTGCTGGGACGCATGAGAACTGCGATCGGGGAGGGGAGGTTCGGGGAGTTTTACAAGGATTTCATGTCGGAACGGGAAGGAGGTGAGGCACAAGATGGATCTCGCATATGCGATGGGTAGTCAGGGAGGAGGCGGTGGCCAGGCGGGTGGTCTCTACACATTTCTTCCGCTCATCCTCTTGTTTGCGGTCTTCTATTTTCTTCTTATCAGACCGCAGCAGAAAAGGGCCAAACAGCACAAGACGTTCATGGAAAACCTGAAGAAGGGAGATACCGTTATCACTTCGGGGGGGTTGTATGGTAAAATAACGGGTATTACGGACGAGGCAATTACCATGGAAATAGCCGAAAAGGTGCGGGTAAAGGTTTTGAAGAGCGCAGTAGCAGATTACGTGAAAGGAGAACAGGCGTGAGAAGGTATGAGAACATTTTAATAGTGGCTCCCGACTGTACGAAAGAGGACGAGGAAGACTTGTTCCGAAGGGTGCAGGCAAACATAGAGAAGCTCGGCGCAGAGCTGCTCAAGATGGATGACTGGGGCGTGCGAAAACTGGCCTACCCGATCAAGAAGAAAGACAGGGGCCACTACTTCTTCATGCTCTTGAGCATGGATGAATCGACCGTGGTAACGCTGGATAAGTTTTACCGGACGATGGACCTTATTCTCAGGCATCTTTTTGTCGTGGTGGATGAGAAAGATAAAGGACTGGAAAGGCCGCCGGACCAGGTTGTTTTCGATGAGCTGGAGGGTGAGGCGTAGTGAATGAGGGTCTTCCTCTTTACGACCAGCAAAAACTTATGGATGGAGGAGTAAATGCCGAGAGTGCAGGATTCAGGAAAAAAGCGCGTCTACATGAGGAAGAGGGTCTGCCGGTTCTGCCAGGACGCGACTATCAGGATAGATTATAAAGACCCCAAGCTCCTTAAGCATTTCGTGACGGAACGGGGCAAAATCATGCCTCGGAGGATGACCGGGACGTGCGCCAACCACCAGAGAAAGCTGCGGGAAGAGATTAAGAAGGCCCGGCATATCGCCCTTTTGCCCTTCACAACAGCGACGCGATAGGAGGAGGCGATGATGAAAATCATACTGCTCGACGACGTGGAGGGAGTCGGCAAGAGGGGCGAAGCGCATGACGTGAGGGATGGATTCGGAAGAAACTTCCTCGTGCCGAGGGGCTTCGCCATTCCGGCGACGCGGGGCAATATCAAGAAGGTGCAGGAACACGCCAAGGTCATCGTGGGAAAAAGAGAGAAGGACGTTGAGACCGCGGAGCACGTGAAGCGCAGGCTTGATGAGGCGCCGCCTGTTATCATTAAGAAAAAGGCGGGGGTCGACGGAAAGCTTTTTGGCTCGGTAACGGCGAAGGACGTGGCAGAGGCCGTGAAAAAGGCGCTTGATCTCGATGTAGACCGAAGGGCCCTGAGGCTCGCCGAGCCTCTTAAGATGACCGGCGCTTATACTGTTGACGCACGCCTCGAAAAGGGAATTGTTGCCCAGGTACGGCTCGAAATAGAAGAAGAGTAAATGGCAACAAGGGTCGCGAAACTTCCTGTAGAGAAAAAAGGGCGTGTACCGCCCCAGGATCTCAGTGCGGAACAGTCGGTGCTCGGCGGGGTCCTCATCGACCCTGATGCGTTGAACAAGGTAGTCGACATCATAGATGTTGAGGATTTCTACAGGGAGGACCACCGGGTTATTTTCCGGGTAGTCCTCGATCTTTACGAGAGAAATGAGCCTATCGACCTTGTGACGGTGAGCAGTTCGGCCCGCGACAAGGGTCTGATAGAGAAGATAGGGGGTGTGGCCAACCTCAGTCGACTCGTCGACGCCATGCCCACGTCAGCGAATATTGCCCAGTATGCGAAGATGGTGAAGGAAAAGGCACTGCTTCGCAATCTGATGCATATTGCAACGGAGATCGTGGAAAAGGGCTACGAAGTTGACACGAACGTGGACAACTTCATCGACGAAGCCGAGAAGATGATCTTCCAGATCTCGGAGAAGAAATACAAGCCTTCGTTCTACGCCATAAAAGACCTGGTGATGGAGAACGTCAAGGTTATAGAGAGACTCTGTGAGAAGAAACAGGCGATTACCGGCGTGCCGACGGGCTTCACTGAGCTTGATAAGATGACGAGCGGCCTGCAGCCCTCCGACCTCGTGATCGTTGCGGGGAGGCCGAGCATGGGAAAGACTGCCTTGTGTTTGAATATCGCCCAACATGTGGCCCTCTCCGACGGCGGTACTCCGGTGGGCGTCTTTTCCCTTGAGATGTCGAAAGAGCAGCTCGTGATGAGGCTCCTCAGCTCGGAGGCAGAGGTCGAGTTCTCCAAGCTCCGCTCCGGCATGGTGAAAGACACGGAATGGCACCAGCTCGGAGCTGCCGCGGGGAGGCTCTATACCGCCCCCATGTACATCGACGATACCCCTGCCTTGAGCATCCTCGAGTTGCGGGCGAGGGCGAGGAGATTAAAGAAAGAACACGGCCTTGGCCTCCTTATCGTCGATTACCTCCAGCTTATGCGCGGCAGGATGAGCGGTCCGGACCGCAGAGAACAGGAGATATCGGAGATATCGAGGTTCCTCAAGGCCTTGGCCAAGGAGCTGAATATCCCGGTCGTCGCCATATCTCAGTTAAACAGGATGGTGGAGCAGAGGGAAGACAAGAGGCCCAGGCTCGCGGATTTAAGAGAATCGGGCGCCATAGAGCAAGACGCCGATGTCATCCTGTTTATCTATCGGGATGAGGTGTATAACAGGAATTCCGAACGGAAAGGTGTGGCGGAGATTATTGTCGGGAAACAGCGGAACGGTCCCACGGGCCAGATTGAAACGCATTTCGAAGCGGCATACACTACCTTTAAGAACCTGTATAAAGAATGAACCTGCCTAACCTGCTCTCCTTTTTTCGTCTTTTTGTCACCGCCTTCTTCATCCTGCTCATTGCTTACGAGCGGTTTGGGCTTGCCCTTTTCCTCTTCGTGCTGCAGGCCCTCAGCGACCTGCTGGACGGTTTTTTCGCCAGGCGGATGGGCGCGAAGACAAATCTCGGCGCGTACCTCGACCCGCTGGCGGATAAGGTGATGCTCTCGTCGTCGTACATCGTGCTCTGCTTCCAGCGGATAGTCCCCATTGGGCTGGTAAGCGTGGTGCTTATCCGGGACCTGGTCATTTCTCTCGGTTTTTTTGTCCTGCTGAAGAGGGGTCTTACCATAAGCCCCGTGCCGAGTCTCATCAGCAAAATGACCACCGTGTTCCAGATGCTCACCGTCGTCTATGTGCTGTTGTTTGCAGACCGGGCCTTTGAGCCGTTCTTTGTTTACACAAAATCGTTCTTTTTTTACACAACGGCCCTCTTGACCGCGGTCTCTGGTTTTCAGTACGTTTTTGCGGGCTGGACGGTGTTTTTTAGAAAAGAAATTGTTTGACAATATAGAGGTTTTTCGCTACTATTAAAGTCAAAATCATGGAGGTATCGATGCCTATAAGGGTGGGTATTAACGGTTTCGGCAGAATTGGCAGACAGGTGTATCGCATAGGTTGCAAGAATCCTGACCTGGAGTTTGTTGCGATCAATGACATCACCGACGCAAAAACGCTTGCGCACCTCCTGAAATATGATTCGGTCCATCGCACCATGAACGCCGACGTGGGGGAGAAGGACGGATCGATAGTCATCGACGGAAGGGCGATCAAGGTGTTGTCCGAGCGGGACCCCGAGAAGCTCCCCTGGAAGGAGCTGAAGGTGGATGTGGTCCTGGAGGCCACCGGGAAATTCACCGACAGGACAGGGGGGGAGAAACATCGGCTTGCCGGGGCGAATAAGGTGATCGTGTCGGCCCCTGCCAAGAACCCCGATGTGACCTTTGTCCTCGGCGTCAACGAAGAGGTATACGACAAAAGCACGCACCATATTATCTCCATGGGCTCCTGCACCACGAACTGTCTGGCCCCGGTGGTGAAGGTGCTGCATCGGGAATTCGGTATAGAGTACGGCCTGATGACCACCATCCATTCTTACACGAATGATCAGGTGATCCTCGATCAGCCGCACAAGGACCTCAGAAGGGCCCGGGCCGCGGCACTTTCAATGATACCCACCACGACCGGCGCGGCAAAGGCCATATCGGAGGTGATGCCGGAAATGAAGGGGCGGCTCGACGGGCTTTCCATAAGGGTGCCCACTCCCACTGTCTCCGTGGTCGATTTCGTTGCCAACCTCTCGAAAGAGACGACCAAGGGAGAGGTCAACAGCGTATTCCGAAACTATGCGGCGGGCCCGATGAAGGGGATACTGGCGGTAACCGATGAGGAGCTCGTCTCCTCGGATTTTATCGGAAGCTCGTATTCGTCGATTGTCGATCTTCCTTCAACCTTCATGGCGGGGGGCAAGATGGTGAAGGTCCTTTCGTGGTATGACAACGAATGGGGTTTTTCCACGAGGATTTGCGATCTCCTGACCTTTGTCATGAAGTAGTGAGCCTTAACTAGGGTGAACTCATGAAATCGGTGAGAGACGTTGCGATTGCAGGGAAGAGGGTCTTCATCCGTGTTGACTTTAACGTACCCCTGGACGACCAGGGGCATATCACCGACGATACCAGGATAAAGGCGCATTTCCCCACCATACGCTACGTGCTCGATCAAAAGGGGAAGGTTATACTGGCGTCCCATCTCGGGCGCCCTAAAGGCAAGAGGGTGGAGAAGTACTCGTTGAAACCTGTCAGCCGGAGACTGTCCGAGCTTCTGGGCAGACCTATCATCTTTGTCGACGATTGTGTCGGACCGGAGGCGGAAAAGGCAGTGGCGGCGATGAAGGAGGGCGAAATCGTTCTCCTGGAGAACCTCCGGTTCCATGCCGAAGAAGAGAAGAATGATAAGGGTTTCGCCCGTGAGCTGGCGCGGCTGTGCGACGTGTACGTGGACGATGCTTTTGCTGTTGCCCATCGGGGGCATGCCTCGAATGCGGGCATAACCGGCTACGTCTCCGAGTGCGCCGCCGGTCTGCTCCTCAGCCGCGAGCTCGACTACCTGAAGAAGGCCACCGAGGACCCTGTCCGGCCGCTGGTCGCCATCATCGGTGGGGCAAAGGTTTCCGACAAGATCGGCGTGCTTGAAAAGCTGACGGAGAAGGTCGATACGCTGATCATCGGGGGCGGCATGGCCTTTACCTTTCTCAGGGCCCTGGGGCATGAAGTAGGCAAGTCGCTCTGCGAGCAGGATATGCTCGATGTAGCGCGGAGCATCATGGCAAAGGCGGGGGAGCGGCATGTCAGGCTCTATCTGCCGGTAGACTGCGTCGTCGCGCAACAAGCTTCGGTCGATGCCGTCACAAAGTGCGTGACCGTGCAGGAGATTCCGAAAGAATGGATGGCCCTCGATATCGGGCCGGCATCGACGACGCTCTTCGGAGAGGCCCTGGCCGATGCCAGGACTATAGTCTGGAACGGCCCTATGGGCATGTTCGAGCTCGCTCCTTTCAGCAGGGGCACCTTCGGCCTCGTCACCTTTGTGGCATCCGCCCATGCCCTCAGCATCGTGGGCGGAGGGGACACGGATACGGCCGTTCACCAGGCGGGTGAGGCGGCCAGGATATCCTACATATCGACCGGGGGCGGCGCTTTTCTCGAGGTGCTCGAAGGAAAGACCATGCCCGCGGTGGAAGCCTTAGAAACCTGCGGGGGTGAGAGATGAGAAGGTGGATGCTCGCCGGCAACTGGAAGATGCATCTCACGATAAGAGAATCGACTGCCCTGGCGCGAGCCGTCGTTGAGGGCACGCAGGGCGCATCCGGCGGTGATGTAATCGTGGCGCCTGTTTTTACGGCGCTTGCGAGCGTGGCCGGGGTCCTCAAGGGGAGCCATGTCGCAATGGCCGGGCAGAACGTATTTTACGAGGAAAAGGGGGCATATACGGGGGAAGTGGCGCCGGCTATGCTGCGGGATGCAGGCTGCGTGTATGCTATTATAGGGCATTCGGAGCGGCGGAAATACTTCCACGAGACCGACGGAACCGTGAATGCGCGGATCAAAAAGGCCCTGCCTGCCGGCCTCAAGCCCATCGTGTGCGTGGGAGAGACAGAAGAAGAAAGGGAGAAGGGCGTCACCGAGTTCGTGATAGGGCAGCAGGTGAAAGTCGGGCTCTACGGAATCGAGAGCCTGGAACACGTGACGGTCGCCTATGAGCCGGTGTGGGCAATAGGAACGGGCAAGAACGCCACGCCCGCTCAGGCCCAGGCCGTGCATGTTTTCATAAGGGGCCTGCTCACCGACGCATACGGCGGCACGGCCGCCGGCAGCGTAAGACTCCTGTACGGGGGAAGTGTCACACCGGACAATATCGGCCAGCTCATCAGTATGGAAGATATAGACGGCGCTCTCGTAGGTGGAGCGTCCTTGAAATCCGAGAGTTTTATCAGTATAATAAAAACCGTTTCTGGTAGGTAAAGATGACAACCGCAATATGCATTGTACATATTTTCGCCGCGATCGCCCTTGTCCTCATTGTGCTGCTGCAGACAGGACGGGGGTCTGAGATCGGAGCGGCTTTCGGAAGCGGGGCGAGCCAGACACTCTTTGGCAGCTCGGGGACGTCTGGTTTCATGACGCGGGTCACGACTATTGTCGTCATCATTTTTATGTTGACCAGTCTCGTCCTGGCCATGATGTACAGCAGCGGCCGGTCCGTCTCGTCGAGGAGGTCAATTCCGGCTCCGATAGAAGAGAAGTTGCCGGCTAAAACGAAATAAAAGCGTGCCGATGTGGTGGAATTGGTAGACACACCATCTTGAGGGGGTGGCGGGGAGACCCGTGCGGGTTCGAGTCCCGCCGTCGGCACCATGAGTTTGTGAGGGTTTCCGGGGGATATCACCGATTACCCTCATTTTTTTACTTCGCTGATGACCCGCTTCGCTGCTGCCCCGCGGCGCCTTCCATAAGTTCGCCTTCAGAGTTGCTATGCAGGTTCACGGGGATACTTTCAGGGAAACTTATCTATACCATAAAAATTAATGAATTGACTTGTACAGGTTGCCGAACATATCATGGGAAGAGAGGGCCTCTTTTCGAGCCCTTCGAGAAGCTGTGTGCAAGCTCCGAAGCACGCTTTGGGTCTCAACCTGTAAGGAGAATATGGAAGGGGTACAAGAATAATCGTGGTCCGGCCGAAACTGCGGCACATTCAACATGTGTTTTTCCCGATACGGGCTGCGCGAGGCCGGGGCAAGTGCCCAGGTAGGGGGCAAGATGAACATCTATTTGCCGATCGCCCACATGAGCATCAACGTTTTCTTCCTGATCGGTCTGGGCGGCCTGGTCGGTTTTCTTTCCGGTTTATTTGGCGTGGGCGGGGGGTTCTTGCTTACACCTCTTCTCATCTTTGCCGGGATTCCCCCAATGGTTGCCGCCGCAAGTGATTCCAACCAGATCGTGGCAGCCGCTTCGTCCGGCGCCTATACCCACAGCCGCATGGGGAACGTCGATTTCAAGATGGGTATTGTTCTGCTTCTGGGCGGGATTACCGGCGGATCCGTAGGCGTGCAGATCGTCAAAGTGCTGGCGGCGGTAGGCGAAGTCGATTTTGTCATCAAGCTCGTCTATGTCATTATTCTGGGAGTAATCGGTTCTTTCATGTTTATTGAAAGTCTCAACGCCTTGAGGGGCAGAAAGGATGTGAGAGAGTATACCGCGCCTTCCGAACCCAAGGAATCGGGCCTGCGAAAGCTGGCGATGAAACTCCCATGGCAGATGAATTTCGACAAATCACGCCTGACCACTTCGGTGATATTCCCATTTTTTCTCGGAACCTTTGTAGGAATCCTGGCAGCCGTCATGGGCGTCGGCGGAGGATTTATCATGGTCCCCGCGATGATCTACATCCTTGGAATGCCGACGATCGTCGCGATTGGCACCGACCTGTTCCAGATAGTTCTGACCTGCATCAATGTGACTATTCAGCAGGCGATCCGCAATCACACCGTTGATCTGATTCTGGTTGTTGTCCTCTTTTTCGGCTCATCCGTCGGGGCCCAGGTCGGCGCCCGGCTAGGCAAGCGGCTCCGGGGAGAACAATTGCGTATTCTCCTGGCTATTATCGTACTGTTGGTAATGATCAAGATGCTGTACGATCTCCTCGTGACGCCGGGCAACCCCATCAGCCTCGCCGGTGGGGGAGGTGGCCACTGATGCGTCTCGCGATATTAGGTAGCATTTTGGTTGCCCTTCTCCTGACAGCCGCCTGGAGCGGAATGGCCGTCGCTGCAGAATCGGACGGAGCTTCGGTACTGAAGATCGAGCCGCGCATCCTGGAAAGGGCCCTCCTCTCGAAGCCTTACCAAACCGCGGTCATAACGGGGACTTGTCCGGAGGGGAGCGAGGTCATCGTCAAAGTCATCTCACCAACCAGGGATTTTAAATTAAACAAGGCGGGAAAAAGCCTGGGCTTCGTATGGGTGCCTTCCGGCCACGCAGAAGTTATGGAAATTCCCGTCATGTATGCCGTTTTGAGCTCGGTCAAGATTTCGAGCATCCTTTCCCTTGCCGAGCAGGAGAGGACGGGGTTGTGCCCGGACTTCAGGGATGTCTACCAACAGGCCAAAATCAGGTTCGAGAAAGATCCGCTCCCCGACCAACGCACCACGCTTCACAGGGAATACGTAGCGGGATTGGTCAGAATATTCATAGAAGGCGGGCTTTATCAGTACCGGGAAGGGGCGGTAAAGATGGACTCCCGTACGTTTAAGGCCCGGCTGGTTTACCCTGCCAATGCCCCTCTGGGTGAATACAAAATATTTTGCTACCTGGTTGAGAATGGCAGAGCCCTTCTGCTTTGTCAGGACACACTTCTGGTTAAATCAAGCCCGGTGATTGACTGGCTTTCCTACTATGCCCATGCCAGTCCGGCAATATACGGGATCTTTTCGGCCTTGGTGGCAGTAGTGGTCGGCCTTTTGGTTGGAGTTGTACTGGGAAGAGGGACGGGTCACTAAAAGTGCTTCTTATATCTTCGGGGTAGGGACTTGAGAGGAAAAGGATTACCGAATCGGAGTAAAGGCTGATGGCCGTCTATCTGCCCATTGCCCACATGAGCGTCAACATATTCTTTCTCGTGGCTCTGGGTGTGGTTGTGGGATTTCTCTCAGGTTTATTTGGCGTGGGCGGGGGGTTCTTGCTTACGCCCCTTCTCATCTTTGCGGGTATTCCCCCAATGGTTGCCGCCGCAAGTGATTCCAACCAGATCGTGGCAGCCGCCTCTTCGGCGGCTTATACCCACAGTCGTATGGGGAATGTAGACTTCAAGATGGGTATCATCCTCCTCCTGGGTGGGGTTGTCGGGGGTAGTATGGGCGTGCAGATCATCAAGGTTCTCTATGCCCTCGGTGAAGTAGATTTTGCTATAGAGCTTGTTTATGTGCTTACTTTGGGGACAATCGGCTCCTTCATGTTCGCCGAAAGCTTTTGCGCCTTGAGGCGCAAGAGTGATGCGGGGATGTATGACGTGCTTGTGGAACCAAGGGAATCGCGCCTGCGAAGACTGGCAAGCAAACTCCCATGGCAGATGAATTTCGACAAATCAGGCATGACCACTTCGGCTCTCTTGCCGTTTGTTCTCGGTGCCTGCGTGGGAATCCTGGCGGCTCTCATGGGTGTGGGTGGAGGGTTCATCGCGATGCCGGCCATGATCTACATTCTGAACATGCCGACGATAGTTGCCATCGGCACCTCCCTCTTCATGATCGTTTTGACTTGCATCAATGTGAGTATTGAGCAGGCGATCCGCAACCATACAGTGGATCTTGTTCTTGTCGTCGTGCTCTTTCTGGGTTCGACCATCGGGGCCCAAATCGGCGTACGGATGACCAGGCGGCTCCGGGGGGAACAATTGCGTATTCTCCTTGCGGTGATCGTTCTCCTGGTCGCAGGAAAGATGCTCTATGATTTAGTGGTCATGCCGGACAACCTTATCAGTCTTGCGAGGGGTGGCAGGTGACCACCGAAAAGGTCCGGGTGAGCTAAACAGCCGCCCCCTCTTGAGGAGGGGTTCTTTCAAAGGTGTAGTTCCCCTTCATGAACGCCTGCACGTACCAGTCAACGATGTTGTCGCTATACATGACCGCGTCGAGCTGGCGAGAACAGCACATGAGCCGCCCCAGGTAGTCCAGTCTTTCTTCCATATCCCGGTCTTCGTATTTCATGAGCCGGGCCTGCAGCCAGTCCCCTTTTATCTCCACCTCGAAATCCAGGTTCTTCAACACCGCGGCGATGAACCGGACCCTGCGGGACCTTCTTTCCGAGCTGGACCCGCCTCCCATGAATTGGAACGTGACATAGTTGTTGTTCTTCACTTCCGAGCAATAGGCATCGACCGTGCTGAAATGATAAGCCAAACGGGAGCTGAAGTTCATATACTCAGAGGAGATGAGGGCGTAGCTTTTTTCACCGAGAGGCGTACCGTAGCGACCGGCATCTGATAACGTGTTGAGCATGACGGAGGCAAAACCCTTTAAGTCAACCTCGCCAACCCTTTTCCGGCACGCGTCGGGATGGGTGACTCCCCTCCACAGGGCTTTCATCGGGCGGGAGGTGATTTCTTCATGCCGGACATCACCGGCTTTCTCCTGGGAGGACAGGCCGCCGCCCAGGTCGATGATGTAGAGATTGGTGGCGAAATCAGTGATAAGCCTTCTGGCGGGCTCGGCCGAAGATCGTTCGAATTCATGAAGATGGAACATCTCTTCGATGGCGACCTGGTGAATAAAGCGGGTGAGGTCATGGAAGGTCCGGCAATTCTCGAGTTTAAAGGACTCCATGCTGTTATCCCATAAATTGAGCGTCGCCGTGAGCGAGAGAAACTGCTCCACTTTGTTGAGCATAGGGCTCTTCTTGCGTACATCCTCCTCCTTCTTTTCCTCGCTCACGATCAATTCCTCCACCGCCTCATCGTAGACCCTGTTGCGATAGGCGTCTACCGTTACTACCTGGCCGGGCTTCAGCAGATCCGTAGCCCCCTTCGCATCGACGATGGTGGGTACCTGAGCTTCCCTGGCCAGGGAAGCCATGTGGCCGGCTACATTTCCGGTCTCGGCGATGATCGCTGCAGCTTGATCCATGACCGTGACGTATTTGGTGTTGGTGTTCTTGACGACCAGTACACCGCCGGCGGGGAATGTGTACAAATCTTCGTCCCCGGATACGATGTGAACCGGGCCGAACCCGATCCCCGGGGCAGCAACCACACCCCAGTCGATCAGGACCCGTGCATAGGGATAGCTGTGAGCGTCTTCTTTTTTTTTCGTTGGAACCGAGGATATCTTTAAGGGGCGGGTTTGGAGGATATAGACCTTTCCTTCGGCATCGATCGCCCATTCGATATCGCGGGGATTCTGGTAATGCGCTTCGAGCAGGAGGCAGTGCTGAAAAAGTTCCTGTATCTCTTCCTCCCGAAGGCATGGTTGCCACTGCAGCTCATCTGCGACAGGGACCTCACTGACGCCCCCTGACCCCTCACAAAAAAGCATGGTCTCCTGTCTGGGATTCCGCCTCTCCAGCACAAGACCATTTTCCCGGGAAACCACATACACGTTCGGACTATCGTGTTCTACAACGAGTTCCCCAAGTCCCCATTTGGCGCTGATGATCACGACGTTTCGGTTGACATTGTTGGGATCCTGCGAGTATATCACCCCGCTGGCTTTGGCACAGATCATGGTCTGGCAGGCCACGGCCATGGGGATGTCTTCCTCGTTGAATCCCTTTTCTTTCCAGTAAAAGATCGCTTGGGGAGTGAATTTACTTGCCAGGATTTCTGTGTAAGTGGTAAGCAGGCGGTCGGGGGGAACGTTGAGCGCCGTGGCATATTGTCCCGCAAAACTCGTATCCGCGTCTTCCCCGATTGCGCTGCTCCGGACCGAGATCAAAATTTCCGCGCCTTCCGAGGCGGCCAGCCGGGCATAACCGCGGATAATCGCCTCCTCCAATTCCTCGGGCATCGGCGTCGTAAGAATCGCCTCCCGGATTTCCCGGCTGATCTGCTGCAGGGCCTGTGGATCGTGAATATTCAGGGAGGCTAATCGTTTCTTGATCTCTTTCCCGAGCACCTGTTTTTCGATGAAGATTTTGTAAGCATACGTGGAAATGGCAAAGCCTTCCGGCACAGGGAGGTTCAGACGGTTGCGCATTTCTCCAAGATTGGCGTTCTTCCCCCCCACTATCTCCCCCATCCCCCCGGTAATCTCTTTAAATGGAATGGTCAAGGGCGCGGGCTGGATTTCTCGCACGCCGAAGAGCTTATGCTGTATCCCGCGGTCGATCTCTTCAAAAACACGGTACAAGGAACCGTAGCGGTTGGGAACGATGCTGTTTAGGCCCCCGATCATTTCACTTACGTTTTCCCGTATCTTGTTATAACTGTCCCGGATATACTGGCGGTCGAAGGCGTAATCTTTCCGCCAGTATTTGTCACCCACATCTCCCATCACCTCCAGGGCGGCGTTATTTGCCCGAAGGAGTGCCTGAAAGGATTGAAAACGCTCCTTAAGGGTCGGCAGCTTCCCCTTTTTAAGATGTTTGAGAAAATTTAACATTGAACGTTCTTAAACCCTTGCTCCGTCGGCACGTGTCGCACACGCTGCTTCTCTCCCATCCGCTTTCCATGAGACCTTTTGACTGCAAATATAAGAGTAGGGAGACTCTTCTATTATTTCACAGAGGTATTCCGGAATCAAGAAGGGTTAATCGGGGAGGGCCTGCGAAGCCTTTGGAATTCAAGGAGGAAATCTGAACCTTCCCGGCATGGGGCGAAAAGCGAAGAGAAACTTATGGAAACGATAATAATTAATGAGTTGACTTATTATCGCTGGCAGAACAGAATATGAACAATTACGAAGTCTTGACATTTCTGCTCGTGGGAGCGGACTCCCAGGCTTTCACCGCCATTTTATCGCCGGGGAATCCTTGGAAGGCATGGCAGGTCCTTTGATTGCCGGCTTCTGCAAAGTATGAAAGCATCAGGTTCACGCCGTCGAAGGGGAAGAGAATGACGATAATAGCGATATCCAGATTCACGGGAAGTGGCGGCGAGAAGCTTGCAAAGTGCCTTTCTGAAGAGCTTTCTATCCCGGCTGTGAGCCGCGAGGTGACCACACAGGTGGCGAACCAGTTCGGCATAACCGAGGCCGTCCTGTGGCAGCAGCTTGAAAAGACCAAAGGACTATTCAGCGGGCCCTCACCCGAGCGCCGCCTGTATCTGGCGGCGCTGCAACTTGCTCTCGCAAAAAAGGCCCAGGAAGGCCCCTTTGTCTATCACGGCCTGGCGGGCCATTTTCTTCTCAAGGGTATTCCTCAGATCCTCAAGGTCGGCATTGTCGCGCCTCTCGAGTACCGGGCCCGGAGGCTGATGGAGCAGAAAAACATTAGCCTCGAAGAAGCAATCCGCTCAACTCAAAGATGGGACGAGCGACGCAGCAACTGGGTGCGCTTCCTCTACAATGTGGAATGGCTCAATCCCACCTTATACGACCTCGTCATCAATATTGCCCACCTGAGTGTGAACAGCGCCTGCCAGGTGGTTATATGCGCTTTGAAGCAGGAGGAATTTGGAGAGCTGCCGGAGACGCAAAGCCTGATAGAGGATTTTGTCCTTGCGAGCAGGGTCAAGTTTCTCCTGGCTGCCGACGAGCGGACCAAGGGGCTTGAACTGGAGGTCGAGGCGAAAAAAGGTGTGGTACGCATTACCGGCCGAATTCCGACGAGTGGGATTTTTGCGTGGCAGGGGAAAGAAAGCACCAGGAGTGACCTCTACGAAGTAGCGAAAGCGGAGCAGGGTGTACAGAAGGTGCTGGTCTCGCTGGAAGGAACGGCAATTCCCCTCGAGTAGCCGAGCAAAAGAGCCGGGTAGATTTTTATTCTGATCTGCGCACGTGACCGTTGGTGAGGGTCATAGAGAGTTTTTCATCTGCCGCGCTGAAACTGCTTTCCCCGGCTGCCGTACAAAAGACCCTCAGTTGATGCAGGTTCATGTAAATCTTAAGCAAAACTTATCGATATGATAAAAATTAATGAGTTGACTTATAATAGCAGCTCTATCATCCTATCATCAAGATATTAATACATTGGAGAAGACAAAGCTGATCGGAGAAATGATGATTCCTCAAGAACCGGAGGGGGATAGACATTTCGGGGAAAGGAGGGGAGCGCTTTTTAATGAACATATTGTCGTGCGGATGGGTTCTTTAAACCGGACATTGAATGGAGCAACAGCCCCAACACATGGGGGGAAGGAGGAATGAATATGAGCGAGATTGGTCATGGCGGCAAGGAGATCGTAGAACGCATCCTGGATCCGGGTAGTGCCGGGGCGAAGATTAAGGGGCTCAACAAAGTCCCTGTGCGGGAGCAGATGGCCGTAGAGGTCATCGACATCGCGTATGGATTCTTTTCCCCGCTCCAGGGGTTCCTCGGCAAGAAAGATGTGGAGAGCGTGTGCAAGAAAATGCGTCTCGTGGACGGGACTGTCTGGTCCATCCCCATCGTCTTCGACATTTCCGACAAAGAGATCGCCGATTACGGGGTAAAAGAGGGTGAAACAGTCCTCCTTACCTACCTGGACAGCCCTGTCGCCATCTTCGAGGTGGAAGAGATTTACGAGTACAACAAACAAGAGATGGCAAAGGATGTCTACGGGACGAACGATGAGAAGCACCCAGGGGTCAAGCTTACCAATCAAATGAAAGACAAGTTTCTCGGCGGAAAGATCACGATGGTAAGCAAGCCGATTATCAACGAGCCGTTCACGGAATTCCTGTTGACGCCTCTTGCGATGAGAAAGAAGATCAAGGAGAAGGGGTGGGTACGTTCGGTTGCCCATCAGACCAGAAACGTGCCCCACACCGGACACGAATGGCTGATGAAAGGCGCCTGGCTGTCTGCGTATGGCGAACTGCCGGTCGAGAAGATGCTGGTGGGGGTGGTCGTCAACGCGATCATCGGGGACAAACGGCCGGGCGACTACATCGATGAGGCTATCGTTTTGTGTCACGATGTCTTAAGAAAGGCAGGATACTTCCGGGAAGATGTCCACCTGACCTCTATCTCCCTGTGGGATATGCGGTACGCCGGCCCTCGCGAAGCGGTTTTTCATGCGGCCCTGCGGGCTAATCTTGGCATCACCCACCACATGTTCGGCCGGGACCACGCAGGGGTGGGAACGTATTACGACCCCTATGACGCCCATCGCATCTTCGACCAGTTTGATGAGAAGGACCTGAACATCAAGCCCGTGCGCGTGCTGGAATGGTGGTACTGCCCGGTATGCGCCGAGGTGACCTACATGGGTCTCTGCAATCACAAGGAGAAAGCCCAGAACTTCAGCGGCACCCTCATTCGCAGCATCATCCAGGATGGCGTCAAGCCGCCCAGACTGATCTTCCGGCCCGAGGTCTTTGATCTCATAGAGGAATGCGCCACGAAGTACGGCATGGGTTCCGCGTATGTCACCAAAGAGTACCTGGCCAACAGGAACCCGGTGTTCACTTTTCCGAAGCTTTGATCTAATGCCACAAGAGGAGGGAGAAGATGGCTGAAACATTTCCGATCAATATCTGGATCAACGAGGAAAGATATCAGAAACTGCAGGAAGCGGGCTTAGGGGGGATGGCCCAGGAAATGCTTGCCGGGCTCAAGGTCCTGCGGGTTCCCACCACAGCGGAGCAGCGGGATGGCATTCTGAAGAAATATCCGACGGCCAAGTACGACAGCGCCACCACCAAGAGCATCGAACTCCTGCCCAGGGATGCAAAGGACAGCATCTTCAGCCTGATTGTCAAGAGAAAAACCATAGATGTGATTGGGGAGTTTCTCACATGATGGAAGGGCGATACACGAGCGGGTCGTGACGGATGAAGGGGCTCGCTTTCAGGCGATCCCGAATAAGGAGGTGGGGTCACGAAACGAGAACGCAGACAAAGAGATGAGCAAAGACGTAGTTCAACATCTTTCTAATAGGAGGGAGATAATGCCAAGCTATGTAATTATGGAGAAATGCGACGGATGCAAAGGACAGGACAAGACGGCCTGCCAGCACATCTGCCCCAACGACCTGATGGTCCTCAACAAAGAGACCATGAAAGCGTACAACCGGGCCCCCGAGATGTGCTGGGAATGTTACAGTTGCGTGAAGCTTTGCCCACAGCAGTCGATCGACGTCCGCGGCTACGCGGACTTTACTCCCCTCGGAGCTTCGGCGGTGCCTCTGCGCAGTTCCGACTCCATTATGTGGACGGTCAAGTTCCGTAACGGCATGATCAAGCGGTTCAAGTTCCCTACCAGGACCACACCCGAGGGTTCCGCACAACCGGACGGCGGGTGGGAGACCGGTTCGGACGACCTGAAGAGCCACATCCTTTTTTCCGAGCCCGGCTCTTTGGGTGTCGACATACCTACGCTCAAGACAAAATAAATGATCCTAAGGAGGAATCTCTATGCAGCCTTTTGAAACTGTTGAGGTAACGACAGATCTCTTGATCTGCGGCGGAGGCATGGCTGCCTGCGGTGCAGCCGTGGAGGCGGCCTACTGGGCGAAGAAAAAGGGCCTCAAAGTCACGCTCGTCGACAAGGCCGCCATGGATCGAAGCGGCGCGGTCGCCATGGGCCTATCGGCCTTGAACCAGTACGTGGGCGTTGCCGAGGGCGACAATACGCCGGAAGAGTATGTGGACTATGTGAGGCAGGACCTCATGGGCATAACCCGGGAAGACCTCGTCTACGACATTGCCCGCCACGTCGATTCGACCGTCCATCTCTTCGAGAAATGGGGACTCCCCATCTGGAAGGGCGCCGACGGCAAGTATGTGCATGAAGGCCGGTGGCAGCTCATGATCAATGGCGAATCCTATAAGATCGTGGTCGCGGAAGCGGCCAAGAATGCCCTGGGGATGGAAAACATTTACGAGCGGGTATTCATCGTCGAGCCCCTGATGGACGGCGACAAGATTGCCGGCGCTGTCGGATTCAGCACCAGGGAGAACAAGTTCTACGTATTTAAGGCCAAGGCCGTGCTCGCGGCCATGGGCGGCGCCGTCCACGTGTTCCGTCCCCGGTCCGTCGGCGAGGGCGCGGGCAGGTCCTGGTATCCGCCCTTCAACTCCGGCTCCAGCGCCTACTTTACGATCAAGGCAGGCGCCGAGATGACCTGCCAGGAAGTCCGCTTCATCCCGGTCAGGTTCAAGGATGCCTACGGTCCCGTCGGCGCGTGGTTCCTTCTGTTCAAGTCGAGGGCGACGAATGCGCTCGGGGAAGACTACATGGTTACCCATACGGACGAGCTCCAGAAGTGGGCCCCCTACGGTCTGGGGAAGCCAATCCCGGCCAACCTGAGAAACTGGCTCGGCATGATGGACCTGTCGGCAGGCAAAGGGCCGATCTACATGAGGACCGAGGAGGCCATACAGAAGATCGTGGCCGCTGCCGGCGACGAGAAGGCCGCAAAGAAGAAACTGAAGGAACTCGATTCCGAGGCGTGGGAAGACTTCCTCGATATGACCATCTCCCAGGCCATCCTATGGGCTTCACAGAACGTGCAGCCGGAAGAGAGGAGCTCCGAGATCATGCCCTGCGAGCCCTACTTCATAGGCTCCCACTCCGGCGCCTCGGGCGCATGGGTGAGCGGTCCTCCCGACGTGGCGCCTCCGGAGTACTTCTGGGGATACAACCGCATGTGCACGACCAAAGGCCTCTTTGCGGCGGGCGACGGCTCCGGGGCTTCGAGCCACAAGTTCTCCGACGGCTCCCACGCAGAGGGAAGGATTGCGGCGAAGGCCGCCCTGGCTTACGCGGCCGACAACCCCACACAGCCGAATGTCGACGCAAAGACCGTCGAGGCCGTGAAAGAGCGGATTTTGAAGCCCCTTGGCCTCTTCGAAGAATTCAAGAATTTCACGGACAACCCGGACGTCAACCCCAACTACATCAAGCCGAAGAACTTCATGCTCAGGATGCAGAAAATCATGGATGAGTACTGCGGGGGCGTCACGGCGAATTTCTCTACGAGCAAGAGCTACCTGGACAGGGGTCTTGAGCTTCTGACCTTCCTGAAGGAGGATGCGGAGAAACTGGCCGCTGCCGACCTGCACGAGCTGATGAGGGTCTGGGAGAACGTGCAGAGGATGTGGCAGGCAGAGGCACATATGAGATCCGTCCTCTTCCGCGAGGAGACGAGGTGGCCCGGGTATTATTTCCGGGCGGATTTCCCCGTTATGGACGAGAAGAACTGGCGCGTCTTCGTCAACTGCCGGTGGGATTCGAAAACCGATACGTGGGAGATGATGAAGAAACCCGTGCTCAATTTTATCACCGCAAAGAAGTAGCGGGAAAACGGTAGCATTGTCGCAGGACAAAAGGGCTCCAGGCGCTCATCCGGTGCCTGGAGCCTATTCTTACGATGGAGAGTCCGATGGCAGACGAACAGAGCAAAAAAGGGGCGGTCTTAGTGATAGGAGGAGGCATAGCCGGGATCACCGCCGCGGTCGAAACCGCGGAGGTCGGCTACCCCGTCTACCTGGTCGAAAAAGAGCCCTCTCTGGGGGGAAGGGTAGCTCGCGTCAATCAGTACTTCCCTAAACTGTGCCCACCGACCTGCGGGATGGAGATCAATTTCAAGCGCATCAAGGGCAATCCCCTCGTGACGGTTCTCACCATGAGCGAGGTGACGGAAATATCGGGGAACGCAGGCGCCTATACGGTGACGGTTACCTCGAGGCCAAGGTACGTGAACGAAAACTGCACTGCCTGCGGCAAGTGCGGGGAAGCGTGCCGGACAACCATCCCCAATCCTTTCAATTACGGTATGGACCGCATCAAAGCAGCGTATCTGCCCCACGAGATGGCTTTCCCGATGCGCTACGTCCTTGACCCCGAGATCACCGGGACGGATGACGGCGCGCGCTGCCGGGAGGCGTGCGCCTATGGCGCCGTCGACTTGAGTATGGTTCCTCACACCTTCGAGCTCAAGGTTGCCTCCATCATTGTGGCAACCGGCTGGGAGCCGTATGATGCCGCCAGGATGGACAATCTCGGGTTCGGCAAGGCAACGAACGTCATCACCAACGTAATGATGGAACGGCTGGCCGCCGTGAACGGCCCGACCGGGGGGCGCATCGTCCGGCCGTCAGACGGAAAGGAGGTAAGGAGCATCGCCTTCTGCCAATGCGCGGGTCAGAGAGACGAGAACCACCTGCCTTTCTGCTCCGGGGTGTGCTGTCTCGCAACCCTGAAGCAGGCACACTATGTCCGCGAGCAGTATCCGGATGCCGACGTATACGTCTTTTACATCGATTTGCGCGCCATGGGACGAAACGAGGCGTTTCTCGCCAGGATACAGGCGGACGAGAAGGTACGACTGATCAAGGGCAAGATCGCAAAAGTGACGGAGGACCCCGGCGCCAAGGACGTAATCGTGGAGGCCGAATCGATTGCGGCGGGAAGCATCGCCCGGATTCAGGTAGATATGGTCGTCCTCGCCACTGGAATGGTCCCCTCAACCGCCGGCTGTAAGATCCCCATTGCCGCCGCGGCCTACGATGAGGATGGATTCTTCCTCGACGGCCCAGGTATTTGCGGGGCCGGATGTGTGAAACGTCCGTTGGACGTCGCGTCATCCGTTCAGGATGCGACAGCGGCTGCCCTCAAGGCGATTCAATCAGCGGTGGGGAGGTAATTCGATGGAAAAGAAGATCGGAGTTTATATATGCGGGGGTTGCGGCATAGGCGAGGCGGTGGATGTTGAAAAACTGGCGGAGATGGCGAGGAGCGAGCTCAAGGCGCCGGTTTTTGTCCACCCGTTTATGTGCGGAGCCGAAGGGATGGGACAAATCCGGGCCGACATTGCCGCCGGCAAGGTGAACGCGCCGGTGATTGCCGCGTGTTCTCCTAGAGCCAAAAGCGAGGTGTTCGCTTTCGACTCCCGAACGACGGTCCTCGACCGGGTAAACTTGCGGGAGCAGGTCGCCTGGAGCCACGAGGCGAGCCTCGCCGAAGGGAAGAGATTCGACGAGGACATCCTGATGCTCGCGGAAGACCAGTTACGGATGGGTGTCGCACGGGCACGGAACATCGACCCGCCGGAGCCCTATATAGCCGAATGCTCGAAGCGCATCCTTGTTGTCGGGGGCGGCGCGACGGGCATGACCTCCGCTATCGAAGCGGCCAGGGCCGGATACGAGGTCGTTCTTGTGGAGCAGTCGCCGGACCTCGGGGGATTCGCTTTGAGGCTCTTCAAAGAATACCCAAAGGTCCCTCCCTACCGTGAGCCGGGTCCGCCGGACTACGGGTCGCTGATAGACTCCCTTGGGAAAGAGCCGCGAGTCAAGGTCCTTACCTCCGCTGCCGTTGAAAAGATAGAGGGCGCGCCGGGGATGTTTGAGGCATCGATCCGGCAGAATGGAAACGTACTGAGCGAGCGCGTCGGCGCCATCGTGCTCGCCACGGGTTTTGTGCCGTACGACGCGGCCAACCTCGGCCATTTGGGCTTCGGTGCGAGCCCTAACGTGGTGACGACGGTGACCGTGGAAGAAATGGCGGGCGGGGGGAAGCTGGTCCGCCCTTCGGACGGGAAAGCCGCGCGTAGTGTGGCCTTTATCCTCTGTGCAGGCTCGCGAGATGCCGACCACCTGCCGTATTGCTCCAGCACGTGCTGCCTGACGTCTCTAAAACAGGCCCTCTATGTCAGGGAGCGCGATCCGGAGGCGCGGGTCTTCGTCTTTTACAAGGACATCCGCACACCAGGGCAGTACGAGAACTTCTACCGCCGTGTTCAGGAGGATGAAGGCATTTTCCTCACCAAGGGGCAGGTGACCGCCGTCACCCCGCAACCTGACGGGGCCGTTCTGGTGGAGGTAGATGACACGTTTCTCGGTGAGCGGATCACGGTTGCCGCCGATGTGGTCGTCCTTGCGATCGGTATGGTCCCGAGGACCGCCCTTGGAGAGGAAGAGGTGCTTATAGCCTGCGAGGAAGACGGTAAGCAAAAGGGGGATAAACCGCAGGACATGGCGTCCCGGCTGCTTACTCCCACCAAAATAATCAAGTCCGATACACTCAACCTTGCCTACCGGCAGGGTCCCGAGCTTCCCGATCTGAAGTATGGCTTCCCCGATTCCCATTTCATCTGTTTTCCTTACGAGACCCGCCGGACAGGCATCTATGCGGCAGGGTCCGTACGCCAGCCCATGGACATGGCCTTCAGCAAGGAGGATGGGAGGGGCGCCGCCCTGAAAGCGATCCAGTGTGTGGAGCTTACCTCGGCAGGCAAATCCCTTCACCCGAGGGTGGGGGACATGACCTATCCGGAGCTCTTTATGCAGCGCTGCACCCAGTGCAAACGGTGCACCGAGGAGTGTCCCTTCGGCGCGTATAATGAAGATGAGAAGGGCAATCCTGTGCCCAACCCGACGAGATGCCGCCGCTGTGCGATTTGCATGGGCTCCTGTCCGGAGAGGATCATCTCCTTTAAAGACTATTCGGTGCCCATGATCGGGGCAATGATCAAGGCTATCGAGGTCCCCGAGGAAGATGAGGAGAAGCCTCGCATTCTGATCCTCGCATGCGAAAATGATGCGTACCCGGCCCTCGACATGATCGGAACCCGCCGTGGTCGTTACAACCCTTACGGCCGCGTCATTCCTCTGCGCTGTCTTGGATCGCTCAACCTGGTCTGGATCGCCGATGCTCTTTCCAAGGGCATCGACGGAATCCTCCTCCTGGGCTGCGCCCACGGGGAGGATTATCAGTGCCATATGGTAAAGGGCAGCGAACTGGCCAATTATCGTCTCTCGAAAATCCAGGAGACCCTCACCAGGCTGGCTCTTGAATCGAAGCGGCTCCGCATCGAGGAGATCGAGATATCCGACTACGACCGCCTCCCGGGGATCATCGACGAGTTCCTCGAGACGATCAACGAGGTGGGGCCAAACCCCTACAAAGGGTTTTAGGGGGTGATGAAGATGGCCGGAAGCGACCTCATAGAACCTGATCTGGAGTTTATCAAAGAGATAAAGGCCCGCGGCGGGGATAGCGTCAAGAAGTGCTTCCAGTGCGCCACGTGCTCCACAGTGTGTGGTTTGTCCCCCAACGATCGGCCCTTCCCGAGAAAAGAGATGGCCTGGGCTCAATGGGGACTCCGGGGCCGGCTCGTGAATGACCCGGACGTATGGCTCTGCCATCAGTGCAATGACTGCTCGCACTACTGCCCGCGAGGGGCGAGACCTGGGGACGTCCTTGCGGCCATGCGCCGCCTGACCATTCGGGAGAACGCGTTTCCCCGGTTTGTCGCTGCCATGGTGAGCGATCCCAGGTTCCTTCCCCTTGTCTTTGCCATCCCTGCAATGCTGCTTCTCCTCCTCATGGCCGTCGCCGGGACCCTCCACATCCCTGACGGAGAGATCACCTATCGCCACTTTATTCCCCAGTGGCCTGTTGTCGATGTGCTCTTTCCCCTTACGGCGATATGGGCAATGGTGTGCGCCGCCATAGGGGTGCGGCGTCTCTGGACAGGTTTTCGCGACGGTCCCTACGGACAGTCCTCCCGGCCCGGATCGAAGTTGAGGCATATCGGCCCTGTGATACTGAATGTGCTGAAGCACAAGGACTTTCGAGAGTGCGTGGTGAACCGGGGCCGGTACCTTGCGCACCTCAATATCTTGTGGGGGTTTATCCTACTTGCCGTCACCACAGCGTGCGTGGCTGCCGGTGTGTATCTCTTCCACGAAGAGACACCTTATTCCCTGGTCAACCCCATCAAGTGGATAGGGAACGTTGGCGCCGTGATCCTGATCCTTGGGTCTTCCCTGGCCCTGGTGAATCGTCTTTCTCAGGGGGAGGATGCGGGGAAGGGCACATATTTCGATTGGCTTTTTTTGTTGGTAGTCCTGGGGACGGGTGTTACCGGCCTCCTGAGCGAGATTCTCCGCTTGACCGATCTCCCCGGCGTGGCTTATCCCACCTATTTCATTCACCTGGTCTGTGTCTGGTTTCTTTTCGCCTATTTCCCTTTCTCCAAGTTTGCCCATGCCCTTTACCGGACCACAGCGCTCGTCTACGCCCGGCATATCGGGCGGGAGCTTAAGAAGGGGTCTACTATCTCGATTCCTGTCGCAGCCGTCAGGCCGCCGGACGCGAGGGTCGAGGCAAGCGGATAATGCACGAAATGGCGCCCTTTCTCAACGTTGAAGGAGGTTCTGATGGATTCTGAAAAAGATCGGGAGCATCGGCTGCGCGGCGAAGACAGGATCAGGTTTCATTGCCACCCTGGCTTAGCCTGTTACACTACGTGCTGCCGGGATGTGAATATCTTCCTCTCTCCTTACGACATACTCCGGATGAAGAAGCGGCTGGAGATGACGTCGGGGGCGTTCCTCGAACGATACACGGTCACGCTGATCCCGGAAGCGTCCGGATTCCCGGTTATACTGCTCAAGATGGAGGAGGAGCATAACAAAACGTGCCCTTTTGTAACCCCGCAAGGGTGTTCCATCTACGAAGACCGGCCGTGGGCCTGCCGCATGTTTCCCCTTGATCAGGGCAACAGCGCGGATGCGTTCCGGTTCATTGCCGACCCGTTGTCTTGCCTTGGCATGGGCGAAGAGAGGGACACAACAGTACGAGAGTATCTGGGTGGGCAGGGTCTTTCACTCTATGCGGAAAGTGAGACGCTTCTGGGCAGAATAGCCTCTCATCCCAGGTTCTCGAAAGAGCATATTCAGAACCCTAAAGTCCGGGAGATGTGTCGCATGGCCCTCTACGACCTCGACCGATTTCGCAGGTTTGTCCTGGAGAGCCGTTTTCTCGAGATTTTCGAGGTGGAAAAGGAGGTTGCCGAGAAAATCAAGACGGAAGATCTCGAATTGATGAGGCTGGCCCATCGCTGGCTTGAGTTCGGTCTCGTTGCCGGGGAGACCCTCAAGATGCGGGAAGACGTACTCAAGGGCGAGAAGGTGAAGGGCAGGGAGGCTTCGAGAAGCTGATGCGGGCAACAACACCATTCCAGGACGGCGGTCAGGGGTGTATGAGGCCTGTGGGTGAAGGCAGGGTCCGATTCTCCTGTCATCCACAAATTGCCTGTTTCACGGCCTGCTGCGCCGACCTTCATTTGGTCCTTACCCCCTACGATGTGCTGCGCATGAAGAAGCGGCTCCACGTGACTGCCGGGGAATTCATAGAACGGTACACGCTGCCCCACGAAGAAGAGAATCACGTCCTGCCTTTAATCCGTCTCAAGATGCGAGAGGATGGAGGACACCGCTGTGCTTTCGTGGGACCGAAGGGGTGCGCCATCTACGAGGACCGTCCTGGGGCCTGCAGGCTTTATCCCTTCGGAAGGGGTGCGAGCGTGGGGCTGTCGGGGAAGGAGGAAGAATTCTATTTCATCGTGAGTGAGTCTCACTGCCTCGGTTTTCAGGAGGAGAGGGAATGGACCGTGGAGGAATGGATCGAAGACCAGGGAGTCCGGCTCTACAACGAAATGAATCGGCCCTGGATTGAGGTCGTCGCCAACAAAAATGCGCGAATCAGCGGGCTCACCGATCAAAAACTTGCCATGTTCCATATGGCGAGCTACAATTTGGACCGTTTCCGCGAATTTGTCTTCCGGACAAAATTCCTCAAGGTCTTCGCGCTCACTCCGGAAGAAGGCGAAAAGGCGGCTGCGGATGAAGTGGAACTGATGAAACTGGCCATGCGATGGCTGGGGTTCGCGCTTTGTGGGTTGGATACGCTGGTCCCTGTTTGCCCTTCCGGAGGTTAGCGGTGGTCTTTTAGGAACAATCCCCGGGGGAGACAGGGGAGAAGAGTGATGGGTATCGCACAGAAAGGAGAGTGCTAATGGATCCGCGGAATCCGTACATTGAGGAATTTCTCAGAGCGTTGATCAAAAGAAAAGGAGAGAAGCTGGAGCCTGATGTGCTTGAGAGACTGGTCGAGTCGCTCAACCGTCTTCTGGAGAATATGGTTGGCAGAAACATGATAGCTGCCCTGCCGGAAGACGTGCGGCGCGCCTTTGTTTCTCAGTACGATAAAGGAAGCCGGGATGTCGATCCGGCTCAACTCTCACCTGTTTTCGACAAGTATATCGATGACCCGGCCAAGATCATGGCGGACACGTTGAGAGAATTTGCCGGTCTCTATTGTAAGAACAGGTAAAGCGCTTGTCGGGCTTTGAGTGGAGGCTGCCCGGAGTGCTTCATTTCGCGTTGAGGCTGAGCGCCATATGAACAAAAGCCTTCAGGGCGCGGGAGGTGAATTTATCCTTGTGATAGATGAGATAGAAGGTTTCGGTCATCTCCACTTCCGTAAAACGTTTTGCCCTAAAGGCGCCGGCCTCAACGTCTCTTTTTACCGCATGTTCCGATAGAATGCCGATTCCTGCCCCGCTCTCTACCATCCCCTTTATCGCCGCAGTGCTGGCGGACTCCATGACGATCAAAGGGGGAATCCCTTTTTTTTTGAATACTTCATCCACCATTCCCCTGTAAGAAGATCCGGGTTCCCGCAAAATCAGCGGCTCACCGTTCAGCTCATTGAGCGTGACGGACTCTCTTTCCGCGAGCTTGTGCTGGTTGGGAATGACGGCCACCAGGATATCGCTGACGAATTCCTGCACTACGAGCTTGTTGTTATGAGGATGATAGGCGACAAAGGCGACGTCGTTTTTGTGAAGCAGGGTATCTTCAATGATCTGGCTCGTATTGCCGGTGCTGACCTGAAGGAAGATCTTCGGATACTTCTCATGGAAGGCTTTGAGCAGGGCGGGCAAATAGTCGTCGGCAAAGGAAAAGGAGGTGCCTATGCGCACGTTCCCCCGGGATAGTCCTTTCAGGTCGGCAACCACTTGTTCAGCATGACGGTCAAGGTCAAGCATTTGATTGGCAATCTCGAAGAGCACTTTTCCCTCCTCGCTCAGGAAGACCTTCTTGCCGGCCCTTTCGAAGAACTTCAGTTGATAGTACTCTTCCAGGTTCTTGATCTGTAAGGTGATCGCCGGCTGAGTCACGTGGATTTTCTCCGCTGCCGCACTAAAACTCTGACTCTCGGCAACCGCACAAAAAACCCGGAGCTGGTGCAAATTCATGTAACGTCCCCCTTTGTTTTAGCGTCACTTATAGATACCATAAAAATTAATGATTTGACTTATAGTAGCCATCCGTTCATATAATGTCAATAATAATTATGCGAAGTGGCGGAAGTTGTAAGAGGCGACGACCGTTATGGTCGTGACAATCCCGCGAAGGAGGCATAAATGAGTGATGAGACTCCCCTTTTGGACGAACTTGAGAAAGGACCTTGGCCGAGCTATGTGAAGGAGATTAAACGGGCGGCGAAGAAGAACGCAGCCGCCAAAGACCTCCTCAGGATCCAGGAGCAGTCGTACGAAGACAGGGTGACCCACTGGAAACACGGCGGCATAGTAGGCGTCACGGGTTACGGGTCCGGGGTTATCGGCAGATACTGCGATAATCCGGAGAAGTTCCCGAACGTTACCGCGTTTCACACCGTGCGCGTCAACCAGCCGGCGGGCTGGTTCTACACCTCGGAGGCGCTCAGGAAAGTCTGCGACATCTGGGAGCGGTATGGAAGCGGTATGACGAACTTTCATGGCGCTACCGGCGATATTATCCTGTTGGGAACGACAACGGAAAACCTGCAGCCATGTTTCGATGCGCTTACCGAGGCGGGTTTCGACCTGGGGGGTTCCGGCTCGGCGTTGCGGACGCCGGCGGCCTGCGTGGGCCAAGCGCGGTGCGAGTATGCAAATATCGATACCATGGCGCTGATACACGACCTTACCATGACGTATCAGGATGAGATGCACCGGCCGAGGTGGCCGTACAAGTTCAAGATCAAGGCGTCCGGATGCCCGAATGATTGTGTGGCCGCCATAGCGAGGGCGGACTTCACGATCATAGGCACCTGGCGCGACAGCTTGAGGATTGACCAGAACGCCGTGAGGGAGTATGTGAATGAAGGGTTTGATATCAGGTCTCTCGTGGTGAACAAGTGCCCGAGCGAGGCCCTTGAGTGGGATGAGAAAGGGAGTAACCTGGTCCTTATAGCGGAGGATTGTGTGCGCTGCATGCACTGCATCAACATGATGCCGAAGGCGCTGAGACCCGGCCTCCAGAAAGGGGCGACAATTCTGGTCGGCGGCAAGGCGCCGATCCTCAAAGGCGCCAACCTGTCCTGGGTGCTCATACCCTTCATCGAAATCGCGCCTCCCTACACGGAGATAAAGGAATTGCTTGCAAAGATTTGGGACTGGTGGGACGAACACGGAAAGACGAGGGAAAGGCTCGCGGAGCTGATCGAAAGAATCGGTCTCAAGGAGTTCCTGAAGGCGGTTGATCTGAAGCCCCTGCCGCAGATGGTAATGAAGCCGAGGGCCAATCCTTACGTGTTCTTTTGATAGAGTGACGACAAGGAGGTAACGATATGCGCAGAACAGACATTGGACCACCTGATTTTAGGACAATGCTCCCGGAAGTAATAACGAAAAACTATGGTCAGTGGAAATACCATGAGATAGTCCGCGCCGGCGTTCTGAAACATGTTGCCGAGAACGGCGACGAGCTCTATACGGTAAGGGCCGGGTCCCCGAGGCTCGTAAGTATCGATTTTATACGGGACCTCTGTGACGTTGCCGACAAATTCTGCGACGGGCACCTCCGTTTTACAAGCCGTCACAACGTAGAGTTCCTCACGCCGGATAAGACGCGGGTGGAGCCGCTCATTCAGGAGCTTGGGAAACTTGGTCTGCCTGTCGGCGGCACTGGCGACTGCATTTCAAATATCGTACACACCCAGGGATGGATACACTGCCACAGCGCCGCCACCGACGCCTCGGGCATAACGAAAGCCATCATGGACGCATTCTATGACCACTTCACTGAGATGAAGCTGCCGAATCACCTGAGGATCTCCATGGCCTGCTGCATCAACATGTGTGGGGCCATACACTGCTCGGACCTCGCGGTTGTCGGCGTCCATACAAAGCCGCCCAGGCCCGACCACCAAAAGGTGCTTGCCCAGTGCGAGATACCGACCACGATACAGTCCTGCCCGACAGGCGCGGTGAGGCGGCACCCGGATGCGAACATCAAGAGCGTGGTCGTGAAAGACGACCTCTGTATGTACTGCGGGAACTGTTTTACCGTATGCCCGGCGATGCCGCTTGCCGACGCGGATGCGGACGGCGTCGCGATCTATGCGGGCGGTAAGGTCTCTAATGCCCGGAAACCGCCGATGTATTCCAGAATGGTCGTGCCCTTCCTGCCGAACCACCCGCCGAGATGGCCCGAGGTGGTCGACGTGCTGAAGAGGATTGTCGAGATCTATGCGGCAGGAGCGAAGCCGGCCGAGCGGCTCGGTGAATGGATCGAGAGGATAGGCTGGGAAGCCTTTTTCAAGCGCACGGAAATTCCGTTCACCGATAAGCACGTGGATGATTTTACCCATGCGATAGAGACTTACAGGACAACGACGCAGTTCAAGTGGTAATGTTTTAACCACCTATGGCGGGTGGCCGGAAATCCGGGAGGTGACCGTGAGCGCAGAAGTGTCGGAGGAACTGAAACAGAAAGTGCTCCAGTATCTGGAGTCGGTGACGAAGGCCAAGAACCGGGAAGTTGCGCGTGCCCTTGGCGAGGAGAAGAGTGTCGTTGATAAGGCCATAGCGGACCTGGCCAAGGACGACAAGATCGAGTACGTGTATCTGGGAGCGTCGTTCATCAAGCTGAAAGGGAAATGACCCTCCCCGCCGCAAGCAGCGGGGTATCGGCCTCTGTCCCCGGCCGTCATTCCGTGCTTGACACGGTAGAGCGAAGCGGGCAGTAATCCCGCCTGCGCGTCGCGAAGGCGGGACATCCGGTTGGATTCTCTGGATACCGGCTTCCGCCGGGTACCCGCTTGCGGGTGATGACGAATTCGCGGCAAGCCGCGGGGAATTAACCCGGAGGAATTGCACATGTTGCCGAGGTTTGTCGTCGGAGCGCCGAAGGGGCGCTCCGGTAAGACCACCATAAGTATCGCGATCGGCAGGGCCTTGAGCAACCGCGCTCTTGCCGTTCAGCCCTTTAAAAAAGGACCTGACTACATCGATCCCTCCTGGCTGACCCTTGCCTGCGGGAGAAGCTGCTCTAACCTCGATACGTTCATTATGCCTGAAGAGACGCTCCTGCCGTCTTTTGGCAGGATGGCGCTGGACGCAGACCTCACTCTTATTGAAGGGGCAATGGGTCTGTTCGATTCCCCTGAAGCGGACGGATTGGGAAGTGTCGCGTGGCTTGCCCGTTTGCTCAAGGCGCCCGTAATCCTCGTCGTCAACGCGGAGCGTATGACGCGCAGCATCGCCGCGCTGGTGAGCGGATACCAGCATTTTGAGCCGGAAACGCATATCGCCGCCGTTATTCTCAACAATGTCTCGGGGTCTCGCCATAGGGACAAGCTCGTGAATGCAGTGGAAAGCCATTGCGGCATACCCGTGGTGGGCGCCGTTCCGGGCAATCCGGAACTGACGATTACCGAACGCCACCTGGGCCTCACTCCTTCCGCGGAGAAGGAGCAGGCGGAATCCGTGGTGGCGACGATCTGCGAAATAGTCGAAAAATACCTGGACCTCGACGCTATCCTCACAATTGCGAAGGGGGCGCCCGAGCTGTCTATTCCTGTGAGAGACCTTGCCCCTAAACCGGCGTGCATTGCCCGTGTTGGTGTATTGCGTGATCGGGTGTTCAGCTTTTACTATCCCGAGAATCTGGAAGCCCTCGCTGAAGCAGGGGTAGAGGTGGTCCCTCTTGACGTCCTTGCCGCGCGTAAGCTGCCCGACCTTGATGGGCTTTACATGGGCGGCGGCTTCCCTGAGCTCTACGCATCGCGGCTGGAGGCAAATAGCCGGCTCAGGGCCGACATCGCCGCAGCCATAGAGAAGGGTCTTCCGACCTATGCGGAATGCGCCGGATTGATGTACCTCTGCCGGGCGATCAGATGGCAGGGCAGACGTTACGAGATGGTCGGGGTCATTCCGGCCGAGGTGGAGCTTTCAACGCGACCGGCGGGACATGGCTATGTGGAATTGGCGGTGACTGCGGAGAATTGCTGGTTTCCTCGGGGCCGTATGCTGAGAGGCCACGAGTTCCACCATTCCCGGATTATTCCGGCGGAGCCGATCGCAACCGCGTGTGAGGTGAAACGCGGGTATGGCATTGACGGCCGGGTGGACGGCATCCTCTATAAGCACCTGTTCGCCGCGTACATGCACCTCCACGCCCTCGGCAACCCCGAATGGGCCCGTGCATTCGCGGCCCTCGCAGCAGAGTATGGAGCATCGAAGGGCAAGGCGAAAGACCGTGACGATATAAATTCCCAGGCCGGCTGATAGTTCAAGGAGAGAGGAGGGCAGGGTATGGCGATATGTCCGGTGTGCAAAGGGGAAGTTGAGGAAAAGAAAGCACGGGGTACGACCACGGTCGGGGACCGGACGTACTATTTCGATACGAAGGGCTGCAAAAAGCAGTTCGATGAAGAACAGGAAAAATCTAAAGAGAAATAGGAGGCTATACCATGGCGAAGGCCACATTGGGCGGACAGGAGATCGAGATCGATGAGGACGGCTTCATTCAGGAGCCGGATAAGTGGAACACAGAGGTGGCAGAGGACTTGGCAAAGACGGAAGACGCATACCCCATGGGTGAAGAGGCCTGGAGGCTGGTCAACTATCTGAGGGATTACTATATCAAATACGAGATTGCTCCACCCGTGAGAATGTTGACCAAACAGACGAAGCTCGACCTGAAGAGGATATACGAGTTGTTTCCCGGCGGACCGGCGAAGGGCGCGTGCAAGATTGCAGGTCTTCCGAAGCCTACGGGCTGCGTGTAGGGATGACAATGGGCGCGGAGCAATGAGCAGGTTTCCTGTTCGTTGCTCCGCGCTTTCGATAGGGAGGTCTAAGTGAACGTGTTTCTGGCCGTGCTGACGTACTTCGGCTACGTGTTTGTCACTGCAATGTACACCGTGAAAGCGGTAAAGTTTCTTCATTTGCCCAGGCACTTGCGGTGGGAGCTCTACCCCGTCATACACGAAGAGAAGTACCGCTACGGAGGGTCTTACTTCGAGGAGCTGGACTGGATCGAGGGAGGTCGCCGAAAGGGATGGCTCAGGAGCATCTGGTTTCTCCTCAAGGAGTATCTTACCCTCGGAGAATACTTCAAGCGGCGCAAAGGCTATTGGTTGGCCCTCTACCCGTGGCATATCGGTTTCATCCTGATCATCAGCTTTCACATCTTTACGTTCTTTGCTGCCCTGGCCATGGTCTTCGGCCTTCCCGTATCGAGCGACTCGCCAATTCTAGCCGGAAAGGCATTCTACTACGTTGTCCTTCTGGTGGGCCTTGTGGCTTTTATCAGCGGTGTTCTGGGAAGCATCGGGATCATGATCAAGAGGATTGCCGACTATGACCTTAGGGCGTACGCCACCCCCCAGAACTATTTCACGTATCTTTTCTGCCTGGCCGTCTTTCTCAGCGGACTTTACACCTGGGCTTTTGTTGATCCGACCTTTGCGGAATACAGGCATTTCTGGGTGGGACTTATCACCGCGCGACCCGTTGGGGTTGCCCCGGGGGCTGCCCTGCACATTATCCTGTTCGATCTGTTTTTGATCTACCTTCCCTTCACCCGGTCGATGCACTACGTGACGAGGATCTTCGCATTCTTTCTCATACGGTGGGACGATGAGCCGAACCGTCGGGGAAGCAAGCTAGAGGGTGAGCTGATTAAGCTGTTCGGGGAAAAGCCGACCTGGGCGGCGCCCCACATCAAGCAGGGGAAAACATGGGGAGAACAGGTGGTCAAATGAGAGCTCTGATAAGGCGGGTAGTATGAAGCGCAAGATCAAGATAAAAGATATGGCAAGATCCGACGGGCAGCTCGTTACCCTGGAGCCGTCCGATTTCATGCAACTGCCGCCACCCTACGACGAAGCCAGGCCCCTGAAGGAGCTCACGGAGGATCAGAAAGCCCGGTACGAAGCCTCCCTCGACGGCATCCTTGCCGTGGCGATCCCAAAGCCGGCAAATGCCGGGGAAGAAGAGGAGTTCGTGCGGAAGTTCCTGTCAGGATTGCGCAAACTGCTGACAAAGGAGAACAACTGGACCTTTCTGCAGCCCCTTGTCCACTCCCTCAACTATTGCGTCAAATGTCAGCTTTGCAACGACTCGTGCCCGGCCTACGTGGCGAGCGGAAAGCAGGAGATATATCGGCCGACCTTTCGCCCCGAGGTGCTTCGCCGCATCATAAACAAGTACCTGAAGAAGGAGCATGGCATACTCGCGAAGCTGACGGCCAGCGACATCGAGCTGAACTTCACCCTTCTCGCAAGGCTGGCTGAGCTCGCCTACCGGTGCACCCTGTGCAGGCGATGCGCCCAGGTTTGTCCGCTCGGCGTGGATAATGCCCTCATCAGCCGCGAAATCAGAAAACTCTTCAGCCAGGAGCTTGGTATAGCCCCCGCGGAGCTGCACGAGAAAGGAACGGTCCAGCAGTTGAACGTCGGCTCGAGCACCGGCATTACGCCGAAAGCCCTTGCGAACATCATCGCCTTCATGGAAGACGACATAGAGGAGAAGACGGGCAAAAAGATAAAGATACCCGTCGACAAGGAGGGGGCTGACGTGCTCCTTGTGCACAACGCAGGCGAATTCCTTGCGTGGCCGGAAAACCCGGAGGCCTTCGCGATCCTCTTCGATGCGGCCGGGATAGACTGGACCCTCTCCAGCGAGATGGTCGGCTACGACGCGGTCAACTACGGCATATGGTACGACGACGTCCAGGCGGCACGGATTGCCGTGCACCACGCCGAGGCGGCCAAACGGCTCAAGGTGAAGAAGATCTGCGTTGGCGAGTGCGGCCACTCGCACAAAGCGCTCATGGTTATCGCGGACCGCATCCTCACGGGGGACCTCAACATACCGCGGGTAAGCGCTATGCCCCTCCTGGAGGACCTCGTCTGCAACGGCAAACTCAAACTTGACCCGAGCCGGAACACGTTCCCCGTGACCCTCCACGACCCCTGCAACATGGTGAGGCTCATGGGGATCGTCGAGCCCCAGCGAAGGATCGTGAGGGCGATCTGCCCGCAATTCAGGGAGATGGAGCCTCACGGCGTAGAAAACTATTGCTGCGGCGGGGGCAGCGGCTTTGCGATCATGCAATCGATGAATTTCCCCGACTGGCGCGGCGGCGTCTCGTCGAGGATGAAAATGAAACAGATCATAGATGCCTTTGCGGATACTCCCGACCCGGAGGTGAAAAAATACGTGTGCGCCCCCTGCTCAAACTGCAAAGGCCTCCTGAGAGATTCTATCGAGTATTACGACGCGTGGAATAAAAGCGGCATAATATACGGCGGACTAGTCGAGTTGATCGTCAATGCGATGGTCGATCTGGAGAAGCCGTTTATTGAATGGGAGTTCCACTGATGAACGAGAAAAAGGGCAAGGTTTTCGTTTTTGGACAGGAAGGGGTTGGACACGGCGACGACACCATGGGTTTCGAGATACTGATGACCCTCCTGGATGCTTTGGTGAAACGGGAGGAGAAGCCCGCAGGCATCATTTTCTGGAACATGGCCGTCCAGCTCCTTGTCGCAGGCTCGCCCGCAGTCGGCCGCCTGAAGGCCCTGGAAGAAAAGGGCGTGACGATCCTGGCGGGCAGGTTTTGCCTCCATGATCTCTGCATTGCCGATAGGGTGGCGGTGGGCAAGGCAGCGGGCATGGACGAGATCCTCGATTTCATGTTCGGCCATGAGGTGATAAGCCTGTGACGGAAGACGCACGGTCGACCGGTGCAGCGTTGGAGCAGGTGCTCTTCAGCAGAAAAGGGGCGATCCTCGAGGAGTGGCGTCGTGCGGTCGTGGAGACATATGCGGCCGAGACCGCCGCTTTCTTGACGTCGGAAAAGGACCCGTTCTGCAATCCCGTGGGCCATGTGCTCAGCCAGACCGGCGATGCGCTTTTCGAGATTGCAGTGACCGGTGTGGAGCGGGAAAGGGCGGAGGAGGGCTTAAGCGATATCGTGCGGATAAGGGCCGTCCAGGACTTCTCACCATCCCGGGCGCTCTCCTTTGTCGACGCCATGAGGAAGGCTATTCGCCGTGAGGCACTGCCGATGGTGGCGGAGGAAGCCGGCGTCAGGCACTTGTTATGCATAGAGTCGCGCCTCGACGAGGCTATGCTCGTGGCAGTAGACCTGTACGTCGCGTGCAAAAAGCAGATAGACGAGATAAGGATCAAGGAAGCGCGGGCGGAGAAAGAGCGACTGCTCAGGCTGATAAGGGCTATGGGCGGGAGAAGCGCATGATTTACGCACTACTTTCCGTTCTATTCCTTGCTGTCGTCGGCTGGGTCGGCGGCGCCCTCGGGAATATGAACCTGCTCTTTGCGTTCGTAATTCCTTACGCGGCGCTCGCCGTGTTTGTCTTTGGCTTTGTCTCCCGGATTATCGGGTGGGGGCGCTCGCCCGTTCCCTTCTGCATCCCCACGACCTGCGGACAACAGCGGTCCCTTCCGTGGATCAGACAGGATAAACTCGAAAGCCCCACCAGCACCCTCTGGGTGATTAGCCGCATGGCCTTGGAGGTCCTCCTTTTCCGTTCCCTCTGGAGGAATGAGAAGGTAGAGATCAAGGGCGGCGGAAAACTGATCTTCAGCCCGAAGCGCTACCTCTGGCTCGGCGGACTGCTCTTCCATTGGTCCCTGGCACTCATCCTTTTCCGGCATCTGCGCTTCTTTACCGGACCGATTTTTCCCGGTATTGCCGCAATCCAGGGGCTCGACGGTTTCTTCGAGATCGGGGTTCCCTCGCTTTACGTGAGCGACATCCTTATTCTCGTCGCCGTCACGTACCTTTTTGTCCGAAGGGCCTTCTCGCCTCAGTTGCGCCTCATTTCGCTGCCGAGCGACTATTTTGCCCTCTTCCTCCTTGGGGCGATCGCGCTCTCCGGAGTGCTCATGCGCCATTTCTTTAAGACGGACGTGGAGCGGGTAAAAGAGTCGATCATGGGGCTTGTGAGCTTTAGGCCGGTAGTATCCGCTCATTTGGGCGCTTTTTTCTACATCCACCTTTTTCTCGTGTCCGTTCTCGCTGCGTATTTTCCTTTTAGCAAGCTGATGCACGCGGGCGGGGTCTTTTTGAGCCCCACACGGAACCTGAAGAATGACAGCCGCATGAGGCGCCATGTCAACCCGTGGAGCTACCCGGTAAAAGTGCATACCTACCAGGAATATGAGGACGAGTTCAGGGAAGCGATGATCGAAGCAGGCATCCCCGTGGAGCATGAAGGAAAGGCTTAAAGCCAATGAAACGACAAGATAGAAAGGGGAAACCGGAGCTGGGATGGCTGAAGAGAAACTGAGACAGGAAGAGCTGCTAAAGGTCGACTACGAACCTGCTGCAAGAGACTGGGCAGATCCGTCTGTGACGTTCAAGAAGGGGACGTATAGCTACGGCGCTCCTCTCAAGCACCAGAAATACCTTGGCTTGCCTAAGCAGCGGGAATGGCAGCCCACTGACCCGGACTGGAAGCTTCCTGAGAATTGGAAAGAGATCATACTCGAGGGGATGGGGAAGCTTTTGAAGAGGCACCGCTCCTTCAAGCTCTATCTCGATATCTGCGTGCGGTGCGGCGCCTGCGCCGACAAGTGCCATTACTTTATCGGCTCAGGCGACCCGAGGAACATGCCTGTGCTCCGCGCCGAGCTCCTACGTTCCGTCTACCGCCGGTATTTCACCACGGCGGGGAAGGTTTTCGGTCGTCTCGCAGGCGCCAGGGACCTGACTGAGGAGGTGCTGAAAGAGTGGTTCTATTACTTCTTTCAGTGCACCGAATGCCGCCGTTGTTCCGTTTACTGCCCCTATGGCATAGATACGGCTGAGATCACCATGATGGGAAGGGAGCTCCTCAATCTGGTCGGCTGCAACCTTCAGTGGGTCGTGGAGCCGGCCTCCAACTGCTTCAGGACAGGGAACCATCTCGGCATTCCCCCGCATGCGATGAAAGAGACGCTCCGGTTTGCCGTGGACGAGCTGAAGGACATAACAGGTCTGACGGTGAATCTGCCCATCAACAAGAAGGGTGCCGAGATACTTTTTGTCGCCCCCTCCGCAGATTTCTTTGCAAATCCCCATTGGTTCACGCTTCTCGGCTACCTTGCCCTCTTTCACGAAATCGGCATTGACTACACATGGAGCACCTATGCTTCTGAGGGTGGAAACTTCGGCCTCTTCCATTCAAGCGAGCTCGTGAAACGCCTCAATGCCAAGATATATGCCGAGGCCAAGAGACTCGGCGTGAAGTGGGTCCTGGGAGGAGAGTGCGGCCACATGTGGCGTGTCCTCCACCAGTACATGGACACCCTAAACGGACCGGCCGATTTCCTGGAGGAGCCTGTGTCGCCCATAACAGGGACACGGTTCGAGAACGCACGATCGACCAAGATGGTCCACATCGCCGAGTTCACGGCAGATCTCATAAAACACGGCAAATTGAAACTCGACCCGTCGAGGAACGATAAGGTTCGGATCACGTTTCATGACTCCTGCAACCCGGCCCGCGCCATGGGGCTCTTTGAGGAGCCTCGCTTTATCCTCAAAAACGTCGCCAACCATTTCTATGAGATGCCGGAAAACACGATCAGGGAGAAGACGTTCTGCTGCGGGAGCGGGGCGGGCCTCGGCGCTGACGAGAACATGGAGATGAGGCTGCGCGGCGGCTACCCGCGGGCCAATGCAGTCAGGTACGTAAAGGAGAGGCACGGGGTAAATATGCTGGCCTGCATGTGCGCGATCGACAAGGCATCGCTGACGCCCCTTCTTGAGTACTGGGTCCCCGGGGTCGAGGTGGGGGGCGTGCATGAATTCGTGGGCAATGCCCTCGTCATGACGGGGGAGTCGCGGACGACAAACTTGAGGGGTGAGCCTTTGTGACCGGCTAAAAGCCGCCACGCGTTGCTGCAGAGGAAACGATGTACAACAAGCCCTTGATCCTCACTATCATCATAGTCGTTCTCGCAGGCCTCGCCGCGCCTTTCATCTACGCGCGGATGGGTACGGGCGCCGCAGGGCCGCCTAGGCTTGCGCCTCCGCCGGGGGGAGAGAAACGTTGCGTCGAGTCGAAAGAGTACATGCGGGAGCACCACGTGGACTTATTGATGAGATGGAGAGATTCCAGGGTACGCGAGGGTGCGCTCAAGTATGTCGCCTCAGACGGCAGGGGGTACGTGATGGGCCTCACGACGACGTGCATCGGCTGCCATTCGAACAAAGCCGACTTCTGTGATCGTTGCCATGATTACGCATCGGTGCACCCCCGCTGCTGGGACTGCCATACATTCCCCGAAAAGGGAGACACGGCGAAATGACGAGAAGAGAATTTTTACAGCTCCTGGCGCTCTCCGGCTTCGGCCTCGTCGCACCTGCCGGCATGCTCAAGGGTGAAGGGACAGGCAAAAAGACGCCCAAAAAATGGGCAATGGTCGTCGACATTTTCAAGTGCGCCAAAAAGGAAGGGTGCACGGAGTGCATAGAGGCCTGCCACCGCATCCACAACGTGCCGAATATTCCCGATGCCGGGAGGCAGATCACGTGGATATGGACCTCCCCCTTTGATGCGCTTTTCCCCGAGCAGCCCGCCTATGTGGAGGCGTTGAGGGGCCGACAGATTATGGCCCTCTGCAACCACTGCGAAAACCCGCCTTGTGTGGCCGTCTGCCCCACAAAGGCGACTTTTAAAAGGGACGATGGCATTGTCATGATGGATTACCACCGGTGCATCGGCTGCCGGTACTGCATGGCCGCCTGCCCTTACGGCGCGCGGAGCTTCAACTGGCAGGACCCGCGGCCCTTTATTCACGCCATTGATAAGGGATATCCGACGCGCACCAAAGGGGTAGTAGAGAAGTGCAACTTTTGTGATGAGCGACTGGCCAGAGGTCTGGTTCCCGCCTGTGTCGATGCGTGCAAAGGAACGTGCCTCGCCTTCGGGGACTTGAACGACGAACAGTCAGCCGTGAGGCGCCTGCTTGGCTCCCGACCTGCGATGCAGCGGAAGCCTGAGCTGGGAACGCGGCCGAAGGTATTTTATCTGTTGGCATAACGTGGCATAACAATAGGTTGTCGAGCACGGGAGGCAAGAGATCATGATTGAAAAGGCGCTGAAAGGCGGCAAGGGTTATCGGGCGTGGCTCCTCTTTCTGCTCGCCGTCGCCGCTGCCGGTTTTCTCTCTTATCTCCACCAATGGAGCCATGGCCTTTCCATTACGGGCCTCAGCCGCAGTGTCTCCTGGGGCCTCTACATCGCGAACTTCACCTTCTTCGTAGGCGTCGCCGCCTCGGCGGTCACCGTCGTGCTTCCCTACTACCTCCATAGTGTGAAGGAGTTCGGGAAAATTACGATACTCGGCGAGTTCCTCGCCGTCCCTGCGGTCATCATGTCGCTCCTCTTTATCATCGTTGACCTGGGACGGCCTGACCGCGCCTTCAATCTTATCCTTTACCCCTCGCCCCAGTCATTGCTCTTCTGGGATATGATCGCCCTCAACGGGTACCTGCTCCTGAATCTTTTCATCGGGTGGTCCACCCTCGACGCCGAGGTGAAGGATGAGAAGCCGCTCCCCTGGGTGCGGTTCCTCATCCTGCTATCCTTACCGTGGGCGGTCAGCATCCATACGGTGACCGCATTCATCTACCAGGGTCTTGTAGCCAGACCGCTCTGGCATACACCCTTGTGGGCGCCGCGGTTTCTCGCCTCCGCCTTTGCCTCCGGTCCCGCCCTTCTCATCCTGATGTCGCTTTTGATCCGGCGGATCACTCGCTTCGACCCCGGATGCGGAGCCATCCAGAAGGTCGCCACCATCGCCACGTATGCCCTTCTCGTCAACATCTTCCTGCTCCTCGTTGAGCTTTTCACCACGCTGTACGGCGGCGTCCCCGGGGACGTCGTGCATCTCCGCTACCTTTTCCTCGGTATCGACGGCCATCACGCCCTCGTGCCATGGATATGGCTCTCCATGGTATTGATGGGTGGATCCGCTGGCGCCCTCCTCAGCACCCGGCTGCGCCGGCGCGAAGGCGTCCTGGCCCTGATCTGTGCCGCTATCATCGTGGGTGTCTGGATAGACAAGGGCCTCGGCCTAGTCGTTCCGGGGTTTATCCCCTCCCCTCTCGGCGAGATCACCGAGTACGGGCCAACCCTCCCCGAGGTACTGATCACCACGGGGATCTGGGCCTTCGGCGTCCTCATCATTACCCTGCTCTACCGAATAGCCATATATGTGAAGCTTCAAGAGGCCGAGTAACAGCCCTTAAGTCTCAGGTTATCGGAGACCTGAAACGATCGGAGATAGGCCCACGGCGAAATCACCGTCATGATTGATGACTGCCCAGGCAACGTGCGTGTCCGGGTCGATGCCGTACGTACCAAGTCCGTAGCTTTCGTTCCATGCTCCACCTACAAAATGCGTGCTCTGCGGTCCGTAATCGGCGTCAACCGCGTTGATCCAGCCACCTTTGTCGTCCTTCGTCAGCAGGAAGAACTTTCCGCTTCCCATCTGGCTCATGCTAACCCCCGTGAGGCTCATTGAGAGGACATAGGTGTCTGTCTGGCCGCTCCCTAAGTTTTTTGCCATGCCCCAGAGGCTGAGGACGTCACTCTTCAGGCTTCCGCCCGCCTCTTGCAGGCTCGTCCAGCCCGTATCTATGGCCTGAGTTAAAAGGCGACCGCTTCCGTCCACTGCTGTATTGCTGTAGGCGCCGGCGAGGATCTTTGCCGTCGTCGTCCCGAAACTGTCCTGCACCACGCTGTAGGATGTGCCCGCCTGTCCACCCACCAGGAACTCCTTGCCGTTGAGACTGTAGCCAAAGGTCTCCTGTTTAGTAAACACGAGGCTCGGGGTACTCGATATCAGGTACTCGCCCTTGCCGAGGGTCGCAAATACGTGCGCCGAGTAGTAATCGACCTTCACCCGGGGTCCGTCCACCGTGTAGATGTAATAACCGATTGTGTTGCGTTCCTGACGCAGGGAGGTTTCGCGGGTGGGGTTGTCGTACTTCACGTCATTGTTAATGCTGCCCGGCAGTTCTGAATTCCCTAGGGGGACGTAGAACTTATTGCTCTCGCTGCCGCTTATAATCTGCTGGACGGCCGAGGTGCCGTGAGGCGCCTGCACGATGGAGCGCTGATGGATGTGGTCGTGGCCGCTGATCAGATAACGCACGCCGCGGCCGGCCAGGCTGTCGATGAACTCCTTCTGCGCAAGTGGATTAGCCCCTGGGTTCACCCCCAGGAGGACATCCGTGTGGTTCTGGCCGATGAGGTTCTTGTGGCCGAAGACAAAGACGTGGCCGTTCATAGGTTTCCCCGCCAGGGTGCTGCTGATCCAACTCTGCTGGGAACTGATCGCATTGTTGTGCACATCGTAAGCGGTCCCGTCGGACGCTTTGCCATCGGTCGGAGTGAACTGATCGAGAAGCACAAATCGCGCATTACCGTAATCGAAGGAGTAGCTCAGGCCCTTCAAGTTGGTGCTGGGGCTGCTGAAGTGTGTCGCCCCGACCACATTGCTGCCGTTGCCCCGGGTTTGCGGGTAAAGACCCTGGAACTGGATCGCCGCATCTGCGGAGCTCTCGTGGTTGCCCCGAAACGGGTAGAAGCCAATGCCCGCGTTGTACAGGGCCCGGCTAGCTTTAGCCCGCTCGGCCAAAGCGGCGCTCGACCCGTTGTCCGTCAAGTCGCCGACCTGGACGACGAATTTTACGCCGGCCCTTATGATCTGCGGGTTGATCTGGTCGATAATCCCGACAGGGACCGAATTAGGGTTCTTGCCGTCAGTATCCGCGCCAATCCACTGGGTATCGCTCATGACTCCGAAACTCCACGGCGCCGCCCATACCCCCCCTGCTCCGATACAGACAGCGAACGCGAGGGCGCACGCTGCTTTGAACCAGAATAGTCGCTTCATACCGGTAGCTCCTTTTATATTCTTTGCGAGATTGCCGATCCGCGTTCACGATTCCTTTGGCGCCATCATCGCCTGTTGAGATTATAACCTCTTTTCGATGACAGGAGACCCTTGGTGTACGTCTTGTCTTTGAGGATTATATATCAGGTTTGTTGAGATGGAATGAACGGCGCGTCAAATGTCCGTCAAAATCTGCCGCCTGATATCATTTACCCATGTCCCGTTCTCTTGAAGTTAACTGCTTTCCCCACAACTCGATATTCCACGAGCGCCCTGATTTTTCCGCCTATCTGATGCTCTTATTGTTATTCGCACCCCCCCCTTAAGAGAATCGGGATCAGGAGGAAGCGTATTAAACGGCTTTACCTTGCCTACTAATACTACTATTCTTTCCGGAAGTTTCTTACTGCCCCAGATAATCCACCACAAGAACAGGCCGAAAATAATAGGGCAGGCAATGTAAATGGATAGGAATACGCATCTATAATCCTTCAGCAGCGGAATTTCGGGGATGAAGCGGAAATATCCCAAAATGCAAGCAAGACCATACCCAGCCAACAGTAACATAGAAAAAAAGGGTTGCGGATATCACGAAGGGTGTGCGAAAGTCAAAAAGAAGCTTCTGCGTTATGGATGACTCCCAATTCAATACGTTAGAACCAAGCAGCGTATTGATTCGATTCTCTATGTCCCTTACATACGCCGCGTTGGTCATTAAATTTGCCATCTTTATGAGAAAGAAAAATGAAAATGCAAAAAAAAGATAAGGAACAAAAGTTATAACAACCTGTACGTTGAAAGGGTCGTTGGATCCTGAATCCCCTTTAATACTGAAGGCGAAAATAGCAGCCAAAAAGCCCAAAAAGATTTGGAAGTCTCTAATGATGGCATTCATTATAAGTCTAATCTCTTCCCTCAGGGCACCATACTCTGTCATCATTATTTCAATTATTTTCTCTTCTACATTCTCTTTTTCCATAGATCAGCTCCCTTACCCGGTCTATGCTTCTATCGGTTCCGTACCTTTGTTGGGTCTACTCTTGTCATAACATGGTGCTCACCGGCGTGGTGCGCTGTTCTGCCACGTCCGGTGCAGCTACTTGTTATAGCTTCAGCTTTTTGCGTCAGGGAAACACCCTGTCATCCTTGCCATTATGACTATCAAGTAGGGATACGATTGAAAACAAACAAAATCGCAGAACTCCGGTTCGTTGAGCACCTTGCCGACGGAATAGCCAAGCCCACCCGCCGGGAGGTTCACCAAATTGAAGGCCGAGCCCGTAGGGTCACCATGAGTCAAGGAATTGAAGGTGTTACAAATTTCCTGAGCTTGCTTTGTGTCCACCTCTTTGTGCATGGTTGCCAGCATTTTTGCAAGACTGGGACGCTCTTTATGTCTCCAACCGCGTTGCCATAAAGCGACTTCTTGCGGTCTTTCATGTAGGTATGAAATGATAGCCACTCGCTCAATGAGAGGGCGCATCAGAACAGCCGCCGCAAACAGATAGCCTTGGCGGACCAGTTCGCGAATACTTAACGCAAGATTGATACCCTGGGGAATAATCTGACAAGCTGCCTTCTGCAAGTCATTCAGTTCGTTTTTGTGTGTGTAGGCTGCAATCTCGGCATTTGCTTCCAAGCAGGACAGAATAATCTGATCGAAGTGAAACACAGATTCTCTGCCAAGATACGGCTCGTCATCCGGGGTGAATACAGGTGATTGTTTCAAGTCCTCTTTCATCTTCTTTTCCTGCTATAACAACATGCTCACCGGCGTGGCGCGCTGTTTTGCCACGTCCGGTGCAGCTATTCGTTAGCCGTATCAGTGCCCGCAGTATTTCCATATGAACTCACCCGCGAAATCAACAAACCAGCGAAAGATCTGATGCGCGCGATCAGCCACTTTGTCCGCCTCGGCTCTCATGTCCGCGTACCGCGGAATGGCCCAGATCTGTCGCACGACAATGCTGTCGACAACGTCATCTGCGACTTTGAAATACCACAAATAGGCTGTGTCTCCTCGCGTTACGGATGAGGTTCGCGCTTCCTGACGTGCGGCTCTGTCGGCGATGGCTCGATTGATAAGCTTTCCACAACCGTAATAGTGAAAGGCCAGATTGTGGCGTACCTTGCCTACCAGCCGTTCAAACTCAGAATGGCATGAGCCGTCGGGCAAGAACTGCGTAAGCTCATGAAACGATCTCTGGGTTTCCGCGTCGCATTGCCCCAAGAGACCCACTAGAAACTGATCTTTCTTGATTTCCTCTATGACCTTTAGGCCTTCGTAAAGATGAGCGAGCTGCATCCTAATGAAGTACATTCCCGCCCCAGTCTGGCGAGGTTTTTTGGTGCTGGGTTGCTCCTTCTTCCAGTCGGAGAGGGCTTGGTTAGCCAGCGAGAGGTCGTTACAGGCCATCATCAGTTTCACGACAGTGTCTGCGGCCTGACCGCGGGTGTGTGGTGTGTCAAAGCTCAGAAATCGTGTACTGGTTCAGGCCATTTTCTCCGCTCATCTTTCTTGGTGGCTAACAACTAACTATACAGACGAAACGCAGGTCATATTGGACATTCAAGAAGAATGATCGGTAATATCCAATATACGCCTCACCTCGCTCGCCGAAACAACGATTTAGATCACCCCTCTCCTATTCATTACCACGGGTACTTATTACATTTCAAGAGGAACTTCGGAATAAATAAGGAAGAAACTGCCGGACAGGTGCGGGTTCGGGCGCGACCCAGCAAGGCAATATGGAGCTGGGTGCCCCGCCTGTGGCCCTAAGGGCGTGGGTCGCAAGCGTTGAAACTGGTGGAACCGGGAAAGAGAGGCTGAAGGGGTGATTGTTTTCGTAAAAAGTCTAGAACTGCCTTTACGACGCCCGCCTCTCGGGCTCCGTCTGGTTGTGATACGCCAGATATGAGGCAGCCTCGACCCGCCCCATGAGGCGTTCGAGGATCTTCGGCTCGCATTTGGTCAGGTCAATCATGACGAGCCCGTCCAGGGCGTTCGCGAAGGATCGATCGACATTGAAACCCATCAGCCTTCCCCCCATCCGTATGTACTGCCTGAGGAGGACGGGAACGCCTTTCCGGTCTATCTCCAAGTCGGAGACGAAGGCGGACAGCTCTTCTATGTCGGTGATCAGCTCGGGGTCCAGGCGCAGCTTGACGGAACGCTTGTCCCCTGGACGTATCGCCATTCTCGGTTTTACCATCCGGGCAAGGTGCGGTGCATACGTCTTCCCCTTGAGGAAGGCGACGATGAGCTGCCTGGAGGCGGGACTGTACATTTCGCTGATGGTTACGGCCCCGAAGAGGGTCCTGTACCGCGGATTGAGTCCGATGAAACGTGCGATCCCTCTCCAGAGCAGCAAAAGCGGGGAATACGATTTCTGGTACTCCAGGCGGACGAAAGAACGGCCGAGTTCCACGGCATCGCGCATGTGCTCGAAGAAGGTCTCTTTGTAGGTGAAGAGGGCGCTCGTATACAGACCCTTTGTGCCAAAGCGTTCAATGACGCGGTCAACCGGAGCAAGACGGTAGGAGCCGATCAGTTCGCTCTTTTCTTTGTGCCAGAGAAAGAGGTGAGTGTAGTAGAGGTCGAAGCGGTCCAGGTCGACAGACCGACCGGTCCCCTCGCCCACTCCCCTGAAGGTAAGCTCCCTCAATCTCCCTATCTCGTACAGGAGATTGGGTATCTGCTGGCTGCTTGCGTACATCACCGAGTACTGGTCGGTTTCCCAGAGCACCTGTTGGGCCGGGAGCAGATCGATCTCCCCGTGAATCACACCAGTGTGTGGCCCGTCGATCACCCTTTGCGGCTGCTTCACTCTTTTCCCCGATGAGTGCATGACATCCCCCCTTCTTTTCGCTGCGGGCAACCGGTGGTGGAGCATGTAGGTACGGGCCCGCAAGTAAGCCATCAGTTGACTGTCACCTTCAAAACCCTTGATCCTCTCTGCAGAGACCAGGTTCCCTATGTCGAGGCGCACCTCTGTGGAGTTTTTGTTGAGTAGCTCGTGCGGCAGGAGCACTGTGCGAAAGAGCGGGTGGACCAGTCCGGCCACTTGAAACAGGGCGCTGTTCCTTCCGTGGAAGAAGACTGGGAGGACGGGCGCGGCTGACTTCCTGATTATGCGGCCGACCATTTTGCTCCACGCCGGATCGACAACCTCTTTCTTCGTCAGTTGAAGGTGCAAGACCTGTCCGGCCGGGAACACGGCCAGAACCCCGCCATTTCCTACCCAGGTGAGCGCATCCCTCAGGGGCTTTACGTTTCGCCAAACCGAGCCGCCACCGCCGAAGGGATCGACGGGAATGATGAGAAGGCGCATTTCCGGTATCCGTTCCAGCAGGTAGTTGGCCATAATCTTGACATCCGGCCGGACGGCCTGAAGCACGGCAGCCAACATCAGTCCCTCGACACCACCGAAGGGATGGTTTGCAACGACAACCAGAGGACCATGCGCGGGGATCCGCCTCATGTCGTCCGGCTCGACGTGATAACCGATTTTGAGAGCGGCCAGGGCCCGTTCCACAAAATCGCCGGTCTCGTCCCATTTGTCCATTTCCGCGTAAATGTTGTTCAACCGGTCCAACAGGAGAAGACGTTCGAGAAGCCCGTTTAACCTGGAAAGAATCCGGCTGCGCAGGGGGTCGGGGAACGTGATGTCCAGTTTAAAGATGCGACCGTCACGGCTGCTCATCTGCGGGAGAAACCTCCGGTTATGAGGGAATAATGACGGATAGTGCAACCGGCTGAAGGTCGTATGGACATTTGCGGATCGGGATGGAAGAGTTTTCCCATAATCTCACGCCAATTTTAGAGGATGAATGTTAGGAAGGTGTGAACCATTCGTGAAAAGAGCGTTAATTCGTGCGGCCGCAGATCACGTGGAACCGGAGTTCCTTTCAGGATTAACAAATTATTCACCATCTATTCACCATTCCTTAACAAAAGACAGATATACTGATCACCAAAGCATTAAGGTGAATGATCGGATAAGCGAAAAATAGGCAACCGGGGGAGGGCGGGTCATTCGCCCTGCATACGTAAGAAGAATGGCCGTGTTGCCGGGAGGCTTTGATGCTTACGAGCAAGCAAATCGTTGTTGTTGAGGATGAGATCGATATTCTTGATCTCATCTCCCTGCATCTTAAGAAAGAGAGATTCAACGTGCGGGGATTTCTGAACGGGTACAGCTTCATGAAATATCTGGAGACGGAGAAACCCTCTCTTCTTGTTCTGGACCTCATGCTGCCCGATGTGGATGGTTTTGAGATCTGCAAGCAGCTTAGAGCGAGACCTGACTGTGCATCAATCCCTATTATTATTATCACCGCCCGCTCCGCCGAAACCGACAAGGTCCTCGGCCTCGGGCTCGGCGCTGATGATTACATGGTGAAACCCTTTTCACCGAGAGAGCTGGTTGCACGGGTGAAGGCGGTGCTGAGACGCACCGTGAGGCAGGAGACGGAGAACGAAAAGGAGAAAATTGAGATCGGCAATATCCTGAGTATCGATATGCAGAAATATGAGGTCATCGTGGAGGGGGCAAAAATAGACCTGACGACCACCGAATTCCGCATCCTGCAGCTCCTTGCTTCCAAGAACGGTTGGGTTTTCTCGAGGGAGAAGATACTTAACCACCTGTGGGGGAGCGATAAGATGGTCCTCGATAGAACGGTAGACGTTCATATCAAACACCTCCGGGAGAAGATGGGGAAGGCCGGCGCCCTCATTAAAAATATGCGGGGGATCGGGTACAAGCTTGCAATGTGAACAAAAAGAGCGGGCGGGAATTGTGGATAGATAAGAAGAAATGTCTTGAGGGACTGAGAAAATTGAATTGCAGGAGGTCTGACATGAAGTGGTTGCTACGGGTCGTTTTGGTCCTTGCGGTTGCCGGCGGATTCGTCGCGTCCGCCCTTGCTGTGGAGCGGGAATTAATAGGAGCAGGCGCCACCTTTCCCTACCCGCTCTATTCAAAGATGTTTGACGTCTATGCGAAGGAATACAACGTGAAGGTCAACTACCAGGCCATAGGGTCGGGCGGCGGTATACGCCAGCTTACCAACAAGACCGTCGATTTCGGCGCGTCCGATGCAATCCTGACCGATGAAGACGCGAAGGCAGCGGGGGCTGCCGTTCTCCATATCCCGACCTGCGCGGGGGCGGTCGTCATCACTTACAACCTTCCAAATAATCCGGAGATCAGGTTCACCCCCGATGTCGTGGCCGACATTTTTCTTGGAAAGATAAAGAAGTGGGACGACCAGCGCATTCTCGCCGCCAATTCCGGGATTATCCTTCCTGCGGTGGATATTACCGTGGTGCACCGGTCGGACGGGAGCGGGACTACAAATATCTTCAGCGATTATCTGAGCAAAGTAAGCAAAGACTGGAAAGAGAAAGTGGGCATGGGCACGGCCCTCAACTGGCCGGTCGGCCTCGGGGCCAAGGGAAACCCGGGTGTGGCCGGGCTGGTGCAACAGACGCCGGGCAGTATCGGCTACGTGGAGTTGATCTATGCACTGCAGAACAAGATGCCCTACGGGAACCTCCAGAATAAGAAAGGAAAATTTATAAAACCGAGCCTTGCCACCGCGAGCACGGCCGCCAATACCAACCTTCCTGATGATATGAAGGTAAGCCTGACCGACAGCTCGGCCCCCGATGGCTACCCCATCAGCGGCTTTACCTGGATCATTCTCTATAAGGAGCAGAAGTACGGGGACAAGACAGAAGAAAAAGCAAGAACCATGGTACGGCTTGTCTGGTGGATGACCCACGAGGGGCAGAAGTACGCTGAACCGATGCAATATGCCCCGCTCTCCAAGGCCGCGCAGGAGAAGGCGGAGAAAATTATCAAGTCCATTACCTATGGCGGCAAGGGCGTAATGAAATAGATCCAATCGGGCGCAGGAGGCGGGGGTCACCCCGCCGCGTCTGCGCCCGATTATTTTTGCAAAAGCTTTAATTCTCCAGATTTACCAGCCTGTCAAGAAGCTCCACACTTTCCCCCCTGTTGAGTTTTGTTCGGTGACGTTCTATAATGGTGTCATAATGACACCACATAGGGAGGAATCATGCCTGTAAGTTTCTCCATAAAAAATGTGCCCGATGATGTTGCTGAAAAACTGCGTCGAAGGGCAGCGCAGCGCCACCGGTCGCTTCAGGGCGAGCTGCTTGCCACACTTGAAGAGAGTGTCGCCGAAGAACACAATGGCTCTCTCAAACCGACCGAGAAAGAACAAAGTGGTTGTTGGCCGACCGACAAGAGAAGAAAGAAGAAGACCTATGACTGATGCCGGGGTGGCGGCAGGGGGCCGAGGTACTGGTAGAGATGGCATTGTATATTGCCGTTAAAGAGCTTCCTTTTCCGTTCCGCCCGGCGGCCGAAGAGCTGTTCGAAGCGGGGATGTGGCGAGAGGGCGAAGAGGGACCAGCAGTCGAGGCGCGAGTAGGCCTCCCCCATTGCCCGGTATAGCCGCTCCACGTCGCGGATGTAGCCGGTCCTCTCTCCATAGGGCGGGTTGCAGACGATGCAGCCGTATTTCCTGGCCGATCTGAATTGATCTACCGGTTGTTTCTGAAAGGATATGGCGTCGGCAACCCCTGCGGCTTCCGCGTTTTCCCTGGCCGCCTTCAGCACCGTGCCGTCCGCGTCCGAGGCAAGCACCCTGAAATCTGCGGCGACGGAGAGCGAGCGCGCCTCCCGGCGCGCTTCCTGCCAGAGGTTGGGGGACATCGTGGGCCAGCTTTCCGCGACAAAGGACCTGTTAATGCCGGGACCCATACGCCTGCCGATGAGGGCCGCTTCGATAGGGATAGTGCCGGACCCGCAAAAGGGGTCGGCCAACTCCCTGCCCGGCTCCCACCTGCTTAAGAGCACCATGGCCGCCGCCAGGGTTTCCTTGAGGGGGGCCTCCCCACTCCCGGTCCGGTAGCCCCTCTTGTGGAGGCCGGGGCCCGAGGTGTCGACGGTGAGCGTGATGTGGTCGTGAAGCAGCGCCACCTCTATCTTGTAGACCGGGCCGGTTTCCGGGAACCATGACTCGTGGTATTTCCTCTTCATTGCCTCGACGACGGCTTTCTTGACGATGGCCTGGCAGTCGGGCACGCTTTGGAGCTTCGACCTGACCGACTTGCCGGTGACGTGCATCTTTCCGTCCGCCGGGATGAGATCCTCCCAAGCGACCGCGCGTGTCTGCTGGAACAGTTCTTCGAAGTCGGTCGCCTCGAAGGAGGCCATTTGGATGAGGAGCCGGTCGGCGCACCGCAAGGCGATGTTGCAGCGGACGATATCTGTCGCGCTGCCGGGGAACGTGACGTGTCCGTTCTCGACGGTGAGGTCCGTGTGGCCGAGGCGCTTAAGCTCTTCCGCCACAATGGACTCCACCCCGAAGGTCGCCGTGGCGACGAGCGTATAATCAGCCATCGTATATAGTACAATGTTTAATGTTGAATGAAAATAAGGTCGAGGATGAACCTCCTTTGCGAGTTTTTCTCCAGTCAAGAATGCAAGTCCGTTTTTCGAAATCGCAAAAAAAGTTATTTTTATGCTTTTTGTCACCCCTCCTTGTCACCCCTCCTTGTCACCCCTCCTTGTCACCCCTCCGTGACACGTCTGGTTGTCACCCCTCCTTGTCACTTTGACAGCATTTTGGCAATCGATTAAGCTGTTATCATGAAGAAGGGGAAGACAGCGGCAGGGATCGACACCCGTTCTTATGAGGCGTTCGTGGCGAAGCTGAACGAGCGCATCCCGGACGAGTTACTGGTCGAGCAGCTCGAAAGAGAGCTGCATGCCGGAGGCGAGGAGCCCGATCTGAAGCAGATAACGATCAGGCAAAAGGCCAGGCAGGACATTGAGGCGCACAAGGGTTACAAGCGCGCGGAAAAGCAGGACGCTCACCCGGCAGGCAGTCTGGTTGTCTGGATCATAAAGTTTTCGGAAGAGGCTTAAATGGCGGAAAGCGGTTACGGAAGGCGAGGATCGCGGGCGGCGCGGCAGGGATCTAACTTCGAGGGGGCGACCGGGTACCCGCTTGCGGGTGTCCAAGTAATAGATATTCCCTGCGGCTGGGTCCCCCGGCCCGATCAGCGCACCCTGTGGGATTACCTGGAACGGGGCGGTAAGCGCGCGGTCTGCGTGGCCCACAGGCGCTGGGGGAAAGATGACGTGGCCCTCCACTTCACCGCGACCCAGATGATTCAGCGTCCGGGGAACTACTGGCATATGCTGCCGCAGGCGAATCAGGCGCGTAAGGTGGTCTGGGACGCGATCAATCCTAAGACGGGCAAACGCAGGGTTGATGAGGCATTTCCCAAAGAGATCAGGCGCAAAATCCATGAGCAGGAGATGTTCATCGAGTTCGCGAACGGCTCCACCTGGCAGCTTGTAGGCTCTGACAATTACAACAGTCTCGTCGGCTCGGCCCCTGCGGGGATCGTCTTCTCCGAGTATGCCGTCGCCGACCCTATGGCGTGGGCGTATTTGAGGCCGATACTGGCGGCCAACGAGGGGTGGGCGCTCTTCATCTATACGCCCAGAGGCGCGAACCACGGGAAGAGCCTCTACGATTTCGCGAGAGCCGAGCCGGGATGGTTCGCCACGTTGCTTCCCGCCGACCGGACGCCCGTCTTTACGCCCGACAGGCTCAATCAGGAGCGGCGCGAACTGCTCGCCGAGTTCGGGGAGACCGAAGGCGAGATGCTCTTCCTTCAAGAGTACTACTGCTCTTTTGAGGGCATGGTGCGCGGGGCCTATTACTCCAAGCAGCTCCGCGCCGCCCGCTCAGATGGCCGCATCACCGCCGTCCCTCACGCAGCCGGCCACGAGGTCTACACGTTCTGGGACCTGGGTATGGACGATTCTACCTCCATCTGGTTTATGCAGGCGATTGGCCGCGAGCTGCGCTTCATCGACTACTATGAGGCCTCCGGCGAGGGGTTAGCTCACTATGCCAAGGTGCTCAAGGAGCGGCCCTATGTGTACGGAGATCACTACATGCCCCATGACGCGGACGTGCGCGAGCTCGGGACCGGGACCAGCCGGAAAGCAACCGCCGAGAACCTGGGCATTAGGCCGGTGGTGGTAGTGCAGAGGGCACGAGATACACAGGCGGTTTTGAGTGGGATCGAAGCTGGCCGCAACATTATGAGTCAATGTTGGTTTGATGAGCGGAAATGCGCGCACGGTTTGAGCGCCCTGGAGGGGTATCAGGCAGAGTACGACGAGGAGAAAAAGAAGCTGGCGGATCATCCCTTGCATAATTGGTGCTCTCATGGCGCCGACGCCTGGCGGACCATGGCAGTGGGGTGGCAACCACGGGTCAAGCATCAGACCGTGACGAGCGTGCTCAACGGCATACCGATGGGGGCGAAATGGTAGATGATTCCGGCGGCGTCCTCGACCTCTCCGAATTCGAGGAAGAAACCGACCTTGATGACGTGGCGTTTCAGTGGCGGGATTGGAGAAAGGCGCACAGAGAGATGTGTTTATGGATAGCGTGATGGACGAAGAGACCGGATGCCGAGATAAAATTGAGGGGGGACACCCCTCCGAAAACGAAAACGGCGAGAGGAGTGTCCCCGCCACGATATTTATCCAGAAGCGTGAGAAGGGAGAGATCGAGGTAAGTCCTGTCCTCACCCGGCCTGTGATCACTGCCGTCGTGACGTGCTGCCTTGATTGCGGAGCAAGGATGCCAAAATGACCGACGACACTGAAAAGAAAGGCAAAAAACCCAAGGATGAGCACGCTTTCCTGGAGCTTGCCACCAAGCGCCTGAAGCGCGAGATCGACGCGGATGACCACAACCGGCAGGCGGCGATAGAAGACCTGAAGTTCTTGAACGGCGACCAGTGGGATCCGGCCGAAGAGCAGCGCAGACGCTTACGCGGCCGGCCATGCCTGAAGACGAACGAGCTGCCCAAGTACGTGAACCAGGTCGTGGGCGACATGCGCCACAACAGGGCGCGCATCAAGGTGAGGCCTGTTGATTCTGCGGGCGACGTGAACATTGCGAAGATCAGGAGCGGGGTGATCGCAAACATAGAGTATCTGTCGAACGCAGAGGCGATCTACGATTACGCGGGCGAGATGGCGACTTCCTGCGGGCTGGGCGCGTGGCGCGTGCTGACCAGGTATACGGAGGAGAACCCGTTTGTGCAGGAGATATACCTGGAGCGCATCAAGAACCCCTTTCTTGTCTACATGGACAGCAATGCAAAGTCGGAAGTGGGCGCCGATTCGAAATATGGCTTCTGCTTGGAGAAGGTGACCCGGGAGGAGTTCGAGGAGCGGTACCCGGATGAAGAGCCGCCCGGCGATGCTCTGAAGGTGGGGAAGGGCGTCGCGAACGAAGTCTGGTTCGAGAATGATGCCTTCTTTATCGCCGACTATTACGTCATCGAGAGCGAGAAGACCGACATGGTGCTCACCGAGGACGGGCAGACCTGGAAGAAGGAAGAGTTCGAAGAGAAGCTCGCGGAATGGATAGAGGCGGAGAAAGCTAAGATACTATTTCCTGCACCGCCCGCGCTGCCGGCAGGACCAATGGGAGCGATGGGCGGGCAACCGATGCCTCAGCAACCTCCGAACCCTTTATCGAATATAACGCCTATGATGGGAAAACCCCCCATGCCGGGGCAGCCAGGCACTCCGGGAGCAGTCCCTATCCCTGCGCCCGTGCCTTCGCCTGCCCCGGCCCCCTTTGAAAATGGAAGGGGGACACTCCTCTCGCCTAGCGCTGTCGGAGGGGTATCCCCCCAACCGGAGTTGCCCCCCTTGCCCCCTCCATCGCTGACCATCGCCAAGGAGCGGGAGGTCGAGTACCCCAAAGTGCGCCACTACGCGATTTGCGCAGACCGAATCCTGGACGGGCCAAACGATGTCCCCGGCAAATATATCCCCCTTGTCGTGGTGAAAGGTCCTGAGCGCGTGATCGAGGGGAAGACCTACGTGCGGAGCCTCATCAGGGACGCCAAGGACCCGCAGCGGCTGCTGAACTTCTGGGTAACGGACGCGGCTGAGATCGTGGACATGATTCCTAAAGCGCCGTGGATCGGGACGGCAAAGCAGTTCGAAGGCTACGAGCAGGACTATGCTGCGGCCAACGCAGAGAATTTCCCCTTCCTGAAGTACAATATCGACCAGGGCGCGCCTACTCCACAGCGCACGAACCCCCCCAATCCGCCCGTCGCCGTATTCGAGCAGATCGGCCAGGCCAAACAGGCGATCAAGGACACTATCGGCATGTTCGGCTCGGACGTGGGCGACAAAGGGCCGGAGCTCTCCGGTAAGGCCATCCTCCAGCGGCAGAAACCGGGCGACGTGGGGACATTCGCCTTCATCGACAACTTGAGCCGCGCCATCGCCCACTGTGGCAGGGTGATCAACGAGATGATCCCCGAGGTTTACGACACACAGCGGGATATCCGCATCAGGAACGTGGACGACACGGAGACCTTTGTACCCGTCAACACGACCGCAGGCGCGGCCCTCGACGCGGTGATGAGGAACCCGGAGCAGTATCAGGGCATGGACAAAAACAAGCTCATCCGCCTCGCCGCAAAGAACGGCAGGAACGCGCGGTATAACGACCTCACCGCGGGAAAGTACGATGTGGTGGTGACGACAGGCCCGAGCTACAGCACGCAGAGGCAAGAGGCAGCGCAATCCCTGGAGCGGCTCGTCGCGGCCTATCCGCCGATTATGAAGATCGCGGGCGACTTGGTTTACAAGTTTCAGGATTTCTTAGGGGCCGAGGAGATCGCGGAGCGTGTTGAGAAGACCATGCCCCCGACCCTTGTGCCTCCCAAGGAAGGGGAGCCGCGCATTCAGCCGCCTCCGCCCCCCCTTGTGCTCGTGAAGATGGAAGAGCTGAAGGTGAAGCAGATGCACCTGGAGGTAGAGAAGGAGAAGCTACTGGTGCAAAAGCTGAAGGCGCTGAAAGAGGCTCAGGAGACCAGCGGGGAAGTGAGGAAGATGCTGCTGGGACTGCTGGGGGAGATATTCAAGGGCGGCATGGCAGGAGCGCCGGTAGGAGCGCCCATGCGGCCGGCAATGCCAGTGCCGCCGCCTAACTTTGGTTTGGGAGTGATGGAGTGAGTTTAAGTAAGCTTAAATGCATTTGTATTGATCTCGGACTCTTTACTGAGAATGCTGTCAGAATTGCCAAAGATGTAGCGGAATTCTGGTATTATATCCCATGTGAAGAGGCATTTCCTGAACCTTTCAAATCCAAGATTGGTAAAGGTCTTGAGGGCATAGAACGCATCCGCCACTGGGGTAAATACGTTGATAAGGCCGATTTTGTTGTTTTCTTTGATAGTCAGTTCGGAGATTGGATGGAAAACTGGAAAGAAAGATATGCTGTCGCTGGGCCTGGTCTTGCCGAGAAGCTGGAGCTGGACCGCTGGCACGGCCGTATGAGACAGAAAGAGAATGGGCTGCCTGTCCAGGAAACCGAACGTGTGATAGGTGTGACAAACTTGCGAAAGTTTACCAAAGATCACAAAAATTATTGGATCAAGGTAGACAACGAGTGGAGAGGAATCTGCGAGAGTTTTGAGACCAAAGATCAACATTATGCTGAGTCGAGAATTGACTGGATTACTTACAAGGCCAGTCCCTTCAAAGAAGACATTATTTTCATCTGTGAGGAAAGGCTTCCCGGTGTGGAGCCGGGGGTCGACGGGATCACCTGGGAAGGAGAGCTTGTGTTCCCCACGACGGTAGGCTATGAGCGTCGGGGCTCAGGCATCATCACCCGGGTTTACCAGACTGAGAAGGAACTGCCCGAGGCGGTGAAATGGATCGATAGCGGGCTTGCGCCTGAGTTCAAGAAGCACAAGACGCGCTTTTTCTACTCCGCCGAATTCAAGATCGGTCCGGACAAGATACCCTATCTCATCGATCCCACCATTCGGCTCGCAGCACCCGGCGTGGCGGCCATCCAGACTGAGTTGATCGAGAATTATTCGGAGGTAGTGTACGGCATGGCGACTGGCGTAAAAGTAGCGCCGGTGATGGAACATAAGTACGCGGCAGCTGTGAGTATGGAGAGCAGCGAGGCCGCAAAGACCTTCGTGAATATCAGCTTCCCCAAGTCGCTGCGCCAATGGGTCAAACTCCGCATGGCGGTAAAAAAGGGAAATGACTACTACTCTGTTCCGCCTTTCGATTCCTTGGGAACTGTTATCGGCTTTGGCGACACGGTGAAAGAGGCGGTGGACCTGGTAAAGGAGCGGGTGAAGCAGGTAGAAGCCATTTCGATCAATACTGACCTGGGCGGGCTGGATCAGATCGTTGCAGATATTCAGACCGGCAAGACGGTTGAGATAAATTTCTAAGGAGGCGATATGGCAGTAGGACAGGAACCGATAGGCGCACCCCCGGCCGAACCGATAGAGCCGGATGAGACTATGGAGCAGTACGTCGAGAGACGCGAGCACCCCCCGGCGCCGGAGACGCCCCCTGTAGCCCCTGCACCCTCGGAACCGTCTGTACCTCCAGTAGCTCCCGTACCGTCCGTACCTGCCACACCTGAGCCCGGAGCGGAGCCCCCTGCTGCACTGGAGTTGCCGAAAGAGGAACCGTCAGGCGTGGAGAAACGCATCTCCCAACTTGTCGCCAGACAAAGGGAGGCTGAGCGGCGGGAAGCCGAGAGAACGGAAGAGGCCGCATACTGGCGGGCAGTGGCTGAAGGTCGGATAAAGCCGGCCGCGCCCGTGCAACCTCCGCCACAGCCGCCTCAGTCCGGAGAGCCCGTTGAGCCGTTGCTGGATAACTTCGAGTCGGCGGCAGACTTCGAGGCCGCCCGCACTAAATATATCGTCGCAAGGGCGGGCTGGGACCTCAGACAAGAGCAGCAAGCACAGCGAGCGCGTGAGTATGCGACAGATCTGGACCGCAAGCACAACGAGAGGATGTTAGCCGCCATAACGGTCGACCCGACCCTTGACGAGGTGAGCAAGGACCCCACGCTCCCTATCAGCCAGGTCATGAGCCTGGCGATCAAAGAGAGCGACCAGGGACCGGCTCTCGTGAGATACCTTGCGAATAATAGAAAGGAAGCGGACCGGATCGCCCAGTTGCATCCTCTCATGGCAGCGCGTGAGATGGGCCGGATTGAGGGAACGATTATAGAAGCGGCCAGAGCCGCCAAAGCAGCGCCGCCTGCACCTCCAGTTGCTCCCGTGACCGTCTCTCAGGCCCCGGAACCGGTGCGATCCGTAGGCGGAACGAAGGGCGCCGCCCCGAGCGATGATGACGATAAGCTGTCCATTGAGGAAGTTATCAGGAAAAGGAACATTGCACAGTACGGAAAACCATAATGGGGAGGTGATCACGGTGAAGAAGGAAAAGAAGGAAACGAAGAAGAAGGGTCATGTGCCGGAGAAGAAGTCCTTCGGCAGCAAGACCGAGTATGCCGCGCATTCCACGGCGAAGTTAGGTCCGTCCGGAGGCAGCAAGAAAGGTCCTGTGGGCCGGTAGCAAATCGTCAGCAATGACGCCCGACGTATAGCGGACCCGTCATCCGCATGTAGTAACTCAGGCATAGCCTGCCACCCGTAAGGGGAATTCGGGAACCCCATTGGCAATGGATACCGAATAGAAGGGCGCGGAACCCTTGAGAGTTGAACCTTTAAACTCAAGGAGTAACAGGCTATGGCAAATAAATTACTCACCCCGACGCAGGTGTTGCGGGAGGCCCTCCGGGTGCTCCACAACAACCTTGTGTTTGTCAAAAACGTCAACAAGCAGTACAGCTCTGAATTCGCCATCTCGGGCGCAAAGGTCGGCTCCACGATCAACGTGAGGCTGCCGAACCAGTACTACGTGGCAAAAACAACGGTCCTCCAAGCCCAGAACACGAACGAGCAGACGGTGCCCGTGAGCCTCACCACGAACTATCAGGTGGGTCTCAATTTCACCCAGGCAGAGCTCGCTTTCCCTGGATGACTTCTCGAAGCGCGTCCTTACCCCCGCTATGGCCCGCCTTGCGTCTCAGATAGACCAGGATGGTCTCGGTCAGGCGGCGAACATCTACAACCAGGTGGGCACGCCGGGCACCACGCCGGGGACGACAGGCAGCGCGCCGTTTGCAAACAACATTCTGAATTTTAACGCGCCGGATATCTTCCTGAACGCGGGCATGATGATGGATAATATGGCAGCCCCGAGAGACGAGAACAGGCGCGTTGTCATCAATCCCGCTGCAATGGCCACCTCCGTAGCCAGCCTCAAGGGCCTCTTCGAGGACTCCGGGGAAATCGCCAAGCAATACAGGAAGGGCGTCATGGGCACGGCCCTCGGTTTCGAGTTCGCCATGGACCAGAACGTCAACCTGCTAACCACGGGGTCAAGGTCAGTATCAGCTACCCCCTCCACGACTACGGCAAGCCAGACCGGCGCCACTCTAAACACCACAGGGTGGACGGCGAGCCAGACCGGGATCCTGCTGGCAGGTGAGGTCTTCACCATCGCCGGGGTATATGGCGTCAACCCGGAAAACCAGTCCAACATCGGCTATCTCCAGAATTTTGTTGTCACGGCGAACTGCAACTCGGATGGGAACGGGAACATCACCATTCCTATCTCGCCCTCGATCATCCCTGTCGGCGCCCAGGTGCCAAACGGGACGGTCACGGCTGCCCCCGCGGGCGGTGCGCAGTTGACCATGATGAGTGGGGCGGCAAGCACTTCCTTTCCGTTGAATCTTGCCTATCACCATGACGCCTTTACCCTTGCCACGGCTGACCTGGAGATGCCGAAGGGCGTCGATTTTGCGGCCCGTGAGACCTATGACGGCATCAGCATGCTGATCGTCAGGGCCTATGACATTAACAACGCACAGTTCCCGTGCAGGATCGACGTACTTGCGGGCTGGGCAACGCTCCGGGCGCAATTAGCGTGCCGGATCGCTGGTTAAGGAGGAAAGCCATGAGCAAACAACTATCTGATGGAAATTTGGACGGAACGATACTCGGTCAGAGCGTTACCGACCGTGCGTCATTCTACAACGCAGTACCCATTGCGCAGCGCTCCGGTCCTTTTCAGCAGGTCGTGAAGGCGGACGGTGCTATGGGTCAGGTCATCACCATGAAGGCCGCAGCAGCTATTTCACCCACAACGATTGCCGCCAACACGGCGGGGGAATCCACTCTTGCCGTCACGGGTCTCCTCGTTGGGGACTTTGTTTTTTCGGTCAACAAGTCAAACGGCACTTTCAGTGCCGGGCTCGGCATCGCGGGCGTCAGGGTAGCAAGCGGGGGGTCTCTCGGGATCAACTTCACTAACAACACTGCGGCGACGATCACTCCGACCGGTTCAGACCCTTACAACGTCGTGGCGCTCCGGGGCATGAATCCGTTGTCGATCAGCCTTTCCCCGGTATCGGTTGCCGCGAACACGCAGGTTGAGCAGGTGTTCAGCCTTGCGCCGAATACGCTGGCGGTCCTCGGTACGCCGGTTGTTAACGCTGCCGGGCAAATCACCGCCATTCCCATTACCAGCGGGGGCTCCGGCTACCAGATGGCTCCGACCGTCGTCATCTCAACGGGTGCGCCATCGAACGACTTCGAAAGCGGCACATTTACCGGCCTCGGGATAGACCCGGCGCCGACGAGCGGGTCACAGCTTCAACTGGGTCCGTGGCCTGCGGGCTATGGCGCTTCGGCTGTCGCCATACTCACGTCGGGAGTCGTCACCGGCATCAAGATAACCCATATGGGTAAAAACTACAGTTCCACCTATCCGCCGACCGCCACGCTTGTTGATGGCACATACATCGCGCTTGGGCAGATTTGCATGGTCAACAAGGCGGCTCAGCAGGCAGGGTTGGGCATCGGCAACGTGAGGGTGGTCGCAAACAACCAGATCGGCATCACCTTCATAAATTATACGCCGTCAACGGTGATTACGCCATCGCCGGCTGAGACGTATCTCGTCTTAGCGCTCAACGATCTGCCGGCGATCTCGCCGTGGTCGGAAGTGGGCGTCACCGTGACAAGCACGAGCGCAGTGGCGGCCAGCGCAACAGTGACGGAAATAACCGTGACGGCGAGTGGTATGCTGGCAACGGATATGCCGGGCGTACCGAACAAGCCCACGACAACCGCAGGAATCGCTACCGTTGGCGGCTATTGCAGCGCCAATTCAATAAACATTGCCCTTGTGAACCCGACAGGGGCAGCGGTGACGCCGGCCGGATCGGAAGTCTATACGGTGCCGATCCTGCGGGCTGCCCCGGTGGCCCCGGCAAAGAACTACCTCCAGCTTCTTACCCCTCAGTCGGTCGCCGCAAACACCACGGCGGAGCAGCAGTTTACCGTGACGGGCCTTATCTTTACGAACTCAGTGGCATCGACCGTCAAGGTGACAAAGCCGAGCATGACGACGGGCATTGAGGTCGTGGGGGCCCGGGTGAGCGCGACGAGCACCCTACAGATCACCTTTCAGAACAATACGTCGGCCGCCATTGTGCCGCCCGCCGAGTATTACTACATCACGAACTTTCAGGACGTGGCGCCGGCAGCACTGGGCTGGATTGCGGACTGGGCAAGTCTGGCGTTCAATCAGGTCGTCGATCAGAGCAACGAGCAGGCTCAGCTCCTGTACACGATTGGCCTTCATAAAGGCGGCTAAGAAAAGCAGCAGGGGGCGGGTTCAGCGCCCGCCCCTATTCTAAGGAGGTAGGATGAATAAGGCGTTTCGCATGTTCAGAGGGAAAAAGGGACAGCCGGAGCCGGAGAATGGAACGGTAGCAGAAGTACCGGCGCCCGCAAGAAAGGTCTTTGTCGGGCTGCCGGCGTATGGAAGCATGAGATACGTCGCGGCTGAGGCGTCGCTGCTCATGGCGCAGCAGATATTCTGGATGAACCGGATTTCTTATGAATTCGAATGGGAAACGAAATGTCCTTATGTGAGCATGGCACGGAATAACCTCGTTGCCAGATTTATCCAGAAACCGGAGTTTACGGAGCTTGTGTTTCTCGATGCCGATGTCGGTTTCAGGCCGGAGGCGTTCAAGGGGCTTCTGGAATGTGACGTGGATGTTGTGGCCGGGGTCTATCCGAAAAAGAATGAAGACGGTAACGATTGGCCTATTGTGCTGAAAACCACGCCGGAGGGCTATCCGATAGTCAGGGACGGGCTTCTCTTGGGTAACGGGCTGCCGACAGGCTTCATGAAGATCAAGCGGCACGTCATCGAGAAGATGATGGAAGCCTATCCGGAGCTGCGGTTCCTCGACGGCAATACCGGTCGCTTCACCTATGACCTGTTCGGCTGCGGCGTCAGAGACTATGACCCGGTAAAGAAGATCGGCAGATGGTACGGCGACGATTTCGGGTTCTGCGATCTCTGGCAGAGGATCGGCGGGGAGGTGTGGGTCGCACCCAACATCGATTTCGAGCACGTCGGCACAAAGATTTACCGCGGCAATTATCACAAATACCTGACGAGTCAACCCAAAGCAGAGGATGTGGCCCCTATTGAAAAGGCTCTGAGGATCGAAGGCTGGATGTCCGTCAAAGAACTACTTTGGCTTTATGAGACGGCAAGGGGCATGGAGAGTATTGCTGAGATTGGCTCTTACAAGGGTAAGAGCACGGCGGCTCTTCTTGCGGGGTGTCCCGGAAAGGTCACTGCTATCGACCATTGGAAAGGGTCGCTGGACAGCAACGGGGTGACTCAGAATTTGCTGGAGATCGAGGACGGCTATGCGGCATTCATGGAGAATGTCGGGAGTGCCGCCAATCTCAAAATAATGAAGATGTCTTCTCTCGAAGCGGCAGGGAAGTTGAACGGGACGGTTTTCGACTTGGTCTTTATCGACGGTGAGCACACCTATGAGGCGGCGAAAGCCGATGGTCAGACCTGGTTGCCGAAGGCGAGAAAGATTATCGCATTTCATGACTATTCTGAAAAGTGGCCTGGAGTGATCCAAGCCGTTCAGGAGATGTTTGGGGAAGTGAAGGTGATAGATACGATTGCTTATGTAGACTTGCAAATCAGAGGAGGCGAGCATGCCCATTGCAGCAATTGAGAAAACGTACTCAGATGTGAAGATAGGACCGGATGAGCCGGTGGTACCACAGGATTTCCCCCGCATGATTTACCACGTCATCGAGGGACGGAAGATCATCGAGACCCAGATAGAGCTTGATGAGCACCTTGAGGTCGGCTGGAGCCGGACGCCGATCCAACTCAACGAGGTCGCTATCCTGGACGCCAAGATCGCGGAGACTGAAGTTGCGCTGAAAGACCTGAAGGCTAAGAGAAAAGTGATGCTGGCGAAAAAACAGCAAGACGAAAAGAGGGTGGAGGAAACATGCCCAGCGTAAAAAAGGGAGAAACGCGATCGCACTATGTGAACCGGGCGGTAGATGAAATGGTTCACAAAGAGGGGATGTCGCCCAAGGCGGCAGTGAATAAGGCTGAGCACATGTTCAACGCAAAATGGCAGGCCCCGAAGAAGAGCACCACCGGAAAGAAACCTATAAGGAAAAGGTGAAATATGCCAAGATTCGCAAAGAAGGGCGCGGCGTGGAAGCGTAATACCCACAATGCGGAGGAACGAGAGAAGGTAGACAAGGCAGGGAACAAGAACGAGACGAAGAGTGATGAAAAACACCACTGGGCTGAACCGATAGCAAGATACAGAGAAAAATATAAAGACGAACTGCTGCCAGGGAAGCCTCCGAGTTTCAAGAAGGGTGGCGTTGTAAAGAAGACCGGGTTGGCAAAGGTGCATAAGGGGGAAAAGATAATCCCAAAGAAGGAGTCCATGGCGGGGTTCGTAGAGCGCCGGAACAAAGAAACCAAGGCCCCAAAGAAGAGTACTACCAAAAAGGCAGCGAGGAAGAAGGCATAAATGCAGATCCCGTTTGTCGGACCAACGTATAATTCACGTTCATCGAACATAGATGCGTCGAGATCTGTCAACTTCTATCCCGAGATGAACCCTGCCGATTCCAAGTCGGTGATGGCCCTCATCGGCACGCCCGGGACGGTGCTTTTGGCGCAGTTCCCCACATCTCCGGTGAGGGGCATGCACGTCTTCGGCGCCCTCATGTATGTGGTGGCAGGGAACAAACTCTATTCCGTCACTATCGCGGGATCGGTCTCGGCCGCGCTGGGCACGCTTGCCACCTCCACAGGCCTGGTGGCCATGGAAGACAACGGTTTGGCCGCTTCGGGTGTGGGCGGCAACCAACTAATCATCGTGGATGGGGTAAACGGCTACATCTATAATGCCTCGACGGGCGCATTCACCACGATCTCCGGGGGCGGGTGGCCTATGGCCGGCTCAGGGACGGTCACCTACATCGACGGCTATTTCGTCATCGGCAATGCAAACAGCATGTCGGCGTCCGCGTCGAATCTCTACGACGGCACGACTTGGAACGCCCTGGCCACGTCCCCCATAGGCGCAGCCCCTGACCTGGTCCAGGCCGTGATCAACATCCACCAGCAGCTCTGGATCATCAAGCAGCATACGTCGGAAGTCTGGTACGATGCAGGAACGGCCACCGACGTAGGGTTTCCTTTCAGCAGGATATCGGGAGCGGTGATCGACTACGGGACGCCGGCGCCTGCCTCCGTTGCCCGCGGCGACAACTCGTTTTTCTTCCTCGCCATGCAGCGGAACAACGACATGGGGGAGTTTGTTGGCGTTGTCGAGGTGTCCGGCTACGTGCCGCAGATCATCAGCACTCCCGCCATCACGTACCAGATGCAGCAGTACGTGATGGCCAATAACGGCGCTGACGCCTTTGGCTACTGCTACAGCGGCGAGGGCCATACCTTCTACGTGATCACCTTTCCCACCGGAAACGCCACGTGGGTCTACGACGCATCTACTCAGATGTGGCACGAGCGCTCGACATGGGTGGGCACACCCTATGTGATCGGGAGGCATATCGGCAACTGCTACGCCGGATTTTACGCCAGGCACTTTATCGGGGACTGGCAAAACGGCAACATCTACGAGATGCTCTCGACTACATATACGGACAACGGGAATCCCCTGGTGAGCATGAGGACGGCCCAGCACCTCTTCGACAAGAAGGACCTCGATCATATTTTCATCCGCCGCCTCATCCTGGATATGGAAACGGGCATCGGCGACGGCGCATATTCCTTCGAGACCGGGATAAACCCGCAGGCAGCGCTTGCGTGGAGCGATGACGGGGGCCATACGTGGTCGAACCAGTATACGGCGTCGATGGGCGCGGCGGGGCGCTATAGAACAAGGGTAATCTGGCGGAGGCTCGGTCATTCAAGGGACAGGATCTTTCAGGTGACCATATCCGACCCGGTAAAAAAAATTCTCATAGGAGCATATGCCTCATGAAAAAATCAGCGAAACGGAGCAATGCCACGGCGGCCGTGCCGACACAAACGCCTTCAGTCAATGTAAAGAAGGCTCAAGGCGGTTATGTCATCTCTCAGTACACGAACAAAGGCGAGAAAACGATTGTCGCCAAAAGCGACAAGGAGATGAAGACGGCGGTTGAGAAGATGCTTGGGACAGGGAAATGAACAGGCTCAGGGCTCCTGTTGAGTTACCACTTTCCAAGGATGTGACGATTACGAATCCTGCGTGGTTAGAGTGGTACCAGGTGATAACTACGTACTACAACGACATATTCCTATGGGTTGATCCGGCATCTCCCAACTACGGCCGGGCAGCGCCGAACAATCCGTTTGTGGGTATGTTGGCCTTTGCAGACGGTGTGAGCTGGGATCCGTCAGGCCGGGGATTCGTCGGCATTTTCCAGTGGGACGGGAGTGCATGGCTATATATCGGTGGAGACGTATTCGGGCCGGATGGTTCGGTGGATTCTGACATGGTGGAGTTCAGCGGTACTGCCGGCATAGATATCAAGGATGGGGGGCTGAAGCATGTCGATGTAGCGGATGCGGTGGCCAAGAAGCATTTCAGATTTCATGTATTGAATAGTACGGCTGACCATTCCAGTACCATTCAGGCCACAAAGGTAATGATAGCCGACGCAAACGGTCTCCCCGCCCAAGGAACAAATACCGACAGCCAGGTCGTCGGCGCAGTGAAGCATAAGGCTACCGAGGATGCGATTGTCGGTCTTGTGCTGGTTGAAACGGTTGCTGGCGCTGCTGTTTATAGCGGGGTGGTGGGGGTGAGTCAGGCATTAACGGTCGTGACAGGCGTGAATTTTACTACCAGCACCGTCACGACTGCGACACTCACGATCACAAACGGCGTGATCACGGGTGTGGCGTGATTAAAAGGAGACGTGATCGAAATGAAAAAACTCTTGTTTTGGGCTGTCCTCTTGATGTTCGGCTTTTCCACCGGCCTCTTCGCCGCCGAGACAGGCACCTATACGACCCTGGGGAGTGCCCCTGCTTCCAACCAGGTCTCCTGCGGTAGTACTGCGACGCTGCTCTACACAACCACGACACCGGGCGGTCCGGGTCCGGGGGTCTTCAGGCTCTCCGTGATCTTTCAGAACCAGTCATCGCAGCCCGTCTACATCTCGCCCAACCCCGCCATCACCACGAGCAATGCGGGGATCCTGCTGGGCGTGCAATACCAGTCCGTGACGCTTGACCGTTCGAGCGGCAACGTGAGCTGGTACTGCATCACCGGAACCAGCACGGCAACGGTAGGCTGGACGGAGGAAAGATGATGAAAAAGCTACCTCTTCTCATCCTGACTCTTTCCCTCATCTTCCCGGCAGGCGCAATGGCGTCGGGGATAAGTCCATCGGGCGCGGGCGGGGGTGCAGGAATATGCTACGTGACACAATCCGGGGCGGGGAACGGGAGAGCATCAGGAACGCCTATAAGCATCGCAACTCTTAATACTGATACCCTCCCTACAGGTGGTGATGAATGAGTGTAAGCTTAGCCCCTCCCGCCAGATTCAAGGCGTTTTACCCCGGCACGGGGAACCCTCTTTCCGGAGGACAGCTCTGGACCCTCATGCCGGGCACGTCGGGCTTCCTTTACCCCAAGGCCACGTACACGGACTCCACGGGCCTCACGGCGAACATGAACCCCGTGATCCTCGATCCGAACGGCGAGGCCGATGTGTGGCTCTCCGGCTACACGAAACTGGTGCTTCAGGACTCAGCCGGAAACCTCGTCTGGTCCAAGGATAACGTCTCCTCAGTTCCCGCCGGCGGCATGGCGGTGGGCCAGTGGCAGTGGGTAAACCAGACTCTTCTCTTCACCTATATAAATGGCACTCAATTTTCTGTGCCTGGGGATGAGACGGCCCTTTTCCTGATAGGCATCAGGCTGCAGGCGACTGTCACGGCGGGGACGATCTACGGCACCGTTATTGCCGCGAGCTTCTCCAGCAGCGTGACGACCGTCACGGTCAGTTGGGATTCAGGCGCCCTTGACAGCGGGTTATCGACCCTTGCGACAGGCGTCATAACGCCTATACATAATTGCTTGCCTTTTCCGCCTGCCTATATCTCGAATTATCCCTCTCTCACTGCGGCTATTGCGTCCATAGGCACGGCCCCAAAGGACTTGCTTATCAATGTGTCGACCACGGTGACTGCGGCAACGACCGTGCCCGCGAATATTAGCCTCCTGGTGGTGGAAGGGGGCCTTATCACGAATTCAGGGGGCACCTTCACGATCAATGGGTCTTTCCGTGCTGACGGGCAGGCGTTCTCCGGCTTCTCATCCGGGCAGGTGATATTCGGACCCGGCTCGGTCAAGGAAGTCTATCCCGAGTGGTGGGGAGCGGTGAGCGGCGCAACAGATTCGATGGCGGCGATTCAGGCGGCGGTCGACACGGGTCTTCGGGTGAAGCTCAGCGGCACCTACACCCTGAATAACTCTTCTTCTTCCCTCATGGTGTGCAAGGCATCGGTAGGCAGAGCCTACATGGAGGGGACGGGCTGGAACACGCTTACCTTCACCTCATCCGCCAACCCTGGAATAACCGTGCAATGCGTGGGTGGCTGCACCGAGGGCGTGACGCTCAGGAACCTCTACCTGTATGGGCCTGGCGGCACAACGGCAGGCAACATCGGTATCTACTTTCCGGGCGGCACCGGGAACGACATAGGCCGCATTCTTATCGACGGCGTTCGAATCCAGAACTTCGGAGACGATGCGTTGAAACTGCAAGGTCTTACGGGACCGACGTGGATCAGGATTTGGGCGTATTACTGCAACGGGTACGGCATACATGTGTGTGCGGATGCAAACGGGAATACACCGTCGAACGTCACAATTTCAGGCGGGGCCATTCATAATATGCTTGGCGGCATCAGCCTCGACGGGACGGGCGCGAGCATCTCGTTGGCCCACATTGAAGATACGGACATCGAGCTTCCCAACACCGCGACGCGGCCGTGCCTGTACCTGAACAACGCGTATGGGAACACAATTATCAATTTGACTACCTCATCCGGCGCCGCCTCCCTGACCCTGGGCGATGCGAACGTGTACCTGGCCGGCTACTCCTATGGCAATATCTTTGTCGGGGCGTATAACATCGCCGGGGGCGGCCTGAACAACGTCCACGATGCGGGAAGCGGCTACAACAATACCTGGATCGGGGGCACGTACGCGAATATCGTGAGTCCGCCAGGTGGCCTCGGGTACTTTGCAGTAGTGAATAATGCCATAGGGGATACTTTCATCAATCCTCTGCTCACCGGCACGTATGCGTCGAATCTCAACACGGTCTATGAGAACAGCAGCAGCCCCTTGGCATCTATCTGCTACGGCATCCAGAAGTTGTTCGGCGGGGCCACATATCCTTGCTGGCATCCCATTTTCACACAGACAGTGATGTGGCAGCCGAACGGGGGCAGCCTCATCAACGGGCAGACATCCGTAATATCGGCAAATATTGCCTTCCCCGGGGTGCGTTCGAATAACGCGATTACCGTGGCCGTGGTAGGCTCGAACGTCAATGCCTATGACATCGTGAGCGGATTGATCGCCAACAACGACCAAATCGTTCTGAGCTTGTATAATCCGACTGCCAACGGAGCGACCTACGCCAGCGCGTTCGCTGTGCTCGTCACGGTCTGGCAGGCGGAATAAGGGGAAGGGGGACACACCTCCGGAAAGAGAGGAATGTTAAGAATGGGGGGGGGGACACTCCTCCGAAAACCAAAAGAGCGAGAGGGGTGTCCCCCCTCAATATTAGGAGCATTTTCATGATCATCCAGGTGCAGCAGCTCATCACGTTCGCCCTCCAGGATATAGGCTCGATTGCGAAACAGGAAACGCCGACCTCTGACGAGATGGCGGACGGGCTGACGAAGCTCAACTTCATGATAGATGCATGGGCGGTGCGCTCGCTCATGGTCCTGGGCACCATCCTGCAGGCGTTCCCTCTTGTCTCCGGACAGTCTGCCTACACCATCGGCACGGGGGGCAACTTCAATACCCCTGTACCCTCTGCGGTCACTGACGCCTATATCAGGGACGGGAACGGCAGCGACACCCCGGTCGATATCCTGACCTCAGATGAATGGTTTGCACTTGAGGACAAGGCGATAGCCACAGGGCGCCCGCAAGGTCTCTGGTTTGAACCAGGTCTCACCCAGCAAGCGACGGGTCCTCTCGGGACGGTCAATCTTTACCCCGCTCCCGATCCTTCAACCCCCTATACGCTCTATCTGGGCGAACAGGGACCGTTGACGGAGATAGCGAGTGTCGGCACCAACATTACGTTTGCACCTGCCTACTACGAAGCCCTCGAATATAACCTCGCGGTGAGATTGTGGCCGCAGTACCACGACAGCGGGAAGTCCATCGAGAACGATCTGAAAGCGCTGGCGAAAGATGCCATGCGCGTGATCGAGACCATGAACGCAAAAATGGTAACGGCCACCATAGAGGCACCGACGACGAAGCCGACAGGCTACAATATTTATACGGGAGGGTACTCGCAATAATGCTCGATTACCAGGTGGAAAAGCTCAGTGACAAACTCATAGATGAAATGTCGCTCATGACGGAGCTCTACATGACCGATGTCGCTGCGCCCTTTCACGCCTTCCCCGCAGATCCCGACTGGCTGATGTACAAGACCCTTGAAGCTGCCGGTAGACTTCGGGTGATCGTAGGCCGGAACGATCGGTGGCAGGTGAAAGCCTTCGCTGTCGTAGTCCTCGGTCCTCATGCACACTACGCCTGCATTCAAGGGACCGTTCCGCTTCTATTTCTTCACCCCGACTATCGGAAAGGCTCGGAAGGCATCCGTCTGGTCAGGCTACTTGAGAAGGCAGCGGAAGAGGCGGGGGCGCAGATCATTGTGACTCACGGGGGAATGCACAACGGCGTCTATCGTCTCTTCGAGGGTATGCACTATCAGGATTTCGGCCGGTACTATGTGAAAGTGAAAGGCGAAGGCCCGAACGGCCTCACACCGGTGTTTAAGAACAAGGAGAAATAACATGGGAGCATCAGCAATCATAGGCGGTTCTTTACTCGGCGGGGGCTTGAGCCTTTTCGGCGCATCTGAATCGGCAAACGCCCAGGAATCTGCGGCGTCAACGGCGGCGGGGGCCAATAACCAGGCAGCCCAGCTCCAGTACCAGGAGTGGCAGCAGCAGCAGGCGAACATGCAGCCCTGGCTCACGGCCGGGACGACCGCGGTCAATAACCTTTCGTCCGGGGTGGAGTCGGGCAAATACACCCCACCCGCCTTTTCCTTCGACCCCACGCAGATCGCGAACAACCCGGATTACCAATTTACTATGAAGCAGGGGACGGCGGCGCTCGATGCGGCGGGCGCAGCGGCAGGGAACTATGGCAGCGGCAACATGGGAGTGGCACTCGAACAGTTCGGCCAGGGGAACGCGGCGACCTATGAGAACCAGTATTATAACCAGGCGCTCAACAGCTACAATGCGAATGTGAACAGTCAGTACGTCATGCCGTACAATCAATTGGCGAACACAGCCGGCCTCGGCCAGAAGGCAGCTCAAAATCTGGCGAGCACGGGACAGGCGGCGGAATCGAACATAGGCAGCTATACCACGTCGGCAGGCAACGCCCTCGCCTCCGGGCAGATCGGCGCGGCGAACGCAATGAACAGCGGGTATAACGGCCTGTACAATAACCTGATGTCGGGATACCTCAACCAAGCGTATCTCGGAGGGAATAATTTGTATGGCTCTTCGAACCTCTATTCTTTATAAATAAAGCGAGGAAGAATCATGGCTTATAATGATTACGGCCTTTCAAGTATGTGGACGCCCACTCCGGCGCCCGTGAAACAAGAGTCCATGGCGAACATGAAGAATGAGGCAGTCCGCGGTGCCTACCTGGACTATCAGCTTGATCAGGCGGTCAAAACAGGCCTTATAACGGAAGGGGAGCGGGAAGCCATGAGGAAAGGGTACCTGCAGGCTCAGCAGCCTCAACAGGCGAATACCCTTGTGAAACCTCCATCGACGCAGCCCTTATCCCCTGTACCTCCCGTGAACGGCCTTCTTCCTCCCACTCGTGGGCCCGGGACCGGGGGGCCTTATGACCCGTCGAGATATTCGATCCTCTCGCCAACTCTTTCCAGCGGTGCCTATGACCCGTCGAGATACAGTCTGCTGCCGGCCACGTCTTCGAATGGGGCTGCTCAACCCCAGGCTCCGGCTCCGGCTCCGGCTCAGGCTCCGGCTCCGGCAAATCAACCATCTGCTCAGCAACCAGATACTCAGCAAAAATCTGAGCAAGGGAGTCTGCCCCCCAACGACAGCGAAGCGGACACCGGTAAATCCAGCCCCGGGTATTCTATTCTGTCTTCTCTCATGAATCAGCCGCCTGTGTCGGGAAACACCCTCTACCCAGGGCGAAACCAATCACCCGCTCCGCCTCAGCCCTCGCCTGTAGCGACTTCGGCTCCTGGGGCGCCTACTATGCCCCAAAATGCCCTGACGGCTCCTACGGGCACCATAGGCAGGACGATGACCCCCTGGACAGGGAGCCGCGAGAATTACAGGGATGTAGGCCGGGCAATCGCAGTGCAGAGGCAGCAGCAGGAGCAGCAGGCGGCCTTGAAGGCGAAGCTCGATCAGCTCAAGACCATTCACAGCATCAACCCCGCTGCGGCCGTGCAGGCGTGGAACTCGGACCCGCAATTGTCGAGAATGGGGCGGATGGACATAGCGGCGGATGGGGAAGTGAAACTGTGGAAAGACCCTGATACCGTCGTAACGGTGGGCCGTAGCATTCGGCTGCCGGACGGGAGTTATCATGTCCTGCCAACTCAGCAGCAAGGTGCGCAGTCTGACATCCGCAAGAGAGTCGCCGACTCTCTTCTTGATCCGGCATTGCAGGGGAAGGCGTTTGAAGCTCGTATGAAAGGTCATGGCCAGGACCTCCCTACCCTTGCCAAGTCCAGGCGGGAATTCGGGACGCACCCAGTGGCAGAGCAAGCACCCGCGATTACCAAGAAGCCCAGCGAAATGACCGATGCAGAGCTTCTAGACGCTTTGGGGAAATAACATGGCTGATATGGACCTTCTCTTAGAAGCGGAAAAACGAGGCATTTTACCAGAGGACAAAAAACCTCTCCTTCAAGAAGCCCGGAAAAGAGGACTGGTTCCTGAAGCTCCTGAACCCAACAAGATCGAGCGGGGGAAGGGAACATTCAAATGGGGGAATCGGGACGTACCCGAGTACGACCCCTCTCAATATGCCGGCAGAGGCTCATTATTCAAAGCGGCCATGGTGGGACTTGCGGGTTTTTCGGACCCTATCCTCGGGGTGCTGCAAAGGGGCACGGAATTAGGCGAAAAAATAGGTATCGTGAGTCCTAAGACAAAGAAGGCCGTGCAAGGGCTCGTTGACCAACGCCAGGAGGAAAAGCAGATTATCGGCGGGAGATCATTGCCGTTTAAAGCGACCGAGTTCGCCGGGCAAATGTTGCCCATCGCATTGATACCGGGAGGAAATGCAAAAAATTGGTTATCCAGGGCCACATCGAATGCAGGGATCGGAGCGGCGTCGGGATACGCGCTGCCGACAGCATCTGGGGAAAACGCCTTTGCAAACCTGCTCATTGGAGGGGCGGGAGGAGCGACGCTCAGCGGGATTGAAGGGGGAGTCAATTACCTTGCCCGCTCCAATTTGCCCGAAAGGCTCTATGGCAGCGCGGTAAAATTGCCCCTGTCGCGCAAATGGACAAAAGTGCTGCCAGGGAAGGAGATGTCGGCAAGAAACGCAGCCGTAGAAGAAGGCATGAGGTCGGAGATTCCCCCGAGCGAGTACGGATTGGCCAAGGCAATAAAGAACAAGCAGCAGACAGGACGCGCCTATGGGGAAAAGCTTCGGGAGAGAGAAGCAGCGCTTCCTTCTGAAGATATCCGCGTAAAAGTGGATGATGTCTTGGAGAGAGGGCTTAGGAGAGCGTACCAGAGAGCGGCCGATAGCGACGACATAGCCGGAAACAAAGCGATTTTGGATGCATATAAAGAGACCTTGAAGGCTGGAAGAAGAGAACACCTCACACCGGGAGAGGCGAATAGCCTGAAGGCCGAGATCTATAAAGACATCAACTTTATTACCGAATCCAAATCGTCAAGCACCAGGTTCCAGCAAGTGGCAAAGAAGGGGGTAGCCAGAGAACTGGATAAGGCCCTGGATGCCATGTTTCCTGAATTGGAAGGCATTAACGCTAGGTACGGGGCAAGGAAAGACCTTATTGAAGCGCTCGAAAGGTACATGGGCAGAGAAGGCAACAAAAACATGATCGGCCTGGGCACCAAAGTGCTTTTGAGACCGCATCATTGGCCCGCGGCTATTCTCGATTCTACCCTGGGTCATCCCCAAGTGAAAGCGCGGCTGGCGTTCCTGCTGAACAAGGTGAGGCGAAGCAAGGGACTTTCGTCGGTAGGCAATAGCTACATAACGCAGCAGATATCGAAGGGAATTCCGATAGCGGCATCGGAGGCGGAAAATTGAGTTTTATCGGCGGGAATTTATCCATCGCCAAAAAAGCACGCAAGCAATGGCGAGGAAAAACGTGTAAACGTACATCATATCTTTATTCTAGGACGGAACCATGAACTTGTCAAATAAAAAAGCTTTGGTTTACGATCTTGGCCTTTTCACCGAGAACGCTCTCCGGCTGCTCCGCGACTGCGCCTCGGTCAAATACTTCGTGCCGTGGGCCGACGCCTTCCCCGAGCCTTTCAAGGCGAAGATCGGTGAGGGTCTTGACGGCATGGAGCGGGTCGGCAACTTTGAGGAGCACCTGGACGAGGCGGACTTCATCTTTGTCCCCGATACGCTCTGTGCGGGACTCGTAGAATGGCTGAAAAAACACGAGTACCCCGTGGCCGGTGCGGGTGCTGCCGAAAAGTTGGAGCTTGACCGCTGGCACGGCCGTATGAGACAGAAGGAAAATGGTTTGCCCGTCCAGGAAACGCACCGCGTCAAAGGCGTGACGGCCCTGCACAAGTTCATCGGGGAGAACAAAAACTATTTCATCAAAATCGACTTGTTCCGGGGCATTGAGGAGAGCTTTAAGCATATCGATGAGCACCAGACGGAATGGACCGTCGACAGGATCGCTTATAAGCTCGGCCCATACAAAGAGGATGTGGTTTTCATCTGCGAGGAGCTGCTCGAAGGGGTGGAGCCGGGGATCGACGCCATCACCTGGGAGGGGGAACTGATCTTCCCGGCGGCTTGCGGGTACGAGGGGAAAGGCTCAGGCGTCATCGAGCGCGTCTACAGGACACAAGCCGACCTGCCCGAGGCGGTGAAATGGATCAACGAAGGGCTTGCGCCTGAGTTCAAGAAGCACAAGACGCGCTTTTTCTACTCCGCCGAATTCAAGATCGGCAAAGACCGCACACCCTATCTCATCGATCCCACCATCCGGCTCGCGGCACCCGGGGTGGCGGCTATCCAGACAGAGCTTTTCGAGAACTATGCGGAGGTGATCTACGGCATGGCCACGGCTGAGAAGGTTGCGCCCATCATCAGTCACAAATACGCAGCCGCGTTGGCGCTGGAGTCACAGGAGGCCCGCGAAACGTGGGTCAACGTCGGGTTCCCGAAGGAACTGCGCCGGTGGCTGAAACTCCGCATGGCGGTCCGCAAGGGCGAGGACTACTATTGCGTGCCGGGCTTCGAGTCCGTCGGCACGGTCATCGGTTTCGGCGACACGGTCAGGGAGGCGGTCGACCTGGTGAAAGCGCGCGCTCAGCAGGTAAAGGGGAAGAGACTCACGATGGACGAAGCCGGCCTGGACGTCCTCGCAGACGAGATCAATAAAGGAAAACAGTACGGGATAAATTTCTAGTGAGGTGACGAATGAGCGTAAGTTTAGCCTGCATAGGCTTAAGTTAGTCCCCCCTCGTTCGATCACGGTTGTAGAGGAGGTCATTCTACAAACATTCTTGTGGGGAACGACTTGTTTAAAGTTCGAAAAATAGTTATAATCTATTTACAAAAACGCTTGACAAGCAAAAAAGTCGTAGAGTACAAGGCCTTTTGAGGGCATTGTTGTGCAGATAAATTGCTTTCACATGTTTTTGAAAAAGCCAAGATGTTTTTAATAACATCTTGGTAAACTTCGGAGGAGAAGAAGGGGTCGCCTGCATCTCAAACAACAAACGATCCCTAAAATATGAAACAAATTAATGTTTGCGTGATCGGTGCTCGTAGTTTTTCCTCCGGTCATTTGATAAAACTTCTGCTACAGCATAAACATGTAAATATAAACATGCTGGTCTCAGATTCCCCTCAAGAAGGAAAGGGTGTAGAGAAGGATATAGAAAAAATACATCCTTTCTTGCGTGGGATGCTTCAAAAGACAACAGAGAACTACACTAAAGAAAAGGTAGTAGAAAACAACGACGTGGTGTTTTTCCACAAAAATCATGGGGAATTCCGTGACCGTACAGCAGATCTGATAGATTATGCGGAAGAACGAAACAAGACAGTGAAGTTTATCGATCTGAGCGCAGATTTTCGTCTAAAAGAGCAAGAACTATATAAAAAGTGGTACGGGTTTGAGCATCATAGGCCAGATTTGCTCGGGAAAAGTGTCTATGGTCTTACTGAATTATACAGAGAAGACATTAAGAAGGCCACTTTGATTGCAAATCCAGGTTGTTACCCCACTGCAACCTTGCTCGCTTTAGCGCCATTGTTCAAGGGTGGTTTTATAGATGACAATAAGCCTATTTTCATAGACTCGCTCTCTGGAGTCTCGGGGGCGGGGAACCAACCAAACGGGAGCAATTTGGCCATTCATGTGGAACAAAACGTTATACCGTACAAAATCGGCCATACACATCAACATATTCCGGAAATGGAACAAGAAATCGCCAAGATGCTAAAGAAGAAAGTTGAAGTCACTTTCAGTCCGCACTTAGTGTCCTTCAAGTACGGCATATTATCGACCCATTATGTACAACTTAAAGAAGAATGTGCATGGGGTGATGTTTATTCAATATACGAAAACATGTATGGGAGCGAACCGTTCATCCGCATCATAGATAGTAGCGACAGCAAGACATTTCCAGAAGTAAGGAATGTAGAAGGAACTAACTTCTGCGATATTGGGTTCGCGATGACCGACAAGAAGTCAAAAGTATGCATTGTGATCAGTGCAATTGATAATATAATAAAAGGTGCTTCCGGGCAAGCCATACAAAACATGAATGTAATGTATGGTTTTGAAGAAACAGAGGGGTTGCCCTATAGTAAAGCTTTACGAAACAGTACGGCCGGCGCTCCCCTCTCGTTGATCAGAAACAATTGACGCCCTAACCTCCTTCTCCGGTGACCCAAGCGGGGGAGGTTCTGCGGACTCTGCGCCCCCGTGGCCCTACCGCGCCCGCCGGGTTGACCCTTGACTTTGGATGAGATTATGGTGAAACTACTTCCAGACGCTGTTGTCGGAGGTGCGCCATGGAAGAGACCGTTATGCATCTGATGAAGAGGGGCGCGATCACGTGCGGGGAGGACTGCACCGTGCGGGAGGTCGCCCAGATCATGGTGGTGAACCGCATCGGCTACTGTGTGGTCGTCAACGAAAAGCACGAGGTCGTGGGCATCATCTCTCCCAGGAGCATCCTGAAGGCCTTCGGCATGGACCTCGATTCCACGAAGGCCAAAGAGATACTCCTCCCTTACACGATTACCATCACTCCCCGCTCTCCCCTCTCGGAGGCAATCGAACTCATGAACAAGAAGAGGATCGACCATTTGATTGTCGTCTCTGACCGCCCGGGTAGCAAGGCGGTCTACGGCATCCTCCACGGTGAAGACCTTGTCCGGGTCATGACAGGGGTCGGGGGTGCGGCATGATCAGGGTATGTGATCTCATGCACCGGGGTGTGCTCTATTGCTATCCCGATGACAGCGCAAAGGTGATTGCAGAAATGATGGCAACGCACCAGATCCGCTCAGTGGCGGTGATGGATGAGAGCGGAGAGGTGTGGGGATCGGTCTCAATGCTTGACCTGCTTAGATTCTACGGGAAGGACCTCGAGCAGACCCGGGCCGACGAGATCATGAGGCCCTACAGGATCGAGGTCGATCCCCAGTGGCCGCTCGAAGAGGCCATCACACTGATGAAGAAGCACAAGATAGAACACCTGCTCATCATAGACCCACATGCAGGGCCGAAGCGTCCCGTGGGGATCCTCACCGATTTCGATATTGTGAGGCATATGTCCGACATCAAGGTGGGTGACTTCGAGCAGATGCTCAAAATCCCCTCCCCGTAAGCGGGCAGGAGGCCATCCTCCGTGCAAGGCTCCATGTTGGCGCCGTCTTGATAAAACGTCCTTTCGTCCCTCGTGTTTTTCCTGTTTTTATCCAAAAAGACGATAGTTATCCCGCTTGGGTCCCGGAACTTCTCTCTTCTCCCGGAGCTCTCCCTTGTCGATTAACAGGTGACCCTCCAACACTCACGCACTTTGTTTTCTTGACAATGGCGGGGATAAGCATTAAAGTGAACCGACTGGTCGGGTTAACCACATTGGTCGGTGTAATGATAAAAGCAGGCGCACATACGGGTAAAATAACCAGCCGAAGTTGAACAACAAGGCAGCCGCGACGCCATGGCTGTCTACGGAAAGAGAGGAGACGAAATGACCGAGCAAATCAGAAATAAGAGGCTGCCCGACGATCAATTTTTCAAGATACGAAAAGAAGAGGTGTTGACGCAATGGGAAACGGGAAAAGGGGTCGAGAACCTGGACGAGTGTATTGCTGCGGCTAAAGAATTGTCCCGGGGCAAAAGCCACGCTCTGAAACTCAAAGAGGCGAAAGATAACGGGACGCATGTGCTGTTTCCGCAATTCGGACGGGCCCTCACTGAATATGTAGTCGACGGCCTCAGATACGTGGAAGAGGAATCGGATCTGGCGCCCAACGGTATCTGGAATATCTACTCGGACTCTTATACGCGAAAAAACGATTATAAGAGTGCAGCCGACGGGATTAAGCGAAGCCGGAAGGAAGGCATGTCCATGTTGAACGGCTGGCCCATCGTCAATTTCGGAGTTGAAGAGGCGAGGCGGATAAAAAAGGCAACCCAGGTGCCTCTCACTCTTAACTCAACCGATGAAGATGGACGACTGGCCTCGGAAATTGCATTGGCTGCCGGCTGGAATGCGTGCAATACACGATCGCTTCAGGAAGTTATAGCCCACTGCAAAGAGATACCTTTAGAGGACGAAATCAGGATCAACCAGTATGAAGCCAGGCTGGCGGCGATATACACGGAAAACGGCGTGCCGGAATGTCCGCATAACCCCTGCAATCTGACCGGGTATGACAGCGCCGGGTATCGATCATTCGTCTGTGTCTCCGAATCCCTGCTCGCTGCCGAGCAGGGGGTGAAATACCAGTTCCTTGAGCATGGGCTCAACATGAATATGATCCAGGATATCGCAATGATCAGGGTGACTGAGAAGCTCTGCCGCGAGTATTGCGAGCGCTTTGGCTACAAAGATATTGCGTTCTTTACAGGAGCTTTCCCGTTTCTGGGCGCTTGGCCCGCGCGGGCGGAAGAAGCGAACGCAATGATTGCGTGGAACGCCGTAATTGCCATCATGGGCGGCATCACCGGCGTTATTTTGAAATGCCAGGATGAAGCGTTTGCAACCCCCACAAAGGAAGGCATGGCCATGTCTGTCAGGATTGCAAAACATTTACTCACCCTGATGGGGACCCAGAAAATTGCCGACAGCGAGAAACTAAGGCTCGAAGAATTGATGATAGAGATGGAAGTAAGGGCAATAATGGAGAAATGCCTGGAGGCGGGCGACGGCGATATGGCAGTCGGCATGTGCAAAGGGGTCGATGCCGGGTGGATAGATACAATGTTGACACCCTGGAAACATAATAAAGGAAATGTCATGGTCATGCGTGATGCAGAAAACGCGGTGAGGTATTTCGACACGGGGAACGTTCCTTTGCCGGAAGAAGTGAAGGCATACCACAGAGAAAAATTGGCGGAGAGGGAGAGGAAAGAAGGCCGGAAAGCGAGCTTCGACATGGTGGTCCAGGACCTGCAATTTGCTTCCGTATTGAAGAAAAAGTAAGGGGTATCGTTGCGACTTATCATCGCAACCGGCTGATCGAGAGGAGGAGACAACGTGGAAAAGAGAGAGGCAAACAAAAGTGTTGTGATCGGCACGATCGGGTCTGACTGCCACATGATCGGTGCATGGGTGCTTCAGAAGGCATTCAAGGACGCCGGGTTCACCGTCGCCTTTCTTGGTGCGGTCGTTCCCCAGCAGGAATTCATTAATGCCGCAATTGAAATTGACGCTGACGCCATCCTTGTTTCGTCGATGTACGGAATGGGCCTCCTGGACTGCGAAGGGCTGCGGGATAAATGCATTGAGGCAGGTCTTAAAGATATCATCCTGTATGTGGGCGGCACCGTGGCAGCGCCGCTTGAACTGGAAAGGAACTGGCCCGAAATAGAGCGGCGCTTCAGGGAGATGGGTTTCAACCGGGCATTCCCGAATACGTGCACGGCAGGTGAAGCGGTGCAGGCGTTGAAGAATGATCTGGGCATCGATTGAGGTGCGTCGAGACCGAAAGGAAGAAAAAGGATGAATACATATCTATTGGTGGATTTTGGAAGTACCTATACCAAAATTACCGCGGTCGATATTGAAAAAGAGCGCATTCTGGGAAGAGCCCAGGCGCCTACGACGATCGATACGGATATCACTATCGGATTAAACAATGCTCTTTCGGATCTGGTCGCCGCATGCGGGGTAGACGTAGAGAACGTACAGGGTAAGTACGCGAGCAGCAGTGCTGCCGGCGGTTTGAAGATGGCAGCCATAGGACTTGTTCCCGCGCTGACTCTAGAGGCGGCGCGCAGGGCCTGTCTGGGTGCGGGCGCAAAAGTCGTCTGTGCCTATGGTTTTGAGATCGACGAAGGGATAGTCCACGAAATAGAATCCGCAAAGTGCGACATCGTTCTCTTGTGCGGAGGAACGGACGGGGGCGACAAAAAGGTCATTATCCACAATGCGGGCCAGCTTGCCGGGTCACGCATCCGTTGTCCGATATTGGTTGCGGGCAACCGCGTGGTCACAGGCAGGGTCAGGGAGATCCTGGAGCAAGGGGGCAAGAAGGTCTATACGACGAAAAACGTACTGCCGAACCTCGAAACAGTAGAGGTGGAACCGGCGCAAAACCTGATTCGCGAGATTTTCATCTCTCACATTACCAAGGCGAAAGGCTTGGACAAAGCGCAGGCGTTCATCGGCGCGCCAATCATGCCGACGCCGAAGGCAACGCTGCAGGCGGCGGCATTGCTTGCCGACGGCGCCGGGAACGAGCCTGGAATAGGCAGTCTGGTTGTCGTCGAGGTCGGCGGAGCGACAACGAACATCCATTCCGTTGCCGACTCTTCTCCCGCAACCCCCCAAACGGTCATCAGAGGTCTGCCCGAGTTACGGATAAGAAGGACGGTGGAAGGCGACCTGGGGATCAGGTATAACGCGCCGACGATTTATGATCTCATCGGCGCCGACGCATTTCTGTCCAGGTTGCGGGCTTTTGTCCCATCGATAAACGGGCAAGAATGTGACGCGGGGCAGCATATCAAATATTTGTCCCGTAATGTGAGACACGTCCCCTCAAGCGAGATCGGGCTCAATGTCGATATAGTACTCGCTGAATCTGCTGTTTCAACGGCCGTGCAGCGTCATTGCGGAACGCTTCGACAAGAATTTTCCGTTGTCGGCGAAATAATGGTCCAGCACGGGAAAAACCTGCTCTCAGCGGAAAATCTGGTAGGAACCGGCGGCATCTTCACGTACGGCTTGCATCCGGAAAGGATTCTTAGATCCGCGCTGTTCAGCCCGGAAACTCCGTGGAGCCTGAAGCCCAAAGCCCCGAAAGCGTATATAGACCGGGATTACATGCTGTATGGCGTGGGGTTGTTAGCCGAGGCGTTTCCGGTTCAGGCCCTGAGAATTGCCAGGAAGTATTTGACGCCGGTCTCGCTCTAAATCGGGTAAGCTCGATGAGAGGCCCGGATCGAGACGATTAGTAAACGGAAGGAAGGCGAATAATGGAGACTGAGCGAAGGGTTGTGAAATTTGTCTGCGGCGCCACCTTCAGCGATGTGCCGCCAACGGCCATGAAGTTGATCAAGAACCAGGTGCTCGCTGTCCTTGGAACGACAATCGCAGGCGCGTCCGCGGACGGCTGCGAGACGGTCGTGCGATTGGCGAAAGAGCTTGGAGGCAAGGCAGAGGCATCCATCCTCGTTCACGGAGGTAAGGTTCCGGCCCAGCAGGCGGCCTTTGTCAACGGTGTAATGGCTCGGGCTCTCGACTTTTGCGACGCCCTCGCCCCGGGCGCCCATATAGGCTCGGCCGTTATACCGGCTGCGCTGGCCGCGGCGGAGCTGGCGGGAGGGTGCAGCGGGAGAGACTTCCTGGCAGCCGTCGCGGCCGGATGCGAGCTGGCGGTGAGGTTGAACCTCGGCGAGTCTGAATACGACGGGTTCGATCCAACGGGTGTATGCGTACCTTTTGCCTCAACAGCGGCGGCCGCGAAGATATTCCGTCTTTCTGAAACGGAGACCTGGAACGCCTTAGCCCTTGCCTTTAACAAATGCGGCGCGAGCTTTCAGGCCAATGTGGATGGGTCTCTCGCTGTGAGGGTGATAGAAGGGTGGGTTGCGGAGGCGGGCGTGACGTGCGCCAGGCTTGCGGCGCGGGGTATTACGGGACCGGCAAACTTCCTCGAAGGCGTCTATGGCTATTTCCACCTGTTCGGTAGGGACCGGGTATCGCCGGAGAAGATACTCTCCGGGCTCGGTACGACATATGAGCTTAGGAAGCTGGTGTTCAAGAAATACCCGAGCTGCGGGCTTACCCAGGGAAGTACGGATCTGATCCTGGGGCTGATGGCGGAAAAAGGCTTTGAGGCAGATGATATTGAGGGTGTGGAGATCACCGTCCCGCCTTACACATACAAATTGGTAGGCCATGCTTTTCAGGTCGGCAGCAACCCCAAAGTCAACGCACAGTTCAGTATCCGTTACTGTGTGGCCAACGCCCTGATCCGGAGGGCATCAAAGCTGGCCCATTTTGAAGAAGCCTCAATCAGGGACCCGGAGGTCCTGAAGCTCGCGGAAAAGGTCGAGGTGCGTTCCGATCCCACACTGGAGCGGCGGGGACATACGCCCCTGGACATGCGGGTCCTGACGAAAAGCGGAAAGGAGTACGTGAAGAGTATGGATTTCGTTCCCGGTTTCCCGGAAAAACCTCTGTCAGAAGAGGAGCACAGACAGCGTTTCAGGGATTGCATAGAGTTCGCTGCAAAGCATCTTCCTGAAGAAAAGGTGGATGGCGTCATCCGGGCCGCGGATCAATTGGAAGCGATGAGCGATGTACGGAGCCTGATCCCTTTGCTCCTCTCGGAATAAGGAGTGGTATTTTGACGATGACGCGAAAACTGCCGACCACATGGGACGAGGAGATAGACGTCGTGATCGTGGGTTCCGGCTTTGCCGGTCTGGCGGCGGCGGCAGAGGCCGCGGGAGCGGGCGCCGGGGTTGTTATTCTGGAAAAGATGCGGAGGTATGGAGGCAATTCCCTCATTTCCGGAGGAGGCTATTGCTCGTGGGATAGCAAACTCCACCTCAGGGAAAAGCTTAATCTCGGTGAAGACAGTTGGGAACGCCACAAGGCGGATACGCTCAAGGGTGGGGATTATTTCAATATACCCGAGCTGGTGGAAGTCATGGTAAAAGGGGCCCCTGACGGACTGAATCTGCTCATCGACAACGGGGCCGCGTTCAGGGAGACCCTACCCCGCGTCGGAGGCCATTCAGCGCATCGAAGCTATCAGGCAGACATGGGTGCCGGCCGCAGATTTACAGAGCCGTTGAAGAGGCTTGCTCAAAGCCGGGGCGCAAAAATTCGATTGAATACGCGGGTGACGTGGATCTGGAGGAAGGACGCAGACGGTCCTGTAGCGGGGATCGAAACAACCGCCGGAGGGAAAACGACGCAGATTATTGTCAGCCGTGCTCTGATCCTGGCCTCCGGAGGGTTCAGCAGGGATGTGGAGATGCGCATGGCCTTTAACCCCAGCCTGGTCCCCGAGTATAATTGCACAAACCAGCCGGGAGCGACCGGTGAGATGATCCGGTACGCGCAGTCGGTCGGCGCCGACACCCTTCATCTTGAGTTCATCCAGCTTTACCCGTGTGCTGAGCCGGAGAAGGGCGTGATAGACTCTTTTGCCATTCATCCATACTCCGGAGCCGGCTTCGGGTTGTTCTACGTCAACAGGCACGGCAAAAGGTTCGTCAACGAGCTGGAGCGTCGCGATGTGGTTTCCAATGCCCAGATAGCATCAGGTCGAAAACCGACCTATGCGATCCTGAACCGGCACATATTCGATAAGCTGGCGGTCAGCGAGGAAGAGATCGAAAAAGGTATTGCCCGGGGAAGGTTCATCGAAGGGGATACGATCGGCGAGCTGGCCGAAAAGTTGAGCATCCCCGCCGCCAGCCTCCAGGAGTCGGTACTCGCGCATAACTCGTATATTGAAGAGGGGAAAGACCCTGATTTCAGCAAGCCGATGACAAAAAACATGGTGCCCCTGCGAGAAGGGCCATTCTATGCCATCGCCCAATGGCCCGCCATTCACTATTGCATGGGCGGCCTCAGAATCGATGCAAAGGCCCGGGTAATCGACATCTGGGGTAATCCCATACCCCGCCTCTACGCCGCCGGTGAAGTGTGTGGCGGTGTGCAGGGAGCCAACCGGCTCGGTGGAAATGCAATTCCGGACTGCATCGTCTTCGGCCGGATCGCCGGCATCAATGCTGCGGGGGAAACGTGAGTGATGAGCGGCCGGCGAGGAGTTTAGCGCAACCGGTCTTCTTTCCCCTCGGCACTCTGTGCCTTGCTATTTCGATTTGGGCAGCAGCCCGTTTTTTCTTGACATCAAGGGGGGCGACGGTTAGATTGATCCAGCCGGTTGGCGTCATGGGATGATAAAAGGGACAAAAAAACGAGCACTTACCGAGAAGCAGAAATCGGAGAAGAAGGTGCTGGCGATTGCCGCGGCGGCCGCCAAATTCTTCAGCGCGAAGGGCTATGTTGAGACAAGTATGGAGGATATCGCGGCGGCGGCGAAAATCAGCAAAGGCGGAATGTACCACTATTTCGGAAGCAAGTGTGACATCCTCTACTTTATTTCGTCCACTTTTATGGATTTCGTACTGCACAATATGCAGCAGGACCTGGAAAAGGCAGAGGATCCTGAAGAGAGGCTGCGGCTTATTATCTTCACACATGTAAAGACTTACAGCGAACATATGTATATGGCAAAAACGATTCTCAACGAGGCCCATAACCTGCCATCACCCAGACTTAAGGAGATTAAGTCCAAAGAAAAAAAATACTACGATGCCATTGCCGGGACTCTCTCCTCATACATAGGGCCCACGGTTGACAAAGACACCTTGACGGTTCTCACGTTCAGTCTCCTCGCTATGTGCAATTGGATTTTTGCCTGGTATAATCCTAAGGGCAATATCAGCCCCGGGAGACTGCCCCAGATTATCTTCGATTGGTTTATCAGATCATTGAAAACTGCCGGCTCCAGGGTCCGTAATAAAGACGAGTGATGGGCGACGAGTTTAACGCAACGGGCTTCCTTATGCATGCCCTATCTATCTCACCATCATCAAATAACATTGACAGGCCAGTTTTATCTGACTATACTAGTCATAATAGAGGTGGCCATGAAAACAGCACCCGTATCGGAGTTAAAAGCACATTTAAGTAAATATCTTGATCAGGTCAAGGCCGGCGCAGAGGTGCTTATCACTGATCACGGTAAAACAGTGGCGCGGCTGACTCCTGTACCCAAAAATGAAGGCATGGAGACATCCTTGGCAGGGTTGGTAAGGGAAGGTTTGGTCAGAATGCCTTTTCACAAACTTCCCGCCGATTTCTTTGATATACCCCGTCCTCGCGATTTAAAGGGGTCCGTCAGAAAGACACTTCTCGACGAGAGATCATCACGAGACAGATGAAATTCTGGGACTCTTCCGCGATCGTGCCACTTCTTGTAGATGAATCAGCATCAGAGATAATGCGGGAATTGCTGAAAGCAGATTCCGAAATGGTTGTGTGGTGGGCCAGCCGGACGGAATGCCTCTCTGCACTGCATCGGAGGATGAGAGAGGGAAACATCAAAGCAGCAGAAGAGACGCAGGTTCAAAATATCCTCTCGGTACTGTCCGGTGCATGGGCCGAAGTACTGCCAACCGATTTTGTTCGTCAAAGGGCTGAACGCCTCCTTTCGGTCCATGCGCTGAGAGCCGCCGATGCGTTTCAACTGGCTGCTGCCCTGGTATGGTCCAAGGAAGCAACGGCAGGACTCGAATTTGTCTGTTTTGACGATAATCTTTGCGAAGCAGCGTCAAAAGAAGGTTTTCTGGTCGTACCACGCACATAACAGCCTGTATGCGGGAGCGTGCCTATTCCGGTAAAAGTTGTCCTCTGTCCTCTAGTTTTTCCACAATCTCTACCCTCCAGACTCCACCATATTCAACGCTCGCGACCGGGCCTTCGGCGCGGATTCTCTCTTTCAGGCGTTACTTTCGGGAAGTGAAAGGAGTGAAGAACGCGGTGCGTCAAGCGCAAAAACGGTCGTTTTTTGGCATTGTTTACTGCGTTTTACCCTCTTTTTACCCTCTTGTGCACGCATTTTTCACCGACCGCCTCGGCACCCCTCTTTAGGAGTCCCTTCTCTCACAAGCCTTTCCGAAGGGGTGTGCACGATTGTGCACGAAAGTGCACGGTTTTAGGGGGGGGGGAGTGTTGAGTTGAATTACAAATTATTAATGTTGAATGAACGAGCACGACCGCCCGCGGGGTGCCAGGCAGTTAGTGGACGCTGGAGTGGCCGGTCCGGACAGGGGAGCAGCACCGCCCTCCGGACTGTTATCGCGGCTCAATTGTCAAAGAGCGACGCGGCCTCTGGGATCTCTGAAAACCGGCTCAAACGGGCCGGGCCGTGTCATCTCTTTAGGGCCTCTCAAAATGACTCCCGGTCTCATAAGATTCTCTCAGTTTCCGGCTATCCTGTCAAAGTGACAAGGAGGGGGGACAACCAGGGATGACAAGGAGAGGTGACAACCAGGACTGACAAAGCATCTTTCTGAAAAAATGACACGACCCACGCTTCGGCGCGGGTGCCCCGGATGGGGAGCTGTCGAGCGTTTGTTTCTGAATTCTTCACTTGGAATCGTTTTCGATTCATGCAGTAGTATAAATGGCAAGTGCGCCACAAGTCTCTCGGAGCGTTGTGGCAGAGAAGAGCGAAGGACAGGGAGTTTCGGAACGTTGGGAAGCAAGGTCAGTAGGGGTTCCCCTGGAGGGATATATGTCAAAAATCTCCATAGCCTTTCAAGATCGAACCTCTGAAATGAGGTGGAGCAATGGTAAAAGTGATATCTGTAGAACCCATGGGTGACTATAAACTCAAAATCGAACTATCAGGCGGCAGAAAAGGTGTCTTTGATGTCTCTCCGTATATTGACAATGGCGTATTCAAAGAATTAAAGGAGCCGGCATATTTCCGCTCTGTCAGGGCCGCCTTTGGAGGCATTATGTGGCCGCATGAACAGGATTTCAGTCGGGAGACCGTGGACTGCGAGTTGCAGGCGTAATTGCCCCCCATGGCTCTCCCCATCGTGAATAACTGGAACCTACAGACACGCCAACACAAGGTGACAGGGCAAACGCATTTGGAAAGTCTCTACCCGCCGGAGCGTATGACACCCGTTCCCTCGCACGCAAAGCGCTCCGCTCCCAACCATCGTACGGCGTCCCTTCGCTTGCTGCCGGACGGTGAGAACTTGAGCGGCCCACCGCGGAAGCCGTGTAGTATCTATCACACACAGGTGGGATGTCGCGGGTACCCGGCGTTCGGCAGCATCGCTTCGCGAACGCTCTTGTCCGCCTACGCTGGTTCGCGGTCGCTTGCGCATATGTGCTCAGGAAGGGCGCCATACGCTCCAGTCTAAATTGGGATTCCCAAATGCGTTTGCCCTGCACAAGGTAATCCTATATGGGAAAGAAGGGTTTATGGTAATATAGACTGTAAAAGTATTTCGATACGGGAAGGAGGCTTTATGCCAATCATTCAGGTGCACCTCATCAAGGGAAGAACGGTAGATCAGAAGAGGAAGCTCGTGGCGAACATCACCGATGCCGTGGTGAA